>JAYSSS010000040.1:0-121204 GCA_043720415.1 Ideonella sp.
GCACGCGCTTTCGCGCTGCGCACGGCGCGCACGTTGTCGCGGTTGGTACTGGCATTGCGGATCTTCACGGCGGCGCGCGCGGCACGCTGCGGCAGGTGCAACTCGACCGCGCTGCCACCCGCGAAACGCGAGGTTGCGGTGACCTTGTTCCACTGCGCCACCTGCGCGGCGCTGACGCCGTAGCGTCGGGCGATCGCGGCCACCGTCTCGCCTTTGCGGCCGGCCCGCACCACCACCCGACGCGACGGCGGGGCATCGGCCGCCAGCGCCATCACGGCATGGTGTGCCAGCTGTTCGGGCACGTCGGCCTGGCGCTGCGCGCTGCGCGGGACCAGCAGCGTCGAGCCGGCCTTCACCAGCATGCGTGGCGGAATGTTGTTGACGACGCGCAGGTCTTCGTCGCTCATGCCGACCTGCTGCGCCGCCTGGGTGGTCTTCATGGTCTTGGGGGCGACCCAGGCCGTCCAGCTCGCGAGCGGGCCCTGGTGGTCGGCCAGGGCCTGCACGAAGATGGCTGCGTTGTCGTAGGGCAGCAGCACCTGCGGCGTGCCCGCGGCCAGGATCACCGGCTTGTTCATCTGCGGATTGAGCTGCTTGAATTCCTCCAGCGGCAGGCTGGCCAGTCGTGCGGCCAGATCGACATCGATGTCCCGGGTGATGGGAACCGCGAGGAAATAGGGGTGGTTCTGCAGGGCAGGCAGGGTCAGACCAAAGGCCTGCGGCCGGGCGACGATGTTCTTGATGGCCTGCAGCTTGGGCAGGTAATTGCGCGTTTCATCGGGCATGGCCAACTGCTCGTAGCCAACACCCAGGCCGGCGCCTTGGTTGCGCTTGATGGCGCGCTGCACACTGCCCTGGCCCCAGTTGTAGGACGCCAGCGCCAGGTGCCAATCGTTGAACATGCCGTGTAGCTTGCTCAGGTAGTCCAGCGCCGCGCGGGTCGAGGCCAGGACATCGCGGCGGTCGTCGCGAAAGATGTTTTGCCGCAGCGCGAAATCACGCCCCGTGCCGGGGATGAATTGCCACATGCCCGAGGCCTTGGCGCTGGACATGGCCTGTGGATTGAAAGCACTTTCGATGAAAGGCAGCAGCGCCAGATCGCTGGGCATGTCGCGTCGCTCGAGCTCATCGACGATGTGAAACAGGTAGCGGCCACCGCGCTCGAACATGCGCTGCAAATACTCTGGCTTGGCGGTGTAGTACTGCTCCCATTTGCGCACCAGGGCATTGTCCAGATCGGGCATGCGAAAGCCCGAGCGCGCGCGTTCCCAAAGGTCGGCGCGTGCCGATTGATCCTCGGGGTCGATGCGTATGCTGGGCCGCAGCGGGTCCAGTGCCTCGGCGGCGGGCTCTGTGGCCATTGGCGCATCGGCATTTTCGAGGGGCTTGGGCTTGGCAGTGTCGGCCGGCGCCGTTGCCATCGCCGGCGGCACCATCGGCTGCACTTGCGAAGCCAGCACCGCCGGCGTCACCGACACTGGCACCGTCGCCGCGTCAATCACATCGACAGCTTTGGTGGGGCTAACCAGAGTGTCCAGCGGACCCTGCGCCGACAAGGGCGGCGGTACGCTGGCGCAGCCAGAGACTGCAATGAACACCAGTGTGGCCAGGCCACATCGGGCTTTTAGAATGGCGCGCAGTTTGGCCCTGTGCCTATGCATCTGAAGTGGCTGGGTGGTGGCTGCGGGCAAAGTGGGCAGGGTCATGGGGCGAGAATTATCGATCATCGAATTGGGCCAATGGCTGAGGAGCCCACCGGGGCACTACCTCGTCGATTGGGAGCAGTGCCAAATGGACCGTGCGGTGGCCGATGTGTTCGGCTTCCATGCCCTGCAACTGGGCCTGCCACAGGTCGATGGCTTGCGTGCCAACCGCATGCCGCACCGCTGGGTGGCCAGCGACTCCATGCACCTGCCCGAGCCCCTGTCATTGCCGCCGGTGGATGACAGCCTGGCCACTTTGACGCCCCATGACACGCTCGGCCTGCACTGCGACTTTGATGCGCTGCCCTTTCCCAGCCAGAGCCTCGATCTCGTCGTTCTGCCGCACACCCTGGAGCAAGCACGCGACCCGCACGACACGCTGCGCGAGGTCGAGCGCGTGCTCAGGCCCGAGGGCCGTGTGGTCATCACCGGCTTCAATCCGGCCAGCCTGTGGGCGCTGCGGCAAAGCCTGGGTCGTGCGCGCCACCGCCTGGGCCTGGGCGGCCGACTGTTCCTGCCCAACGAGGGTGACTTCATCGGCTACTGGCGTTTGCGTGACTGGTTACGTCTGCTCAGCTTTGAGGTCGAAGTGGGGCGCTTTGGTTGCTGGCGTCCGGCACTGGCCAGCACCTCGGTGCTGGAGGGCTGGGCCTGGATGGAACGCAGCGGTGAGCGCTGGTGGCCGGTGCTGGGTGCGGCCTACATGTTGGTGGCGGTCAAACGTGTGCGTGGCATGCGCCTGATGGGCATGGCGCGGCAACATCGCACAAGCAAAAAGGCCGCGGCGCCGGCGACCGCTACGAATTCCCAAGGCCATGCAATGTCGCCAGCGGCCTTGGGGCGATCAAACAAGGAATCCGAGCAGACATGACCGACACCGTGGTGATCTACACCGATGGCGCCTGCAAGGGCAACCCGGGCCGGGGCGGCTGGGGTGCCTGGCTGCGCTGGGGGGAGCATGAAAAAGAGCTGTGTGGCGGCGAGCCCCTGACCACCAACAACCGCATGGAGTTGACGGCGGTGATCGAGGCCCTTGCCTCGCTCAAGCGCCGCGCGCCGGTGGCGGTGTACACCGACAGTGAGTACGTGAAGAACGGCATCAGCACCTGGATCCATGGCTGGAAGGCGCGCGGCTGGTTGACATCGGCCAAGCAGCCGGTGAAAAACGTCGACCTGTGGCAGAAGCTCGACGCCCTGGTGGCGGGCCACGACGTGCAGTGGCACTGGGTGCGCGGCCACACCGGCGACCCGGGCAACGAGCGCGCCGATGCCTTGGCCAACCGTGGGGTTGAGCTGGGCAGGCAAAGGTGAAGGCCTAGCCTGGGCCGGGCATGTTGCCCTTAGCCAAGCGTGGCCAGCGGCCACCCCGCGAACGACTACATTCGACGATCAGCGACAGAACCCAGTGATGAATACGATCATTCGCAACGTGGCCATTGTGGTGGCCCTGGTTGGCGCCGGTGGCGCAGCCTGGTGGCTGCAGAACAAAACCTCAGCGGCGGCCGTGCTGGCCGCACCCGGCGCGTCTGCCAACCCTGCGCCAGGCGCTGCGGGTGGCGGTGGCTCGGGCCCATCACGTGGCACAGCCGGGGCCGGTGCAGCCGGACAAGGCGTGGGTGGTGCGCGTGGCGGGCCGGCGGGCCCAGGTGGTCCTGGTGGCCCAGTGGCCGTCGAAGTGGGCAAAGTCGAGGTCATGCGCCTGGAAGACGACGCCTTGGCGGTGGGCAGTTTGCGCGCCATTCAGGGCGTGATGCTAAGACCAGAAGTGAGCGGCAGGATTTCCCAACTTGGCTTCACCGACGGCCAGCGCATCAAGAAGGGGCAGTTGCTGGTGCAGCTCGACAACGCCCTGCAACAGGCGCAGGTGCAGCAGGCGCAGGCCCAGGCCAGCATTGCGCGCACCAGCCTGCAGCGCAACCGCGAGTTGTTGGCACAAGGCTTTGTCAGCCAGAGCGTGGTCGATCAGGCCCAGGCCAGCCTGGATGTGGCGGTGGCCCAGGTGGCCGTGACCCAGGCGCAATTGCAGCGCATGGCCGTGCTGGCGCCATTCGACGGCATCGTCGGCATCCGCTTGGTGAACATTGGCGACTATGTGAAAGATGGAGCCGACATGGTGCAGATCGAGGACGTGTCCTCGGTCTGGGTGGATTTCCGTTTGCCCGAGCGCTATATGGCCTCGCTCAAGCCGGGCCAGGCGGTGACCTTGACGCTGGACGCGCTGCCGGGCAAGCGCTACACGGCGCGCATTGCCGCCATGGATTCGCAGCTCGACGCCAGCGGGCGCTCCTTGCTGATCCGGGCGCGCGTGGACAACACAGCGGGCGACCTGCGCAGTGGCATGTTCGCCCGTGCGCGCACCGTTTTTGCCGTGCGCGAGAAGGCGCTCACGGTTCCCGAGGAGGCCCTGGTGCCCCTGGGCAATGAGCAGTTCCTGATCAAGGTGGTGGATGGGCCCAACGGCGGCAAGCTGGGCCAGCGCCTGTTGGCGCGCATCGGCGCACGCGCCGCAGGTCGGGTTGAGGTGCTGCAAGGCCTGGATCCTGGCGACCTGGTGGTCATCGCTGGACAGACCAGGCTGATGCGCGGCGAGCCCCAGGCGGTGCGCATCGTGCAGCTCGGTCCACGCCCCAGCGGTGGTGCCAGACCGGCAGCGGGGGCGGCAGCGGGTGCGGTGCCAGGTGCGGCACCTGGCGCGGTTCCAGGCGCAGCATCGGCTGCCGGAGGGCCACGTACTTTGCCTGTTGGCGCCTCGGGCGCCGTTTGATCTGGGGTCGCGACCATGAAGCTGTCTGAGATCTCCATCCGCCGGCCGGTCTTCGCCACCGTGATGTCGTTGATGCTGCTCTTGGTCGGCGCGGTGTCCTACACCAAGCTCACGGTGCGCGAGTACCCGCGCATCGATGAGCCTGTGGTCACGGTCAGCACCAAGTTGGTGGGCGCCTCGTCCGAGGTGATCGAGTCGCAGGTGACCAAGCCGCTGGAAGACTCCATCGCCGGCATCGATGGCGTGGACATCCTGACTTCGGTGTCGCGTTCCGAGCAAAGCCAGATCACGGTGCGCTTCAAGCTCAGCAAGGAGCCCGATGCTGCCGCCGCCGATGTGCGCGACCGCGTCGCCCGAGTCCGTGCCCGCTTGCCCGATGCCGCCGATGAATCGGTGGTGGCCAAGGTCGAGGCCGATGCCTTCCCGGTGGTCTGGCTGGCCTTCACCAGCGAGACCATGTCGGCGCTGGAAGTCACCGATGTCATCAACCGCGTCGTCAAGCCACGGCTGCAGACCATCCCCGGCGTGGCCGATGTGCCCATCTTCGGTGAGCGCAAATTCGCCATGCGCATCTGGCTCGATCCCGACCGCCTGGCCAGCTACCGGCTCACCACCCTGGATGTCGAAGACGCCCTGCGGCGGCAGAACCTCGAGGTGCCCGCCGGGCGCATCGAGAGCCAGCAGCGCGAGTTCAACGTCACCGCGCGTACCGACCTGAACACCGTGGCGCAGTTTGGCGAGGTCGCCCTCAAGGTGAGCAGCGGCTTCACCGTGCGCCTCAAGGATGTGGCGCGCATCGAGCAGGCCGCGGCCAGTGAGCGCATGAGCGTGCGCCTGAATGGCGTGCCCTCGGTCTCGGCCGGCGTCATCCGCAACGCCACAGCCAACCCGCTGGAGATCTCGGCCGGCATCCGTGCCGCCCTGCCCAAGGTGCAGCAGGATTTGCCGCCAGGCTTGACCATCCGCATCGCCAACGACAACTCGGTGTTCATCGAGCGCTCGGTGCAATCCGTGTACCGCACGATTGCCGAATCGGTGGGCCTGGTGGCCCTGGTGGTGTTTGTCTTCCTGCGCACCCTGCGGGCCTCGGTCATCCCTTTGGTGACCATCCCGGTCAGCCTGATCGGCACCTTTGCTCTGATGGCCGCGGCCGGCTTCACCATCAACACCCTGACCCTGCTGTCGCTGGTGCTGGCCATCGGATTGGTGGTGGACGACTCCATCGTCGTGCTGGAAAACATCTTCCGCCACATCGAGGAAGGCGATGGCCACAGCACCACGCCCTTCCAGGCGGCCTTGACCGGTGCCCGTGAGATTGGTTTCGCGGTGGTGGCGATGACGCTCACCTTGGCCGCGGTGTTTGCGCCGCTGGCCTTCACGCCCGGGCGCACCGGGCGGCTGTTCGTCGAATTTGCCCTGGCCCTGGCGGGCGCAGTGATCGTCTCGGGCTTTGTGGCGCTGACGCTCACCCCCATGATGTGCAGCCTGCTGCTCAAGCACAACCCCAAACCAAATTTCTTTGATCGCGGCATGGAGCGTTTTTTGCAATGGATGACGCGCGGCTATGCCCACACATTGACATGGGTGTTAGGCCAGCGCTGGCTGGTGCTGGTGGTGATGCTGGCCTCGGGCGCGGGCAGTTGGGTGATGTTCACCGGCCTGCGCAGCGAGTTGGCACCCATGGAGGACCGCGGCATCGTGCTGGGCACCATCAATGCGCCCGATGGCGCGACATTGGAGTACACCGCACGCTATGGCCGCGAGGTCGAGCGCATCGCCTCGGGCATCCCCGAGCTGGAGCGGGTGTTTGTTTCGGCCGGCAACCCCACCGTCTCACAGGCCTTCTCCTTCATGGCCACCAAGGATTGGGCCGATCGCACGCGCAGCACGCCCGAGCTGGCGCGGCTTTTGCAGCAGCAGTTTTCCAGCCTGGCGGGTGTCAATGCTTTTGCCTCCACGCCGCCCAGCCTGGGCCAGGGCTTTCGGGATAGGCCGGTGAACTTTGTGGTCGTCACCAATGATTCCTACGCCAACCTGGCCGCGGCCACGCAGCAGATCGTGGCCGAGATGGCGCGCAACCCGGGCTTCATTGCCCCCGAAACCGATCTGCGGCTGAACAAGCCCGAGTTGTTCATTGAGGTCGACCGCGACCGCGCCGCCGATGCCGGCGTCAGCGTCGATCAGGTGGCGCGCACGGTGGAGACCATGCTGGGCGGCCGTGCCGTGACGCGCTACAAGCGTGGCGCCGAGCAGTACGACGTGCTGGTGCAGACCAACAGCAGCGGTCGCACGCGGCCCGAGGACATCGAACGCTTGTTCGTGCGCGGTCGCAACGACGCCATGGTGCCGCTGTCGTCCCTGGTCAAGGTGCGTGAATCGGTCAGCCCGCGCGAGCTGAACCACTTCAACCAGCGGCGCTCGGTGTCGATCACGGCCAACCTGGCCCCCAACTTTGCGCTGGGCGATGCGCTGAAGTTCATGGATGACACCGCCGCCAAGGTGCTCAAGCCCGGCTACACGACTGAGCTCAACGGCGTCTCACGCGAGTTCCGCTCATCCAGCGGCGCACTCGGCCTGGTGTTCGTTCTGGCCCTGCTGTTCATCTTCCTGGTGCTGGCGGCGCAGTTCGAGAGCTTCATCGACCCATTTGTCATCCTGCTCTCGGTGCCTTTGTCCATGGTCGGTGCGCTCGGGGCCATGCAGCTCACCGGCGGCACGCTCAACGTCTATTCGCAGATCGGCCTGATCACCAAGCACGGCATCTTGATCGTCGAATTCAGCAACCAGTTGCGCCAGCAAGGCCGCGATGTGCGCACGGCCGTGGTCGAGGCCGCCAGCCTGCGCCTGCGGCCGATTCTGATGACCACCGGCGCCATGGTGCTGGGGGCCTTGCCCCTGGCCCTGGCGCGCGGCGCGGGGGCCGAGAGCCGCCAGCAAATCGGCTGGGTGATCGTGGGCGGCATGTCGCTGGGCACGCTGTTGACCATCTTCGTCGTGCCCACGGTGTACACGCTGCTGGCGCGCAAGCGCGTGCCGGGCGAGAACACCACCGCCGAGGTGCAGCCGGCGCTGGGCGGGGCGGATTGATCAGGCCAATTGGCTGGACAAAATGGACGCGTCATTTGCATGCTACTGGCGGGGCACGGCGCTGTGCTGGCGCCGTTCAAATCAGGCCGTGGAAGGGGATCACATCCACCAGCTCGCCGGCCGCCACAGAGCCTTGGCTGTGGTGCAGCACGACCATGCCATTGGCCTGGCTCATGCTGCGCAGGATGCCTGAGCCCTGGCTGCCGGTAATGCGCACCTGCCAGCGGCCGTCAGCGGCTTGGCTGACGATGCCGCGCTGGTACTCGGTGCGGCCCGGCTTCTTGCGCAAGGCCTGGGTGCTGATGGCGCGCAGCGGTGCCAGGGGCACAGGGGTGGCTCCGCTCATGGCCAGTAGCGCGTCGCGCACGAAGGCGTAAAACGTCACCATCACCGCCACCGGGTTGCCGGGCAGGCCAAACAACATGGCGGGTTTGTCGGGCGGGCCAATGCGGCCTATGGCCATGGGCCGGCCAGGCCGCATGGCGATCGTCCAGAACAGCACCTCACCCAGCTGCGCCATGACCTGCTTGGTGTGATCGGCCTCACCGACGCTGACGCCACCTGAGGTGATCACGGCATCGGCGCAGGCTGCGGCCGCGGTGAAGGCTTCTGCCAGTGCAGCAGGCTCGTCGGGCACCACGCCCATGTCGATGGCCTCGACGTTCAGGCGCTGCAGCATGCCGTACAGGGTGTAGCGGTTGCTGTCGTAGACGCAGCCCTCGGCCAGCGGCTCACCGACCGAGCGCAGCTCGTCGCCGGTGGAAAAAAACGCCACGCGCAGGCGCCGCAGCACCGGCACCTCGACCTGGCCCAGCGAGGCCAGCAGGCCCAGATCGGCCGGGCTGAGGATGCGGCCGGCGTGCAGCGCTGCTTCTCCACGGGCCAGGTCTTCGCCACGCAGGCGGCGGTTGTCACCGCGCTGCACGACACCTAACGGAACAAGGACGCGTCCATCTTCGGCACTGCGTGTGAATTCCTGTGGCACCACGGTGTCCAGCCCGGCGGGCATGACCGCGCCCGTCATGATGCGCACGGCCTCTCCCGCGGTGACGCTGCCGCTGAAGGGCTGGCCGGCGTAGGCGGTGCCGCTGACGGTCAGGGTCATCTCAGGGGCAACGGTGTCGGCGCCGCCCGCGGCCGAAGGCCCCGCGACCAGATCGTCGGCACGCAGCGCATAGCCATCCATGGCCGAGTTGTCGTGCGCCGGCACATCAATGGCCGAGATGACGTCGCGGGCCAAGACCCGGCCCAGGGCGCTGCGTATGGCCAGGCTTTCCACGGCCTGTACGCGCGGCACCAGCCGCGAGATGAACTCCTGGGCCTGCGCCACAGGCAGGGCCTTGGGGTCGTAGCCACTGATGCAGGAGGCGATGTCAGCAAGCGAGGGGGTCATGGTGCAAGGGTGGGACGCGGGCTGCTGGGCGGGGGTGGCTGCCGAGGAAAACGGTGAGCCAGCGGCCAGGTCTGGGGCGGAGCAGGGGGCCGAGCCCGGGCCTGCACCCGAGACTGAAGCCGAGGCCAAGGCCGCAAGTGCTGCGGCCCTCAGCCACCGATGTAGTGCATCTCGACACGGCGTTGGCCGCCAGCCTTGGCTGCCTCAGCACCCAAGGCTGTCGTGTCGATGACCTGGGCGCTGCGCAGCTCGGAATAGCGGTCATCACGGCCGGCCCAGACGCCGCCCAGGGCAGCGCTGATTTCGGCGTCGCTGCGGCCCTGGCGCAGCAGGGCGCGCAGGTCGTGCCCGGCGTTGGCAAACAAGCACATGAACAGCTTGCCTTCGGTGGACAGGCGCGCCCGGTTGCAATCCTGGCAAAAGGCCTGGGTGACGCTGGAGATGACGCCAATCTCACCAGCGCCATCGGCGTAGCGCCAGCGCTCGGCGGTTTCGCCCACGACCGTCGGGTCCAGGGCTTGAAGCGGCCACTGCGCGTGCAGGATTTTCAACACCTCGGCCGAGGGCAGCACTTCGTCCATGCGCCAACCGTTGCTGGCGCCAACATCCATGTACTCGATGAAGCGCAGCACCACGCTGCCACCAAAGTGCTCGCGGAAATAACGCGCCATGGGCACGATCTCTTGCTCATTGGTGCCGCGTTTGACGACCATGTTGACCTTGATCGGCCCCAGGCCGGCGTCTCGCGCCGCGTGGATACCGGCCAGCACATCGGCCACCGGGAAATCGACATCGTTCATGCGCCGAAAAATGGCGTCGTCCAGCGCGTCCAGGCTGACGGTGATGCGCTGCAGGCCGGCCGCGGCCAGTGCGCGTGCTTTGCGTGTCAGCACTGAGCCATTGGTGGTCAGCGTCAGGTCCAGCGGCTTGCCCTCGGGCGTGCGCAGCTCGGCCAGCATGGCGATCAGCGATTCCAGGCCTTTGCGCAGCAGTGGCTCGCCGCCCGTCAGGCGCAGCTTGTGCACGCCGTGGGCGACGAAGATGCGCGCCAGCCGGGTGATCTCCTCGAAGCTCAGCAGCGAGCTTTGCGGCAGAAACACATAGTCGCGGTCAAAGATCTCCTTGGGCATGCAATAGCTACAGCGGAAGTTGCAGCGGTCGGTGACCGAGATGCGCAGGTCGTGCAAGGGCCGGCCCAGGCGATCAGCCAGCAGCCCTGTCGGGGCCGTCAAGACTTTGGGAATGGCAGGCACCGGCGCGGCATAGCGCAGGTCGGCCAGAGGAATCACGGTTTCGCCCATGCGCGGATTGTGCCGTTTGCGGCCGCGAAGGGAATGCGGCTGGGTTCGAGTGGGACGCCGGGTGAGGGCACGGGCTGGGCGATTGTCTTGGGCATCACACCACGGGCATCACGCCGCGGGAGGCACCCGGCAGATTCAGCGCCGGGCGGGCAAGTTGCTGCCGAGCACCGTGAGGTCGGCCCGGCGCGCACCCGTGAATCGGCTGGTCCAGTAGCTGGTTTGCATGTCGTCGACGCGCACCAGGGCGCCCGTGCGCGGCGCATGGATGAACTTGTTGTCGCCCAGGTAAATGCCCACGTGCGAGAAGGTGCGGCGCATGGTGTTGAAGAACACCAGGTCACCCGGCTTGAGCTCTTCCCGCGCGATATTCAGTAAGCCCGCCGTGGTGGCCTGCTCGTCGGCCCGACGTGGCAACACCAGGCCCAGGCTGGATTCAAAAATGTGGCGCGTGAAGCCGCTGCAATCGAAGCCCGTCTCGCTGGAATTGCCGCCGCGCCGATAGGGCACGCCAAGAAAATTCATGGCCGACATGACCAGATCGGAGGCCGTGTCGCGCACGCTGCGCACCAGTGCGGATTTGTCGATGCTGGGCAGCAGGCCGCGCTCGGCCAGCAGGCCGATGACGGGATCAACGGCCGGCGCTGCTGCAGTGGCCGGCGCAGGCGAAACCGGGGCCGAGGAGCCATCCGGCGCGGCAGCCGCGGTCACGCCACCCAACAGCATGGCCAGGGCCAAGAGCTTGGGGGTCAGAAAGCGCGACACGGGGAGGGGGGTGGAAAACACAGCGGGCGAGAATACCACCCAGAAATCGCGCATCGACCGGGTCGAATCCCCGGGTTTGCCCCAGGAAAACCCCCTAGTTCGGCCGGGTTCGCAACAGCGGGTTTCACACCGTCAGCGCCCTGTCAGTGCCCTGTCAGTGGGCCGCCATGCAATGCCCAACCCAGTCACACCCGGAGACAAATCAATGAGCCCCTACGACGCCTTTCATCAACGCTCCATCACCGACCGCGACGGTTTCTGGCGTGAGCAGGCGGCCTTGATCGACTGGCAAACACCGTTCACCGAGGTCTGTGACTACAGCCGCCCGCCCTTTGCGCGCTGGTTTGGTGGTGGCCGCACCAACCTGTGCCACAACGCGGTGGACCGTCACCTCGCGGCGCGCGCCGACCAGAACGCGCTGATCTCTGTCAGCACCGAGGTCGACATTGAGCGTGTCTACAGCTTTCGCGAGCTGCATGCCGAGGTGCAGCGCATGGCCGCCTGCCTGCAAGCGCTGGGCGTGGGCCAGGGCGATCGGGTGTTGATCTACATGCCCATGATTCCCGAGGCGGCCTTCGCCATGCTGGCCTGCGCGCGCATCGGTGCCATCCACTCGGTGGTCTTTGGCGGCTTTGCCAGTGTCAGCCTGGCCACGCGCATTGACGATGCCACGCCCAAGCTCATCGTCAGCGCCGATGCCGGCAGTCGCGCCGGCAAGGTGCTGGCCTACAAGCCCTTGTTGGATGAGGCCATTCGCCTGGCCGGCCACAAGCCCGAGCATGTGTTGATGGTGGATCGTGGCCTTGCCGGCTTCGATGTCGTGCCCGGGCGGGATGCCGACTACGCCGCCCTGCGCGCCCAGCAACTCGACACCGTTGTGCCTTGCGCCTGGTTGCCGGCCGAGCACCCGAGCTACACGCTCTACACCAGCGGCACGACGGGCAAGCCCAAGGGCGTGCAGCGCGACACCGGCGGCTACGCCGTGGCCTTGGCGGCCTCGATGAAGCACATCTACTGCGGCAACGCCGGCGAGACCTATTTCTCCACCAGCGACATCGGCTGGGTGGTGGGCCACAGCTACATCATCTATGGCCCGCTCATCGCCGGCATGGCCACCATCATGTACGAGGGCCTGCCGATCCGCCCCGACGCAGGCATCTGGTGGCAACTGGTCGAGAAGTACAAGGTCAGCGTCATGTTCAGCGCGCCCACCGCTGTGCGCGTTTTGAAAAAGCAGGACCCGGCCTACCTAAAGAAATACGACCTGTCCTCGCTGCGCGCGCTCTTTCTGGCCGGTGAGCCGCTGGATGAGCCCACCGCGCAATGGATAGGCGACGCGCTGGGCCGGCCCATCGTCGACAACTACTGGCAGACCGAAACTGGCTGGCCGGCACTGTGCATCTGCAAGGGCGTGGACGACGCCCCCACCAAGATCGGCTCACCCGGCAAACCGGTCTACGGCTATGACGTCAAGCTGCTGGACGAGGCCACCGGCCAGGAGCTCACCGGTGCCAATCAAAAAGGCGTGGTGGTGATCGAGGGCCCCTTGCCGCCGGGCTGCATGCAGACCATCTGGGGCGACGACGAGCGCTTCGTCAACACCTACTGGAACACCGTGCCGGGGCGGCAGGTGTACAGCACCTTTGACTGGGGCATTCGCGATGCCGACGGCTACTTTTTCATCCTCGGCCGCACCGACGATGTCATCAATGTCGCCGGCCACCGCCTGGGCACGCGCGAGATCGAGGAGAGCATTTCCAGCCACCCGAATGTGGCCGAGGTGGCCGTGGTCGGCGTGGCCGACCAGCTCAAGGGTCAGGTGGCCATGGCCTTTGCGGTGCTCAAGGATGTGGGCCGCGTGGCCACGCCGGCCGATGCGCTGAAGCACGAGGGCGAGATCATGAAGCTGGTGGATGACCAGCTCGGCGCCGTGGCCCGGCCGGCGCGGGTGCGCTTTGTGTCGGTGTTGCCGAAAACGCGCTCGGGCAAGCTGCTGCGCCGCGCCATCCAGGCGGTGTGCGAGCAGCGCGACCCGGGTGACTTGACGACGATTGAGGACCCCAGCGCGCTGCAGCAGATCAAGGATCTGGTGTCGCTCAAATAGCGTGGTATTTGAGCGAGCGCCGGGCCGGCCAATGACTGCCCGCCGTGGCCCGCCAGGCCCCGGCGCTTACAGCACCTCGGAGGCGAAATCCGCCAGCCGCGAGCGCTCGCCGCGGGCCAGCATGACGTGGCCCGAGTGCGGCCAGCCCTTAAAGCGATCCACGGCGTAGGTCAGGCCCGACGAGCCTTCGGTGAGGTAGGGCGTGTCGATCTGCGCCAGGTTGCCCAGGCAAACGATCTTGGTGCCCGGGCCGGCGCGGGTGATCAGTGTCTTCATCTGCTTGGGCGTCAGGTTTTGCGCCTCGTCGATGAGTACGAACTTGTTCAAGAAGGTGCGCCCGCGCATGAAGTTCAGGCTCTTGATCTTGATCTTGCTGCGCACCAGGTCTTGCGTGGCGGCACGGCCCCATTCGCCGGCCGAGCCGTCGCCACGGGCCAGCACTTCGAGGTTGTCGTCCAGGGCGCCCATCCACGGGCCCATCTTTTCTTCCTCGGTGCCGGGCAAAAAGCCGATGTCCTCGCCCACCGGCACGGTGACGCGGGTGACGATGATCTCGGTGTAGCGGCGCTCATCGAGCACCTGCTGCAGGCCGGCGGCCAGGGTCATCAGGGTCTTGCCCGTGCCTGCGGTGCCGGTGAGAGAGACGAAATCGCACTCCGGGTCCATCAGCAGGTTCAGGGCAAAGTTTTGCTCGCGGTTGCGCGCGGCCACGCCCCAGACCGAGTGCTTGGCACTGGCGTAATCCTTCAGCGTCTTGAGTACGGCCGATTTGCCGGTGATCTCGGCCACACGGGCATACAGCGGTGCGGCGCCAGGCTGCTCAAGGTAGACAAACTGGTTGATCATCAGCGCCGGCACCAGGGGCCCGCTGATGCGGTAGAAGGTGTTGCCACCCTGCTGCCAGCTCTCCATGGTCTTGCCATGGCGGTCCCAAAAATCGGCCGGCAAGGGCAGGATGCCGGTGTACAGCAGGTCGCCGTCTTCGAGCACCTTGTCGTTGAAGTAATCCTCGGCGGCCAGGCCCAGGGCACGCGCCTTGACGCGCATGTTGATGTCCTTGGACACCAGCACCACATCGCGGCCCTTGTGTTGCTCGCGCAGGCTTTGCACCACGCCCAAGATCTGGTTGTCGGCCTTGCCCTGGGGCAGGCCCACCGGCAGCGTGATTTCCAGGAAGGTGGTCTGAAAGAAGAGCTTGCCGCCGGCGTCGCGATGGCCGGTCTTGGACAGCGCGATGCCCACCGTGGGATCGAAGGTGGTGTCGGTCGCCAGGGCGTCCAGCGAGCGGCTCACCTGGCGCGCATTGCGGGCGACCTCACTCATGCCCTTTTTGTGCCCGTCCAGCTCTTCGAGCGTGATCATCGGCAGGAAGACGTCGTGCTCCTCAAAGCGGAACAGACTCATGGGGTCGTGCATCAGCACATTGGTGTCGAGCACAAACAGCTTGGCCGGGCCGGTGCCGCGCGGCTTGCGCACGCGCGCAGGGTTTGCGGCTTTGGCTGGCGCCAGCGATGGTGATTTGCTGGGCAGGGCCAGGCCCGTGGTGGGCGCGGGCGCTGCCGGTGATGCGCGACCGATGGGCTTGGCCACCGGTGAAGGATGGGCACTGGGCGGCGCAGCGCGCACCAAGCTGGGCGCGGCGGCTCGCGCCGGGCCGGCCGCCGTGGGCGCTGCCGCAGCAAGCGCCGCGGGCAAGCCGCTGTCAAACAAATCCATCGAGGTCGGCGGCCGCTCTCGGGCGGAGGCCTTGCTGCTGCGCTGATCGGCCCGGGCCTCGGCCCGCGGCTCGAAATCTGCAGGTGAGAGGAGGGCGGCTTTGCTGGCGGGCGGTTTGGGCAGTGGCATGGGCGCGTAGGGCGAGCGTTACGCGGCTTTTTTGCCCAGGTCCTTGACGGCCTTGAGCACTTCATCCACATGCCCGGCCACCTTCAGGCCGCGCCACTCGGCGCGCAGCACGCCGGAAGGGTCGATCAGGAAGGTGCTGCGCTCGATGCCCTTGACCTTCTTGCCGTACATGATCTTGTTCTTCACCACGCCAAACATGTGGCACAGCTTTTCTTCGGTGTCGGCGATCAGCTGGAAGGGCAGCTCCAGGTTTTGCCGGAACTTCTCGTGCGAAGTCATGTTGTCGCGCGAGACACCAAAGACCACGGCATTGGCTTTGTTGAAATCCTTGTGCCGATCACGGAACTGCATGGCCTCCGTGGTGCAGCCCGGGGTGTGGTCCTTCGGATAGAAGTACAGCACCACAAACTTGCCAGCAAACGCCGCCGGTGTGAACTTCACACCGCCAGTGGCTTGGGCTTCGAACTCTGGAAGTGCTTTATTGAGGACAGGCGTCATGAGCGTTTTGGGAGTTCTGACCTGAGTGCCCGGACGGGCTCAACCGCAGATTATAAAGTTACGCTTGATGTCGGCTGTGAATCGTTTGCGCGCGGCGCCATCAAGAGTGCCGCCACAACGCAGCGCCTCTCCGCGACCAGGACATTGAAAGTGCGGCAGGCCGCACCGGTGTCCATGGTCTCGACGCCGATGCGCCGCTCGATCAAAGCGCGCATCAGGCCGGGTGGCAAGAAGCGAATGCGAGCGCCGCTGCCGAAGATCACAAGTTCGGGTTTGAAGTCCAGCAGCAACTCGAAATCACTCGGCTCAATGTCGCCGTGGCTGCTGGGCCGCCAGGCCTTTGTCGCGCCGCGCCAGGGCAGGACCAGGCTGGTGTCGTGGCGCTCGGCGCCGACCCACAATTCGCCCGCGCCGTGGCGCGTGATGACGTTGGTGCCGGCCAGGATGTCGGGTTCAAACTTCACGCTGTGCTCGCAGCAGGGTTGGATGCACCCTGCGGCTAAAATTATAGGTTTTGCAGTGCAGCATTGGCCCTGGAGCCCGCCTTGAGACCCGTCACCAAATCCGCCAAGCTGGCCAATGTTTGCTACGACATCCGTGGCCCGGTGCTCGACAAGGCCCGCCAGATGGAGGACGAGGGCCACAAGATCATCAAGCTGAACATCGGCAACATCGCCGCATTTGGCATCGAGCCGCCCGATGAGATCGTGCAGGACATGATCCGCAACATGCCGCATTCGGCCGGCTACACCGACAGCAAAGGCCTGTTCGCGCCGCGCAAATCGGTGGTGCACTACACGCAGGAAAAGCACATCGCCGGCGTCACTGTGGATGATGTCTACCTCGGAAACGGCGCGTCCGAGCTCATCACCATGAGCATGAACGCCTTGCTCAACAGCGGCGATGAAATCCTCGTGCCGGCGCCCGATTACCCACTGTGGACGGCCTCGGTGGCCTTGTCCGGCGGCACACCGGTGCACTACCTGTGCGATGAGCAATCCGACTGGATGCCCGATGTGGCGGACATGCGCAAGAAGATCACGCCCAACACCAAGGGCATCGTCGTCATCAACCCTAACAACCCTACCGGCGCGCTCTACCCGGACAGCGTGCTGCTTGAGATTGTTGAGCTGGCGCGCCAGCACCAATTGATCATCTTTGCCGACGAGATTTACGACAAGACGATCTACGACGGCCACAGCCACACCAGCCTGGCGGCGCTGGCCGACGATGTGCTCTTCGTCACCTTCAACGGCCTGTCCAAGAATTACCGCGCCTGCGGCTACCGCGCCGGCTGGATGGTGGTCTCGGGCGACAAGCGCCACGCCAAGGACTACATCGAGGGCCTGAACATGCTCTCGTCCATGCGCCTGTGCGCCAACACGCCGGGGCAGCTCGCCATCCAGACGGCCCTGGGCGGCTACCAAAGCATCAAGGACCTGGTGGCGCCCAGTGGCCGCCTGTGCCGGCAGCGTGACTTGGCCTACAAGCTGCTCACGCAAATCCCTGGCGTCTCGGTGGTCAAGCCCAAGGCCGCGCTCTACATGTTCCCGCGGCTGGACCCCAAGATTTACCCGATCACCGATGACCAGCAATTCGCCTACGAGTTGCTGGCCGAAGAAAAGGTCTTGATCGTGCAGGGCACGGGCTTCAACTGGGCCACGCCGGATCACTTCCGCCTGGTCTTCCTGCCCAATTCAGATGATTTGACCGAGGCCGTGGGCCGCATCGAGCGCTTCCTTTCGCACTACCGAAAACGCCACACCGTCTGATCCAAAACAACGAGAGCCCCGTTTTATGAAACCCATCCAAGTCGGCCTCATGGGCATTGGCACCGTCGGCGGCGGCACCTTCAATGTCTTGTCGCGCAACCAGGCCGAGATCCGCCGCCGCGCCGGCCGCGGCATCGAAATCACCATGGTCGCCGACTTGGACACTGCCCGTGCCAAATCCCTGGTAGGCGATGGCATTGAGGTCGTCGCCGACGCCCGCGCCGTGATCGCCAACCCGGCCATCGACATCGTCATCGAGCTCCTCGGCGGCTACGGCATCGCCCGCGCCCTGGTGATGGAGGCCATCGCCGCCGGCAAGCATGTCGTCACCGCCAACAAGGCCTTGCTGGCATTGCACGGCACCGAGATCTTCGCCGCTGCCCGGGCCAAGGGCGTGATCGTGGCCTTTGAGGCCGCCGTGGCCGGTGGCATCCCCATCATCAAGGCGCTGCGCGAAGGGCTGACGGCCAACCGCATTGAATGGATCGCCGGCATCATCAACGGCACCACCAATTTCATCCTGAGCGAAATGCGCGACAAGGGCCTGGATTTCGGCGTCGTGCTGAAAGAGGCCCAGCGCCTGGGCTACGCCGAGGCCGACCCCACCTTCGACATCGAAGGCGTGGACGCGGCGCACAAGGCCACGCTGATGAGCGCAATTGCCTTCGGCATCCCGGTGCAGTTTGACAAGGCCCACGTCGAGGGCATCAACGGCCTGCAGGCCGCCGACATCCGCTATGCCGAGCAATTGGGCTACCGCATCAAGCTGCTGGGCATCACCAAGCGCCGCGCCGATGTCGGCGGCATCGAGCTGCGCGTGCACCCCACGCTGATCCCCGCCAAGCGCCTGATCGCCAATGTCGAGGGCGCCATGAACGCCGTGCTGGTGCAGGGCGATGCCGTGGGCAGCACGCTGTACTACGGCAAGGGCGCTGGCGCCGAGCCCACCGCATCGGCCGTGATCGCCGACCTGGTCGATATCGCCCGCCTGCACACCGCCGACCCGGACCACCGCGTGCCGCACCTGGCCTTCCAGCCCGATGAGCTGGCCGGCACGCCCATCCTGGGCATTGCCGAGGTCGTCACCTCGTTCTACCTGCGCCTGCAGGTGGCCGATCAAACGGGGGTGCTGGCCAAGATCACCTCCATCCTGGCCGAGCACGACATCTCCATCGATGCCGTGCTGCAACGTGAGAGCGCAGAGGGCGAAAAGCAGACCGACCTCATCATCCTGAGCCACGACACCGTCGAAGGGCGCATGCGCCAGGCCTTGGCGCGGATGCAGGCTCTGCCGACTGTGCTGGCGCCCATCGTCAGCATTCGCAAGGAAGAGCTGAACTGATGCCAACGTGCGGCCGCGTGCCACACCGCAATTGACCCCACGGAGGCGTTGATGGCCCTTTCACCCACCAGTCGAAGCGAGCTGAAGACGCTCTACAACGCGCTCAGTGATCGGGTGCTTGAGCCGCTCGATCCGGTCTACGTTGAGCAGGTCAATGCGGTCGGTGCTTCGGGCACGGATGCGGTCTTTGAAATCGCCACCGAGATCGATTACCAAGAGGGCGGCGGCGTGTGCCTGTTCACCTGCCAGCGCGGCACTTGCAAGAGCACGGAGCTGAAGCGCTTGTAAGGCGAGCTCGACAAACTCGGCATCGCGGCCTTCTACGCTGCCCTGTCTGAATACGTGTTGCTCACCAAGCCCATCGAGATCACCGACTTTCTGATTTCGATTGCCGGCTCGCTGTCCGATCGCATTGCTGCCGATCCACGCTTTGGCAATCAACCGGCCTACCGCGGCTACTGGGAACGGCTGGCGCATTTCATCCAGACCAAGGTCGAGTTCAAGGAAATCGGACTGAAGATCGAAGGCATTGCCGACATCAAGGCCTCGCTCAAGAACGACCCCGATTTCAAGCAACGCATCCAGCAAGCGGCACGCGGCCACGTCGCACAGATCGTGCGCGACGCGCATGAGTTTTTTGCCGATGCGGTGAAGGCGCTGCGGTCAGGTGCGGGCGACCCTCACCTGAAGGTGGTCCTGATCGTCGATTCCATCGAGCGCATTCGGGGTGTGGGCGACGAGGCCATGAAGGTCTACGACAGCGTTCGCAACCTGTTCTTCGCGCACGCCGAGCACCTGCGCATCCCCATGCTGCACATGGTCTACACGGTGCCGCCCTACCTGTCGATCCTGGCCGCGGGTGCGGGCGCGCTGATGGGTGGGGCCACTGTGCGTCGTTTGGTCAGCACGCACATTTTCAAAGACCGCAGCCGTGAGGTGGACGAGCAAGGCCTGGCGCTGATGCGCCGCGTGATTGCCAAGCGCCACCTGGCCTGGGCACAGATTTTCAGCGGTGAAGCGCTGGACCGCCTGGCCGTGAGTTCGGGCGGTGATCTACGCGAATACTTCCGCCTGATACGGCAGTGCTTGCCGGCGGTGAGAGACGACACGCAACTGCCGCTGTCCAGCGCGGCGGTGGCCCACGTCGAGACCGCAGCGCGGGCCGAGATGCTGCCCATACCGGCCGATCACCTCGATTGGTTGAAGCAGATTTCAGCCAGCCACGACACCTGCTTGCAGACCGATGACAAGCTGCCCTTGCTGGCGCACTTTCTCGACAACCGCCTGGTCTTGAACTACTGCAACGGCAGCGATTGGTATGACGTGCACCCGCTGCTGCGCACCGTCGTCGATGCCCATGTCCTCAGCAGCCCCCGAGCTGACGCCTGAGGGCGTTTCTGAAGCGGTGGCGGTGGCGCTGCTGCGCCACCTCGAATGGCAGACCGACAGCTTCTCCGTCGTGTTCCTGCTTGCCGATGTCGGCCCGTCGATGGCGTTGGTCGATTGGCTGCGCAGGCGGCTTGATGTGCAGGGCGCGCCGCTGGCCCAGCGCCATCCGAATGACAGGCAATGGACGCGTGCTCGGCAGCGCTTCATGGGGCGCGTCAATGAGCGGCGATTTTTGTTTGAGAGCCAGTTTCCAAGGCCTTTGGTGTTGGCGCTGCCGCTGAGCTTCAAGGATGCGGCGCGGCGCCTGGCGCCTGATTTGTGGCATGTGCGAGCGTTCAGCCAGGTGTTGGCGGCGCCGGTGGTGCGCCAGGGGTGGACCGATGCGGCTCAAGCCACTGCAGTCGGTTCGCTGCCGGTCGCCGCGGCAGGGCAGGGCAGCGATGCGTTCGACGAATGGCAGCGGATGTTTGCCAACATTGAGCATGGCCGGCTGTTTCTTCCCTCTGCGCGGCCAGCGGTGACGCAATTGCTGGCCCTGGGCCGCGCGGCCGATGCGCGTGAGGTGGCCGCGCAAGCGGTGGCCGAGGCTCGACGGCGAGCTGCGATAAGCGAAGAGCTTCGCCCGCCTTCGGTGCTGCGCGAGTTATCGACAACACTGGATCTGCTGGGCCAGGTGGCGCAGGCGAAAGGCGACTGGGCGCAGGCCTCAGCGGCCTACCGTGAAAGTCTGGACATCAGCCGGCAGCGGGTCGAGCGCTTGGGCGGCACGCCCGAGGCGCTGGACGATCTGGCCGTGACTTTGGTGCACAACGCTGAATTGCCGAACACCGATTCGAAAGGCTTTTTGACTGAGGCCACGGGCATCGTTGAGCGCCTGGCCTCGGCACACCCTGGCATCGAACGCTACCGCGACGCTGTGGCGGCATTGGCCGCGATGGCCGCCGCTTCAAGCAGCGACAATTCGCGCCCGACCTCTGCGAACGATCCCTCGTGAAATACCTCAGCACCCGCGGCGACAAAACCGAGCGCCCCTTCAGCGCCATCCTGCTCGAAGGCCTGGCCCCCGATGGCGGGCTGTACTTGCCCGCCACCTACCCCAAGATCGACGCGTCCACCCTGGCACGCTGGCGCGGCCTGCCCTACGCCAATCTGGCGTTCGAGATTTTGTCGCTCTACATCGACGATATTCCCGCCGCCGATTTGAAGGCCATGGTCGACAAGACCTACACCGCCGCGACCTACGGCACGGCGGCCATCACCCCGTTGCGCCGCCTGGGCAAGACCGAGCCGGCGCTGTACCTGCAGGCCCTGTCCAACGGCCCGACCTTGGCCTTCAAGGACATGGCCATGCAGTTGCTGGGCCATCTGTTTGAGTACGAACTCGCCCGCCGTGGCGAGCAGCTCAACATCCTGGGCGCCACCTCGGGCGACACCGGCAGCGCGGCCGAATATGCGATGCGTGGCAAGCATGGTGTGCGCGTCTTCATGCTCAGCCCGAAGGGCCGCATGAGCCCGTTTCAGCAGGCGCAGATGTTCAGCCTCGCCGACCCCAACATCCACAACATCTGCATCGATGGCGTGTTCGACGATTGCCAGGACATCGTCAAGGCGGTGAGCAACGATCTGGCGTTCAAGCGCCGCTTGAAGATCGGCACCGTCAACTCGATCAACTGGGCGCGGTTGCTGGCCCAGGTGGTGTACTACTTTGCGGGTTATTTTCAGGCCACCACCAGCAATGATGAACGCGTGAGTTTTGCCGTGCCCTCGGGCAATTTCGGCAATGTTTGTGCCGGCCATGTGGCGCGCATGATGGGCTTGCCGATTGCGCAATTGGTGGTCGCCACGAATGAGAACGATGTGCTCGACGAGTTCTTCCGCACCGGCCGCTATCGGGTGCGGGCGAGTGGCGAGACCTATGAGACCTCGAGCCCATCCATGGACATCAGCAAGGCCTCGAACTTCGAGCGCTTTGTCTTCGATCTGCTCGGCCGCGATGGCGCCCGGGTGGCTGAACTGTTCGGCGCCGGCCTGTCGCGCGAGGGTGGCTTCACGCTGAACCCCACCGAGTTTGCGCGTTTGGCCGAATTCGGCTTTGTCTCCGGCAAGAGCACCCACGCCGACCGCCTGACAACGATCCGCCAGACCTGGGCGCAGCACACCGACATGATCGACACCCACACCGCCGATGGCCTCAAAGTCGGCCGCGAACACCTGCAGGCCGGCACGCCCATGATCGTGCTGGAAACCGCCTTGCCGGCGAAGTTCGCCGCCACGATCGAAGAAGCCCTGGGCCGGCCGCCCCTGCGCCCGGCCGCGCTCGAAGGCATCGAGGCCCTGCCCAAGCGCTTCACGGTGATGCCGGTGGACGCCGCACGCGTCAAGGCCTACATCACCCAGCACTGCGCGGCATGAAGGTCGTCGGCATTTGCGGCCCCTCGGGCGTGGGCAAGACGACCTTGATCGAAGGCCTGATCATGGAACTCAAAGGACGCGGCCAACGCGTCTCGGTGATCAAGCATGCGCACAAGACTTTCGATATCGACCAACCCGGCAAGGACAGCCACCGCCACCGCCAGGCCGGCGCCTTTGAGGTGCTCATCGCCTCGGGCCAGCGCCTGGCCAAGATGCGCGAATACGAGCTCGAAGGCCAGCCCACGGTGCACCAGTTGATCGCCGAGCTGATCGACTGCGACTGGGTCTTGGTGGAGGGCTTCAAGCACGCCGACATCCACAAGATCGAGGTCTGGCGCGCGGCCCTGGATCAGCCGCCGGGCTATCTCTACGACCCCTTCATCGCGGCCATCGCCACCGACGCGCCGCAGGCCCTGCCCGAGGCCACGCAGCGCCCGGTGTTGGACATGTCCCGGCCCGCCGCGCTGGCCGATTACCTGTTGAGCAGCGCACAGCGCTTTGACTACGAGGCGCCCGTTCATGGCTGATGCCCGCCCCAATTTGTTGAGCCTGGATGAGGTGCTGCAGCGCCTGCTGGCCGTGGCGCACGACCGTGTGATTGCCGAGATCGACAAGCTCGACACCTTCGATGCCCTGGGCCGTGTGCTGGCCCGGGGCGTGTCGTCGGCGCTGGATGTGCCGCCGGCCGACAACTGCTCCATGGACGGCTATGTGATGCGCGCGGCGGATGTGCCGGTGCCGGGCACGGTGTTGACCGTGAGCCAGCGCATCCCTGCTGGTGTGGTCGGCCAGCCCTTGCAAGCCGGCACGGCGGCGCGCATCTTCACCGGCGCACAGGTGCCCGCTGGGGCCGACGCGGTGGTGATGCAGGAGCAGTGCGAGGCCTTGCCTGATGCGACCGATGCCACCGGCGCCAGCCTGGGCCAGGTGCGCGTGAACGCGCCACCCCAGGCCGGCCAATGGGTGCGGCGGCGCGGCGAGGATGTGCTCTACGGCACCGAGGTGCTGGCCGCAGGCACGCGCCTCACGCCGCAGGCGCTGGGCCTGGCGGCCTCGGTCGGCGCCTCGCGCTTGGCGGTGCGGCGTCGCCCACGTGTGGCGTTATTTTCGACCGGCGATGAGCTGGTGATGCCGGGCGAGGCGCTCAAGCCCGGCGCCATCTACAACAGCAACCGCTTCATGCTGCGCGGCCTGCTGCAGGCCGCGGGCTGCGAGGTGCAAGACCTGGGCATCGTGCCCGACAAGCTGGACGCCACACGTGCGGCACTGCGCCAGGCGGCCCTCGGCAACGATCTGATCCTCACTTCGGGCGGCGTCTCGGTCGGTGAGGAAGATCACCTCAAGCCTGCTGTCAAGGCCGAGGGCTGGCTGGAGGCCTGGCAGGTGGCCATGAAGCCCGGCAAGCCACTGGCCTTTGGGGCGATTCGGCGCGGCACCGCGGAGGGCGATGGCGCGGCACTTGCTGACGTGTCGGGCCGCGACGCCGGCGAGGCTTTGTTCATGGGCCTGCCCGGCAACCCGGTGTCGAGCTTCGTGACCTTTTTGATGGCCGTGGCCCCGGTGCTGCGCGCCTTGCAGGGCTGTGCCGCGGCCCTGCCCAGCGCGGTGTCTATGCGCGCCGATTTCGATTGGCCCGCGCCCGACAAGCGGCGCGAGTTTTTGCGCGCCCGCATCAATGCCCAAGGCGGTGTCGAGCTCTTCCCCAACCAAAGCTCGGGCGTGCTGACCTCGGCGGTGTGGGCCGATGGCCTGATCGACAACCCGGGCAGCCAGGCCATTGCGCGTGGCGACAGGGTGCGGGTGTTGTTGCTGTCCTCGCTGATCGGGGGGTGACGCGCATGGCCCTCACCATCCGCTATTTCGCCTCGCTGCGCGAAGCCTTGGGTGCCAGCGAACGGTTTGATCCCGCAGGCGCCGCCACCCTGGGCGCCTTGCGCGATGCCCTGATCGCGCGCGGCGGGCGCCACGCCGAGGTGCTGGCCCGCGGCCGTGCCATCCGCTGTGCGCTGAATCAGCTGATGGTCGATGAGACCGCCGCTTTGCCGGCCGACGGCGAGGTGGCGTTTTTCCCGCCAGTCACGGGGGGCTGAGCCGGCCACGGGTAGGGCTCGAATTCCGGCGATGCCACAATCCCGGCCATGCCACGCGTGAGCATTCAGGCCGCCGATTTCGACCTCTCCAGCGAGGTCGCCGCACTGCGTGCCAGCGACCTCAGCGTCGGCGCCGTGGCCAGCTTCATCGGCACGGTGCGTGATCGCAACAGCGGTATGGCCAATGAAGTCAGTGCGATGGAGCTGGAGCATTACCCGGGCATGACCGAGGGTGCCATCGAGG
Source organism: Ideonella sp. (assembly GCA_043720415.1). Taxonomy (GTDB): domain Bacteria; phylum Pseudomonadota; class Gammaproteobacteria; order Burkholderiales; family Burkholderiaceae_C; genus Pseudaquabacterium. The sequence goes on from JAYSSS010000040.1 coordinate 24,707, forward strand.
CCATGATCGACGCTGCCTTCCAGCGCTTTGAGCTCAATGCCGCACGCGTCATTCACCGGGTAGGCGTGCTGCAGCCCGGCGAGCAGATCGTGCTCGTCGCGGTCAGCGCCAGGCACCGCGGCCAGGCCTTCCAGGGCTGCGAGTTCTTGATGGATTACCTCAAAACCCAGGCGCCTTTCTGGAAGAAGGAAACCACCGCCGCGGGCGCGCACTGGGTCGATGCCCGTGTGGCCGACGATCAAGCGGCGGCGCGCTGGGGCCTGCCCAGCGGCAACACGTCCACTGCGGGTTGAGCATGCACATGGATGACCTGGCGCGCACCATGATCCCGCCGGGCCGCACCATCGCAAGTCCCGCCGCGCAACGCACGGCAACAGCCTGATGAGCCAGGCCATTGCCGCCACGTCGTGGCTTGCCGGCGCGGCAGTCGCCGGGGGTGCCGCGGCCGGGGCTCTGCTGCGCTGGGCCGCAGCAGTGGCCTTCAACGGCGCTGGGTCCGGCCTTGCGCTGGGCACCTTGCTCGTCAATTGCGTGGGCGGCCTGCTCATTGGTGTGGCCATGGTGTGGTTCACGCGCACGCCCGATGAGCTGCTGCGGCTGCTCTTGGTCACCGGCTTTCTGGGCGGCTTCACGACGTTTTCTGCCTTCTCCGCCGAATCCATCACATTGATCGAGCGCGGTCAGTGGTGGATGGCCCTGGCACACAGCGCCGCCCATGTCGGGGGCGCCTTGGCGTGCACGGCCTTGGGCCTGTTTCTGGCCCGAACGCTGCTGAAGGGCTGAGCCGCAAGCGCCCAAGCCGCTGCGCCTGCTGTGCGCGTGCTGTGCGCGCGTGCGCTGCGCTGCATGGCAGCCGATCAAGACCCTGATCGGCAATCTCTCCTGCAACTTGATGGTCGAAGCCGCGAAGGATTTCGCACAGGCGCGCACCGATGTGGTCACCTGTGGCATCTCCATCGTCGGCCTGGTTGGCCCGAGGACATCGCTTGGGCTTGGCTCGACCTCAGACCACACTCAAGTCGGCCACCGTGGCGCCGATAAGGTCTGACGAAATGCTGTTGTGGAATTTTCAGACCCGGGCGCTGCTCACGCCAGGCGATGGCCCAACAGCAGGCTTCGAGATCGACATCAACCAACGAAACACCCTGCAGGAAGCACCATGAAATTTCCGGACCCCATGGTTGGTATCGCCCGACGCTTGCTTGCCGGCGCTGCGCTGGCCGCATTGGGCCTGTGGTCGGGCGCCGTGACGGCACAGACCAGCGCGCCCGACAAGTTGTCCGCTGACCTCTACATTGCGCCGACGCTGTCACCCGTGCGCGAGCCTGGCGCCATCGGAACCCTGGGCGACACGGGCAGCACGGCGCCACTGACCCCGAGTTGGACCAAGACCATCCATGGCGTGATGTATGCGCGGCTCATCGTCGTCAGCGATTCGACCGATGTCGACCTGGTGGCCCTGCGCCAGGCGGTCTTGGCCATGGGCGGCTCGGTGTTCCATCGCTTTTTGTCGGTGCGCGCACTGTCGGTGATGGTGCCGGCTGGGGCCATCGCCAGCCTGGCCGCGCGCAGCGATGTCGTCAGTCTGTCGCCCAACCGCCAGGCGCAACGCACCGCCAGCCTGTTGGAAGTGACCTCGGGTGCCAGCGTCGCCCGACGACTCTCCAACTCCGGCAGTGGCTGGGACGGCAGTGGCGTGGGCATCGCTGTGCTGGATTCAGGCATCGCCTGGAATCACAAGAGCTTCCGGTCGGCCGATGGTCTGACGAGCCGCGTCAAGCAGGCTGTGGATGTGCTCAAGACCCACAGCACCGGCGCCAATCAGTGGCAGATCGGCGTGGATCAGTCGTTTGCGCTGGTGCCGGGCAGTGCCAACCTGAAAAGCTACGAGTCACGCATCGACAACATCGGCGCCGTGCTATCGGATGCCTATGGTCATGGCAGCCATGTGGCCAGCATGGCCGCCGGTCGCAATGCCCGCGCCAGCCTTGAGACCGCCGGCACCGCCAGCAACGCCAATGTGTACGACGTGCGTGTGCTCAATGGCAACGGCATGGGACAACTTGACGATGTGCTGGCGGGCATCGACTGGGTGATCTTTCACGCCCGTGAATACAACATTCGCGTGATGAACCTCAGCCTGGCGACCAGCTCGGTGGAGACCTACCTCACCGATCCGCTGTGCCGTGCGGTGCGCAGCGCGGTGGCTGCAGGCATCACGGTGGTGGTGGCCGCGGGCAATTTCGGGAAATCAGACAGTGGCCAGGAGGTCTATGGATCGGTCGGCTCGCCGGGGATAGACCCTTCGGTGATCACCGTGGGTGCGGTCAACCTGCGCGGCACCGCGGCACGCGCCGATGACACTGTGGCGCGCTTCAGCTCACGCGGGCCCACCCGTGCGTCCTACACCTCCGGTGGCGTGCGCCGCGTGGACAACTTTCTTAAACCCGATCTGGTGGCGCCAGGCAATCGCGTGGTCGGCGCCTTGGCCTCCAACAAGCTTGGTGATTTGGCGAACTGGAATCAACTCGCCAAGACCTATTCCAGCCTGTCTGCCCCCTTCGGCGGATCTGCTCAAACCGCCAACGAGACCTTGATGGAGATGTCCGGCACCTCGATTGCGGCACCGGTTGTGGCCGGCGCTGCGGCCATGCTGCTGCAGGCCAACCCGGGGCTGACGCCGCCCCTCATCAAGGCCATCTTGCAGTACTCCGCCCAGCCCTTGCCGGGCGCAAACCTGCTGCAACAAGGCACGGGCCTGCTCAACATCGAAGGCGCCATGCGCCTGGCGCTGGTGCTGCGAAGCGATCTGTCAACGGCCATCGCCGCAGGCAGCATCAAGCCCGGCAGCAGCATGCTGCGCTCGGGGGCGACGCTGCCCACCAGTCGCTCCACGCTGGACGGCAGCGGTTTCAATTGGAGCCGCATGATCTACGCCGGTGGTCGTCAAATCCTGGCAGGCGCGGCGCTGTTGAACAGCTATCAGCCCATCTATGACGCCCGCCTGTCCTGGGGTGGCAAGTCAGTGCAGCGCTCGACCGTGGCCTATTGGCCTGCCGCGGGCACTTCTCCGGGAAATGTCTTTGCGCGCGCCATCATCGCCAGGCCCAGCCTGTCCGAGCGTTTGCTGACCAGCGGCGTGTACTCGGCAAGCGCATTGGCAGGCACCAGCTCCATGCTTGGTGCCACCGGCGTGTTCATCCCCACGTTCACCTTGTCGGGCTGGATGGGTGCCGGCAGTGGCAGCCTGTTGACGCAGGGCGTCGTCCTCAGCGAAGGCGTGGTGCTGAGCGAGGGTGTGGTGCTCAGCGAAGGGCTGATCGTCAGTGAGGGCCTGATCGTCAGCGAGGGCCTGATCCTGAGCGAGGGCATGATCCTCAGCGAAGGCATGGTGGTCTCGGAGTCGGTCTCCACCGGCGACAAGTAGGTCGCAAAGTACGCGTCCAACCCAAGCACTGCCTCGGCATGACCCAAGTCCCCGTTGAACCCGCCGTCGATGTGACGATGTCGCATCTGCAGCGCTTTCACGCCTGGCTGATGCCGGACTACAACCGCAAGGCGGCGGTGTACTGGTGGATCGTGGCCGCGGCCGGCTTGCTCATCGTCGCGCACTCGGCGATGGCGGTGGCGGCAATGCCCATGGCCAGCCAGTTGCAAATCGCCGCAGGCGCCGTCGTGGCGATGCTGGCGGGCCTGTTTCCAGTGCGCATTCCGGGCTCGAAGAACTCCTTCGCCGCGGGTGAGATCTTCCTGTTTCTGTTGGTCTTGCTGTTCGGGCCGGCGGCGGCAGCGCTGGCGGCTGCGGGTGAAGCGGCCTTGGGTTCCTGGCGCACCTCCAAGCGCTGGACCAGCCGCATCATCAGCCCGGCCATTGCCGCGCTGTCGATGTTCGCCACGGGCAGCTTGCTCATGCTCTTGCTCGACGCCATGCGTTCGGCCAAGGTGTTCAACGAGGGCTTGTTGATCGTCGCGGCCATGGTGTTCTCACTGGCCTACTTTGTGGTCAACACGCTCATGGTCAGTGCGCTGCCCACACTCAAACGCGGCGAGCGCCTGCGCTTCAATGACCTGATCGGCGTGTTCGGTTGGGTCGGCCTGGCTTATGCCGGCAGCTCGGCACTGGCCTCGCTGCTGTACCTGACCTACCGCACCTCGGGCAGTGGCGTGTTGATGGCGGTGGTGCCCCTGTTGGCCACGCTGCTGGCCACACTGCACTACTTCTTTCGCCAGCAGGAAACCAATGTGGCCGTGCGACTCGCGGCCGACGAAGCCGCCGTGCGCGAGGCCGCCGCACAGGAACGTCACCTGCACGAGTTGGAGGCCAGCGAGCGGCGTTTTCACAGCGCCTTCACCCACGCCTCGATCGGCATGGCCCTGGTGAGCTTCGACGACGAAATCCTGCAGACCAACACGGCCCTGTGCGAGCTGCTGTCCAGGCAGCCCATCGAGTTGGTCAATCACAACATTCGTGACCTGGTGGACGAGGCCGATCTACCGGAGCTGGTGAGCAAGCTGCATGCGCTGCAAAGCGGCGAGGCCGAGGATGTGGCGTTCGAGCTGCGTGTGCGTCATGCCAGTGGCCGCGAGCTGTGGGTGGCCATGCACGGCAGCTTGTTCTCAGAACCCGGCTCGATCACGCCATCCTTGATCCTGCAAGCACACGATGTGACGGCACGGCGGCAGGCCGAGTCCCGCCTGCACCACATTGCCTTTCACGACAGCCTCACGGGCCTGCCCAATCGCCGCAGCTTCAACGACCAGCTGGCGCGCACCGTGGTGCGAGCACGCGAAGAGCCGGGCATGACATTCGCCGTGATGTTTCTGGACTTTGATCGCTTCAAGCTCATCAACGACAGCCTGGGCCACAGCGCCGGGGACGAATTTCTGGAGCAGGTGGCGCGGCGCATTCGCGCGCTGTTGCGGCCGCAGGACCTGGTGGCCCGCCTGGGCGGCGATGAGTTTGCCGTGCTCACTGACCACATCGCTGGCGAGCCCGAGGCACTGCGCCTGGCGGATCGGCTGTTGCTCGCCCTGCGTGAGCCCTTCAATGTGTTTGGCACCGAGCTCAACACCAGCGCCAGCATTGGCATCACCTGCAGCACCACAGGCGACCGCAGCCCCGAGGAGGTGCTGCGCGACGCCGACATCGCCATGTACAAGGCCAAGGCCGCAGGCAAGGCACGCTACGCCATTTTTGACGTCAGCCTGCATGCCGAAGTGGCGCGGCGCCTGCGGCTGGAAGGCGACCTGCGCAGTGCCATTGCGCAGGGGCAGTTGATGGTGGTGTTCCAGCCCCTGTTCGAGCTGCAGACAGGCCGCCTGTCCAGCCTGGAAGCCCTGGCGCGCTGGCGTCACCCTGAGTTGGGCAGCATTGGCCCCGACGTGTTCATTCCGATTGCCGAGGAAACCGGCATGGTCATTGCGCTCACCGATTTCGTGCTCGATCGCGCCTGCCATGAGCTCAGGCGTTGGCAGCAACGTGACCCGGCTTTTGCCGGCCTCAGCGTACAGGTCAATGTGTCGGGCCGGGACCTCGCACATGCGGCGTTTGTGACGCGGGTGCGCACGGCCCTGGCCGAAGGCGGGGTGGCCGCACGGCACCTGACCCTGGAGCTCACCGAAAACATCTTGATGAAGCAGATTGAGAGTGCCTTGCCGATGCTGGCTGAGCTGCGCGGTCTGGGCGTGAAGCTCAGCGTGGACGACTTCGGTACGGGCTATTCATCGCTGAGCCATCTGTCAAGCTTGCCCATCGACAGCCTGAAGGTGGACCGCTCCTTTGTGCGTGACTTGCGCGGCGATGCCCGCAAGGCCGCGGTGGTGCAGGCGGTGCTGAACTTGGGAGCATCCCTGGGCAAGGTGGTGGTCGCCGAAGGCATAGAGACGGCAGCCCAGCTCGAAGAATTGCGCACCATGGGCTGCGAGTTTGGCCAAGGTTTTCACCTGTCCTTGCCCATGGCGGCGCATGAGGTCGATGGTCTGCTCGACACCCTGCTGGTCGCCCCCGCGCCACCGTTGCCGGGCATTAACACCGAGCGCACCGAGCGCACTGAGCGCGTCCCGGCACTGCATTGATCCAGCGCAAGGCTGGGCGCCGCCAAGCGCTGCGCATCGCCACATCCAGGCTTGAAAATGCCTGCAATGCCCTGAAGTCCCAGCGCACACCGAAGGAGGCGCCATGCGCATGGACAAACTCACCACCGCCTTTCAGCAAGCACTGGCCGAAGGCCAAAGCCTGGCCGTGGCACGCGACAACCCCTACATCGAGCCGGCCCATGTGCTGGCGGCCATGCTCACCCAGGCCGATGGCCCCAGGGCCTTGCTGGAGCGGGCCGGCGCCGACGCGGCGGCCTTGAAGCTGGCGATGGAGGTGGCCATCAACGGCCTGCCCAGCGTTCAAGGCGGCGGCCAGGTGCAGGCCGGACGCGATCTGGCCCAGGTGCTGCAGGCCGCCGACAAGGAGGCCAGCAAACGCGGCGACCAGTTCATCGCCAGTGAGATGTTCTTGCTGGCCTTGGCCGACAGCAAGAGCGACATCGGTGGCATCGTGCGCGGGCACGGCCTGTCACGCAAGTCGCTCGAAGCCGCCATTGAGGCCGTGCGCGGCGGCCAGGGCGTGGACTCGGCCGAGGCCGAGGGGCAACGCGAGGCCTTGAAAAAGTACACCCTTGACCTGACCGAGCGCGCCCGCCAGGGCAAGCTCGATCCGGTGATCGGCCGCGACGACGAGATCCGTCGTGCCATTCAGGTGCTGCAGCGGCGCACCAAGAACAACCCGGTGTTGATCGGCGAGCCGGGCGTGGGCAAGACGGCCATCGTTGAAGGCCTGGCGCAGCGCATCGTCGCCGGTGAAGTACCCGACACCCTGCGCGACAAACGCGTGCTGGTGCTCGACATGGCCGGCCTGCTGGCCGGGGCCAAGTACCGCGGTGAGTTTGAAGAGCGGCTCAAGGCCGTGCTCAAGGAGGTGTCCGCGGACGAGGGCCGCATCATCTTGTTCATCGACGAGATGCACACCATGGTCGGTGCCGGCAAGGCCGAGGGCGCCATCGATGCGGGCAACATGCTCAAGCCGGCGCTGGCCCGTGGCGAGCTGCATTGCATAGGCGCCACCACGCTCAACGAGTACCGAAAATATGTCGAAAAGGACGCGGCCCTGGAGCGCCGTTTTCAAAAGGTGCTGGTCGACGAGCCCAGCGTCGAAGCCACCATCGCCATCCTGCGCGGCCTGCAAGAAAAGTACGAGGTGCACCATGGCGTGGAGATCACCGATCCGGCCATCGTGGCCGCCGCCGAGCTCAGCCACCGCTATATCACCGACCGTTTCCTGCCCGACAAGGCCATCGACCTGCTCGACGAGGCCGCGGCCAAGATCAAGATCGAGATCGACTCCAAGCCCGAGGTCATGGACAAGCTCGACCGTCGCATGATCCAGCTCAAGATCGAGCGCGAGGCGATGAAGAAAGAGCACGACGAGGGCTCACAGCGCCGCCTGGCCCTGATCGAGGACGAGCTGCAAAAGCTGCAGCGCGAGTACAACGATCTGGAGGAAATCTGGAAGGCTGAAAAGGCCGCCGCTCAGGGCTCGGCCCAGGTCAAGGAAGAGATCGACCGCATCCGCTTCCAGATGGAAGACTGGAAGCGCAAGGGCGACTTCAATCGCGTCGCCGAGGCCCAGTATGGCCGCCTGCCCGAGCTGGAGAAAAAGCTCAAGGAAGCGCAGGCCAAGGAAACCGGCAAGCAAAAAGGCGCCAAGGATGGCACCGGCGGCCCGCAACTGCTGCGCACCATGGTCGGCGCCGAGGAGATCGCCGAAGTGGTGTCGCGTGCCACCGGCATCCCGGTGTCAAAGCTGATGCAGGGCGAACGCGACAAGCTGCTGCAGATGGAGGACAAATTGCACCAGCGCGTGGTGGGGCAGGATGAAGCCATCACCGCCGTGGCCGATGCCATTCGCCGTTCACGCGCCGGGCTTTCCGACCCGAACCGGCCGCTGGGCTCCTTCCTGTTTCTCGGCCCCACGGGCGTGGGCAAGACCGAGCTGTGCAAGGCGCTGGCGGGCTTTTTGTTCGACAGCGAAGAGCACATGGTGCGTGTCGACATGAGCGAGTTCATGGAAAAGCACAGCGTCAGCCGCTTGATTGGCGCGCCCCCCGGTTATGTGGGTTATGACGAGGGCGGCCAGCTCACCGAGGCCGTGCGCCGCAGGCCCTACAGCGTGCTGCTGCTTGACGAGGTGGAGAAGGCCCACCCGGATGTCTTCAACGTGCTGCTGCAGGTGCTTGACGATGGCCGCTTGACCGATGGTCAAGGCCGCACCGTGGACTTCAAGAACACCGTGATCGTGATGACCAGCAACCTCGGTTCATCCCTGATCATGCAGATGGTCGGGCAGGACACTGAACTCATCCGCGAGGCCGTGGCGGGTGAGGTCAAGGCGCATTTCCGGCCGGAGTTCTTGAACCGCATCGACGACACGGTGGTTTTCCATGCGCTGGACCGAAAGCACATCGAGGCCATCGCCAAGATCCAGCTGCAGGTGCTGGAAGCGCGCCTGGCCAAGCTCGACATGAAGCTCGATGTCTCGGCAGCGGCGCTGGCCGAAATCGCCAAGGTGGGTTTCGATCCGGTGTTTGGCGCGCGGCCACTGAAAAGGGCGATTCAGTCGCGCATCGAGAACCCGGTGGCCAAGCTCATCTTGCAGGGCCGCTTCGGGCCCAAGGATGTGATCCCGGTGGATGTGCGGGACGGCGAGTTTGGCTTTGGACGCGTGGTGCATTGACGCGCCCCACCGCGACCGATACAGCACTACCGCCGTGCCGCCATCGCATGGCGCGCCTGAACGAAGCCAAAGGCGTGTTCCACCGCGTCGGTGATGGCCTGCTCATTGGCCAGGCGCTCTTTTTCGGTCAAGAAAAAGGCCATGTCGACATCGTGCCGGACATAGCGTGCCGAGACCCGGTTGAGTGCCACGCAGGCCACATCGGCCAGGAGGTCAGGGTTTTGTTGCAGTCCGGGGTAGCTGGGCGCGGTCCGCATCACCGACTCAAACACCGATTGCTCGTGAACATTGTGAACAGAGATGAAGTCCATGGGCGGATCGCCGAAGCGTGGCAAGGGATACCCAGGTATCGGCCGACAGGGTGCCGACCTGAAGGCGCGGGCACAAGCCAGTGGTGAGCCGCCTGTGAGGGCGCTCACCTGGCCTGATCAATCCACCTGACGCTCGGCATCGATCAAGCGGTAGCGCAACAGCGGCAGATTGGCTTTGGCGCGCTCGAGCAGGGCGACAAAGCCCAGGGCATGGCTGTGCACCAGCGGCCGCAACAAACCTTGGCGCACGCCCATGGAGACCAAAATCTCATCGGGTGAGGCCAGATCGGGGCCGCCAGCGGCACGGTGGGCACGGCGTGCAGCCGATACCGCGTAGGCCAGGCGCTGCAGGTCGGGGTGCAAAGGCGGCGCCGCATCAAAAGCCAGCAGGTCGCCGCCATCCAGATCGACAACGCCGCAGGCCAGCACACCTTCGGTGCGGGCCACCGAAGCCAGCGCGTGGGACAGCCACTGCGGGGGCGCCAGTTCACTGGCGTTTGGCGCTGTCACGCTGGGTCGGTCGTCGGTTCTGGACGCGACCTCCCAAGCCGTGAGCACGGAGTTCCACACCGATGCCGGACCTGTCAGCGACTCTGACATGGCCGCCGTGCGAACCCCGGCGGGCCAATCTTGCTCCAGGATGCGCTGACGCATGGCGTTGGATCCCGGCGGCAGGATGAACACCAGCCATGGGCAGTGCCATTCAGGTTGGCGTGTGGCATGCAGCAGATTGCGCAGCAAGCCGGTGACGGCATGGGGCGCCATGGCGCCGACGATCACCGCCGTGAGATGGCTGCTTTCGGCCAGGGCTTCGGCCAGCACCGGTGGGCCACCGTCGGTGGCGCGAACTTCGGCGTGGTAGACCTTGAGTGGCCCGTCCGTCAATCGCGGCACGTTGGTACGCTCGATCACCGCCAGGGTTCGCAGCGTGCCGCGTTCACGCAGATTCAGACGCTCGACGCGCTGGCCGCCAGCCTCCGACAGTGCGCGGATCACCTGTGGCGCCCAAATCCCCGAGGGATCGAGCAGGGTGATCATGGAGCTGGATTGGTTCAGGTCCGAGCGTGTCGTACCGAAGTGCTGGCGCATGCCCTTTGCCGCATCCGAGTCGACGATGACATCCAGGTCATCGACCTCGGCCACGACGGCCGCGTCGTGCGCGGGCTCTGAAGGCAGGCGGCGTGGGCCAAATTCACCGAACAGGCTGGTCAGCATCAAGTTCTCCCATGGGCGCAAGCTGTCAATGTAGGTCTGGCGCGGCCGCGTCGCGTTTCACGATGTAGCCGGCGCTGCAGTATCACGGTGGGTCCAGCGCATCGAATGTGCGGTTTTGACTCACTGCAGACCGGCCGGTCCTTGTGAGATGGCCGCCGTTCGGATGGATCGCGGCAGGCCGTGGCACGGCGCAATGGTGGACTTGCGTACCATGGCCCCATGCGCGCCCTCTCAATGCCATGAACACAGCCGCCTTGCCGGCAAAACCCTGGCGCGACGACGCGGCAACCATCGGCCTGGTGGGCCTGGCGCATGCCATCAGCCACTTCAACCAGTTGCTGCTGCCGCCACTGTTCCCTTGGCTGAAGGACGCCTTTGCCGTCAGCTACACCGAGCTCGGCATGCTGCTGACGGTGTTTTTCGTCACCTCGTGCGTCGTGCAGACGCTTTCGGGTTTTTGGGTGGATCGCTATGGCCCTCGGCCCATCCTGTACGCCGGCTTGACCTTGCTGGGAGCGTCCGCCTTGGGCTTCGCGGCCAGTCAGAGCTATATGGCATTGATGCTGTGCGCGGTGGTGGCGGGCTGCGGCAACGGCGTGTTTCATCCGGTGGACTACACCTTGATCAACCGCAAGATCGGCAAGGCCAGGCTGGGCCATGCCTACAGCGTGCACGGCATCACCGGCAGCCTGGGTTGGGCTCTGGCGCCGGCCGTGCTGGTGCCCATCACGCTGGCCAGCTCATGGCGCGTGGCACTGGTGTGCGCCTCCTTCATGGCGTTTGCCGTGCTGGCACTGCTGGTCTTGAAGCGTTCGCGATTGACCCTGCCAGCAGCGGCCGCTGTGCTGGCGCCGGCCGAGTCGACCACCAGGACCGGTCTGGTCACGCCTGGGTCCTACGATTTCTTGCATATCCCGGCGGTGTGGATGTGTTTTGCATTCTTCTTTTTTTACGCGGGTGCCTTGTCCATCATCCAGGCCTTCGCGCCCGAAGCTGCGCGCCAACTGCATGCGGTACCTAACCATTGGGTCGCTGTGTGCCTGAGTGTCTACATGGTGTGCAGCGCCTGTGGTGCCGTCGCTGGCGGCTTCTTGGCCACCGACCCGGCGCGCTGCGAACGCGTCATCGCTGCGGCCCTGGTGGTCGCCGCGGGGGTGGCGCTGGCGGTGGGCTACCTGTCGCTGCCGGCCTTGGCCGTGCCCCTGCTGTTTGGCGCCATGGGCCTGGCCTCGGGCATGTCGGGGCCGTCGCGCGATCTCCTGGTCAAGCAATCGACACCGGACAACAGCACGGGCCGCGTCTACGGCGTTGTCTATTCCGGGCTGGACATCGGCCAGGCGCTCACACCCCTGGTGATCGGGGGCTTGATGGACCGCCAGGCCTGGAGCAGCGTGTGGCTGGCCTTGTCGTGTCTTTACCTGGTGCTCATCGCCAATGCCTTCAATGTGCGCAAGGTGCGGCGCACGGCTTTGGTGCCAGTCTGAGCGGCCCGCCCGGCTTCGCATAATCCGACTGGCATCGAGCCAGTCTGCCTCGTTTCCCCATCCCTGTTGGAGTGCCCACCATGAGTTCCCGCCCCGCCGGCCACGCGCTGGTTGAAGCCTTGATCGCCCAAGGCGTCGAGACCTGTTTTGGTGTGCCCGGCGAGAGCTATCTGGCCGCACTTGATGGCTTTCATCAGCACCGCGACCAGATTCGCTTCATTGCCTGCCGGCAAGAGGGCGGCGCGGCCTTCATGGCCGAGGCCCAGGGCAAGCTCAGTGGCCGGCCAGGCGTCTGTTTTGTGACGCGTGGCCCTGGCGCCACCAATGCCAGCATCGGGGTGCATACGGCGTTTCAGGACTCCACCCCGCTGATCCTGTTTGTGGGCCAGGTGGCCAGCGATCAACGCGACCGCGAGGCTTTTCAAGAGCTGGACTATCGCCACATGTTCGGCCCCGGCACCCTCGGCATGGCCAAGTGGGTGGCCGAGGTGCAGGACGCCGATCGGCTGCCCGAGTACGTCTCGCGTGCGTTTCACACCGCGATGCAGGGCCGCCCCGGCCCGGTGGTGCTGGTGTTGCCTGAGGACATGCTGGCCACCGCCACCGCAGCGCCTGTGCTGCCGCGCGTCAACCCGGTACGGGCCTGGCCCGAGCCGGCCGCGCTGGACAGCTTGCGCGCCATGCTGTTGGCGGCGCAGTGGCCGATGGTCATCGCTGGGGGCAGCGGCTGGGACGCCGAAGCAGCCACCGCCTTGCAGGGCTTCGCCGAGGCCTGGCACTTGCCTGTGGGCTGTGGTTTTCGCTTCCAGGACACATTCGACAACCGCCATCCGCTGTATGCCGGTGATGTCGGCATTGCGCTCAATCCCAAGCTGGCCCAACGCGTGAAGGACTCGGACCTGATCATCGCCCTGGGCGTGCGCCTGGGTGAGATGACGACAGGTGGCTACACCTTGCTGCAGGCGCCGCGCACCGCGCAAAGGCTCGTCCACATCCACGCCGGCGCCGAGGAATTGGGACGCGTATACGCCGCCGATCTGCTGCTGCAATCGTCCATGGCCTGTGCCGCCAAGGCCTTGCACGGGATGCCGGCGCCGGCCGCCGGCGATGTGGCTTGGAAGGCCTGGGCCGATGGTGCACAGGCCGACTATCAAGCCAATCACGACGCGCCCGGGGTAGAGCCGCTGGACATGGCGGTGGTCATCAAGACCGTGCAGCGTCTGGCGCCGGCCAACACCGTCTACACCAATGGCGCGGGCAACTTTGCCGGCTGGCTGCACCGCTACCTGCGCTACTTTGGCCTGCAGCACCATGGCCGCACCCAGCTTGCACCGACCTCGGGCGCCATGGGCTATGGCTTCCCGGCTGCCGTGGGCGCGGCCTTGCTGCAACCCGAGCGCACGGTGGTCAATGTGGCGGGCGATGGCGACTTCCTGATGACCGGCCAGGAGATGGCCACGGCCATCGGTTTTGGTGCCAACCGCGGCGCCGGCCGCCTCATCAGTGTGGTGGTGGACAACGGCACCTACGGCACCATCCGCATGCACCAGGAGCGTGACTACCCAGGGCGCGTCAGCGGCAGTGATCTGTTCAACCCGGATTTCGCCGCCATGGCCCGTGCCTTTGGCTGGCGCGCGGCCTTTGTGGATCGCACCGAAGATTTCGCCGTCGCCTTTATCGAGGCGTTAGGCGCTGGCGCGCCCATGCTCATCCACTTGAAGCTCAGCACCGATGTCAGCACCACGCGCAGCACGCTCAGCGCCATTCGCGCCGCGGCCGTCAAGGCGGGGCGTTGACGTGACACCCGCCACGCCGGATGCCATAGCGCGCGCGGCGCAGCGCTGCAAGCGCCTGGTGACCAAGCGTGCCCTGCTCGCCGCTGGCGTGGCCATGGTGCCGGTGCCGGGCGTGGATTTGCTCACCGACATCGGCGTGCTGATGCGCGTGCTGCCCGAGATCAACGCCGCCTTTGGGCTGTCGCCGGCGCAGGTGGAGCGGCTGTCGCCGCAGCGCCGCCTGGTCGTCTACAAAGTGCTTTCCGCGACCGGCGGCATGGTCGCCGGGCGGGCCATCACACGCGAGCTGGTGCTGCATGTCTTGAAGCTTGCCGGCGTGCGGATTTCCGCCCAGCAGGCCGTGAAGTACCTGCCCATCGCCGGCCAGGTGGTGTCGGCGGCGCTGACGTTTTCGGCACTGAAGTACGTCTGTCATCAGCACATCGCGCAGTGCGAGGCGGTGTCGCGTCAGTTGCTGCTGGCCGAGCCCGACGCCGAGCCCGTCACCGGGCCCCATATGGCAGCCAGCTAGAATCGCCGGCTTCGGGGTGTAGCGCAGCCTGGTAGCGCAACTGGTTTGGGACCAGTAGGCCGGAGGTTCGAATCCTCTCACCCCGACCAGCCCTGCCGCTGGCCAAACTTCATCAACGCCTGCATGGCGCCGCCGCCCAGGGGCAGCTCGAGGTCAAACCTGTGATCGGCGCCGCGGCCAGGCCAAAGCGGCCAGTGCCAGACCCGCCAAGGCCAAGCTCGCCGGTTCGGGAACCACATGCAGATCGGGATCATTGGGTCGCCGCGTGGCGATCAGGAAATCCTGTTGCGTGGGGCTGTACAGGCGCTGAACATCAAAGGCGTTGGGCGCGCTCACCGAGCTGGCGGTGGCCAGCCACTGATCTGCCAGGGTCAGTTGCGTCGCAGTGCCGCCGCTTTCAACCGCGAAGTTGCCGCTGAGGATGCTGGCCGGCGCACTGTCGTGGGTGACTTCCCACACCGCCAACTGGAAGGCCACCGATTCGTCGTGGGTGTCGATGTTGCCGGCCGTGGTGAACAGCTTGCCCAACATTTCGGCCTGCCCAAAGCTCAGGCCTGGAGCACTGCCATTGGCCACGACGTCGTAATTGCCGTAGGTGACGTTCCAGGAAAAGCTCTGAAACAGATCGGTGCAAAAGGTGATGAAGCTGTTGCTGGCGCCGCCGTTGTATTCACCCATCAGGGCGCCGACGCCAACCATGCCGGTCATGGTGGTGTCCATGACCTCATAGCCCAGCGCAAAGTTGTGCAATGTCACCGGTGCGGCCATTGCCGGTGCAGCGAAGGCCCCAGCCAAGGTGGCCATCAAGGCAAGTCGTTTCATTCACGCTCCGATCAGAGTGAGGCGCGGGAGTGCGCCTGTCAGTGCATCGGCCGGTGGAGCACAAACTTGAGTCGACACGGGCAAGACGACGCTCACTGGCCTCGGTCGTCGCGGGCTTTGCCGGGCGATTTGCTGGGTCGACGACACCGGCCTGAGCGCCGGGCTGCGCGCTTGAATGGCATGCCCAGCGTTACACTGCAGCGCGCTGTTTTCCAACCCGGCTGGCCCTCAGCAAGCGTGGCTGCATCGGGTTCGCGCCCCCGCCCGGATGGCGAAATAGGTAGACGCAGCGGACTTAAAATCCGCCGCCTTTGAAAGAGGGCATGCGGGTTCGATTCCCGCTCTGGGCACCATCCGGCTCTCATCCAACAGCGACCCCAACGCGCAGGAGAACATTCCCATGAAGGTATTGGTACCCGTCAAACGGGTGGTGGATTACAACGTCAAGGTGCGGGTCAAGTCCGATGGCACGGGCGTGGACATTGCCAACGTCAAGATGAGCATGAACCCCTTCGACGAGATCGCCGTCGAAGAGGCCATGCGGCTGAAGGAAAAGGGCGTGGCCACCGAGGTCATCGCCGTTTCCTGTGGCGTGACGCAGTGCCAGGAGACCCTGCGCACGGCTATGGCCATCGGCGCGGACCGCGCCATCTTTGTCGAGACCCCGGCCGATCTGGAGTTGCAGCCCCTGGCCGTGGCCAAGCTGCTCAAGGCCTTGATGGACAAGGAACAGCCCGGCCTGGTGATTCTGGGCAAGCAGGCCATTGACGACGACTGCAACCAGACCGGCCAGATGCTGGCGGCCTTGGCCGGCCTGCCCCAGGCCACCTTCGCCAGCAAGGTCGAAGTGGTCGATGGCCGCGTGCAGGTCACGCGTGAGGTCGATGGTGGCCTGGAGACGCTGAGCCTTTCGCTGCCGGCCATCATCACCACCGACCTGCGGCTGAACGAGCCGCGCTACGTCACCTTGCCCAACATCATGAAGGCCAAGAAAAAGCAGCTCGATGTCTACAAGCCGGCCGACTTGGGGGTGGACGTGGCCGCGCGCATCAAGACCTTGAAAGTCAGCGAGCCGCCCAAGCGCGGCGCCGGCGTGAAGGTGCCCGATGTCGCCACCCTGGTGAGCAAGTTGAAGAACGAAGCGAAGGTGATCTGACATGGCTGCACTGGTAATTGCCGAACACAACAATGCCACCCTCAAGGGCGCCACTTTGAACACCGTCAGCGCTGCGCTGCAGTGCGGTGGTGAGGTGCATGTGCTGGTGGCCGGCCACAACGCTGGCGCTGCTGCGCAGGCCGCTGCCGCGATTGCCGGCGTGGCCAAGGTGCTGCATGCCGATGCGCCGGGCTTTCTGCATGGCCTGGCCGAGAACGTCGCCGCGCAGGTCGTGGCACTGGCCGGCGGCTACAGCCACCTGCTGTTCCCGGCCACGGCCAGTGGCAAGAATGTCGCCCCGCGCGTGGCGGCACTGCTCGATGTGGCACAGATCAGCGATGCCACCAAGGTGATCAGCGCCGACACCTTCGAGCGGCCAATCTATGCCGGCAACGCCATTGCCACTGTGCAAAGCAGCGACGCCACCAAGGTGATCACCGTGCGCACCACGGGCTTCGATCCGGCTGCGGCCAGCGGCGGCAATGCGGCTGTGGACGCGGTGGCCGCGGTCGCCGACAACGGCAGCTCGGTGTTCAAGGGCAGCGAGATCGCGCGCAACGACCGGCCCGAGCTGACGGCGGCCAAGATCATCGTCTCCGGCGGCCGTGCACTGGGTTCGAGCGACAAGTTCAATGAGGTGCTCACCCCCCTGGCCGACAAGCTGGGTGCTGCCCTGGGCGCCAGCCGTGCCGCGGTGGATGCGGGTTATGCACCCAACGATTGGCAAGTGGGCCAGACCGGCAAGATCGTCGCGCCGCAGCTGTATGTGGCCTGCGGCATCAGTGGCGCCATTCAGCACCTGGCCGGCATGAAGGACAGCAAGGTCATCGTGGCCATCAACAAGGACCCCGAGGCGCCGATCTTCAGCGTGGCCGATTACGGGCTCGAGGCCGATCTGTTCACTGCCGTGCCCGAGCTGGTGGCCAGTCTTTGATCAAGTGATTTCGTAGACACCAGGGCGCCTTCATGGGCGCCCTTGTTGATTCGGCCAGCACCACGTCGCAGCCCGCTGCGCATTGCCATTGGCCATGCACCTGGAGCCCCCCATGAGCTACCGCGCCCCCGTCAAAGACATGCTCTTCAACCTGCAGCACCTGGCCGGCATCGCTGCTGTGGCGGCACTGCCGGGCTTCGAGGACGCCGGCCTGGAGACCGCCACCGCGGTGCTGGAGGAATGCGCCAAGCTCAATGAGACGGTGATCGCGCCACTCAATGCCGAGGGCGACAAGCACCCGGCTTCGCTGGCCGCGGGCGTGGTGACCACCACGCCCGGATTCAAGGAGGCCTTCGCGCAATTTGGCGCGGGTGGCTGGCAGGCCCTGCCGCACCCGCCGGAGTTCGGCGGCCAGGGCCTGCCCAAGCTCATCCACGCTGCGTGCACCGAGATGTTGCACAGCGCCAACCTCAGCTTTGCCCTGTGCCCCTTGCTCAGCGATGGCGCCATCGAGGCCCTGCTCACGGCGGGCAGCGATGCACAACAGGCGCTCTACCTGCCGCGCCTGATCGAGGGCCGCTGGACCGGCACCATGAACCTCACCGAGCCCCAGGCCGGATCGGATTTGTCCATGGTGCGCAGCCGCGCCGAGCCCCAGCCCGATGGCAGCTACCGCATCTTCGGCACCAAGATCTTCATCACCTATGGCGAGCACGA
Source organism: Ideonella sp. (assembly GCA_043720415.1). Taxonomy (GTDB): domain Bacteria; phylum Pseudomonadota; class Gammaproteobacteria; order Burkholderiales; family Burkholderiaceae_C; genus Pseudaquabacterium. The sequence continues at coordinate 42,435 of JAYSSS010000040.1, forward strand.
CATGGCCGAGAACATCGTCCATCTGGTGCTGGCCCGGGTGAGCGGCGCGCCCGAGGGCGTGAAGGGCATTTCGCTGTTCATCGTGCCCAAATTCAGGGTCGACGCGAACGGCCAATTGGGCGCGCGCAACGATGTGCACTGCGTCTCCTTGGAACACAAGTTAGGCATCAAGGCCAGCCCGACAGCGGTGCTGCAGTACGGCGACCACGGCGGCGCCATCGGCGAGCTGATCGGCCAGGAAAACCGCGGCCTGGAGTACATGTTCGTGATGATGAATGCCGCGCGCTATGGCGTGGGCATTCAGGGCATCGCGCTGGCCGAGCGCGCCTACCAAAAGGCGGTGCAATTCGCCCATGACCGGGTGCAAAGCCGGCCGGTGGATGGCTCCATCTCGGCGGCGGCCGCCATCATTCACCACCCCGATGTGCGGCGCATGCTCATGACCATGCGCGCCACCACTGAGGCCTGCCGCACCATGGCCTTGGTGGCCGCCGCGGCCTGCGACGCCGCGCATGCCCATGCGGACGCCGCGGTGCGCAAGCAAAACCAGGCCTTCTTTGAATTTTTGGTGCCGCTGATCAAGGGCTACTCCACCGAGATGAGCCTGGAGGTGGCCTCCACCGGCGTGCAGGTGCATGGCGGCATGGGCTTCATCGAGGAAACCGGTGCCGCGCAGCACCTGCGCGACGCCAAGATCCTGACGATCTACGAGGGCACGACGGCCATACAGGCCAATGACCTGGTCGGGCGCAAGACGGCGCGCGATGGTGGCGCCACGGTGCGCGGCGTGGCCGCACAGATCGAGGCCACCGAGCGCGAGCTGGGCCAGCGCAATTCCGACGCCTGCCGCAGCATGCTCGCCCGCCTAACGCCCGCGCGACGCGCACTGCTGGAGGTGGTGGAATTCGTCTGCGAGCAGTCCAGGACCAACCCGAACGCGGTCTACGCCGGCAGCGTGCCCTACCTGATGCTGGCCGGCAATGTGGTCGCCGGCTGGCAGATGGCGCGCGCCCTGATGGTGGCTGAGGACCAACTGGCCGCGGGTGTGGACAGCGCCTTCATGCAAGCCAAGATCACCACCGCGCGCTTCTATGCCGAACACATCCTCACGCGCACCCCCGGCCTGCGCGACAGCATCGTGCAGGGCGCGTCCAGCGTCACCGACATGGCGCTTGAGGCCTTTTGACGCGTTTGAGTCCTGCCGGCCTTTGTCGCTGTATCGATAGCTCGATCCCGGCGCCGCCCGCACACTGCGCGCCAAGCCGCATTCGTTGATTCACCCCTGGAGTTGCCCGTGCCCTTGCCCCCCGTCCTCGCCAACGCCCCCTTGCCCATCATCGGCTCGCCGCTGTTCATCATCAGCCACCCCAAACTGGTGATCGAGCAGTGCAAGGCCGGCGTCATCGGCTCCATGCCCGCACTCAACGCCCGCCCCGCGGCACAGCTTGACGACTGGCTGGCCGAGATCACCGAGACCCTGGCGGCGCATGACCGCGCCCACCCCGAGGCGCCGAGTGCGCCCTTTGCCATCAACCAGATCGTGCACAAGACCAGTGATCGGCTGGAGCACGACATGCAGTTGTGCGAGAAGTACAAGGTGCCCATCATCATCACCAGCCTGGGCGCGCGCACCGACATCAATGACGCCGCCCACCGCTGGGGCGGCGTGGTGCTGCACGACATCATCAACAACAAGTTCGCGCGCAAGGCGATAGAGAAGGGCGCCGATGGCCTGATCGCTGTGGCCGCAGGCGCCGGTGGCCACGCCGGCACGGCCAGCCCGTTTGCCCTGGTGCAAGAGATTCGCCAGTGGTTCGACGGCCCGCTGGCCTTGTCGGGCGCCATCGCCAATGGCAATGCCGTGCTGGCCTGCCTGGCCATGGGCGCGGATTTCGCCTACATCGGCTCGGCCTTCATCGCCACCGAAGAAGCCCGCGCGCTGGAAGGCTACAAGCAGATGATCGTCGCCTCGAACTGCGACGACATCGTCTACAGCAACCTCTTCACCGGTGTGCATGGCAACTACCTGCGCGGCTCCATCGTCAACGCCGGCCTGGACCCGGCCAACTTGCCCGAGAGCGACCCGAGCAAGATGAACTTCGGCGGCGGCGAGATCAAAAAGGTTTGGAAGGACATCTGGGGCTGCGGCCAGGGCATAGGCGCGGTCGATGCCGTGCTGCCAGTGCGCGACATGGTGGCGCGCCTGAAGCGCGAATATCTGGCGGCGCGTGATCGGCTGTTGGTGCCAGCCTGAAGGCGCGCTGAGCATGTCGCGCCAAGTCGTCATCAACGCCCGGCCCTTTGACAGCCCGCGCGGCGTGATCGGGCCACTGTCGAACATCGTCATCGATGGCCAGCGCCTCACCGCGCTGACCACCGAACCCGTGGAGCTGGGCGGCGCCCAGGTCATCGATGCCGGCGACCGTGTGGTGCTGCCGGGCCTGATCGACGCCCATGTGCATGTGGTCGCGGCCTCTCATGATTTGGTCGGCCTGGCGCAGCGCGCGCCCTCGCTGCTGACGGCCCAGAGCAGCCAGATCCTGCGCGAGATGCTGCACCGCGGTTTCACCACGGTGCGCGATGCGGCGGGCGCCGATTTCGGCCTGCAAGAGGCGGTGCAACGCGGCCTGTTTGAGGGGCCGCGGCTGTTCATCGCGGGCTTTCCTATTTCGCAAACGGGTGGGCACGCCGACATGCGGCCCAAGGGCGTGCGCACGCGTGAGATGTTCTGCTCTTGCGCCGGCCTGGGCCTGATCGGCGCCATTGCCGATGGCGTGGGCGAGGTGCGCCGCGCGGTGCGCGAGCAGGTGCGCAACGGCGCCAACCAGATCAAGATCATGGCCGGCGGTGGTGTCTCCAGCCCCAGCGATCCGCTGGAGGGCACGCAGTTCTCGCTGGATGAGTTGCGCGCCGCCTGCGAAGAAGCCGAGGCCGCCAACCTCTACGCCATGGCACACGCCTACTCGCCGCGGGCGGTGACGCGTGCCGTGCAATGCGGTGTGCGCTCCATCGAACACGGCAACCTCATCGATGAGGCCACGGCACGGGTGATGAAGGCCCACGGCGCCTATTTGGTACCTACGCTGGCCACCTACGCCGCGCTGGCCGATGAGGGCGAGCGCCTGGGCTGGTCGGCCGAGATGCTGGCCAAGCTGGCCCTCGTCAAATCACGCGGCATCGAGTCCATCCGCATCGCCGCCAGTGAAGGCGTGCCGGTGGTCTTTGGCACCGATTTGTTGGGCCACATGCATGTGCGGCAGAACGAAGAGTTCGGCCTGCGCCTGCAGGCCATGGGCGCCGTGCAGACCCTGCAAAGCGCCACCATCGTGGCCGCCCGGTTGATGCGCCAGGAGGGCCAGATCGGCGAGCTGGTGGCGGGCGCCTGGGCCGATCTGCTGATCGTCGAGGGCGACCCGAGCACGGAGCTGTCGATGCTGGCCAATCCGCAGCGCGGCATCAAGCTGCTGATGCAGGCCGGGCGCACGGTGCGCAGCAGCTTGTAGCGCTGCGCGCCCGACTCACTTCACCGAAGTGAACCTCGCCTTGGGCCGGTCGTCCGAGGCGTGAATCGTCTCGACGTTTTTCTTCATCGCCCAGGGCCGCAGCTGGTGGTGCAGGGGCACGTACAAAAACTCGTCGCGGGTGCGCACCAGGGCCTCGCGGATCATGGCGTTGCGCTTGGCGACATCGGTCTCGGTCTTCATGGCATCGACCAGTTGGTCGACCTTGGCGTCGCTCACGCGGCCGAAGTTGAAGTTGCCATCGGCACCACTGGTGCGGGTGCGCACCAGGGACTGCAATGAATACTGCGCATCGTAGGTGGCCACGCCCCAGCCCAGCAGGTAGGCCGAGGTGTCGAAGTTCTGCACCTTCTGGATGAAGGTGGCCATGCCCTCGGTGGCCAGGCGGGTCTTCACGCCAATGCGCGCCCACATCGACACCAGGTTTTGGCAAATCTCTTCATCGTTGACGTAGCGGTTGTTCGGGCAGTTCAGCTGGAACTCGAAGCCATTCGGGTAGCCGGCCTCGGCCAGCAGGCGCTTGGCCTTGTCGGCATCGGGCTTGGCCACGGCATCGATGTCGTTGGCATGGCCATTGACACCCGGCGCCACCATGATGCTGGCCGGGATGGACAGGCCTCGCATGGTCACGCGCTTGATGGCCTCGCGGTCCACCGAGATGTTCAGCGCCTCGCGCACGCGCTTGTCCTTGAAGGGGTTCTTGCCCTTCACATCGGAATACTTCAGCTCGGGGTTGAACTGGTCCAAGGCGATGAAGATGGTACGCACCTCGTGGCCATCGAGGATGGCCAGCTTGGAATCAGCGCGCAGGCGCGAGACGTCTTGCGTGGGCAGGTCGGTGACCATGTCCACGTCGCCCGAGAGCAGGGCGGCGACGCGGGTGGAATCGGACTTGATGGGCGTGTAGATCACCTCGGTGACATTGCCGGTGGGCTTGTCCCACCAGTCCTTGTTCTGCGTCATGGTGACGCGCTGGTCCGGCGTCCAGCCGGTGATCTTGTAGCCACCTGTGCCGTTGACATTGCGCGAGGCGAAGTTCTCTTCCTTGGCCTTGTAGTCCTGCACATTGGTGGTCTTGTTTTTCTCGGCCCAGGCCTTGCTCATGATGAAGAAATCACCAATGTTGCGCAGCAGGATGGGGTTGGGGCCGGCGAGCATGAAATCCACCGTGTGGTCGTCTACCTTTTTGATGTCGGCGATGCCGGTGACATAGATGCCCATGGTGCCCGCGGGCTGCTTGATGCGGGTGAAGGAGAAGATCACGTCATCGGCGGTGAAGGGCGAGCCGTCATGAAATTTGACGCCACGGCGCAGGTCAAAGCGCACCTGTGTCGGGCTCATCTGCGTCCACTTGGTGGCCAGCGCCGGCTCGACCTCGTACTTGGCGTTGTAGCGCGTCAGGCCCTCGTAGCTGTGCTGCAAGATGGCGTTGGTGGTGGCGTGGTTTTGCGAATGCGGGTCGAGCGTGAGGATGTCGTTCTGCGCGGCCCAGCGCAGGGTGGCGGCGTGCAGCGGGGTGAGCGCCGTGGCCAGCAGCGTGGCTGCGGCAAGAATGGTCTTGGCAAACATGGTGGGGACTCCTGTGGAGCTGGAAAACCCTGGATGCTAGTCGCATCAATGGTGCTTGCCCAACAGGATTAGCCCGCAGTCTGGCGCTCAGCGCGTTGCGGCGGTGGAGGCCACTTCAAGCTCGCTGTCGCAGCCCGAGCCGGCTGAAATCCAGCGCCTTGCCAGTCGCGTGGCCGCGCGGCGCAGCCAGGCCGGCACCCAGGGCAGCGCCCCGGCGGTTTCGGCCAACAGCCCACAGTGGTAGCGGGCCGCGTCATCGTTCCAACGCAGCATGGCGCACGGCCCTTGCCAGCGCCGGCTGATCAACATCCCTACAGGGCAGGGCTGCCAGGCGCAACACACGCCGCAGCCATTGCAGGCCTTGCCCGGCGCTGGCTTGGGTGGCGCCTGTGCGTGAAGGTGGATGACTTGCCTGGCCATGTGCCCGGCAGTCTGCTTGCGGCCGCGCAGCACAGTCCTTGGAACAGGCCGGCTTCGCACCGCCTCATGCCCTGATTAAGGGCAAACCCCAGTGATAAAGTCCGCCCCCATTGCAGTGAAACGGTCCTTTCGTGTCCCCTTGCGCATTGGGTTAACAGTGCCAGGACGGGTCGCAATCCGCCAACCGGTCGAGCCGGGCCGCGGAAGGTTGATCAACCCATCGAAGCCCTGGAAACCGGGGTAAAAGGTGAGCGAGAAATGATGCAGCAGCACAGGTCCACCTCCTACCTGTTCGGGGGCAACGCCCCCTATGTCGAGGAGCTCTACGAGGCCTACCTCGACAACCCCGCCAGCGTCCCCGACACCTGGCGCACCTACTTCGACAACTTGCAGAACGTGCCGGCCACCGATGGCTCGCAGGCCCGCGATGTGGCGCATGCGCCGGTGGTCGAGTCCTTCGCCCAGCGCGCCAAGGCCAACGCCTTTGCACTGAAGGCCAGCTCGGCCGACCTGGCTGTGGCGCGCAAGCAGGTGCATGTGCAGTCGCTGATTGCGGCCTATCGCTTCCTGGGCTCGCGCTGGGCCGATCTTGACCCGCTCAAGCGCACCGAGCGGCCGAAGATTCCCGAGCTGGAGCCGGCGTTCTATGACCTGAGTGAGTCCGACATGGACATCACCTTCAGCGCGGCCAACACCTACTTCGGCAAGGCCGAGAACATGAGCCTGCGCGAGATCGTGCAGGCGCTGCGTGAAACCTACTGCGGCACGGTCGGCGTGGAGTTCATGCATTGCACCGACCCGGCCGAAAAGCGCTGGTGGCAGGAACGGCTGGAATCGATCCGCAGCAAGCCCAGCTTCACGACCGAGCAAAAGACCCACATCCTTGATCGCCTGACCGCGGCGGAAGGTCTGGAGCGCTACCTGCACACCAAATACGTTGGCCAGAAACGTTTCTCGCTTGAGGGCAGTGAGAGCTTCATTGCATCGATGGATGAGCTGGTGCAGCGCAGTGGCGCCAAGGGCGTGCAAGAGCTGGTCATCGGCATGGCGCACCGCGGCCGCCTGAACGTGCTGGTCAACACCCTGGGCAAGATGCCCAAGGATTTGTTCGCCGAGTTCGATCACACCGCGCCCGAGCACCTGCCCTCGGGTGACGTGAAGTACCACCAGGGCTTTTCCAGCGACATCACCACACCGGGCGGCCCGCTGCACCTGACGCTGGCCTTCAACCCCTCGCACCTGGAAATCGTCAACCCGGTGGTCGAGGGCTCGGTCAAGGCGCGCATGGAGCGCCGCGGCGACCTCCTGGGCGACCAGGTGCTGCCGGTGCTGGTGCACGGTGACGCCGCCTTTGCCGGCCAGGGCGTGGTGATGGAGACGCTGGCCCTGGCGCAGACCCGCGGCTACTACACCGGCGGCACGGTGCATGTGGTCATCAACAACCAGATCGGCTTCACCACCAGCGACCCGCGCGATTCGCGCTCCACGCTGTATTGCAGTGATGTCGTGAAGATGATCGAAGCGCCCGTGCTGCACGTGAACTCCGACGACCCCGAGGCGGTGGTGCTGTGCACGCAGATTGCGCTGGATTACCGCATGCAGTTCAAGAAGGATGTGGTGGTCGACATCATCAGCTTCCGCAAGCTGGGCCATAACGAGCAAGATACGCCCAGCCTGACGCAGCCGTTGATGTACAAAAAGATCGGCCAGCACCCCGGCACGCGCAAGCTCTACGGCGACAAGCTGGTGGCGCAAGGCGTGCTAACGACCGAAGGACCCGACCAGATGGTCAAGGACCTGCGCGCGGCGTTTGATGCCGGCAAGCACACGTCCGACCCGGTGCTGACCAATTTCAAGAGCAAGTTCGCCGTCGATTGGGCGCCCTTCCTGGGCAAGAAGTGGACCGACGCCGCCGACACCGCCTTGCCCCTGGCCGAGATCAAACGCCTGGCCGAGCGCCTGACGCACGTCCCCGACACCTTCAAGGTGCACTCGCTGGTGCAAAAGGTGCTGGCCGACCGCGCCACCATGGGCCGCGGCGAGATGAACATGGATTGGGGCATGGGCGAGCACCTGGCCTATGCCTCGCTGGTGGCCTCGGGCTATGCCGTGCGCCTGTCGGGCGAGGACTGCGGCCGCGGCACCTTTGTGCACCGCCACGCCGTGCTGCACGACCAGAACCGCGAGAAGTGGGATGTCGGCACCTACACGCCGCTGGAGCATGTGGCCGACAACCAGGCGCCCTTCGTCGTCATCGATTCCATCCTGTCCGAAGAGGCCGTGTTGGCGTTCGAGTACGGCTATGCCAGCGCCGAGCCCAACACGTTGACGATCTGGGAGGCGCAATTCGGCGATTTCGTCAACGGCGCGCAGGTGGTGATCGATCAGTTCATCGCCTCGGGCGAGGTCAAGTGGGGCCGCGTCAACGGCATCACTTTGATGCTGCCGCACGGCTATGAAGGCCAGGGCCCCGAGCACAGCTCGGCGCGTCTGGAGCGCTTCATGCAGCTTGCTGCCGACAACAACATGCAGATCGTGCAGCCCACCTCCGCCAGCCAGATTTTCCATGTGCTGCGCCGGCAGATGGTGCGCATGTTCCGCAAGCCCCTGGTCATCATGACGCCCAAGTCGCTGCTGCGAAACAAGGACGCCGGCTCGCCCATGAGCGAGTTCACCAAGGGCGAGTTCAAGACGGTGATTCCGGAGCAGAACGCGCAGATCAACGCCGACAAGGTCAAGCGCCTGATCGTCTGCTCGGGCAAGGTGTATTACGACCTGGTCAAGCAGCGCGAGGAGCGCAAGTCGAATGATGTGGCGGTGATCCGGGTGGAGCAGCTCTATCCGTTTCCACACAAGGCCTTTGCCGCCGAGATCAAGCGTTATGCCAACGCCACCGAGGTGGTGTGGTGCCAGGACGAGCCGCAGAACCAGGGCGCCTGGTTCTTTGTGCAGCACACCATCCACGAAAACATGCAGGACGGCCAGAAGCTGGGCTATGCCGGCCGCGCCGCCTCGGCCTCACCCGCTGTGGGCTATGCCCACCTGCACCAGGAGCAGCAAAAAGCGCTGCTGGAGCAGGCCTTCGGCAAGCTCAAGGGCTATGTGCTGAGCAAGTGAAGCGCCCGCACACACCCCGCACTGAACAAAGAAAGACACCATGGCCATCGTAGAAGTCAAAGTACCGCAGCTGTCTGAATCGGTGGCCGAAGCCACCTTGCTGCAATGGAAGAAAAAGCCCGGCGAGGCCGTCGCCATCGACGAGATCCTGATCGAGGTCGAAACCGACAAGGTGGTGCTCGAAGTGCCGGCGCCGGCCGCCGGGGTGATGGCCGAGTGGGTGGTGGGCGATGGCGCCACCGTGGTCGCAGAGCAATTGATTGCGCGCATCGATACCGAGGGCAAGGCCTCGGCCGGTGGCGCGGCGGCAGGGGCGTCGGCATTGCCGTCGGCCCCGGCCACAGCGCCGGCCGCTGCCGCTGCCAGCAGGGCCGGTGTGGCCATGCCGGCCGCCGCCAAGTTGATGGCTGACCACCAACTCGCCGCCGGCTCGGTGGCTGGCAGCGGCAAGGACGGCCGCGTCACCAAGGGCGATGTGCTCAGCGCCGTGGCCGCGGCTGCCACCGTGCCGGCCGCCACCAAGCCGGCCGCCGCAGCCGCACCGGCAGTCGCCGCCGCACCGGCAGTCGCTGCCCCCAGGGCCCTGCCCAGCGTCGCCGCCCCTGCCATGGCCAACTACGGCGAGCGCCCAGAGCAACGTGTGCCCATGTCGCGCCTGCGCGCCCGTGTGGCCGAGCGCCTGCTGCAATCGCAGTCCACCAACGCCATCCTCACCACCTTCAACGAGGTCAACATGGCCCCGGTGATGGAGATGCGCAAGAAGTTCCAGGAGAAGTTCGAAAAGGAGCACGGCGTCAAGCTCGGCTTCATGAGCTTCTTCGTCAAAGCCGCGGTGGCGGCGCTCAAGAAATACCCGGTGATCAATGCCAGCGTTGATGGCAACGACATCGTCTACCACGGCTACTTCGACATCGGCATTGCGGTGGGTTCACCGCGCGGCCTGGTCGTGCCCATCCTGCGCAATGCCGACCAGATGAGCTTTGCCGACATCGAAAAGAAGATCGCCGAATACGGCCAGAAGGCCAAGGACGGCAAGCTTGGTCTGGAAGAGTTGACCGGCGGCACCTTTTCCATCAGCAACGGCGGCACCTTCGGCTCGATGCTGTCCACGCCCATCATCAACCCGCCGCAATCGGCCATCCTGGGCGTGCACGCCACCAAGGACCGCGCCGTGGTGGAGAACGGGCAGATCGTTGTAAGACCGATGAATTACCTGGCCATGTCCTATGACCACCGCATCATCGACGGCCGCGAGGCCGTGCTCGGCCTGGTGACCATGAAGGATGCGCTGGAAGACCCAGCGCGCCTGTTGTTCGACATCTGAAGAGACGACGATGAGCCAAGCATTTGATGTCATCGTCATTGGCGGCGGCCCCGGTGGCTACATCGCCGCCATTCGGGCAGCGCAACTGGGCAAGAAGGTCGCTTGCATCGACGAGTGGAAGAACGACAAAGGCGGGCCCGCGCCGGGCGGCACCTGCACCAATGTCGGCTGCATTCCATCGAAGGCGCTGCTGCAGTCGTCCGAGCACTTCGACCACGCCTCGCACCACTTTGGCGAGCACGGCATCAGCCTGTCCAACCTGAAGATCGATGTGGCCAGGATGCTCGGCCGCAAGGACACGGTGGTCAAACAAAACAACGACGGCATCCTGTACCTGCTGAAGAAGAACAAGGTCAGCTTCTTTCATGGCCGCGGCTCCTTTGTGCAGGCCAGCGATGCGGGCTATGTGGTGCAGGTGACGGGCGTCAAGAGCGAAGCCTTGACCGGCACCCATGTCATCGTGGCCACGGGCTCGAACGCGCGGCAGCTGCCGGGCGCGCCGTTTGATGAGGAACGCATCCTGTCCAACGACGGCGCCTTGCGCATTGGCGATGTGCCCAAGACCCTGGGTGTCATCGGGTCTGGCGTGATTGGCCTGGAGATGGGCTCGGTGTGGCGCCGCCTGGGGGCCGAGGTCACCATCTTCGAGGCCCTGCCCAACTTCCTGGGCGCGGCCGACGAAGGCGTGGCCAAGGAGGCCTACAAGGCCTTCGTCAAGCAGGGCCTGACGTTCGAGTTCGGCGCCAAGATCAGCGAGGTCAAAACCTCGAAGAAGGGCGTGAGCGTGGGCTACACCAACGCCAAGGGCGAGGCAGCAACACTGGCGGTGGAGCGCCTCATCGTCTCCATTGGACGCGTTCCTAACACGATAGGTCTGGACGCACAGGCCGTGGGCCTGGCGCTGGATGAGCGCGGCGCCATCGTCGTGGACGCCGATTGCAAGACCAATCTGCCCAATGTCTGGGCCGTGGGCGATGTGGTGCGCGGCCCGATGCTGGCGCACAAGGCCGAGGAAGAGGGCGTGGCCGTGGCCGAGCGCATCGCCGGCCAGCATGGCCATGTCGACTTCAACACCGTGCCCTGGGTCATCTACACCAGCCCCGAGATCGCCTGGGTGGGCCAGACCGAGCAGCAGCTCAAGGCCGAGGGCCGGGCCTACAAGGCCGGGCAGTTCCCCTTCCTGGCCAATGGCCGGGCGCGGGCGCTCGGCGACACCACCGGCTTTGTCAAGTTCCTGGCTGATGCCGCCAGTGATGAAATCCTTGGCGTGCACATCGTCGGGCCGTTTGCGTCGGAGCTGATCGCCGAGGCCGTGGTGGCGATGGCCTTCAAGGCCTCGGCCGAGGACATCGCGCGCATCTGCCATGCCCATCCGTCGCTGAGCGAGGCGACCAAGGAGGCCGCGCTGGCCGTCGACAAACGTGCCTTGAATTTTTGATTTCGTGATCACGTTCTGAGTCGGCGCATGCCCTCTGTCACCGAGCTTTACCAGCTCACCCTGGCCGAACGGGGCTACACCAGCGATCCAGCGCAGATTGTGGCGGTGGCGGCGCTGCAGCGCTGTGAGGACGAGTGGGCGGCCTACAAATCACGGCGCGGCAATGCTGTGACCAAGATGCTGGTGCGCCCGCCCATCCCACGCGGCGTGTACATGTACGGCGGCGTGGGCCGCGGCAAGAGCTTTCTGATGGATTGCTTTTTTCAGGCCGTGCCGCTGACACGCAAGACTCGGCTGCACTTTCACGAGTTCATGCGCGAGGTGCACCGTGAACTGCAGGAGCTCAAAGGCCAGCCCAACCCCTTGGCCGAGCTGGGCAAGCGCATCGCGCGGCGCTTCAGGCTGATTTGCTTCGATGAGTTTCATGTCTCCGATGTCACCGATGCCATGATCCTGCATCGCCTGCTGGAGTCGCTGTTCGCGCACCGCGTGTCCATCATCACCACCTCGAATTTTCACCCCGATGGCCTGTATCCGAACGGGCTCAACCGCGACCGGGTCCTGCCCGCCATCGCGCTTTTGAAGCGCGAGCTGGAGGTCATCAACGTCGACCACGGCGTTGACTATCGACGGCGCACGCTCGAGCATGTGCAGCTCTACCACTGCCCCTTGGGTGAGGCCGCGCAGGCCGCCCTGACACAGACCTTCAATGAGCTGGCCGAGGCCCGCGATGAAGACCCGGTGCTGCACATCGAGCACCGCGAGCTGCGCAGCCTGCGCCGCGCCGGCGGTGTGGTGTGGTTCGACTTCCGCACCCTGTGCGGCGGCCCGCGCTCGCAAAACGATTACCTGGAAATCGCCCAGCAGTTTCACAGTGTGATCCTGTCGGATGTGCCGCCCATGTCACCGCGCCTGGCCAGCGAGGCGCGGCGCTTCACCTTGTTGGTGGACGTGCTCTATGACCGGCGGGTCAAGCTGATCCTTTCGGCCGCCGTGCCAGCCGAGCAGCTCTACACCGAAGGGCCCCTGGTGCATGAATTCCCACGCACCGTGTCGCGTTTGCAGGAGATGCGTTCGCAGGACTACCTGGCGCTGGATCGGCGCGAGGTCGATACCGGGATCACTTGATGGGCAGGACCGTTGCAGCCTGCGTGGCCATGGCGCTGGGCGCCTTGCTCAGCGGCGCCGCCTTGCCAGTGCTGGCGAAGGACGAGGCGCAGCGCATCCAGCGCGAACGCCGGCAGGTGCAGGCGCAGTACGCCGCCGCAGCGGCCGAGTGTCAGAAGCGCTTTGCGGTCAACGCCTGTGTGGACGAGGCCAAGCGTGAACGGCGCGCCGCCCTGGATCAGCTCAAGGGGCAAGAGCAGGTGCTCGACGATGCCGATCGCAGGGACAAGGCGGCGCTTCGCAGCCAGGCCATTGCGCGCAAGGCCGCCGACGCCGATGCCCGCAGCCTGGCGGCAGCGGCCCGCACCGCCAGCGCAAGCGCTGGCGCTTCTGCGGCGCCCACTGGGGCTTCAGCGCCCTCAGCGGCCTCAGCGGCCTCAGCGGCCTCAGCGGCACCCAGAAGGGCGTCGGCCGTGGCCGCGCACTCGTTGCCCCCGCGACCCACCCATTCGGCTGCACCGCGCGACGGCACATCGGCAATGCCAGGCATGCGCGCGGCAGCGTCGGCTTCAGCCCCGAGCGGGACGGCCCGCAAAGCCCCGGTGCGACCCACAGATTCAGCTGAGAAGCGCGCCAAAGCCGAGCGTCGCGAGGCCGAAGTCAACAAGCACCGTGAAGCGGTGCTCAAGCGCAATGCTTCGAGTGACCGCGAGCGGCCCGCCGCCGCGCCTTTGCCTGTGCCGGCTTCAGCAGCCAGTGCAGCCAGCAGGGTGCGCTAGCTCGCGCCGATATGGCGTTATCGGCCGTCGATCCGGCGGGGCCAGATCGACGTGGCGTGAGGGCTTCAGGCCAGCGCTTCGACCCGCACGACGGCCAGCGACAGGTTGTCGCCACTGCCACGCGCCCGCTGCCTGGCCTTGGACACCAGCAGCTCACAGGATTCACGTGGGGGCAAGGCCTGCACGGTGGCGCCCAGCTCGCGCGGGCTGAAGTAGTGCCACAGGCCGTCGCTGCAACACATCAGGGTGTCGCCGGCTTGCACGCGCTCGATGTGGCCCAGGGTGATGGGGGGATCGGCCTGGGTGCCCAAACAACCGGTCAGCAAATTGGCCTGCGGATGGGTGTTGGCCTGTTCGTCGGTGATCTTGCCTTCATCAATGAGGCGCTGCACGTAGGAGTGATCCATGGTGCGGCTGACCATATCGGCGCCACGAAAGTGATAGACCCTTGAATCGCCCGCATGCACGAAGTCGCAGGACAGCGATGGGTTGAGGATGAACGCGGCAATCGTGCTGTGCGGCTCTTCCTCGGCCGTGATGGCCGTGAGCTTGATCATCAGGTGGGACTCGCTCACCAACTGGCGCATGATCTCGGCGGGGTCGTCCTTGGCCGGAAGATAACGGTCAAACAACTGACGCGCGGTGAGCAGCACCTGATCAGACGCTTTGCGCCCGCCGCTCTTGCCGCCCATGCCATCGGCCAAAACTGCCAACAGGCAACCCTGTACGCGGCCATGCACGAGGATCTCAACCTGGTCTTGTTGATAGGCACGGTTGCCGCGGTGCAGCGCGGTGGCGGCGACCAATCGGTAGGCCGTAGACGTTGATGCACTCATGGCGAGTGACTATAAACTGCGGCCGCTATGCAGCCTGATGATCACAGCGAGGAAAACTTACGGTCTGTGCCACGGCAGTTGATCGAGTTGCGCATCGAGCATGCCGATCTGGACAGCTTGATCGATCAAGCGGCATTGCTCGCTCCTGTGGATGACCTGCGGCTGCGTCGGCTGAAAAAACGCCGGCTCATGCTGCGCGATCAGATCGCACGCTTGCAGGCCCAGGTCGATCCGCCGCAGCCCGCTTGATGTCTGACGCATCTGCAGTTTGCGAATTGGTTGACGCGACCCGCCTGGCACTTGGCCAGGCCGGCGCGCTGGCCGATCACGATGCGCACTTCATCGAGCGCGATGTGCAGCAGCAGTTGGGCCAGGCCATTGCCCAAGCCATTGAAGACCGCGCCACTTTGGTGGCCGAGGCAGGCACCGGTGTCGGCAAGACCTTCGCCTACCTGGTGCCGGTGTTGTTGTCGCAGCGCCGTGCCATTGTCAGCACGGCCACCAAGAGCCTGCAAGACCAGCTCTTCATGCGCGACCTGCCACGCCTGCGTGAGGCCTTGCGCATCCCTGTGCGCATCGCTTTGCTCAAGGGCAGATCGAGCTACTTGTGTCTGCATCGCCTGGCCATCGCGCGCGAAACCGCCACATTGCCCGATCGCTTTGCGGTGCGTGCCCTGGCCCGGGTCGAGTCCTGGGCGGCGGCCACCGCGACCGGAGATCTGGCCGAGATCGTTGGCCTGGATGACCGCTCGCCGGTGATTCCGCTGGTCACCTCCACGCGCGACAACTGCCTGGGCAGCGAGTGCCCGCGCTTTCGCGATTGCCATGTGGTGCGCGCTCGGCGCGAGGCCATGGCGGCCGACCTGGTGGTCGTCAATCACCACCTCTTCTTTGCCGATTTGAGCTTGCGCGACAGCGGCGTGGCCGAGCTCTTGCCCACCGTTGATGTGGTGGTGTTCGATGAAGCCCACCAACTGGTCGAGACCGGCTTGCAGTTTGTGGCGACCACCTTGTCAAGTGCGCAGCTGATCGATCTGGCGCGCGATGTGCTCGCCACGGGTCTGAGCCTGGCGCGCGGGCTGGCACCCTGGCAGGAGCTGGCGAACGCGCTGGATACGGAGGCGCGCAACCTGCGCCTGGCCTGTGCTGGCAAGCTGCGCGAGGTGCGCGGGATCATTCGCCTGCGCTGGGAAGAGCGCAGCGGCGAGGCCGGTTTGGCGCCGGCGCTGGAGGCCCTGGTGAAGTGCGTCACCGCGGTGGCGCAGGCCTTGTTGCCAGTGGAGCCGGTGTCACCCGACTTTGGCCGCCTGCACGAGCGCGCGCTGGATGTGCTCAAACTGGTGGACGGCTTTGCAGGCGAAACGCCCGAGCAGCGCGTACGCTGGATTGACCTGGGGCCGCGCGATGCGCGCTTGATTGAATCGCCGCTGGACATTCGCGAGCTCTTTGTCGAGCAACGCGCCAGTGGTGCACGGGCCTGGATCTTCACCTCGGCGACGCTGGGCACTGAGGATGAGCTGCGCTGGTTCAGTGAGGCTGCGGCGCTGGAAGACGCCCGCAAGCTGCGCGTGGGCAGCCCGTTTGACTATCCCAAGCACGCGCGCACATGGGTGCCGCCGCGCTTCCCCAAACCCAATGAGGCCGGCCACCCTGCGGCCGTGGGTGCCTTGGCGGCCCGCTTGGCCGGGCGCCTGGGTGGGCGCACCTTTGTGCTCACCACCACATTGCGTGTTCTGCCCTTGATTGCCGAGGCGCTGGAGGCGGCCAGCCAGGCGCAGGGTCTGGGCTTGACGGCATTGGTGCAAGGTGTTCAGCCCAAGCGCAGCCTGCTCGAGCATTTCCTCAGCAAGCCGGGCTCGGTGTTGATTGGCTCGCAGAGTTTCTGGGAGGGCATAGACATCCCGGGTGCTGCGCTGCAGTGCGTGATCATCGACAAGCTGCCATTTCCGCCGCCAACCGATCCCCTGGTGCAGGCGCGCACCCGCGAGCTCGAGCGCAGTGGCCGCGATGCTTTCAACGACTACTTTGTGGCCGAGGCCGCGATCTCACTCAAACAAGGGGCCGGTCGTTTGATTCGCAGCGAGAGCGATCGCGGCCTGCTGGTGATCGCCGACCCACGCCTGCGCCAAATGGCCTATGGCCGGCGCCTGCGACAAGCCTTGCCTGCCATGGGCACGCTCGACACAGAGGACGACGCCCTGGCCTGGCTGGATGTGCTGGCCGCGTCGCATTGACGCCGCCGTTAGGCCCGGCGCAGGCCTACCAGAACTGCCACCAGGCGCGATCCGGCAAACGCACGCCATCGCGGACAAATTTGCTGCTGGGGTAGTTCTTCTTCAGGACGCGGTCCGCATCGTCGCGCAAAGGCGTCAAGCCCAGGCGGTCGTAGCTGGTGGCCATGATGTACAGGGCTTCCTCGGCGGCCGGGGCTTGCTGAAAATCTCGCACCGCCTGCTGGGCACGATTGGCTGCGGCCAGATAGGCGCCGCGCCGGTAGTAGTAGCGCGCCACATGCACCTCGTACTCGGCCAGCGAGTTGACGATGTAGTCCATGCGCAAGCGCCCATCGCCGCTGTACTTTGAATCCGGGAACTGCTCGATCAGTTGCTTGAAGGCCTGGAAGGCGTCGCGCGAGGCCTGCTGATCACGTTCGGACAGGTTTTGCCGCGAGATCGAACTGAAGATCCCCAGGTTGTCGTTGAAATTGACCAGGCCCTTCAGATAAAGCGCATAGTCCATGGCCGGGCTGGAAGGGTAGAGCTTGACGAATCTGTCCAGCGTGGCGATGGCCTGCACCCGCTCGCCACTGCGCCACTGGGCATAGGACATGTCAAGCAAAGCCTGCTGTGCCAACAGCGTGCCAGCGGCCCGGCCCTCGACACGTTCCAGCGTCTTGATGGCCTTGTCGAAACTGCCGCTGTTCAGGTCGTCCTTGGCGTCTGCATACAATTTCTCCGGGTTGTCGTTGTCGACCTTTGAGGTCGACCCACATCCCACCAGTGCGGCTGCCACCAAAGGCAGCACAAGCAAACCAAGACCTCGGTATGAGCTCATGTCCAGCCGACGCCAGCACACCGTGCTCAGCGTCCTTCCTCTCGTTCAAACAGATCGGCCGATTCTAGTGTCCCTGCCCATTGATGAAGCGCTGGCCGAGGCGATGACACCGGCGCCGACCCACGCGCTGTGGCCCGCCGGCGCCGAGGCCGATGAGGCCGAGGACTTGGCGGTGGAATCGCGCGCAGTCAATGTCGATGCCGACATGCATGCGCGGCGGCTGGATCACTTGCTGGTGCGCATGGCGCCAGAGTTTTCACGCAGCCACCTGCAGGATCTGGCCACGCGCGGCCATGTGCACATTGATGGCGTGCCGCAGCGCCTGCCCTCGCGCAAGCTGCGCGTGGGGCAGCAGGTCAGGCTCGAGCTTGTGCCAACGGCGCAGAGCCTGGCCTTCCATGCCGAGGCGATGCACTTGAACCTGGTGTTTGAGGACGATCAGTTGCTGGTCATCAACAAGCCGGCTGGTCTGGTGGTGCACCCGGCCGCGGGGCATTGGTCAGGCACCTTGCTCAACGGCCTGTTGGCCCACCATACGGCCGCAGGCACCTTGCCGCGGGCGGGCATCGTGCACCGGCTCGACAAGGACACCACGGGCCTGATGGTGGTGGCCAAGACCTTGCCCGCCATGACGGCCTTGGTGCGCGCCATTGCGGCGCACAAGGTGCAGCGCATTTACCTGGCGCTGGCCATGGGCGAAGTGCCTTGGGCACAGACTCGGATCGACGCACCCTTGGCGCGCGATCCGCGGTCGCGATTGCGCATGGCGGTGGTGGGAAGTGGCAAGGCGGCGCGAACCGATGTCACTCGATTGGCGGTGGCTGATGGTGTCAGTGCGCTGCGCTGCCAACTGCACACGGGTCGAACCCATCAGATCCGCGTTCACCTGGCACACCGCGGCCACCCGCTGGTGGGCGACGCCCTGTATGGCGGCAGGCCCTTGCTGGGCATGCAGCGCCAGGCCTTGCATGCCACGGAGCTGAGCTTCGCCCACCCAAGTGACGGCCGCTTGCTTGGCTTCACGGCGCCGATGCCCGACGATCTGGCCAAGGCCTGGCTGCCGGGATGAGATCGGCTGGGCGAGCTGGTTTGTTGGCGGTCCGGGTGAGGTGCGGCAGGGCGTCAGCGGCAGGGCGTCAAAGTCGCTGTGGCTACAATGTCCGCAGTTCGATCCCGTTCGCTGCGAGGGCCCAGGAGGGCGCGCCACCTGATCCAGGTGCTGACTGCGCGAAGGATCGTTGAGCACCGCAGGGTGCACCAAGCAGGCAGACTGCTGGCACCCTTGTCGCCGCGTTACGCTGGTGAGGGACACCACCAAGCCCAGTCACCCAAGCAGTGGCAACAGCGCCATGGCCCATGGGCTGGCCCATTGAACAGAGGTTCATGAACACTTCGGATGCAAAGCGCGTCCTCGAGACCGCGTTGATCTGCGCGCAGCAACCACTGCCCTTGCGCGAGCTGTGCAGTTTGTTTGATGAGCAGGTCGGTGTTGACACGGTGCGCAGCCTGCTCGAGCAGTTGACCCTGGACTGGGACGGCCGCGGCGTGGAGCTCGTCATGCTGGCCACGGGATGGCGCTTTCAAAGCCGCCCGGAAATGCGCAGCTACCTGGATCGCCTGCATCCCGAGCGCGCGCCCAAGTATTCGCGGGCGGCGATGGAAACCCTGGCCATCGTGGCCTATCGCCAGCCGGTGACCCGGGGCGACATCGAGGACATCCGCGGCGTGACCGTCAGCAGCCCGATCATCAAACAGCTTGAAGAGCGCGGCTGGATTGATGCCATTGGCTATCGCGAAGCGCCTGGCCGCCCGGCCTTGTATGCCACCACACGGCAGTTTCTGGATGACTTGGGCCTGGCCAGTCTTGACCAGTTGCCGGCCATCGAGGGCGCGCCCAGCGCCGCGATCCTGGATGCGCTTCAACCCTCGCTGTTGGCCGGGGCTGAGGCCACACAAGCGGTGCTTGCGCTGGACGATGGCGGCCCTGCATCTGAGGCCGCCGCCGTCGATGCAGACGGCGAGCGCGCGGCGCCTGCCGCCGACGTCGATTTCGATGACACCAATATTGCCGACGCCGATATGGCCGACGCCAATGTCAGCGACGCAGAGAGCGCCAGCGTCGCCATTTCCCCCGTTTCTCACCCCGACATGCCAGCATGAATCAGCACGACACAGAACCTCCCATGCCCGACGATCTGCCGGCGCAGGAACCCGCTGGCGCGGTCAAGCCCAGGCGACGCAAAGCCGTCGCGCCACCGGCGGGCGAGGGCCCATTGCCTGTTGATTTGCCTGCCGCTGACGACACTGCCACTGCGCCGCCCGTCGCGGCCGCCAAGAAGCGGCGTGCGCGCAAGCCGGGTGCTGAGTTGGTGTCTCTGGAAACGGTGCTCCCAGAAGGGCCTTGGACGCCCACAGAGGTGTCCGTGGCACCAGCGCCCGAGCCCGAGCCGATACCGGCAATTGCCCATGCTGTGGCCCCCGACGCCCTTGCGCTGTCCGCGTTGGCGGCGGTGTCAGTGCAGACCGGGCTGGAAGGCGTTCAGGTCGAGCTGGCGCCGGAGCACACGCCGGAACATTCAACCGAACATTCACCCGAAGCATTGCCAGATCACGCGCCCGTGCTCGAAGCACAAGGCGGTGAAGGCCCGCGCCGATCACGCAATCGTCGGCGTGGCCGGCGTGGTGAGGATGACCGCGCACCACAGCACGACGCCGGGCCCATGTCACCTGGCGAAGGCATTGATGCTGAAGCCGCGTCGGGCGAGGCCAGTCTTGACCCGCCGCGCGTTGGCCCGCCCGGCCGTGGGCCCAACAAGGGCGCACCAATGGGGCAGGCCCAGCCAGCGCCCATGGTGCCCCGGGCAGACATTGGCGAGACCTTTGCTGACCTCGTGGCGGGCGCGTTTGACGACACGCCACAAGACACGGGTCAGGCCGCGTCAGCCGAGGTCACCGACGCAGTGCCCGACGCGCCGGCTCAGGACGAAACCACCGAAGCCGCCCTGGCCAAACGGGTGCTCGCCGCCGACCCCGATGCCCCCAAGCTGCACAAGCTGCTCGCCCAGGCCGGCATTGGCTCGCGGCGCGACATGGAGCAGTTGATCGAAGACGGCCAGGTCACGGTCAACGAGCAACCCGCCCACGTCGGGCAGCGCATCTCATTTGGTGATCAGGTGCACGTGCAGGGCCGTTTGGTCAAGCTGCGCATCGCCCCACCGCCGGCGCGGGTGTTGGCCTATCACAAGCCCGTCGGCGAGGTCGTGACCCACGACGATCCGCAGAACCGCCCCACGGTTTTCAGGCGCCTGCCGCGCCTGGCGCATGGCAAGTGGCAATCGGTGGGCCGGCTCGACATCAATACCGAAGGCCTGCTCTTGCTCACCAACTCGGGCGACCTGGCCAACCAGCTGATGCACCCACGCTTTGGCGTGGAGCGCGAGTACGCCGTGCGGGTGCTTGGCACGCTGGACGTCGAGGCCCGCAACAAGCTGCTCGAGGGCGTCGATATCGAAGGCCAACGGGCCGCGTTCAAGTCCATTGACGATGGCGGCGGTGAGGGTGTGAACCATTGGTACCGCGTCGTCATCACCGAAGGCCGCAACCGCGAGGTGCGCAAACTGTTTGACAAGGTGGGCCTGGGTGTGAGCCGCTTGATGCGCATCCGCTACGGCTGCGTCGTGCTGCCGCGTGGCCTCAAGCGCGGCGTGTTCGTTGATCTGAATGAGCATGAGGTGCGTGAGCTGCGCCGCCTGGCTGCTGGCCGTGATCAAGCGCCGCCCCGGGCCGAGCCCGCGCGGCCGGCGTCCGTGGGTGAGGGTGGCGAAGGCGATGGCAAAGGGCGGCGCAATCGCCGTCGCGGCCGCGGGGATCGCGGTGCAGAACGCGGACCGGATCGGGCACCCGATCGCGTACCCGATCGCGCACCAGATCGGGCCCCGCCCCCGGTGCTGGATCGTGGGCCGGCGTCCGGGCAGCAACGTGGCCAGCAGCGTGGCCCGCGTCGCCCGCCTGATCGCCCACAAGATCGGCAGCAAGATCGCGGTGCTGCTGTGCCGTACGAGTCGCGCGACGGCATGGACGAGCACATCGGCCCGATTCCCAACCCGCTGCAGCAAACCTTCGACAAACGTGCCATTCGTGAAGCGCGGCAGCCGCGGCGCGAGTATTCAGAGGACGGCCCCATCCCCAACCCCTTGGAGCAGACCTATGACCGACGCTTCGTGCAAAAGCCGCACGGCGGCGATGGCCGTGGCAAGCGTGGCGGCGAGGGTGGCCCGGGTGGACAGCCTGACCCGATGAAGACATCCATGGGTTACATCGGTGCCGACGCTTTCGTTCGCAAGTTCCAAGGCAATGGGGGCGGTGGTGGCGGCGGTGGGGGTGGCGGCGGCGGCGGTGGTCGCGGCGGTCGTCGGCGTGGCGGTGGGCGTTAGCGTCAGGGTCGGTCGGCATCGCCACAGCAGCGGCGCGATGTTCGCCCGATAGAATGCCGGGTTACCTTTCCAAGCCACTGTTATCAGGAGTTATTCATGGCCATTGAGCGCACCTTGTCGATCATCAAACCGGATGCGGTTGCAAAGAATGTGATCGGCCAGATCTATGCACGTTTCGAGGGCGCAGGCCTGAAGATCGTCGCTTCACGCATGGCGCATTTGTCGCGCGGCGAAGCCGAGGCGTTTTATGGCGTGCACAAGGCCAGGCCGTTCTTCAAGGACCTGGTCGAATTCATGATTTCGGGCCCGGTCGTGATCCAGGTGCTTGAAGGCGAATCCGCCATCAGCAAGAACCGTGACCTGATGGGCGCCACCGATCCCAAGAAGGCCGAGAACGGCACGATTCGCGCGGACTTCGCCGACAGCATCGACGCCAATGCGGTGCATGGCTCTGATGCCGCTGAAACCGCAGCCAACGAGATCGCCTTCTTCTTTGCGGGCATGAACGTCTTCAATCGCTGAACCCTCACGGCCGCCATCGTGGAACGTGTCAACCTGCTCGACTTCGATCTCGATGGGCTGACCGCGTTCTGCGAAGGCCTGGGCGAGAAGCGCTTTCGCGCGGTGCAGCTGTTTCGCTGGCTGCATCAGCGCGGCGAGCCGCGGTTTGAGCACATGACCGACCTGGCGCGCTCCTTGCGCGTCAAGTTGACCTTGCATGCACAAGTTCAGCCGCTGAGCATGCTGAGCGAGCATGTCTCGACGGACGGCACCATCAAGTGGCTGTTCGATGTGGGATCGGGCGACGCCATAGAGACCGTGTTCATTCCCGAATCTGACCGTGGCACGCTGTGCGTGTCATCCCAAGCGGGCTGTGCGGTGGGTTGCCGATTCTGCTCGACCGGGCACCAAGGATTTAGCCGCAACCTCAGCACCGCTGAGATCGTCGCTCAGCTTTGGCAGGCCGAGCACGCGTTGCGCAAGCGACAGGCCTTGCCTGCAGGTGAGCGCGTCATCTCCAATGTCGTGATGATGGGCATGGGCGAGCCGCTGCAGAACTATGCGGCGCTGCTGCCGGCACTGCGGGTGATGCTGGATGACCACGGCTATGGCCTGTCTCGACGCCGGGTGACGGTGTCGACTTCGGGCGTGGTGCCCATGATCGAGCGCCTTGGCCGGGACTGCCCTGTGGCCTTGGCCGTGTCCCTGCACGCGCCTGCAGATGCCTTGCGTGACCAGCTCGTGCCCTTGAACCGCAAGTACCCGCTGGCCGAGTTGATGCAGGCTTGCAAGGCCTATCTGCCGCAGGCGCCGCGCGACTTCATCACCTTCGAATACTGCATGCTCGACAGTGTGAATGACAGCGTCGAACATGCTCAAGCCTTGGTCGATCTGGTGTCGGGCCGCAGTGGCGCACCGGCGGTCGCCTGCAAGATCAATCTGATTCCTTTCAACCCGTTTCCCGCTTCGGGACTGAAGTGCTCGTCGCGCGAACAGGTGCTGGTGTTTGCCGCCGTGCTGCAAGCTGCTGGCATCGTCACCACCGTGCGCAAGACGCGTGGCGATGACATTGACGCCGCCTGTGGGCAGCTTGCGGGCGAGGTGCGCGACCGCACCCATGTGCTGCAACGCATGACACGGCCGGCGATTCGCAGCCCATCGCTTGCCCATCACTCGGCCCAAATCCAGCCATGAGCCAGGCCAATGTGTGGATGCCCAAGCCCCAGCCGCAGGGGGCTGCGGTGACCGCTAGCTTGGCCAAGTTGGCGGGCATGCTCATGATGCTGCTCGTGCTGCAGGCTTGCGCCAACCTCTCAGCCGATGCGTCGCAGCCGCTTGAGCTGGCCACCGAGTCGGATCAGACCGACGCCGAGCGCCGGGCCCGTGTGCGCCTTGAGTTGGCGGCAGCCTACTTCGAGCGCGGCCAGTTGGAGACGGCCCTGGACGAACTCAAGCTGTCGATCAACGCCAAGGCTGATTTGGCCGAGGCCCACAACCTGCGCGGTCTGGTCTACGCCGCGATGAATCAATTGCCGCTGGCCGAGGCCAGCTTTAAGCGTGGCTTGCAAGTCAATCCCCGAGACGCCGACACCATGCACAACTACGGCTGGGTGTTGTGCCAGGCGCAGCGCTACGCCGAGTCGCTGCTGCAGTTCGACCAAGCCATTGCCCAACTTCACTACCGCGGTACCGCCCGCAGTTTGAGCGCTCGGGGCCTGTGTCAGGCCCGTGCGGGTCAGTGGCTGCAGGCCGAGGCTTCACTGCTTCGCGCTTATGAGCTGGACCCAGCGAATCCCAGCACCGCGATCAACCTAACTGAAGTGCTGTACCGACGCGGCGATTTTGAGCGCGCGCGTTTTCACATTGCCCGCGTGAACGCACAGCCACCCAACGTCAATGCGCAGACGCTGTGGCTGGCGACGCGCATTGAACACAAGTTGGGCAACGGCGAGCGCGAGCGCGAGCTGGGTTCACAGTTGCGAAGCCGTTTTGCGCAGTCAACCGAGGCGCAGTTGTATGAGTCCCGGCGATTCGATGACTGATACCCGGTCATCGATCACCGAAGCTGAATTTGCCGCGAGCAAGGGCAGCGCGGGCGCCATGTTGCGGGCCGCCAGGCTGCAGCGCGGCGTGCACATTGCCGCACTGGCGGCTTCGATGAAGGTGCCACCAGCCAAGCTCGAAGCACTGGAGGCTGATCGCTATGAGGCTTTGCCTGACACCGCATTTGTCAGAGCGTTGGCATTGAGCGTTTGCCGCAATCTGAAAATCGACCCAAGCGCTGTTCTGGCGCAATTGCCTGGCCACCAGCCAAAGGGGCTGGAGCGCGTTGACGGCGGATTGAATGCACCGTTTCGTGACCGACCGGGTCGCATCGCGATGGCGGATTTGAAGCCTTGGCGCCATCCCATTGTTTGGCTGGTGACATTGCTTCTGGTGGCCGCTGCTGCCGTGGCCTTCACGCCGACCGCCTGGTTCAAGGCCTTGACGCGCTTTGATGTTCTGCGTGCCGAGGCGCCGCGAGCTGATGTTGCTGAGCAAACGGCGACCCAAGGTCATGCCAGGGGCTCGATCACGGAGCCCGCGGCAGCGTCGGCTACGCTGTCCACAAATGCAATGTCGCCTGCTGCGACGATGCCGGGCACCAGTGTTGCCGCCCACGCAATCGCCGCGGCCTCAAGCGCAGCCGAGTCTGCTCGTGTGTCGTCGCCCATGCTGGCCGACAGCGATGCCCAGGCCTTGACGCGCATCCGTGCGGTCGAGGCCACCTGGGTGCAGGTCAGCGATGGCAATGGTCAACTGTTGCTGTCGCGATTGCTGCAGGCCGGTGAGACCGTCGGCTTCGAGAAACACTTGACCTTGAAATTGCGCATTGGCAATGCCCGAGGCACTGAAGTGTCACGCCACGGCAAGCTCGTCGATCTGGCCGCAGCAACGCGTGACAACGTGGCCCAGCTCGACCTGCACTGACACCTACACCGAGTGCGCCTGCATGACCACCCTTTTGCCTTCCACCACAACCGCCCCCAGCGAGGATGGCCTGCCCATCGTCGCGGCCCATCCCTTGGCTCGCCGATCACGCCAGGCGCGTGCCGTTTGGGGTGCAAGGATCGTCACCATCGGCGGCGACGCGCCGGTGCGGGTGCAGTCGATGACCAACACCGACACGGTCGATGTCATCGGCACGGCCATACAGGTCAAGGAGCTGGCCCTGGCCGGCTCCGAGCTGGTGCGCCTGACCGTGAACACCCCTGAGGCTGCCGATGCCGTGCCGGCGATCCGCGAGCAACTCGATCGCATGGGGATCGATGTGCCCTTGATTGGTGACTTCCACTACAACGGCCACCGCCTGTTGAGTGAGCATCCCGATTGCGCCCAGGCGCTGTCCAAATACCGTATCAACCCCGGCAATGTCGGCAAGGGCGACAAGCGTGACCGTCAGTTCGCGCAGATGATTGAGGCTGCCATGCGCTACGACAAGGTGGTTCGCATTGGCGTCAACTGGGGCAGTCTGGACCAGGAGCTGTTGGCGTCGTTGATGGACGATAACGCCAGACGTCAGCGTCCTTGGGATGCCAAGCAGGTGATGTATCAGGCCTTGATCGAGTCGGCCTTGCAATCGGCCACCTGGGCGGCCGAGCTCGGTATGAACCCCAACCAGATCATCATCAGCTGCAAGGTCAGTGGCGTGCAGGACCTGATCACTGTCTACCAGGCCTTGGCGCAGCGCTGCGACTACGCCTTGCACCTTGGGCTCACCGAGGCCGGCATGTCGACCAAGGGCACGGTGGCGTCGGCGGTGGCCATGGGCCAGCTGCTGCAGCAGGGCATTGGTGACACCATCCGGGTGTCGCTGACGCCGCAGCCGGGCGAGGCACGTACCCAAGAGGTGGTGGTGGCGCTGGAGATCTTGCAGTCCCTGGGTCTGCGCAGCTTCAACCCCAGCGTGACGGCGTGCCCGGGATGTGGACGCACCACCAGCACCACTTTTCAAGAGCTGGCCAAGCAGATCGATGACCATCTGCGCGCCATGATGCCGCAGTGGCGTGAGCGCTATCCCGGTGTCGAATCGCTGAAGTTGGCCGTGATGGGCTGCATCGTCAATGGTCCCGGCGAGAGCAAGCATGCCGACATCGGCATCAGCCTGCCTGGCACTGGCGAGTCGCCAGCAGCACCGGTGTTCATCGATGGCGTGAAGGCCATGACCTTGCGCGGCGACAACATCGTCAGCGACTTCCACCGCGTCGTCGAGGGCTACATCGAGCGCCGCTACGGTGCCGCCACTGCAGCCCATTGATGTCGGCGCGCTTGCGGCGCTGCATCGACGCTGTTGCCTGAAAACGAGTCGCGCCCTAGGCGCGACAAGAACACACCAATCTGGCGGCCTTGAGCAAGGCCGAACCCACCATGGCTGAACGCCTGCAAGCCGTCAAAGGCATGAACGACATCCTCCCGCCGCAATCGGCCCGCTGGGAGTGGTTTGAAGACAAGGTCCGGGCTCTGATGCGGCGCTATGGATACGCCAATGTGCGCACCCCGATCATCGAGCCCACGCCCTTGTTCGTGCGCGGCCTGGGTAATGTCACCGACATCGTCGAAAAGGAGATGTACTCCTTCGTCGATTCGATGAACGGCGACCCGCTCACCCTTCGCCCGGAGAGCACGGCCGGTGTCGTGCGTGCGGCCATCGAGCACTCAATGCTGTACGACGGCCCCAAACGCCTGTACTACATGGGACCGATGTTCCGCCATGAGCGCCCACAGCGCGGGCGCTACCGGCAGTTCCATCAAGTGGGCGTTGAGGCACTGGGCTGCGCTGGTGCGGACGCCGATGCCGAGGTCATTTTGATGGCGCGTGCGCTGTGGCGCGATCTGGGCTTGACGGGGGTGCGTCTGGACATCAACAGTCTGGGCCAGCCCGATGAGCGCATGGCCCACCGCCAGGCCCTGGTGGCCCACTTTGAGCGCCACAGCGATCAACTCGATGCCGAGGCCCTGCGCCGGCTGCACAGCAATCCGCTGCGCATTCTGGACAGCAAGAGCCCGGCGATGCAGGCGGTGGTGGAGGCCGCGCCGCGCCTTCTGGACTTTCAAGGCGAGGCCTCGTTGCGCCACTTTGATGCGCTGCGCGCCGCGCTCGAGGCGGTCGGCCAGCCCTATACCGTGAACCCCCGCTTGGTGCGCGGCATGGACTACTACAACCTGACCGTGTTCGAGTGGGTGACGCCCCTGCTGGGCGCCCAGGGCACGATCTGTGGCGGCGGTCGTTATGACGGCCTGTTCGAGTTGATCGGTGGCAAGCCCGCGCCGGCCGTGGGTTGGGCCATAGGTGTGGAGCGCGTCCTCGACCTGCTCGACCAGTGCAAGGTCGAGGTGCCCGTAGCCGTGCCCGATGCCTATGCCGTCATCCCTAACCAGGCGGTCATGGCGACGGCGCTGGTGGCCATCGAAGCCCTGCGCGGCGTTGGCCTGGCCGTGACCATGCATGCGGCAGGCAAAGATGGTCTGGGCTCGATGAAGGCGCAATTCAAGCGCGCCGATGCCAGCGGTGCGCGCTATGCCCTCGTCTTTGGCGACGATGAATTGGCCCAGGCCAGCGTGACGATCAAGGCGCTGCGTGACGCCAGCATGCCGCAGCGGCTGGCCCCCTTGGCCAGTGCGGCCGATTGGGCGCAAAGCCTGCGCAACGCATAATCCGACCCCCAGCTCACAGACCCGGCCGACATGGCGACTCCACTCGACCTGCAAGAGCAGGAACAACTCGACGACCTCAAGGCCTTCTGGAAGCAGTACGGCAACCTCATCACCTGGGTGTTGACCGCCGTGCTTCTGGCCTTTGCCAGCTGGAACGGCTGGAACTTGTGGCAGCGCGACCAGGCCACCAAGGCCAGCGGCCTGTATGACGCACTTGACGTGGTGGTGCAGTCCGGCGATGCCACCAAGGCCGCACAGGTGTTCAATGACCTGCGCGAGCGCCATCCACGCACCGCCTTTGCCCAACAAGGCGCTTTGCTCACGGCCAAGCTGCAGTTCGATAAAGGTCAAACCGACCCAGCGCGCGTAACCCTGGCCTGGGTGGCCGACAACGCAGTGGAAGACGAGTACCGCAGCGTGGCGCGCCTGCGCCTGGCCGCTCTGCTGCTGGATGCCAAGCAGTATGACGACGCCATCAAGCAGCTCGACGGCGCCAAGTCACCTGCGTTTGCCGCCCTGGTCTTGGACAGGCGCGGCGATGTCTTGCTCGCCCAGGGCAAGCGCGAGGAGGCCAAGGCCGCCTACAGCGCCGCGTACAAAGGGATGGACGAGAAGATTGAATACCGCCGCCTGATAGATGCCAAGCTCACCGCATTGGGTGTGTCCGCAGCGCCAGCGGCCTCAGCTGCGGCGTCTGGGGCAGCGCCATGATGACGGCAGCACATCGCCTATTGGCCTTTGCCCTTGCTCTGGCCATGATGGGCTGCGCTGCGGACAAGCCCAAGCCCACGGCCCTGGCATCGATCACGCCAAAGATGGCGGCAGCCGTGCTGTGGAGCGCGCGTGTTGAGGGTGTTCGCACGCCTTTGACCATGCCCGTGCGCGATGGCGCGGTGCTGGTCGCCGGCTCGGATGGCACCGTGGTCGCGTTGGACCTGCTCACCGGGCGTGAGCAATGGCGCGCTCAGGCCGGCAGCAAGCTGGCTGCAGGCGTGGGCAGCGATGGTCGATTTGCCGCGGTCGTCACCGCCGAGAACGAGCTGGTGACCTTTGATCGCGGCCAGCGCAAGTGGAGTTCGCGCCTGGAATCCAGCACCACCACGTCGCCTTTCGTGGCCGGCGAGCGTGTGTTTGTGATGGGTGTCGATCGCACGGTGCATGCCTTCGACGCCATGGATGGCCTGCGGATCTGGAGCTATCAGCGTCCAGGTGAGGCGCTCACCTTGGCGCAGCCAGGCGTGCTCACATCCTTCAAGGACACCTTGGTGATCGGCCAGGGCGCGGTGATGGTGGGTCTCGACCCGAGCAAGGGCACAGTGCGCTGGGAAACCGCGATCACCTCGCCGCGCGGCACCAACGAGGTGGAGCGGCTGAATGATCTGGTGGGCCCGGCGCTGCGCCTGGGCGATGTCATCTGCGCACGTGCATTTCAAACCGCTGTGGGCTGCGTCGGCGCCAACAACGCCACGTTGAAGTGGAGCCGTTTGGCGGGTGGCCAAAAGGCCGTCGGCGGCGACGCCGACCTGATCTTCGGTGCCGATGCCACGGATCGCATCACCGCCTGGCGTACGGCCACCGGTGAGACCGCATGGAACAACGACACCTTGCTCTACCGGGGCCTGAGCGCACCGGTCAGTGTGGGCAAAGTGGTGGTGTTTGGTGATGTGGAAGGCCAGGTGCACTTCTTGGACCGAAAGACAGGTGAGGCCCTTCAGCGCCAGGCCACCGATGGCTCCGCTGTCGTGGGCACCCCCGTGGTCAATGGCAGCACGGTGTTGGTGACCACGCGCTCGGGCGGCGTCTTCGCCTTCCGCACCGAGTGACGGCCCCGCGCCGGCGCCTGCGATGAAGCCCGTCATCGCTCTGGTTGGGCGCCCCAATGTGGGCAAGTCCACATTGTTCAATCGGCTGACCAAAAGCCGCGATGCCATCGTGGCCGGTTTCCCTGGGCTCACGCGTGACCGCCACTACGGCGAGGGTAAGCACGGTGGCCACGACTACATTGCCATCGACACCGGCGGTTTCGAGCCAGATCGCCCGATGGGCGTGGTGGCCATGATGGCGCGGCAGACCAAGCAGGCCGTGGCCGAGGCCGACGCCGTGATCTTTGTGGTCGACGCCCGTATGGGTGTCTCCGGGCAGGACCATGACATCGCGCGTTACTTGCGCACTGCCGGCAAGCAGGTGCTGCTCGCGGTGAACAAGGCCGAAGGCATGCTCGATTCGCCCCGCCTGGCTGAATTTCACGAGCTTGGCATCGGTGAGCCGCACCCTGTGTCTGCGGCGCATGGCCAAGGCATTCGCAGTCTGCTCGACGCCGCCCTTGAGACATTTGCCGAGCCTGCGCCCGAAGACGAATCCGATGACGCAACCAAGCCCATTCGCCTGGCCGTCGCGGGCCGGCCCAATGCCGGCAAGTCAACGCTGATCAACACCTGGCTGGGTGAGGAGCGCTTGGTCGCCTTCGATCAGCCTGGCACCACCCGTGATGCGATCAGCGTGCCGTTTGAGCACGCCGGGCAAAAGTTCGAGCTCATCGACACGGCCGGTCTGCGCCGCAAGGGCAAGGTGTTTGAGGCGGTAGAGAAGTTCTCTGTGGTCAAGACCTTGCAGGCGATTTCTGACGCCAATGTGGTGGTGTTGCTGGTCGACGCCATGCTGGGCGTCGGTGATCAGGACGCCCACATTGCCGGTTATGCCCTTGAGGCCGGCCGCGCGGTGGTGATCGCCATCAACAAGTGGGACGCCGTGGACTCGTATCAGCGCGAGTTGCTCGAGCGCTCGATTGAGCAGCGGCTGGCGTTTCTGAAGTTTGCGCCGGTGCTGAAAATCTCGGCGCTGAAACGCCAGGGACTTGCGCCACTGTGGAAGGCCATTTCGCAGGCCCACAGCTCGGCCATGGTGAAAATGCCCACGCCGGTGCTGACGCGCCTGTTGCAGGATGCGATCAGCCACCAGTCGCCCAAACGTGCCGGGATCTTTCGGCCCAAGCTGCGCTACGCCCACCAAGGTGGCATGAATCCGCCCATCGTGGTCATCCACGGCAATGCCCTGGAGCATGTGACCGACACCTATCGGCGCTATCTGGAGGGCAGGGTGCGTGAGCAATTCAAGCTGATTGGCACACCGCTGCGCATCGAGTTTCGGTCGTCAAAGAATCCCTTCGACGAGGACAAGGCACGGCGTTGAAAGGCACGCCGCCAGCAGCGGCCGTGTGTTAAGGTGCGCCGTCTATGAACTTCCAACACGGAGAATATCGTGTCAAATAAAGGGCAACTCCTACAAGACCCCTTCCTCAATCTGCTGCGCAAAGAGCATGTGCCCGTGTCGATCTATTTGGTCAACGGCATCAAGCTTCAGGGCCAGATCGAGTCTTTCGACCAATACGTGGTGTTGCTGCGCAACACGGTGACGCAGATGGTTTACAAGCACGCCATCTCCACAGTGGTTCCTGGTCGGCCAGTGAACTTCCACGCTGCAGACGCCGACGACTCGGCGTGATCCGACGCATGAACCTGGGCCGGTTTCGGCTCGCGTCAACGCTTTGAGGACCGAAGCCGCCACTGAGCCAGCGCCGATGACCGGGCAGGCAGTGCGCGCCGTCCTGGTGGGCGTCGATTTCGGCAAGAACCGGGCGTTCGACGAATCTCTGGACGAACTGGCCTTATTGGCTATTTCGGCGGGTGACGAAGTCGTGGCGCGGGTCGTGGCCCGGCGCAGTGCGCCCGACGCCGCGCTCTTTGTCGGCTCAGGCAAAGCCGATGAGATCAAGGCGCTCGTGGCCCTGCACGGTGCCGATGGCGTGCTGTTTGATCAAGCCCTTTCACCGGCGCAACAGCGCAATCTGGAGCGCCATTTGGGCGTTTCGGTGGCTGATCGCACCGCGCTCATTCTGGAAATTTTCGCCCTTCGCGCCAAGAGCCACGAAGGCAAGCTGCAGGTCGAGCTGGCGCGGCTGCAGTACCTGTCGACCCGGCTGGTGCGGCGCTGGTCGCACCTTGAGCGTCAGCGTGGTGGCGTGGGCCATCGCGGCGGCCCCGGCGAGGCGCAAATTGAGCTGGACCGGCGCATGCTGGCCGAGCGTATCAAGACGCTGCGCGCAAGGCTGGACAAGGTCAAGCGACAGCGCGGCACTCAGCGTCGCGCCCGGCAGCGCAGTGGCTCGTTTCGCGTGTCATTGGTGGGCTACACCAATGCCGGCAAATCCACGTTGTTCAACGCTTTGGTCAAGGCCGGCGCTTTCGCGGCCGATCAGTTGTTTGCCACCCTGGACACGACCACGCGCTCGCTGTACCTCGAAAGCCTAGGGGCGAGTGTTTCGCTGTCCGACACAGTAGGCTTCATTCGCGATTTGCCACACAAGCTGGTCGAGGCCTTTGAGGCCACGCTGCAAGAAGCGGCCGACGCCGACTTGCTGCTGCACGTGATTGACGCTGCCAGCCCCAGGCGAGACGAGCAAATGGCCGAGGTGCAACGCGTGCTTCACGAGATAGGTGCCGACAGCGTGCCGCAGGTGTTGGTCTTCAACAAGCTGGATCAGTTGGAGGCCGCCCCGCGTTTGCTGCAGGATTGGACAAGCGGCGAAGACGGAACGCGCACTGCACGTGTCTTTGTCAGCGCGCGTGATGGCCAAGGTCTGGAGCTGGTGCGCAACTTGATTGCACAACACGCCAGCGGGCAGGGCTTGAATCCAACTGCCCCAGCACCACATCGCAGCGAGCTCGACATCGCTGATCTTGACCCGGCGTTACCATCCCAACCCTGATGAGCATGCACACCCCCACCCCCAGCGAAGCGACCAAGGCACCACCGAACGCATTGCCGCCACGTGGCCGATTGGCTACCTTGTGGCGCCATCTTTGGATGGCCAGCGGCAAGAACGACGGCCCACCTGATCTGGATGAACTTTGGCGTGACTTCAACCGCAAGCTGAGCGGCATGTTCAACGGCAAAGGCGAGGGCCCTGGCGCTCCGAAGCCCAGCGGCGGCGGTGGCTTGCAACCCGACGCACGCAGTGCCGGCATCGGCCTGGGCCTGGTGGCCCTGGTCACGGCCGTGGTCTGGCTGGGCAGCGGGGTCTTCATCGTGCAGGAAGGTCAGCAATCCATCATCACCACGTTTGGGCGCTACAGCTCCACCGTGGATGCCGGCATTCAGTGGCGCCTGCCCTATCCCTTTCAGGCCAATGAGACGGTGTCGGTGACGCAATTGCGCACGGTCGATGTCGGCCGTAACGCGGTTGCACAGACCACGGGCTTGCGTGAGTCGTCAATGCTGACCCAGGACGAGAACATCATCGACATTCGCTTCACAGTGCAATTTCGATTGAAGGACGCCAAGGCCTATCTGTTCGAGAACCGCGATCCCGACAAGGCGGTCGAGCAGGCCAGTGAGTCAGCAGTGCGCGAGATCGTTGGGCGCAGCAAGGTGGATTTGGTGCTCTATGAGCAGCGCGACGCCATCGCCACCGACCTGGTGAAGTCGATTCAGAACCAGCTGGATCGCTTGAAGGCCGGCATCCTTGTGGTCAACGTCAACGTGCAACATGTTCAGGTGCCTGAGCAGGTGCAGGCGGCATTCAATGATGCCGTCAAGGCCGGCGCTGACCGCGACCGCTTCAAGAATGAAGGCCAGGCCTACGCCAGCGATGTCATCCCCAAGGCCCGCGGCGCAGCGGCGCGTTTGCGTGAAGAAGCCGATGGCTATGGCCAGCGTGTGGTGGCCCAGGCCGAGGGCGATGCGCAGCGCTTTCGCGCGGTCTACGCCGAGTACCAAAAAGCACCGCAGGTGACACGGGATCGCATGTACATCGACACCATGCAGCAGGTCTACAGCAATGTCAGCAAGGTCATGGTCGATAGCCGCAGCGGCTCGAACCTGTTGTATCTGCCCTTGGATCGATTGATCCAGCAACAAGGTGGCACTGGCGTCGCCGCCGTGCCGACAGCCGTCCCCACGCCGTCGTCACTGGTACCTGAAAGCGCGGCCACCACCGGTGCCACCGATTCCCGATCACGCGATGGCGGCCGCAGCCGTGATCGCGACGGACGTTGAGCGGGAGCACAAAATGAATCGCATCGGATTTGTCATTGCCAGCGCTCTGATTGCGCTGATGCTCTTGTCGTCCACTTTGTTCGTGGTCGATCAACGCCAGGTGGCCGTGGTCTATGCCCTGGGCGAGATCAAAGAGGTGGTCACCGAGCCCGGCCTGAAGTGGAAGCTGCCGCCACCGCTGCAAAACGTGGTCTTTCTGGACAAGCGGGTCCAGACCCTGGACAGCCCGGAAACGCGCCCAATCTTCACGGCTGAGAAAAAGAGCCTGATCATCGACTGGCTGATCAAATGGCGCATCACCGAGCCGCGCCAGTTCATCCGCAACAACGGCACGGACATGCGCACCCTGGAGCCGCGTTTGAGCCCCATCGTGCAGGCGGCCTTCAATGAAGAAATCACCAAGCGCACCGTGAGCGGCGTTCTCGCGGCCGAGCGCGACAAGGTGATGCTCGATGTGCGCAATCGGCTGATCGACGAGGCCAAGGCCTTTGGCATCGAGATCGTCGACGTGCGCATCAAGCGCGTCGACTTTGTGGCCGACATCACCGATTCGGTCTATCGGCGCATGGAGTCCGAGCGCAAGCAAGTCGCCAACGAGTTGCGTTCACAGGGCGCTGCCGAGGGCGAGAAGATTCGCGCCGATGCCGACAAACAACGTGAGGTGATCATCGCCGAGGCCTATCGCGACGCGCAGAAGGTCAAAGGTACCGGTGACGCCAAGGCCTCTGCTCTGTATGCCGATGCCTTCGGTCGTGACCCGCAGTTCGCACAGTTCTATCGCAGCCTGGAGGCCTATCGTGCCAGCTTCCGTTTGCGCAGCGATGTCATGGTGGTCGATCCTTCCAGCGATTTCTTCAAGGCCATGCGCGGCAGCGGCGCCTTGCCCGCACCGGTCGCGCCGGTCAAGCGTTAGCCCTGCTCGCCCAGTCTGCTCTGATCGATGGGTGAACTTGTCCTGAGCGCCTTGGCGCTGATGCTTGTCATCGAGGGCCTGTTGCCACTGCTCAGCCCAAGCGTCTGGCGCCGTGTTTTCGAGCGCGCCATCGCGATGAGCGATGGCCAAATTCGATTCCTTGGTCTAATCAGCGCGGCGTCGGGGCTTGCGCTCCTGCTGCTTTCGCGCTGAACACCTCAACAAGTCGGCTAGGCACAAGGCGTCAGCGCGGCAGCAGCGCGTTGTAGCGCGTTGTAGCGGGCCTGCCGCGTACAATGCCACTTTCAATACCCGGTGGTTTTCATGTCTTCTGCTTGGCTATTGCCCGAGCACCTTGCCGATGTCCTGCCCGCTGAGGCGCGGCGCATCGAAGAACTCCGCCAGAACCTGCTGGAAAAGGCACGCAGCTACGGTTTCGAGTTGGTGTCGCCACCCATGCTGGAGCATCTGGACTCATTGCTCACCGGTACCGGGCACGAGTTGGATTTGCGCACCTTCAAGTTGGTGGATCAGCTCAGTGGGCGTACCTTGGGCCTGCGCGCCGACTGCACGCCCCAGGTGGCGCGCATCGATGCCCACTTGCTAAACCGACAGGGTGTGACGCGGCTGTGCTATTGCGGTCCCGTGCTGCACACCCGTCCTCAAGGCCCGCAGGCCACGCGGGAGCCCTTGCAATTGGGCGCTGAGATCTACGGCCATGCCGGTCTGGAAGCCGATCTTGAAGTGCAGGAACTGGCGCTCGATGGATTGCGCGACGCGGGTGTGGCGGGCGCGGTTCTGGACCTCTCGGACGCGCGCATCTTGCGCGGCGTTCTGGGCGAAGTGGACTTGGCCAAAGGCGTCCTGGAATCCCTCGTGGCTGCTCTGGCCGCCAAGGATCGTGACCGTGCGGATGAGCACAGTGTTGGGCTCACTGCTGCGACGCGCCGCGCTCTGTCCGATCTGTGCGGCCTCTACGGGGATGACACCATTTTGGACAAGGCAAGGCAGTGTCTGCCCGCCAATGCCGCCATTAGCAAGGCCTTGGATGACTTGCAATGGCTGGCCGGACATGTGGCAAGGTCCTACACCGATGTGCGCATTGGCTTTGACCTTGCCGACATGGGCGGGCACGCGTACTACAGCGGCGCTCGGTTTGCGATTTATGCGCCCGGCGCCACAGACGCCTTGTTGCGAGGCGGCCGCTATGACGAGGTCGGCGCCGTGTTCGGTCGAAACCGCCCCGCGGTGGGCTTCAGCACCGATCTGAAGGCCCTGGTGGCGCACTGCGCACTGCCCCAGCGTCGAAGTGCCGTGCGTGCCACCTGGAGCGAGAGTGGCGCTCTGCGTGCGGCCATTCGGCGCCTTCGCGAGGCCGATGAGATCGTGGTGTGCATGCTGCCTGGGCATGAGCACGAGAGCGACGAGTTCGATTGCGACCGCGAGTTGGTCGCCGTAGATGATCAATGGGTGATGCGCTCACTTTGAGTGCTATCGCACCCGCCCTGAATGAATGAAAAACAGTATGAACGGTCAAGTGCAAGGCAAGGTCGCCAGCGGCCACAACGTCGTCGTCGTGGGCACGCAATGGGGCGACGAAGGCAAGGGCAAGGTGGTTGATTGGTTGACTGATCACGCCCAGGGCGTGGTTCGGTTCCAGGGCGGTCACAACGCTGGCCATACGCTGGTCATCAAGGGGCGAAAGACGGCGCTTCAGCTTATTCCGTCGGGCATCATGCGCGACGGCGTGCCGTGCTATATCGGCAACGGCGTGGTCGTCGATCCGACCCATCTGTTGGCCGAGATCAAGCGCCTCGAAGACATGGGCGTGGAGGTGCGCTCCAGACTGTTCATCAGCGAATCCTGCCCCTTGATCCTGCCCTTTCATGTGGAGGTCGACAAGGCCCGAGAGGCGCTGCGCGAAACCACAGGCACAGGCAAGATCGGCACCACCGGCAAGGGCATTGGCCCGGCCTACGAGGACAAGGTGGCGCGCCGCGCCTTGAGAGTGCAGGACCTGAAGCACCCAGAGCGCTTTGCCACCAAGCTACGCGAGCTGCTGGACCTGCACAACTTCGCCTTGGCGGGCTACCTGCATGGCCAAGTGCTGGCCTTCCAACCCATCTACGACGATGCCATGGCAGCGGCCGAACAGTTGAAGCCGATGCTGGCCGATGTCGGCTACCGCATTCACAACAGCCATCGTGCAGGTGCAAATATTTTGTTCGAAGGCGCCCAGGGCACCTTGCTCGACATCGATCACGGCACCTACCCCTTTGTGACCTCGAGCAACTGTGTGGCTGGCAATGCCGCCGCTGGTGCGGGCGTGGGCCCGCAGCTGTTGCACCATGTGCTGGGCATCACCAAGGCCTACACCACGCGTGTCGGCAGCGGCCCGTTTCCGACCGAGCTTGACATGGATCAACCGGGCAGCATCGGCCACCATTTGTCCACGGTCGGGCAGGAGCGTGGCACCGTCACCGGGCGCGCGCGTCGCTGTGGATGGCTCGATGTGGCCGCGCTCAGGCGTTCAGTCATCATCAATGGCCTGTCCGGGCTTTGCATCACCAAGCTCGATGTCTTGGATGGTCTGGCCGAGATCCAGGTCTGCGTCGGCTACGAACTGGCCGGTGAACGGCTCGACATCCTGCCGTTGGACGCCGATGACATTGCAGCCTGCGTCCCCGTTTTCGAGACCTTCACCGGCTGGGCCGAGAGCAGCTTTGGCTGCACCGAATGGGGGCAACTGCCGGATGAAGCGCGCCACTACCTCGAGCGCATTCAAGTGCTCATCGGCGTGCCCATCGACATGGTCTCCACAGGTCCAGACCGCGAGCACACCATTGTGTTGCGCCATCCATTTGGGCAGCACTGAACCTTTCTTCCTGATCACTCCGCGAACGGCCCACAAGGAAACCACACATGCTCACCGACGACGGCAAACACCTCTATGTGTCCTGGGACGAGTACCACATGCTCATTGAGCGCCTGGCGCTCAAAGTGGCGAATTCAGGCTGGGAGTTTGACCAAATCCTGTGCCTGGCGCGGGGTGGCATGCGCCCAGGCGATGTGTTGTCGCGCGTTTTCGACAAGCCGCTGGCCATCATGTCGACCAGCTCGTACCGCGCCGAGGCAGGCACCATACAGGGCCGGCTTGACATGGCCAAGTACATCACCATGCCCAAGGGTGAATTGGCCGGTCGCGTGCTGTTGGTCGATGACCTTGCCGACTCGGGTGTCACGCTCAAGGCCGTGGTGGATCGACTGCGCGGCGCGCCATCCATCAGTGAACTGCGCACTGCCGTCATCTGGCTCAAGGGTGCCTCCAGCTACGCGCCGGAGTATTACGTCGAGATGTTGCCCTCCAGCCCCTGGATTCATCAGCCTTTCGAGGACTACGACAACCTGAGGCCTGAGGGTCTGGCCAAGAAGTTTTCGGTTTGATCGTCAGCCCTGACTCGGGCGCCTCCAGCCCGGCAGACTCAGCTTTGACAGCACCAACAAAAATGGCCGACATTCGCATGTCGGCCATCTTGAATTTTGGTGCCCAGAAGAGGACTCGAACCTCCACGCCGCTAAGCGCTAGTACCTGAAACTAGTGCGTCTACCAATTCCGCCATCTGGGCAAAACAACGAGTCTTGGAGTCTAGCATAAAGACAACTCAACACATCAGCGCTTTACCCGCGTCGGCAACTCTTTTGAGCGAGCATGAGGGCATCGTGTTGGGGCATCGCGATGGCCACGGGTTTTTCCGTCGTGACGACAACGAGGCCGACGTCTACCTGTCGCCACAAGAAATGCGCACCGTCTTGCATCGCGACCGCGTACGCGTGCGTGTTGTCAGGCTGGATCGCAAAGGCCGGCCCGAAGGCAAGGTGCTCGACATCATCGAACGCCGCACGGCGCCCATCATCGGCCGCCTTCTGCATGAGAACGGTGTCTGGCTGGTCGCCCCTGAGGACAGGCGTTATGGCCAGGACATACTGATCCCGAAGAATGCCACGGCCAATGCCACTGCGGGGCAGGTGGTGGCCATTGAGCTGACTGAAGTGCCTTCCATGCATTCGCAGCCGGTTGGCCGCATCACAGAGGTGCTGGGCGAGATCGACGACCCGGGCATGGAGATTGAAATTGCGGTGCGAAAATTCGAGGTGCCGCACCAATTCTCAGCAAAGACGCTGGCCCAGTCGGCAAGCCTGCCTGACCGCATCCGCGCTGTTGACAAGCGCGGGCGCATCGACATCACCGATGTGCCCCTTGTCACCATTGACGGCGAAGACGCGCGCGACTTCGACGACGCCGTGTACTGCGAACCCGTCAAGCAGGGCCGCGGCAAGGCGGCGTTCACGGGCTGGCGTCTGGTGGTGGCCATAGCCGATGTCAGCCACTACGTGAAACCGGGGGATGCCATCGATGACGATGCCAGTGAGCGCGCGACGTCGGTGTACTTTCCGCGCCGCGTGATTCCAATGCTGCCGGAGAAGCTGTCTAACGGCCTTTGCTCACTCAATCCGAATGAAGAGCGGCTGTGTATGGTGTGCGACATGCTGGTCACCGAGGGCGGTGACATCCACGCCTACCAGTTCTTTCCGGCAGTGATGCGCTCGCATGCGCGCCTGACCTACACCGAAGTTGCTGCCGCATTGGCCAACACCCGTGGTGCGGAGGCAGATCGACGTCGCGACCTGGTGCCGCAGTTGCTTGACTTGCACGAGGTCTACCGGGCACTGCTGAAGTGCCGTGGCACGCGCGGTGCGATCGACTTCGAGACCACCGAGACGCAGATCATTTGCGATGACAACGGCCGCATCGAGCGGATAGTGCCGCGCACCCGCACAGAAGCGCACCGTTTGATCGAGGAGTCCATGTTGGCCGCCAATGTGTGCGCGGCCGATTTCATCCAGCAGCACAAGCATCCCGCGCTATATCGGGTGCATGAGGGCCCAACACCCGAAAAGCGCGTCGCCTTGCAGGCCTACCTGCGCAGTCTGGGCATTGGTCTTGCACTCAGCGATGAGCCCAAGACCAAGGAGTTGCAGGCCATTGCCCAGGCCACCAAAGACAGGGTGGATGCGGCTCAGATTCACGCCATGCTTTTGCGCTCGATGCAGCAGGCCATCTACACCGCCAGCAACAGTGGCCACTTTGGCCTGGCTTACGAGGCCTACACGCACTTCACCAGCCCGATCCGGCGCTATCCCGATCTGCTGGTGCACCGCGTGATCAAGGCCCTGCTGCACGGCAAGCGTTACCACCCGAACATGCCCGAGTCGGTCAAGCCCAGCGCGCCCGTTGCGCTGCGAAGGCCGGCCAAGGGGGGCGTGACCACGGTGCACGCCGCCGTCAGGTCCTCGCCAGAGACAGAGCGCTGGGAGGCGGCAGGCGCGCACTGCAGCGCCAACGAGCGCCGTGCCGACGAGGCTTCGCGCGATGTCGAGGCGTGGTTGAAGTGCCGCTTCATGCGCGACCACTTGGGCGAGGAGTATTCCGGCACGGCCAGTGCAGTGACCAACTTTGGCGTCTTTGTCACTCTCGATGAGCTCTATGTCGAAGGCCTGGTGCACATCACCGAGCTCGGCGGTGAGTACTTTCGTTTCGACGAGGCCCGTGCAGAGCTGCGTGGTGAGCGCAGCGGCTTGCGCTATGCCGTGGGCACGCGTGTTCGGGTGCAGGTGAGCCGGGTCGATCTGGACGGCCGAAAAATCGATTTCCGCATGGTTAGGGACATCGACGACACGCAACTTCCTGCCACGTCGCGCAAGGCCGCAAGCGCCAGCCAAGCCTTGAAAGAGATTCAGGCCCAGGACCGGGCGGTGAAGAAAAAGGGTGTCAAAGGCGTCGCGCTTCGCGACGGCAAGCGCGTGCCAAGCAAGGCGGGGCGCGGTAGCAAATCACCGACAGGGCGCAAGCTGCGCTGAAGCTCGGCGTCAAGCACCCGGGCCACCGCCAGTGGCTCTGGTGGCCTGCTGCACATCCCCGCTGGCCATGGCCTCGATCAAGTCGGCGGCGCGCAAAGGCGCAGACAGCGGGCCCTGCTCTGCAGCCCGACCATGTTGCCATGCCACCCCCGCGGCCAAGTCAAAAGGCGCGTCGTTTTGATGTTGGGACCAGACACCACCCATCCACCCCGCCAGCACATCGCCCGTTCCCCCACTTGCCAGTCGCGCGTTGCCTGTGGGGTTGATGATCGTTGTTGCACCCGGTGCCGCCACCACCGTGCCCGATCCCTTGAGCACCGCCGTGCAGCGCAGCCGGCTTGCCAGCAGGTCCGCCGCGGCCAATCGGTCAGCCTGTACCTCTGCGGTGCTGAGGCCCAGCAGTCGGGCGGCCTCGAGCGGATGTGGCGTGACGATGGTGTGAAGGTCACGCCCGGCGCGTGCCTGCAAGGCACGCAACAGCGCGCCATCTGCGGCAATGGCATTGAGCGCATCGGCGTCGAGCACCAATCGCAGGGCATGGCGCAACACCTGCGGCAGCACATCGCGCACCTCCATGCTGCCGCCGCAGCCACAAACCACCGTGGCCTGGTTCAGCACTTGTGCGTGTGTCGCCGCTGCGATGGTGCGAGGCATCAACTCGGGGTGAACCTCGCTGGGCGACATCTGCGCATCAAGGCGGGCAACGAACACTCGCCCTGCACCTGCCGTCAGCGCTGCCGCAGCAGCCAACATGGCCGCCCCGGCCATTCCTGGTGCGCCGCCAATGATCACGACATCACCGAAGCTGCCCTTGTGCTGCACATGCATGCGGGTTTGCACCGTGGGTGGCCCGCCCAAGTGCGCTGTAGCAGGCGCGGCCACGTCGATGCCCAGAGGATCAAACCAGACCTTGCCAGCATGATCACGCCCTGCGCCAGTGAACAGCCCTGGCTTGATGGTCAGCAACGCCAGGCAGTGGCTGGCCCGCACGGCCTGGCTGCCCAGCAAGGCGCCGGTGGCGGCGTTCAGGCCCGAAGGCACGTCCACCGCCAAGATTGGCGCGCCAGCGCCATTGAGCCGGTCTATGGCCATGGCGACATCGGCTTGGGGTGCACGGTTGCCACCGATGCCCAGCAAGGCATCGATGGCGATGTCTATTGGCCCACCAGGTGGCAGCCCTGAGTGGATGGTGACGCCCGCTTCCGTGGCCTGTGCCAAGGCCCAGGCGGCGTCAACGGGAAGGCGACTCGGGTCACCCAAAAGAGTCACCACGACCGACTTGCCCGCCAGGTAAAGGTGGCGCGCAGCCACCAGGCCATCGCCGCCGTTGTTGCCGTTGCCAGCCGCAATCCAGATCCGGCGTGAGTGCGGTGCAAGGGCCATCGAAAGCCGTGCCACTGCCCAACCGGCGCGATGCATCAAGGTGTGGGCGGGCAGGTCCTGCTGCGCAAGCCTCTCGATTTCACGCGTTGCACCCACATCATGCAAAGCCCGTGCATGCTGGCATGGCAGCACCGCCCTGATGTCGGGTGTGGGGTGGTTCACGCAATTGCCTTGTCAGTTGGCCCTGCAGCGGGCCTGCCAGGTGGGTCGATGCCTATGATTGTCTGGCACTGCCCAGGCATCAGGGCGCGGTGGCCGGTCCTCGGGGCAAACAGGGCGCGTTGGACGAGCTCGGTTCGGCAACTTGGGCCCGGCCATACTTGGAGATCAGTTGGGCTGTTCGGTGGCCTCTGGCGCGACAGTGGATTCGCTGATCTATCCGGTGCGGATCCGTCAGGCCAGGCGCTCCATGCCCAGGCCTTGCATGTCGATGGCGGGTGTGAGGCCGGCCAACAGATCGGCCGTGGCGCGCGCCGATCCGCAGGCCAGGGCCCAGCCGCTGGAGCCATGGCCCAGGTTGAGCCAGACGCCCGGCGCGCCACTGGCGCCAATCACTGGTGGGCCATCTGGCAGCATGGGACGTGCGCCCTTCCAATGCTGCACCTGAGCTTGCTGTGTGCTGCCCGGATACCAATCGTCCAGCACCTTGTAAAGCGTGCGAATGGCAGCGGCGTTGTGCACTTCGAGCCTGCCACCGAGCTCCGCGCTGCCGGCCACACGCAC
The DNA here is from genome assembly GCA_043720415.1 of Ideonella sp. Lineage (GTDB taxonomy): Bacteria > Pseudomonadota > Gammaproteobacteria > Burkholderiales > Burkholderiaceae_C > Pseudaquabacterium. Next base: position 85,220 of record JAYSSS010000040.1, read on the forward strand.
ACGCTGCCCGAGCCGGCCAATGGCAACTTTGTAGGCCTCGTCCATCACACCGGATTTGGGCCCCAGTTCCGGATGGGCTTCCACCAGGCGCAGTGGCGCGGTGATGGAGTAGCCATGCACTGCCATCAATGGCAATCGACAACCCAGCGGCACCAACAGCCGTGTGGCGCCAAGCGCCGCACAGACGACGATGGCATCGAAGTCCTGCTCGACCACAGCAGTGTCCTGGCCCGCACCGTGATGTCGCAACCCAGGCCGCTGACCTGGTGTGATAGAGATTACCGTGCGCTGAAATTGGAAGTCGGCACCACACTGCTGCGCCGCGGCGCGCAAGACATGTGCGAACTGGCGGCAGTTGCCCACCTCGTCATCAGGCAGGCGAACGGCGGCATGCAGTGTCGTCGCGGGGTTCAGGCCAGGCTCGAAGGCCCGCGCCTTCGCCGCATCGATCAGCTGAAAGTTCACACCCAACTCCGCCAACAGCTTTAGGCCAGGGCGCGCCAGTTTCAAGTCCTGCGGGCTGCGCAGCAGCACCATATAGCCGCGCGCCTGCTCGTATTCCAGATGCAGGTCGCGCGCCAATGCGTGCAGACGCTGCTGGCTGTAGCGCGCCAGTCTGTGCATGTGTTGGCGATTGGCATGAAATGTAGGCGCCGTGCAGGCCCGCAACCAACGCCACATCCAGGGCAGCTGCCCAGGGGCCATCGGCCGCGCCAGGCGCATCGGGCTGTGGCGGCTGAAGAGGTGCTTGAGCACCTTGATCGGCATACCAGGCGCCGCCCAGGGCGAAACATAGCCAGGGGCCACAACGCCCGCGTTGGCAAAGCTGGTCTCCTCGGCGACGCTGGCCCGCCGCTCAAAGACCGTGACCTCATGGCCATCCGCAGCCAGCTCATATGCGGTCGTGACGCCGACGATGCCGGCGCCAATCACGGCCACACGCATGTTCAGACCGAACCTGGTGTTGCCAGTGCGGCTTCTATGGCCAGGCAAGCGTCGAGTACAGCGTCATCGCGAAGCGCCGTGGCCCACACCATCAGCCCCACGGGCAGTGGCCCGTCAGCAGGGCAGGGCATTGAGAGCGCGCAACCATCGAGCATGTTCACCACGGAAGGATTGCGCAGGAGCAGGCCGTTCACGGCAAAGAAGCGCTCGTCGCTGTCAATCAGTGGCGCGATGGCCGGCGCCACCATGGGCACGGTCGGCGACAACATGGCGTCGAAACCCGACAGCGCCTGGCCCACGCCGGCGATCCAGCGCCCGCGGGCTTGATGCAAATCGAGGTAGTCGGCGGCACTGATGGCCGCGCCGCGTTTGATGCGCATGGCCACTCGCGGGTCATAGGCTGATTCGCGTGTAGACAAACGCTGGCGATGCCAGGCCCAGGCCTCAGCCGCCGCAAAGCCGCCTTGCGCCTGAAGATGGGCCAGCTCATGAATTTGCGGCAGCTCAATTTCCTCGACCCGGGCGCCAGCCTCACGCAGGCAAGCGAGCGCGCGCTCGAAGGCGCGTGCGACGATGGGCTCCAGCGAATCAAGCATCAGGGTGCGCACGATGCCAAACCGCAATGCCGACAAAGGTTTGCCAGGCAGCTGGGGTTGGCGCGCAGCCAGCACCGAATGCATCAAGATGGCGTCGCGCACATTTCGCGTTATGGCACAGGCCGTGTCCAATGTAGACGACAGTGGAATCGTTCGATCGAGCGGTGTCAGGCGCTGCGTGTTCTTGAAGCCCACCAGGCCCTGCAAGGCCGCCGGAATGCGGATCGAGCCGCCGGTGTCAGACCCCAGGGCCGCAAAGGCCGCGCCCGTGGCCACAGAGACTGCGCCACCTGAGCTGGAGCCACCGGGAATCCGCGCCACGCCGGGCTCGGAGAGTGCATTCACCGGCGTGCCATGGTGAGGGTTGATGCCCACGCCGGAGAAAGCAAACTCACTGAGGTTGGTGTGGCCGGTGAGCACCGCGCCAGCACTGCGCAGCCTGGACACCACGGTGCAATCGCTGGCAGCGGGCGCGGCGTCCGCCATGGAGCGTGATGCGCCGGTGCTGGGATAGCCGGCGACATCGAACAGATCCTTGATCGACACCGGCATTCCAGCCAGAGGTGAGAGCGGAATGCCAGCTTCGCGAGCGCTGTCAACCGCACGCGCTGTAACCAAGGCCTGGGCGTCGAAGCGACGCAGGTAAACATGTTGGCAAGTCGGGCCCTCAGCCACCACGCGGGCGCGGGCCAGAGCATCTTCGGCGCTAAGCATGCCCACTGCTATAATCTTTGGGTTTACCAGGGTGTCCATGGCTTGTTCTTTGGGCACGCCACGATGCGGTAAACCACTCGCGAACCGGCCATCTAAAAGGTGTTGCTGATCGAGGCCAAGCCCGGCAATTTCAAGGGCAAATCCCGTCAGCGATTCGCGCCGGATTCTAGTCCCAACCTTCGGAGCTCCCCTATGTCAGTCAGCATGCGTGAAATGCTGGAAGCCGGCGTCCATTTCGGACATCAAACCCGCTTCTGGAACCCCAAGATGGCCCCGTACATCTACGGCCATCGCAACAAGATCCACATCATCAACCTCGAGAAGACGCTGCCCAAGTTCGAGGAAGCGTTGAAGTTCGTGCGTCAGATCACCGCCAAGCGCGGCACCATTTTGATGGTGGGCACCAAACGCCAGGCGCGCGACGTGATCGCCATGGAAGCCCTTCGCGTGGGTCAGCCCTATGTGGATCAGCGTTGGTTGGGCGGCATGCTCACCAACTTCAAGACGGTCAAAGGCTCGCTGAAAAAGCTCAAAGACATGCAGGCCACCAAAGAAGCCGGCATGGACACCTTGTCCAAAAAGGAAGCGCTGATGTTCGAGCGCGAGCTGACCAAGCTTGAGAAAGACATTGGCGGCATTCAAGACATGAGCGCCTTGCCCGATGCCATGTTTGTCATCGATGTCGGCTATCACAAGATCGCAGTGGCCGAGGCCAAGAAGCTGGGCATCCCCGTCATCGGTGTGGTCGACACCAACCACTCGCCGATTGGCATCGACTACATCATCCCGGGCAACGACGATTCGGCCAAAGCGGTGGCGTTGTATGCCCACGCCGTGGCCGAGGCCGTGCTCGAGGGCAAGGCCAACGCCGTGAACGAGGTGGTTCAGGCCGCCGCGGCAGCGGGTGGTGATGAGTTTGTGGAAGTCAGCGAAGCCCCCTGACACCACCCGCCCTGGTTCCAGAACGAGGGGCTGATTCAGCCCCTTTTTCACACACGATTGGAGATTGAAGAAATGGCAGCAATCACAGCAAGCATGGTGGGCGAACTGCGCGCCAAGACCGATGCGCCGATGATGGAGTGCAAAAAGGCCTTGACCGAGGCCGAAGGCGACATGACGCGGGCTGAAGAAATTCTGCGTGTCAAATTGGGCAACAAGGCGGGCAAGGCGGCGTCGCGCATCACCGCCGAGGGCGTGGTCGCCATCGCCGTCTCGGGTGATGTGGGCGCCATGATCGAGGTTAATTGCGAGACCGACTTTGTCTCCAAGAACGACTCCTTCTTGGCCTTCGTCAAGAACTGCGCCGATCTGGTGGTCACGGCCAATCCGACGGACGCTGCGGCCTTGTCGGCGCTGGCTTTGTCGCAAGATGGTTTTGGCCCCACGGTCGAAGATGTGCGCAAGGGCCTGATCGGCAAGATCGGCGAGAACCTGGCGATTCGTCGCTTCAAGCGCTTTGCTGGTGGTGCCAAGTTGGCGAGTTACCTGCATGGCACGCGCATCGGCGTGGTCGTCGAATTCAACGGCGATGCGGTTGCCGCCAAGGACGTCGCCATGCATGTGGCGGCGATGAAGCCAGTGTCCTTGTCGCAGGCCGACGTGCCCGCCGAATTGGTCGAGAAAGAGCGCCGCATCGCCGCCGAAAAGGCTGCGGAGTCGGGCAAGCCTGCTGAGATCGTGGCCAAGATGGTGGAAGGCTCGGTGCAGAAGTTCCTGAAAGAGGTGTCGTTGAACAACCAGACCTTCGTCAAGAACGACAAGCAAACGGTCGAGCAAATGCTCAAGGCCGCCGCGACCCAGGTTCTGGCCTTCACCATGTATGTGGTGGGCGAGGGCATCGAGAAGAAGGTGGATGATTTCGCCGCTGAGGTGGCCGCGCAAGTGGCCGCCGCCAAAGGCCAATGAGCCAGCTTTGACATGGGGCCGGTCGCGCCATGCGCGCGCCGCCCGATAAACTGTCAATGCCTTTTCAACCCGACGGAGACCTCACCGCATGGCGGCCTACAAGCGCATCCTTTTGAAGCTCTCCGGTGAGGCCTTGATGGGCGGCGATGCTTACGGCATCAACCGCGCCACCATCGTGCGCATGGTGCGTGAGATGCAAGAGGTCACCGCCTTGGGTTGCGAGCTGGCGGTGGTGATCGGCGGGGGCAACATCTTTCGTGGCGTGGCCGGCGGCTCGGTCGGCATGGATCGCGCCACGGCCGACTACATGGGCATGCTGGCCACCGTGATGAACGCGCTGGCCCTGGCTGACACCATGCGCCAGGAGGGCATCACGGCGCGTGTGATGTCGGCCATCAGCATTGAGCAGGTGGTCGAGCCCTATGTGCGGCCCAAGGCCCTGCAGTACCTCGAAGAGGGCAAGGTCGTGGTCTTCGCTGCCGGCACTGGCAACCCATTTTTCACCACCGACACCGCAGCCGCATTGCGCGGCGCTGAGATCGGCGCCGAGATCGTGCTCAAGGCCACCAAGGTGGACGGGGTGTACACCGCCGATCCCAACAAAGACAGCAGCGCCACGCGCTATACCGAGCTCAGTTTTGACGAGGCCATCGCGCGCAACCTGCAGGTCATGGATGCGACCGCGTTTGCCTTGTGCCGCGATCAAAAATTGCCAGTCAAAGTGTTCTCCATCTTCAAGCCCGGCGCGCTCAAACGCGTGGTGCTCGGCGAGGACGAAGGCACTTTGGTGCATGTCTGAGGAGTTGACCAGATGACCACCGCCGACATCAAGAAAAACGCCGAGGCCAAGATGGCCAAGTCGATTGAGGCCTTCAAGGGCGACCTGCAGAAGATTCGCACCGGCCGCGCCCACCCAGGCATCCTCGATCAGGTGCAGGTTGATTACTACGGCTCGATGCTGCCCATCAGCCAGGTCGCCAATGTGTCCTTGCTCGACGCCCGCACCATCAGCGTTCAGCCCTGGGAAAAGGGCATGGCGGCGAAGATCGAGCGTGCCATTCGCGAGAGTGACCTGGGTTTGAACCCATCGTCGCAGGGCGATCTGCTGCGGGTGCCCATGCCGGCACTCACCGAAGAGCGCCGACGCGATCTGACCAAGGTGGTGCGTCATGCTGGCGAGGACTGCAAGATCGCCGTGCGCAACCTGCGCCGAGAGGCCAATGAGCAACTCAAAAAGCTGCTCAAAGACAAGCTGATTGCCGAGGACGAAGAGCGCCGCGCGCAAGACGATGTGCAAAAGCTCACCGATCGCACCATCAATGATGTCGATCGGCTGGTGCATGGCAAGGAAGCCGAAATCTTGGCGGTCTAGCCAGCGCATGGCCACTTCAGCGCACTGTGCGCCCGCCCATTGATGGCTGACCACTCAAGTTCGGCGCCGCATGTGCCGCGGCACCTTGCCATCGTGATGGATGGCAACGGACGCTGGGCCTCCAAGCGCTACTTGCCCCGATTCTTTGGCCACAAGGCCGGTGTCGATACGCTGGTCAAGACCATTGACGATTGCCGCAGCCGTGGCATTTCCTACCTCACGGTGTACGCGTTCTCCTCAGAGAACTGGCGGCGCCCCGAGGAGGAGGTGACTGGCCTCATGGGCCTGGTCATCGTGGCGGTGACCAAGTACCTGGCCAAACTGGCAGGCGATGGTGTTCGCATCTTCGTCATTGGCGATCGCCAGAGCGTGTCTGAAAAGCTGCGCCGCGCCTGGGATGAAGCCGAAGAGCTGACCAGGAACAACACCGGCCTGACGCTTTCTGTGGCCTTCAACTATGGCGGCCGCTGGGACATTGTTCGCGCTTGCCAACGTGCCATGGCGTCCGGCTTGAGTGCCGAGCAAATCGACGAAACCAGCCTGGCCCAGCACATGGCCTTGGCGCATGCACCCGACCCCGATTTGCTCATCCGCACCGGCGGTGAAATGCGCATCAGCAACTTCCTGCTGTGGCAACTGGCCTATGCCGAGATGGTCTTCACCGATTGCCTGTGGCCCGATTTCGACGCCGCAGCTTTGGACACCGCCTTGCGCGCCTTTGCTGGCCGCGAGCGTCGATTTGGCGATGTCAAACCGGCGCTCGCGCGTTGATCGGGCCCAAGCCAATGCTCAAGCAAAGAGTCCTGACGGCCCTGGCTTTGCTGGCGGTGTTGGTGGCGGCGCTGGCCGCACCCTCAACCTGGCCCTATGCGCTGATCACCGTGTTGATGATCGGCGCTGCAGGGTGGGAGTGGGGGCGGCTCAACGCTGCCGGTTCAGCCCTGGCGCTGGCGCTTGGCGTGGTCGTCGCCGTGGCCAGTTTTGGCCTGTGCCTTTGGGTGTCACGGCAAAACAGTGCGGTGCTGTGGTGGGCGGTTGGCGCGCTGTGGATTTTCGGCGGCAGCGCTGCCTTGCGCTTAGGCCCGCAAGCCTGGGCGCAGATGGCACCCGCGCCGCGTTGGTTGATAGGCGTCTTGGTCCTCGCACCCGCTTGGGCGGCGATGTACCAGGCCTATGTGCAGAGCGTCAATTTCTTGCTTTCGGCCATGGCCTTGGTTTGGGCAGCAGACATTGCCGCTTACTTCGGCGGCAAGCGATTCGGCAAGCGCAAGCTGGCACCCAGCATCAGCCCGGGCAAGAGTTGGGAGGGCGTCTTCAGCGGGATGCTGGGGGCGCTGGCCCTGGCTGCTGGCTGGATCACCTTGGACCTGTTGCACACCATGGATGGACCCAGCCTGTACACGCAGCTGATGTCCCGCGTGGGCGTGTTCGGCCTGGGCCTGGGCGTTCTTGGCTTGTGTGCGATGAGCGTGGTGGGCGATCTCTTCGAGTCTTTGATCAAGCGTGCGGCGGGTGCCAAGGATTCCAGTGGCCTGTTGCCGGGCCATGGCGGGGTGCTGGACCGCATTGATGCCCTGCTGCCGGTGATGCCCTTGGCATTGGCCTTGGGTGGTCTGTGATGACGCAGCGGCTTCGCGTCTGCATCTTGGGTAGCACAGGCTCCGTTGGCGTGAGCACGCTTGACGTGATCGGTCGTCACGGCGATCGCTACGAAGTGTTTGCGCTGACCGCACATGCCCGTGTGGAGGCCTTAATAGCGCAGTGTCTGGCCTGGCGTCCCAGCTACGCCGTGTTGGCCAAAGCCGACGATGCGCGACTGGCGCAGGTGCGCCTGCGCGCTGCGGGCGTTCGCACCGAAGTGCTGCATGGGCCGCAAGCACTCATCGATCTGGCGGCGCACCCGCAAGTCGACGCGGTGATGGCTGCCATTGTTGGCGCTGCCGGACTGGCCCCTTGCCTTGCCGCGGCGCGTGCCGGCAAACGCTTGCTGCTGGCCAACAAGGAGGCGCTGGTTGTGGGCGGGCAATTGTTCATGGACGCAGTTGGCCAAGGTGGCGCAACGCTGTTGCCCATCGACAGCGAGCATTCGGCCATTTTTCAGTGCCTGCCCGAGAACCCGGCCGATTGGCCGCAGCGCATCGATCACATCGTGCTCACGGCCTCAGGTGGTCCCTTCAGGGCCATGCCCTTGGCCGAGCTGGCCCAGGTCACGCCAGAGCAGGCCTGCGCACATCCGAACTGGGTGATGGGACAAAAGATTTCCGTGGATTCCGCCACCATGATGAACAAGGCGCTCGAAGTGATCGAAGCGCGCTGGCTGTTCGGTCTTCAGCCCGAGCAAATCCGCGTGGTGTTGCATCCGCAGAGCATCATCCACTCCATGGTGGTGTGTCGCGATGAATCGGTGCTGGCCCAGCTCGGCACGCCCGACATGCGGGTGCCGATCAGCGTCGGGCTTGCGCATCCACAAAGATTGCCAAGTGGCGCCGCCCGGCTGGATCTGTTGAGCATGGGTGCGTTGACTTTTGAGGCGCTGGACGCGGCGCGCTTCCCTGGCCTGGGTTTGGCCTTTGACGCCCTGCGTGCGCCGCCGGGCAGCACCACGGTGCTCAATGCAGCCAACGAAGTTGCCGTGGCGGCATTCCTTGGGCGGCGCATCCGCTTCACCGACATTCATCGCGTCAATGCGCAGACCGTGGACAAAGTGCGCCCGGAACCCGGGGATGCGGTCGCGTTGGCAGCGCTGCTCGCCCTGGACGACAGAGCACGTCGCGCAGCAAGCGACGTCGTGCTGGAGTGCAGACTGTGATCACCACCGTCCTGGCGTTCATCGTCACGCTGGCCATACTGATCGTGGTGCACGAGTACGGCCACTATCGGGTGGCGGTTGCCTGTGGCGTGCGCGTGCTGCGCTTTTCGGTGGGCTTCGGCAAGGTGTTGTGGCGCCACCAGACCTCACCGAACCACACCGAGTTTGTCGTCTGTACCGTGCCGTTAGGAGGCTATGTGCGCATGCTCGATGAACGCGAGGGTGGCGTGCCGGCGTCGCAGCTGGGCCAGGCCTTCAATCGCAAGACGCTTTGGCAACGCACGGCCATTGTCGCGGCCGGGCCGCTAGCCAATTTGCTGCTGGCCATCGTGCTGTACGCCGCGGCGCACTGGATAGGCACCGATGAGCCCAAGGCCATCGTGTCCGCGCCTGTGGTGGGCAGCGTGGCCGATGCTGCGGGCATGCGTTCTGGCGATTGGGTACGCGCTTGGAGGCAAGGCGACGGCGCTTGGCAGGACGTGGCTTCATTGACCGATCTGCGCTGGCAAGTGACGCAACATGCGCTGCAGTCGCAAGACCTGTGGTTGGCCGTCACCGATGCCAGGGGCCAAGGCCGCCGCGAGCTGAGACTGGCGTTGAACGGCCTGGACACAAGGCAGATGGATGCGGAGCTGGGCAGGCGCATCGGGCTGGGTTTGCCCTATAGCGAACCGGTGCTGGGCGAGGTCAAACCGGCAGGCCCTGCGGCCATCGCCGGGCTGCGCGCCGGTGACCGCGTACTGCGGGTCGACGGCGTGGCCGTGCAGGATGCCCAAGGTCTGCGTGAGCGCATACGAAGCAGTGGCGGCGCGGTTGACGGTGCACCTGGGCGATCCATGCTCTGGGAGCTGGACCGATCTGGGCGCACGCTCAGCCTTGAAGTCAAGCCGCGCACCGTCGCTGAAAAGGACCGCGGCGTTGGCCGCATCGACGCCTTTGTTGGCCAGCCGCCGGCCATGGTCAATGTGCGCCTGGGCGCCGTGGATGGCTTGCTGCGCGGCGCCCAGCGCACTTGGGAAGTGTCGATCCTGAGCCTGCGCATGTTGGGGCGCATGCTCATCGGTGAAGCCTCGATTCGAAACCTCAGTGGGCCCTTGACGATTGCCGATTACGCGGGCCAATCAGCCAAGCAAGGACCGGTCGATTACCTCGCATTTCTGGCTCTGGTCAGTGTCAGTCTCGGGGTGCTGAACCTGCTGCCGCTGCCCATGCTCGATGGCGGGCACCTGATGTATTATCTTTTCGAGGGCTTGACCGGCCGCCCGGTCTCGGACCTGTGGCTCGCGCGCCTGCAGCGAGGGGGCATCGCGGTGCTCCTGGCGATGATGTCCGTGGCCCTCTTCAACGATGTGGCCCGCCTGTTGGGCCTGCACTGACCCCACCCGAATGAGCTCTCCTGAACCCATGAATTTCCTTCGCCCTGTCGTGGCCATCATGGCCGTGGCGATGGTGGCCACACCGATGGTGGCCAGAGCCGTTGAGCCCTTTGTGCTTGAGGACATTCGTGTTGAAGGCCTGCAACGCACCGACCCGGGTACCGTCTTCGCTGCCCTGCCATTTCGTGTTGGCGACACCTACAGCGATGACAAGGCGGCTGCGGCGCTGCGCGCCTTGTTTGCCACGGGCTTGTTCAAAGACGTGCGCATCGAGCTCGAAGGCAAAGTGGCCATCATCCTGGTCGAGGAGCGACCGGTCATTCAATCGGTGAGCTTCGTTGGCCTGAAGGAGTTCGACAAGGACGTGTTGGTCAAGTCCTTGAAGGATGCGGGCATCGGTGAAGGCCTGCCCTTTGACCGCGCCCTGGTGGACCGCGCCGAGCAAGAAGTCAAGCGACAGTATTTGTCGCGCAGCCTGTATGGCGCCGAGGTGGTGACCACCATCACCCCGACCGAACGCAACCGGGTCAACGTCACCTTCACCATGACCGAGGGTGATGCCGCCAAGATCACATCGATACGCATCCTCGGCACCAAGGTCTTCAGCGAATCTACATTGCGCGATTTGATGGATTTGACCAGCGGCGGCTGGCTCACGTGGTACACGAAGAATGACCGCTACTCGCGCGCCAAGCTCAATGCCGATCTCGACACGATCCGTGCCTACTACCAGAACCGCGGCTACCTTGAGTTCAACATCACCTCGACGCAGGTGACGATTTCGCCGGACAAGCAAGACATCGCCATCACCATCACGGTGCAAGAAGGTCAGGCCTACACGGTGACCGCTGTGCGCTTGCAGGGCGACTACCTGGGCAAGGAAGACGAGTTTCGCGAACTGGTGTTCATCCGCCCCGGCCAGCCCTACCAGGCCGCTGGCGTGACCGCCACGACGAAAGCCTTCACGGACCGATTTGGTGCCTACGGCTATGCCTTTGCTCGGGTGGAGTCGCGCCCCGAAATTGACCGGGCCACCGGCCAGGTGGCATTGACGCTGGTGGCCGATCCGCAGCGCCGCGTCTATGTGCGGCGCCTTGATGTGTCCGGCAACTCACGCACCCGTGACGAGGTGGTGCGCCGCGAATTCAGGCAACTTGAATCGTCCTGGTACGACGGCCAACGCATCAAGCTGTCGCGTGAGCGGGTGGATCGCCTGGGCTACTTCAAAGAGGTGGGGGTCGAGACCAATGAGGTCGCCAACTCGCCCGATCAGGTCGATCTGGTGGTCAATGTCACCGAAAAGCCGACCGGCAACCTTCAGGTGGGCATGAGTTTTTCAAACGCCGACAAGCTTGCGCTGTCGGCATCGGTCAAACAAGACAATGTCTTCGGCTCGGGCAACTACCTGGGCCTGGAGGTCAATACCAGCAAGAACGCCCGCAGCCTGGTGTTCAGCACGGTGGACCCGTACTACACGGTCGATGGCATCTCACGCGCACTTGATTTGTTCTATCGAACGTCAAGGCCCTACAACAGCCTTGGCGACCAGTACCAGATCACCAACCCGGGCGCCTCCATCCGGTTTGGCGTGCCTTTCACCGAATACGACACCGTCTACTTTGGCATCGGGCTGGAGCAGACCAATATCGGCGCCACGGCGGGCATTCCAAACCAGTACTTCGATTACCGCGCGCGTTACGGCCCCAAGAGCACATCGCTGCCATTGACCATTGGCTGGGCGCGCGATCAGCGTGACAGCGCACTCACGCCCACCGCAGGCCGCTACCAACGCGTCAATTTGGAGTGGAGCATCGCTGGCGATGTGCGCTACCTGCGATCCAACCTGCAGTACCAACAGTTCATTCCCATCGGCAGCAAGCTCACCTTGGGTCTGAATGGCGAGTTGGGCTATGGCAAGGGTCTGGGTGGGCGCCCCTTCCCGGTGTTCAAGAACTTCAACGGCGGTGGCCTGGGCTCGGTGCGCGTTTTCGAGCAAGGCTCGCTCGGCGTCATCGACCCGACCGGTGCCTATGTTGGTGGCGCCAGTCGGCTTAACCTCAACGCCGAGCTCTACTTTCCCGTGCCTGGTACGGGCAACGACAAGTCGCTGCGCATCTTTGCTTTTGCCGATGCGGGCAACGTCTGGCGTGAAGGCGAACGCCTTGACCCGTCGACCCTGCGTGCTTCGGCCGGTTTCGGCCTGTCGTGGATCTCACCGGTGGGGCCGCTCAAGCTCAGTTGGGGCGTGCCATTGCGCAGCCAACCCACGGATAGAATTCAGCGTTTTCAATTCCAGATCGGGACCGCGTTTTGATGATCACCAAGTTGCTCAAGTCGATGGCCGTGGCGGCCGTGACCCTGATGGCCGCCCAGTCGGCGATGGCCCAGGAATTGAAGATTGGCTATGTCAACAGCGAGCGCGTGCTGCGTGAAGCCACGCCGGCCAAGGCCGCGCTGGCGCGCATGGAGGCTGATTTCAGCAAGCGCGACAAAGACCTGAACGACCAGGCTGCGCGTTTCAAAGCAGCGGCCGACAAGCTGGAGAAGGACGCTCCCACTTTGCCCGAGGCCGAGCGCAACCGCCGCCAGCGCGATCTGGTCGAGCAAGAGCGTGACATCCAGCGCAAGCGCCGCGAGTTTCAGGAAGATTTGAACCAGCGCCGCAATGAGGAAACGGCTGGCCTGGTCGAGCGTGCGAACAAGGTCATCAAGCAGATCTTCGACGCCGAAAAGTACGACCTGATTCTTCAGGATGTGGTCTTCGCCAGTGCCAAGGTGGACATCACCGAGAAGGTGATCAAGGCCCTGAACGCAGCGCCCGCCGCGCGCTGATGCAGGCAGCCGTGCCCGCTGCGGTGCGGCTTGCGGATGTGGTCGCCAGCCTTGGCGGCGAGCTGTGCGGTGATGCTGAGCTGGTCATCCGGCGCCTGGCCACACTTGAATCAGCGGACAGCAGCAGTCTGAGCTTTCTGGCGCACCCGCGCTACGCCAAACAACTGGCTGCCAGCGGCGCCGCTTGCGTCATCGTCGGCCCCGCCATGAAAGACGCGGCGCTGGCGCGCGGTGCGGCCATCGTGGCCGCCGACCCCTACCTCTATTTCGCACGCTTGACGCAGTGGTGGGCGGCGCGTCACCGGCCCGCACCCGCGCCAGGCATCCATCGCAGTGCGGTGATCGAACCTGGCGCCCAGATTGGCCCGGGTGTGGCCATCGCTGCGCTGGCCTTCATTGGCGCTGGTGCGCGCATTGGCGCTGGTGCGGTGGTGGGTGCGCAATCCTATGTCGGCGCGAATGTTCGGTTAGGTGATGGCAGCCGCCTGGCTGCCCGTGTGACCTTGGGCGACGACTGCCGGATTGGCGCGCGCGCCATCGTGCACAGCGGCGCGGTGATCGGCGCCGATGGCTTTGGCTTTGCGCCGCATGAGGGTCGCTGGGAGAAGATTGAACAACTCGGCGCCGTGCACATTGGCGATGATGTCGAGATCGGCGCCAACACCTGCATTGACCGCGGCGCGCTGGGTGACACCGTGATCGACGACGGCGTCAAACTCGACAACTTGATTCAGGTCGGCCACAACGTGCACATCGGCGCCCACAGTGCGTTTGCGGGCTGCGTGGGCATCGCCGGCAGCGCCAGGATTGGCAGGCACTGCACCGTGGGTGGTGGCGCCATCATCCTGGGCCACCTTGAGCTGGTGGACCATGTACACATCACCGCCGCGACCGTGATCACGCGGTCGATCTTGAAGCCGGGGCAGTACAGCGGCCTGTTTCCGTTTGACGACAATGCGTCCTGGGAAAAGAACGCCGCCACACTGCGCCAACTGCATAGCCTGCGCGATCGGATCCGCGCCCTTGAGAAAAAACCATGACCGCTGCCGTGTTTGACATCCACCGGATCCTCAGCCGCTTGCCTCACCGCTATCCCATCCTGCTGGTCGATCGGGTCTTGGCGTTCGACAAGGGTGTGTCCATCAAGGCGCTGAAAAACGTCAGCATCAATGAGCCCTTCTTCGCCGGCCATTTCCCCAATCGGCCGGTCATGCCCGGGGTGCTGATGTTGGAAGCCCTGGCGCAGACCTCGGCCCTGCTGTCGTTTGAATCCATGGACGTGCAGCCCGACGCGAGCATGGTGGTGTACTTCCTGGGCATTGATGGCGCCCGCTTCAAACGCGTGGTCGAGCCTGGCGACCAACTCATCCTCGAATCCACCATAGACCGTGTCAAGGCCGGCATCTACAAGTACAAGACCCGAGCCAGCGTGGACGGTGAAACAGCGGTCGAGGCCGAGCTGATGTGCACCATGCGCAAAGTGAGCTGATGGGGCGCTGAAGGTGACTCAAGTTCATGCCACGGCCATCGTTGATGGCCAGGCCGTGTTGGCCGATGACGTGCAGGTGGGGCCCTATGCCGTGATCGGCCCGCATGTGCGCATCGGTGCCGGCAGCCAGATCGGTGCGCACTGCGTTGTCGAAGGCCACACCACGCTGGGCCGCAACAACAAGGTCTTTCAATTCGCCTCCATTGGTGCCGCGCCGCAGGACAAGAAGTACGCGGGCGAGCCCACGCGGCTTGAGATCGGCAACGACAACACCATTCGCGAGTTCGTCACCATCAACACCGGCACCGCCCAAGATGCCGGCGTCACGCGCCTGGGCGATGACAACTGGATCATGGCCTATGTGCATGTCGCCCATGACTGTCAGTTAGGCAGCCACCTGATCCTGGCCAATGCGGTGCAACTGGCAGGCCATGTGCACCTGGGCGATTGGGTGTTCTTGGGTGGCCTGTCGGGCGTGCACCAGTTTGTGCGGGTGGGTGCTCATGCGATGACGGGCTTTCAAACCCGCCTGTCGCAAGACCTGCCGCCCTTCGTCACCGCTGCGGGCAACCCGGCCGCGGCCACCGGCATCAACCAGGAAGGCTTGCGGCGGCGGGGGTTCAGCGCGCAACGCATTGCACGTGTCAAGCAGATGCATCGCCTGCTGTACCGCCAGGGCTTGAGCTTGGCGTCAGGCCTGTCCGCCATTGATGCCATGCGCGCCTCAAGTACCGATCCGGCCGAGACCGCGGACATCGACCAGATGTTGGCCTTTCTGGCCAAGTCCGAGCGCGGCATCGTGCGCTGATGGCCGTGCGGCCCGAGCTGCCATTGCGGCTGGCCATGGTGGCCGGCGAAGCCTCGGGCGACTTGCTTGCCGGGCTGTTGTTGCGTGGTGTGACGCAGCGCTGGCCTGGGGCGCAGTCGGTCGGCATCGGTGGCCCGCTGATGGCAGCGCAAGGATTCGATGCCTGGTGGCCGCACGAACGTCTGTCGGTGTTTGGCTACGTCGACGCGCTGGCCAGGCTGCCCGAGCTGCTGAGCATCCGGCGGCAGTTGGCCCAGCGCCTCTTGGGTGATCCCCCCGCGGCCTTCATCGGTGTGGACGCGCCGGACTTCAATTTCGGTCTGGAAACGCGCTTGCGCCGCGCAGGCATGAAGACCTTGCACTTCATTTGCCCCTCGATCTGGGCCTGGCGCGGCGAGCGCGTGCACAAGCTCAAACGGGCCGCCGATCATGTGCTGTGCCTGTTTCCGTTTGAGCCGGCACTGTTGCAGCGGCATGGCATTGCAGCCAGTTTTGTCGGCCATCCCCTGGCCGATGCCATCCCGATGGAGCCACCCCGTGCTGCTGCCCGCCAGGCCTTGGGCCTGACCGACGACGCCACGGTCGTGGCCCTGCTGCCCGGCAGCCGCGGCAGCGAGATTGCGCACATCGCCCCGCGCATGCTGGCCGCGGCGGCGTTGATGCAGCAGCGGCGCAGCGACCTGGTCTTCGTGCTGCCCGCCGCACCGCAATGGCATGCGGCACTGCAGGCGGCCGTGCAGGCGGCCCAGGCCAGCCATGCGGGCCTGTCTGCCCTGCGGCTGCTTGAAGGCCAGTCGCAGCAAGCGCTGGCGGCCTGCGATGTGAGCCTGGTCGCCAGCGGCACGGCCACTTTGGAGGCGGCATTGTTCAAGCGGCCCATGGTCATCACCTACCGTGTGTCCTGGCTGAACTGGCTGCGCATGCGGCGCATGAGCTACCAGCCCTGGTTTGGCCTACCCAATATATTGAGCGGCCAGTTCATCGTGCCCGAGCTGATCCAGGACGCCGCCACACCCGAGGCCATGGCCAGGGAAACACTGGCCTGGCTGGACGACACCCAGCGGCAGCAGCGCTTGCATCAACAACTGCTCTCACTCCATCATCAGCTGCGCCAAGACACCGCCCGCCGAGCCACAGATGCCATCGCTCAAGTTCTCAACGCTTAAACATCTCGGGCCCGAGTGGGGCCGCCCTGGCCTGGTGGCCGGTGTCGACGAGGCCGGCCGTGGCCCGCTGGCAGGGCCGGTGGTGGCGGCAGCGGTCATCCTGGACGACTTGAAGCGCATCAAAGGTTTGGGTGACTCAAAATCGCTAACGCCAAAAAGACGCGAAAAGCTGTTCGATGAGATTCGTGCCAAGGCCCTGGCGTGCAGCATCGGCCAAGCCAGCGTTGAAGAGATCGACAGCCTCAACATCCTGCAGGCCACACTGCTTGCCATGCGGCGTGCCGTGCAGGGCTTGCGGCTGATTCCGCACCGCGTTTTGGTCGATGGTAATCAGCTGCCCCTGCTGGCCATGCCCGTGGCGGCCATCGTCAAGGGCGATGCCAGCGTGGCGGCGATCTCTGCGGCGTCTATCCTGGCCAAGGTGCACCGGGACCGCCTGTGCGCAGCCATGCATGAGGCCCATCCGCTCTATGGATTTGCCAATCACAAGGGCTATCCCACCGCGGCACACCTGGCGGCCCTTGTTCGGCATGGCCCCTGCGAGCTGCACCGCAAGAGCTATGCACCGGTGCGCGCGGCAATGGCGGCAGGCACGACATGAGCCTGCCCGGCCGCCCGAAAGGCGAATACCGAAGTGCGAAGCACGTAGGTTGCCTGATGAGCCTGCCCGGCCGCCCGAAGGCGAATACCGCAGTGCGAAGCACGGAGGTTGCCTGATGAGCGCGCCCGTGGCCATCAGCTCCCGGGACAACCCCTTGCTGCAGCGCCTGCGCCGCCTGGCGCGCGACCCTTCGGCCTATCGCCGCCTGGGCGAGGTCTGGCTCGAGGGCGAACACCTGTGCTCGGCCCTGCGTGAGCATGGCGGGCGCCCTGTCCAGGCGCTGATTTCCGAATCGGCCTGGGTACAACCGGGGCTGCGCGCGCTGGCAGAAACGGCACCGCGCGTGGGCCTGCTCAGCGATGAGCTTTTCGCCTCCTTCAGCGCGCTCGAATCGCCAGCGCGCCTGGGGTTTGTTGTCGCCCTGCCGGCACAAGCCGGCATCCAAAGTGATCAGGCCAGCGTCGTGCTGGACCGGGTGCAGGACGCCGGCAATGTGGGCAGCATCCTGCGCAGTGCCGCGGCCTTTGGTGTGCGCCAGGTGCTGGCCTTGCAAGGCACGGCGGCCCTGTGGTCGCCCAAAGTGCTGCGCGCCGGCATGGGTGCGCACTTTGGTCTGCACTTGTTCGAGGGCCTGACGGTCGCGTCACTTGACGCACTGACCCTGCCCTGGGTAGGCACCAGCCTGCGCACCTCACAGTGCTTGCAACAGGTGGCCTTGCCACAGCCCTGTGCCTGGCTGTTCGGCCACGAAGGGCAGGGCGTTCAGCCAGAGCTGCTGGCGCGCTGTGGCCAGGTGCTGCGCATACCGCAGCCGGGGGGCGAAGAGTCGCTCAATGTCGCCGCTGCTGCTGCCGTCTGTCTTTACGAATCGGCGCGTCAACGGCTTTGAGCGCACGCCAGGCGTCGGCGGCACGCCCTGGCAGGGCAAGCCGCTTCAGTAGATCAGCCGGTCCGGGCGAATGTCGCGCAAGATGGTCGTGGCAATCTCTTCGATCGACTTGTGCGTCGAGCTCAGCCAGGCGATGCCGTGGCGGCGCATCATGGCCTCGGCCTCGTGCACCTCGTGGCGGCAGTTTTCAATGGCGGCGTACTTGCTGCCCGGACGGCGCTCATTGCGAATCTGCGATAGGCGATCCGGGTTGATGGTCAGCCCAAAGCACTTGGCCAAGTGGCCCGCGATGGCCGAGGGGATTTTGTGCCGATCAAAGTCCTCGGGGATCAAGGGGTAGTTGGCGGCCTTGATGCCGTGCTGCATGGCCAAGTACAGCGAGGTCGGCGTCTTGCCGCAACGGCTCACGCCCACCAGGATGACATCGGCGCTGGCCAGGTTGCGCGCCGACTGGCCGTCGTCGTGCGCCAGGGAGAAGTTGATGGCCTCGATGCGCTCGTTGTACTCGGTGCTCTTGGCGGCGTCTGAGAAGCGGCCCACGCGGTGGTTGCTCTTCACGCCGAACTCGATCTCCAGCGGCTCAACGAAGGCACGAAACATGTCCAGGGTCATGCCCAGGCAGTCGGTCGATGTGACGATGTCGCGCACCTCGTCATTGACCAGGGTGATGAAGACGATGGGACGACGCCCTTCGGCACGGGCAACCTGGTTGATCTCCTGGACGACGGCGCGTGCCTTTTCCACCGTGTCAATGAAGGGCCGCCGCACATGCCGGGGCCGGGCCGAAAACTGCGCCAGTATGGAATTGCCGAAGGTTTCCGCCGTGATGCCGGTGCCGTCCGAGACAAAAAACACACTGCGATCGGGCATGGGAGAAATCCTGCAAAGCGGTCGGCCAAAACGGTGGCCTGATCATAGTTGCATGGTCCCTAGAATCGGCTTCATCTGGCCCGATGCAGCACGCTCTCCCATGAGACCCAAGCGCCACCCAATCGATGCACCCACCGTGGGCGTCGCCCTGGGTCTCGACATGGGTTCAGCCCGGCGCAAGGCTTTGCGGGTCACACAGCATTCCCACCCTCACGGAGCCTTCCCATGTCCACAAATCACTTGGCGACCGCCCTGGTCGTACCGTTCGAGCAGTTGAGGATGACCGATGTCGAGGTGGTTGGCGGCAAGAACGCCAGCCTCGGCGAAATGATCAGCCAGCTCGCGGCCTCAGGCGTTCGCGTGCCTGGCGGCTTTGCCACCACGGCCCATGCGTTTCGCCAGTTCCTGGCCCACGGCGGGCTGGACGAGCGAATCAACGCCAGGCTGGACGCCCTGGACACCGATGACGTCAAGGCCTTGGCTGCCACCGGCGCCGACATTCGGGCCTGGGTGCTGGACCAGCCCTTTCCTGCGGCACTGGACCAGGCCGTGCGCGCGGCCTTCGCAGCGTTGACCGCAGCCCATGCTGGCGCCAGCTTTGCGGTGCGCTCCTCGGCCACCGCCGAAGACCTGCCGGACGCGTCCTTTGCTGGCCAGCAGGAAACCTTCCTGAACGTGCACGGCATCGATGATGTGCTGCACAAGATGAAGGAGGTCTTCGCCTCGCTCTACAACGACCGTGCCATCAGCTACCGCGCCCACAAGGGCTTTGCCCATCGCGATGTCGCGCTTTCGGCAGGCGTGCAGCGCATGGTGCGGTCTGACCTCGGTGCTGCTGGCGTGATGTTCACCATCGACACCGAATCGGGCTTTGAGGATGTGGTCTTCATCACCTCCAGCTATGGCCTGGGCGAGACGGTGGTGCAGGGCGCCGTCAACCCGGATGAGTTCTATGTGCACAAGCCGGGCCTGCGGGCCGGCAAGCTGCCCATCATCCGGCGATCACTCGGGTCCAAGCTGATTCGCATGGATTTCTGCAGCGACGAAGAGCGCCTGGCCACGGGGCGCCTGGTGCGCACCGTGGACACGCCCACCGAGCTGCGCAACCGCTATTCCCTGAGCGACACCGATGTCATCGAATTGGCGCGTTATGCCTTGATCATCGAAAAGCACTACGGCCGGGCCATGGACATCGAATGGGGCAAGGATGGTGTCGATGGCCAGCTCCACATCCTGCAGGCCAGGCCCGAGACCGTGCGCAGCCAGGCGGCCGGTCAGGTGGAGCACAAGTACCGGCTCAAGGGCAATGCGGCTCAGACCTCCACCGTGCTCGTCGAAGGCCGCGCCATTGGTCAGAGGATTGGTACCGGCCCGGTGCGCCTGGTGCGCAGCACGGCCGAGATGGACCGCGTGCAGGCCGGTGACGTGCTGGTCACCGACATGACCGATCCCAACTGGGAGCCGGTGATGAAACGCGCTTCGGCCATCGTCACCAATCGCGGCGGCCGCACCTGCCACGCCGCCATCATTGCCCGCGAGCTCGGCATCCCGGCCGTGGTGGGCTGTGGCGACGCCACCGACAAGCTGGCCGAGGGCGCCCTCGTGACAGTCGTCTGCAGCGAGGGCGACACCGGCATCATCTACGACGGTCTGCTGGAGACCGAGGTGTCCGAAGTCAAGCGCGGCGAAATGCCCTACAGCCGCATCAAGATCATGATGAATGTCGGCAACCCGACCTTGGCTTTTGACTTTGCACAGATACCGAATTCCGGCGTGGGCTTGGCGCGCCTGGAGTTCATCATCAACAACAACATCGGCGTTCACCCCAAGGCCATCCTCGACTACCCCAATGTCGATCCCGATCTGAAAAAGGCGGTCGAATCGGTGGCCCGCGGGCATGCTTCGCCCAGGGCGTTTTATGTCGACAAACTGGTCGAAGGTGTGGCCACCATCGCGGCGGCGTTTTGGCCAAAGTCGGTGATCGTTCGCCTGTCGGACTTCAAGTCCAATGAGTACAAGCTGCTCATCGGGGGTTCACGCTATGAGCCTGACGAAGAGAACCCGATGCTGGGGTTCCGAGGCGCCTCGCGCTACATCAGCGGTGGCTTTGCCGATGCCTTTGGCATGGAGTGTGAAGCGCTCAAGCGCGTGCGCAATGACATGGGTTTGACCAATGTCGAAATCATGGTGCCTTTTGTGCGCACCGTGCGCCAGGCCGAGCGTGTCACCGAGCTGCTGGCCGACCGCGGCCTGGCGCGCGGGCAAAACGGCTTGCGCCTGATCATGATGTGTGAGGTGCCCAGCAACGCCATCCTCGCCGAGCAGTTCTTACAGTACTTCGACGGCATGTCCATAGGTTCCAACGACCTCACCCAGCTCACCCTGGGGCTGGACCGGGAATCGGGCATCGAACAATTGACCGATGACTTCGACGAGCGCGACCCGGCGGTCAAGGCCTTGATCTCGCGCGCCATTGCGGCCTGCCGCGCCACCGGCAAATACGTGGGCATCTGCGGCCAGGGGCCCAGCGACCATCCCGATTTTGCGCAGTGGTTGGCCGACGAGGGCATCGTCTCGATCTCGCTCAACCCCGACTCGGTGGTGGACACCTGGATTCGGCTGGCCAGCCACTGAAATCGGCCAGGCTATACTCGCGGGCTTTTCCCAAGGCATGGGTCCTTGTCCGCACCGGGCATGGGTTCACGCCAACTTGCCGCACCGGCCGACTGACGCTGCCGGGCGGCTTCCGATTCATACGGAAACCACAAGGAGTCTTCATGCGTCAATACGAGATCGTGCTCGTGATCCATCCGGATCAAAGCGAGCAGGTTCCAGCCATGCTGGAGCGTTACAAGGGCATCGTCGCCGCGGGTGGTGGCAAGGTGCACCGGGTTGAGGATTGGGGCCGTCGCCAGATGGCCTACATGATCCAAAAGCTCGCCAAGGCGCACTACGTGTGCATCAACATCGAATGCAGCAGCGAGACGCTGGCGGAGATCGAAACGGGCTTCCGTTTCAACGACGCTGTGCTGCGCCACCTGACGGTGTCCAAGGCCAAGGCCGAGACCACGCCGTCGATCATGATGAAGGCTGTCGAGCGCGAGGAATCGCGCAAGGCACCGGCTCCCCAGGAGGCCAGCGCCTGAACGACACAGCAGTCGCCGTGCTGGGCAGCATGGCGCCGATGAACCGCCTGGTTCTTTCGGCCCAGTTGCTCGAGCGAGGCGCCGTGCGCTACACCCCGGCCGGTCTGCCGGCCCTCGATCTGGTGCTCAAGCACGAATCGATGGTCAGCGAGGACGACCAGCCCCGCAAGGTCTCGATGGAGATCAAAGCTGTGGCCATAGGGGCGATCACACGGAGCCTGCTGGCGATGGAGTTGGGAAGGGCTGGCGAATTTGCCGGCTTCCTGGCCACCGCACGCAACGGACGCGGACTGCTGTTTCACATCACCTCTCTGCTCATCGAAACAACGTCCGCCGTCACGCCAAACAGGACGCCCGACACAACGCTCAGTGCTGCCCAGCGCAGCCCAAATTGAAAGAGGTACACCATGCCCCCGCCACGTGGTAAAGGTAAGTTCTCCAAAGACCGCAAGCCCAAGCGCAATCAGCAATCGCTGCTCTTCAAGCGCAAGCGCTTCTGCCGTTTCACCGTCGCCAATGTGGAAGAGATCGACTACAAAGATGTCGACACGCTGCGCGACTTCATCGGCGAGAACGGCAAGATCACGCCGGCACGCCTGACCGGCACCCGCGCCTTCTATCAACGCCAGCTGACCACGGCCATCAAGCGTGCGCGATTCCTCGCGCTGCTGCCGTACAGCGACCAACACCGCGTCTAAAGGGGCACCGAACATGCAAGTGATCCTGCTCGACAAAGTTGCCAATCTGGGCAATCTGGGTGATGTGGTCAAGGTCAAAGACGGCTTTGCACGCAATTTCCTGATCCCCAGCAAGCGCGCGCGCCGCGCCACCGAATCGGCCATCAAGGAGTTCGAAGGCCGCCGCGCCGAACTCGAAAAGCTGGCCGCCGACAAGCATGCCGCGGCGCAAGCCCTGGGCGAAAAAATGGCCGGCCGTCAGGTCGCCATCTCGCAAAAGGCGGGCGTCGATGGCCGGCTGTTTGGCTCGGTGACCAATGCCGACATCGCCGATGGCCTGAAGCGTCTGGGTTTTGACATTGCCAAGTCGCAAGTGCGTTTGCCCACGGGTCCGATCAAGACCTTGGGTGAGCACACGGTGTCTGTTGCACCGCACACCGATGTGGTGGTGGACGTGATCGTCAAGGTGATCGCCGAAGCCGACTGAGGCCAGGCCGCAGGCGCGAAAGCGCCACTCACATCGCAAGGGCCGGCTTTTGTCGGCCCTTGTTTCGTCTGGGGACCGAATTCAACAGGCAACCCCCCGGATTTCCACAGCTTTGCCCACAGGCCAGGCACAGACCTGCACCTATCATCGTTCGCAGCATGTCAGCCGTCTTCACATCCCCCCCTGCAGCCCACGGCGTCGACGAGGACATCTCGAAGCTGCGGGTGCCACCGCACTCCAACGAGGCCGAGCAAAGCGTCTTGGGCGGCCTGTTGATCGACAACCTGGCCTGGGACCGCGCCGCCGACCAGATCACCGAGAGTGATTTCTACCGCTACGAGCACCGCGAGATCTTCATCGCCATTGCCGCGCTGATGGCGGGCAGCAAGCCGGCCGATGTCATCACCGTGTTCGAGCAGTTGCAGAGCACCGGCAAGGCCGAATCCTGCGGCGGTTTGTCCTACCTCAATGCGCTGGCGCAGAGCGTGCCCAGTGCAGCCAATTTAAGGCGTTATGCAGAGATCGTGCGCGAGCGCGCCATCCTGCGCAAACTGATCTCGGCCAGCGATGAGATTGCGACCAATGCCTTCAACCCGAACGGCCGCGCGGTCTCACAGATCCTCGATGAAGCCGAGGGCCGCATCTTCAAGATCGGCGAGGAAGGCTCGCGCAACAAGCAGGGCTTTGTGGGCATCGACAAGCTGGTCGTGCAGCTGATCGACCGCGTCAACGAGCTCGCCGAGAACGGCGCCGAGGAAGTGACAGGGGTGCGCACCGGCTACTACGACCTGGACCGCATGACGGCGGGGTTGCAAAAGGGCGACCTCATCATCCTGGCCGCGCGGCCATCGATGGGCAAGACCGCCTTTGCGCTGAACATTGCCGAATCGGTGGCGGTGCACGAAGGCCTGCCGGTGCTGGTGTTCTCCATGGAAATGGGCGCCTCACAACTGGCGCTGCGCATGGTGGGCTCGCTTGGCCGCATCGACCAGCAGCACCTGCGCACGGGCGCGCTGCGCGACGAAGAGTGGGGCCGGCTGACCGAGGCCGTGGACAAACTGGCCAAGGCCCAGCTCTATATCGACGAGACCCCGGCCTTGAACTCGGCCGAAGTGCGGGCCAGGTCGCGGCGCATGGCGCGCCAGTTCGGCAAGCTCGGGCTCATCGTCGTCGACTACCTGCAACTGATGAGCGGCACCAACAGCAGCAGCGGCGAGAACCGGGCCACAGAGATCAGCGAGATTTCACGCGGCCTGAAAGCCCTGGCCAAAGAGCTGCAGTGCCCGGTGATTGCGCTGTCGCAGCTCAACCGCAGTGTCGAGACCCGCACTGACAAGCGGCCGATGATGAGCGATCTGCGCGAGTCTGGCGCCATCGAGCAAGACGCCGATGTCATCACCTTCATCTACCGCGACGACTACTACAACAAGGAGAGCAAGGAGCCGGGCGTCGCCGAGATCATCATCGGCAAGCAGCGCAATGGCCCGGTGGGGACGGTCAAGCTGACCTTCCTGAAGCCCTTGACACGCTTTGACAACCTGGCACCTGGAAGCGCGGGCAGCGGCGAGTACTGATTGCTGGCCTGCCGCCCGGCTGCGCTGGCCCATGGTCGCCGCGGAAGTGTGCTGTGGACAAGGGATGAATAGCTGTATATATTTACAGTATGCATGCCATCCCCATCCATCCCATCCCGCCCACCCATCCCGCACTGTTGAGGCCGGCCATCAAAGGCCGGGGTACCGCGGTGCCCATGACCCACCGCTTCAGCAGCCTGCAGCGCGACCCCGCCGACGATGGCTGGGGTGGCCTGGATCAGGCGGTGCAAGAAGAGTGGGTGCCTGCGCCAACCCTGATCTTCGAAGAGAAGGTCAAGAGCATCCTGGCCGGCAACGATTCGCCCGACATCGGCTTTGATCTGTCGATCAACCCTTACCGGGGGTGCGAGCATGGGTGCATTTACTGTTATGCCCGGCCGACGCACAGCTACCTCAACCTCTCGCCGGGCCTGGATTTCGAGACCCGCATCATTGCCAAGGTGAATGCCGCGCAAAAGTTGCGCGAGGCCTTTTCTGCCAAGGGCTATGAGCCGCAAATGCTCAACATCGGCTCGGCCACCGATGCCTACCAGCCGGCTGAGCGGCGGCTGGGCATCACGCGCAGCGTGATTGAAGTGATGAGCGAGTTCAAGCACGCGTTTTCATTGATCACCAAATCCGCGGGCGTCGAGCGCGACCTGGACTTGATCGCACCCATGGCGCGGCGCCGGCTGGCGGCGGTGTATGTCTCGATCACGACGCTGGACCCCGAACTGGCGCGCATCCTGGAGCCGCGTGCCGCAAGCCCGGCGCGGCGGCTGCAGACCATTCGCCGCTTGGCCGATGCCGGCGTGCCAGTGGGGGTGAGCGTCTCGCCAGTGATCCCGTTCATCAACGAGCCCGAGCTCGAGCACATCCTGGAGGCCGCGCATGCGGCCGGCGCGCGCAGTGCCTTCAGCATCGTGCTGCGCCTGCCGTGGGAGGTGAATCCACTCTTTCAGGATTGGCTGCGTCAGCACTTTCCGCAGCGCGCCGAACGCGTCATGGCGCGCGTGCGCGAGATGCGCGGCGGCCGTGACAACGACAGCCGTTTCGGCAGCCGCATGCGGGGACAGGGCGTGTGGGCGCAGTTGCTGCGCCAGCGTTTCGAGAAGGCCACCCAGCGTCTGGGCTTGAACCGCGACCGCCAGGCCCTGGATTTGTCGCAGTTCAGCCGGCCGTCCATCGGCTCGGAGTCACCTCAGGGAAGCCTGTTCTGAGCGCCCCAAGGCCGGCCGGGGCCGGGGCCGGCCGTCCCCCGCGGGGATCAAGGAAAGTGGCAAAGCCACATTTCCTTGAGAGCATCCCAGGCCCCTGTCGGCGCCCGGCGTTCGCGGAGAAACACGAATGGTTACTGAACTATCAATGACTTGGCGATTTTGTTTCTCATGAGTGGCTACTTGAAAAGGTCTTTGACCTTGTCCGTCCAGCTCTTGGCGGTGGGCGAATGCTTCTCGCCGCCCTTGCGCAGCGACTCATCAAGCTCCTTGAACAGCTTGCGCTGCTGCTCGGTCAGCTTGATGGGTGTTTCCACGATCACGTGGCAGTAAAGGTCGCCGGGGTAGCTGGAGCGCAAGCCCTTGATGCCCTTGCCGCGCAAGCGGAAGGTCTTGCCGTGCTGGGTGCCCTCGGGCAGCTCGATTTCGGCCTTGCCGCCGAGCGTGGGCACTTCAATCGTGCCGCCCAGGGCGACGGTGGTCAGCGGCACCGGCACCTTGCAGTGCAGGTCATCACCGTCACGCTCGAAGATGTCGTGCTCCTTGATGCGAATCTCGATGTAGAGGTCGCCAGCGGGGCCGCCATTGGTGCCGGGCTCGCCATTGCCGGCCGAGCGGATGCGCATGCCCTCGTTGATGCCACCGGGGATCTTCACTTCCAGCGTCTTTTGGCGCTTGATCTTGCCCGCGCCACTGCAGGTGACGCAGGGCTCGGCAATCACCTTGCCGGCACCGCGGCAATGCGGGCAGGCCTGCTGGATGCTGAAGAAGCCCTGGCGCACATGCACCTGGCCAGTACCATTGCAGGTGCCACAGGTCTTGGCGCTGGTGCCGGGTTTGGCACCGCTGCCTTTGCAGGGCTCACAGACGTCCCAGGTCGGAATGCGAATCTGCGCATCCTTGCCATTGGCGGCCTCTTCCAGTGAGATCTCCATGGCGTAGCTGAGGTCCGAGCCGCGGTACACCTGCTGGCCACCGCCGCCGCGCCGGCCGCCGTTGAAGATGTCGCCAAAGATGTCGCCAAAGGCTTCAGCAAAGCCGCCCATGCCGGCGCCGCCGCGACCCATGGCCGAGTTCGGGTCAACACCGGCGTGGCCATGCTGGTCGTAGGCCGCGCGCTTTTGCGGGTCGGAAAGCATCTCGTAGGCCTCTTTGGCCTCCTTGAACTTCTCTTCCGACGCCTTGGCACCATCACCCTGGTTGCGGTCCGGGTGGTGCTTCATGGCCATCTTGCGATAGGCCTTTTTGATGTCCTCGTCGCTGCCGTTCTTGGGCACGCCCAGGATGTCGTAGTAATCGCGCTTTGCCATGCAAGTTCCCGCTTGGGCTTAAGAGACGACGCCGCGTGGCGCTGTCCGGGCTTGCCCAGACATCGACACGCGGCGGTGACACTCGGCCCAGCACGAGGCCGGGCCAATGGCCATCACTTCTTCACTTCTTTGAAATCGGCATCGACCACGTTGTCGTCGGCCGGCTTGGCATCGGCCTTGGGCGCCGCCTCGGGGCCGGCACCACCCGGCGCGGCACCAGCGGCACCGCCGGCTGCGGCAGCTGCCGCTGCCTGCTCGGCATAGACCTTTTCACCCAGCTTTTGGCTGGCGCTGGACAAGGCCTCGGTCTTGGCATCAATCGCCGCCTTGTCTTCGCCTTTGAGGGCTTCCTCGGCATCCTTCAACGCCGTCTCGATCTTTTCCTTCTCGCCGGCGTCGAGCTTGTCACCATGTTCGGCCAGGCTCTTCCTCACCGAATGCACCATGGCATCGGCCTGGTTGCGGGCCTGCACCAGCTCTAGCTTCTTGGCGTCTTCGGCGGCGTTGATCTCAGCGTCCTTGACCATCTTCTGGATCTCGTCCTCGGACAGCCCTGAGTTGGCCTTGATCGTGATCTTGTTTTCCTTGCCGGTGGCCTTGTCCTTGGCGCCCACATGCAAGATGCCGTTGGCATCGATGTCGAAAGTGACCTCGATCTGCGGCAGGCCGCGCGGCGAGGGCGGGATGCCTTCCAGGTTGAACTCGCCCAGGCTCTTGTTGCCCGAGGCGATTTCACGCTCGCCCTGGAACACCTTGATCGTCACCGCCGGCTGGTTGTCATCGGCAGTGGAGAACACCTGGCTGAACTTGGTCGGGATGGTGGTGTTCTTCTTGATCATCTTGGTCATGACGCCGCCCAGCGTCTCAATGCCCAGGCTCAGCGGGGTCACGTCCAGCAGCAACACGTCCTTGCGGTCGCCACCCAGCACCTGGCCCTGGATGGCCGCGCCCACGGCCACGGCCTCGTCGGGGTTGACGTCCTTGCGTGGCTCCTTGCCGAAGAACTCCTTGACCTTTTCCTGCACCTTGGGCATGCGGCTCATGCCGCCCACCAGGATGATGTCGTCGATCTCGCTGAGCTTGACGCCGGCGTCCTTCACGGCCACGCGGCAGGGCTCCATCGTGCGCTCGATCAGCTCATCGACCAGGGATTCCAGCTTGGCCCTAGTGAGCTTGATGTTGAGGTGCTTCGGGCCGGTGGCATCGGCCGTGATGTAGGGCAGGTTGACATCGGTCTGCGTGCTGTTGGAGAGCTCGATCTTGGCCTTCTCGGCGGCCTCTTTCAGGCGCTGCAGGGCCAGTACATCCTTGGTCAGATCGACGCCTTGCTCTTTCTTGAACTCGGTGACGATGTAGTCAATGATGCGTTGATCAAAGTCCTCGCCGCCGAGGAAGGTGTCGCCATTGGTCGACAGCACTTCGAACTGCTTCTCACCGTCGACATCGGCGATCTCGATGATGGAGATGTCAAAGGTGCCGCCGCCCAGGTCAAAGACGGCGATCTTGCGGTCGCCCTTGCCGTGCTTGTCCAGACCAAAGGCCAGGGCCGCTGCGGTGGGCTCATTGATGATGCGCTTGACATCCAGGCCGGCGATGCGACCGGCGTCCTTGGTGGCCTGGCGCTGGCTGTCGTTGAAGTAGGCCGGCACGGTGATGACGGCCTCGGTGACCTCTTCGCCGAGATAGTCCTCGGCGGTTTTCTTCATCTTGCGCAGCACCTCGGCGCTGACCTGCGGCGGCGCAAATTTCTTGCCACGCACCTCGACCCAGGCGTCACCGTTGTCGGCCGCGGCGATGGTGTAGGGCATCAGGTCGATGTCCTTTTGCACCTCTTTTTCGGCGAACTTGCGGCCGATCAGACGCTTGACGGCATACAGCGTGTTGCGCGGGTTGGTCACCGACTGGCGCTTGGCGGAGGCGCCGACCAACACCTCGCCGTCTTCCTGGTAGGCAATGATCGACGGCGTGGTGCGCGCACCCTCGCTGTTCTCGATCACCTTGGTGGTGTTGCCCTCCATGATGGCCACGCACGAATTGGTCGTGCCCAGGTCAATACCGATGATCTTGCCCATGAGGATGCTCCTAGAGAATTGCGTGAATGCGAGTTGCGGCTGGTGGCGGCGGATTCAAGTGCCGCCGCGGCAAAGTGCGTGAGGGTGCTTTAGTGCATCCCGGCCGAGGTGGGCGTGCTGGGCGGCTCAGCCGGCTTGGCGGCAGCCACGGTGACCAAGGCTGGGCGCAGCACGCGGTCGACGATCAGGTAGCCCTTTTGCAACACCGACACCACCGTGTTGGCGTCTTGATCAGCGGGCACGACGCTGATCGCCTGGTGCTGGTGTGGATCAAACTTGGTGCCCGCCGGTGGGGCGATGGCCATGACGCGATTGCGCTCCAATGCGGCCGTCAATTGGCGCAGGGTGGCCTGCACGCCCTCGAGCACGTTCTCGATCTTGGCGTCGGGCATGGCGATGGCGGCTTCCATGCTGTCGCGCACCGGCAGCATGCTTTCGGCAAAGGCTTCCACTGCGTACTTGCGCGCCTTGCTGATTTCGTCGTCGGCGCGGCGGCGGGTGTTCTCGGCCTCGGCCTTGGCGCGCAGATAGGCGTCGGCCACTTCGGCGTGCTTGGCTTCCAACTCGGCGAAACGCTGCTCCAGACTGGGCGCTGGCGCCCCGTCGAGGTAGGGCGCATCGGGAATGGGTGTGGCGTTGGGGTCGGTGTCCGCAGTACTCATTGTCTTCGTGGGTTTGAATTTCAGCGCTCGTTGCGCAGGGTCGGGCCGATATGGGGCCCATGCCCGCCACTTCAAGAGGGCTTTTTCAAGCCATGTGCGCCAGCTCACTCGCCGTCGATGGAGGCGCTCCATCGCTGCCATTGGGCGCGGTCGATCTCCCTGCGGTCGCGCTTGGTGGGCCGGCCGTGCTCCAGCCCCTGCGCAGGCTCCACGCCCATGCGGCGGGCCTCGGCGGCGAGTGCGCGCGCGGCCAGGCTTTCGGCCGTCTCTTCGTACATGGTTTGCGCCAGGCTTGCCGGGCCACGCAGGGCCTGCAAGCCCAGCACCACCAAGCAGCGCTTTTCGCCGGCCCGGCGCAGATCGATGCGGTCGTTCAGGCGCAGTTCACGCGCTGGTTTGGCCGCCGCGCCGTTGACATCGACATGGCCCTTGCCTATGGCCTCCGCGGCCAATGATCGTGTCTTGAAAAGCCGCGCCGACCACAGCCACTTGTCCAGGCGCGTGCGCTCAATGCCTTTGTCCATTCGGGCGGATTGTCGGTGATGGTGTCTGATTGCCAACGAGCTTGTCCCCATTGGCCTGTCCACATTCGCCTGCACCACTACTGCTGCACGATTTGGGTTGGTGGCGCGCGACCCCAGCGGCGCCGTGGCGCAGGCTGTACTTCAGTCATGCGCCCAGGACGTCTGGCCCAGGGGTATTTACGGAGGCTTTGGACAGCCGCTTGTCAGCCAGACAGGCGACCATTGCGCCCTGTGATTTTTCAATCCTTGGAGTACTTTGATGCGTCGCGATACCTTTGTGAAATCGATGGCCGCGCTGGCCGCCGCCGGTGCCTTGCCTTTGTCTGCCCAAGCAGCCGCCAATTTGAAAATGATGATTCCGGCCAACCCGGGCGGTGGCTGGGACACCACCGGGCGCGCCCTGGGCCGGGCCCTGCAAGATGCCGGCGTGGCCAGCGCCGTGACTTTTGAGAACAAGGGCGGTGCCGCCGGCGCCCTGGGCCTGGCGCAGTTTTTCAACGCCAGCAAGGGCGATGGCAATGCGCTGATGGTGATGGGCGCGGTCATGCTGGGCGGCATCATCACCGGCAAGCCGCCGGTGTCGGTGACCCAGGTCACGCCTGTGGCACGGCTGACGAGTGAATTCAATGTCTTTGTGCTGCCTGCCAGTTCGCCCTTCAAGACCATGAAGGATGTGATCGAGCAGTTGAAGAAGGATCCCGGCAGCGTGAAGTGGGGTGGTGGTTCACGTGGCTCCACCGAGCACATTGCCGCGGCCATGATCGCCCGCGAAGTGGGTGTGGATGCGACCAAGATCAACTACGTGCCCTTCCGTGGTGGCGGTGAGGCCACGGCGGCCATTTTGGGCGGCAATGTCACCGTTGGTGGCAGTGGCTACAGCGAGTTCCAGCAGTACATCGAGGCCGGCAAGATGAAGGCCATCGGCGTCACCTCCGATAGTCGCCTGAAGGGCATTGACGTGCCGACGCTGAAGGAGCAGGGCGTGAACGTCGTCATCGGCAACTGGCGCGGCGTGTATGGCGCCGCAGGCATCACCGACGCGCAGCGCAAGGCCCTGGCCGACATGGTGGTCAAGGCCACCAAGTCCAAGTCCTGGATCGAAGCGCTGGAGAAGAACAACTGGACCCCGGCCCTGCTGACGGGCAAGGAGTTCGAGGACTTTGTCGACAACGACTTTGCCAGCCTGCGGGCGACCATGGTCAAGGCCGGAATGGTTTGAGGCACGGCCATGGCCGTTGACCGCACGAGGGGCCAGCAGTCGCTGATCGGTGCGGCGCTGTTGGTGCTGGGCGCGCTGATGGCCTGGGGTGCCTCGCAGATGCGCTCGGAGGCCGGCTATGCCGGCGTCGGCCCGAACTTTCTGCCGTGGGTGGTTGCCGCGGCCTTGATGGTGTGCGGGGCATTGCTGCTGTGGCATGCGCGCAGCGGCGGTTTCCGCGATATGGAAGCACCCTCGGGCGCGGCCCAGGGCCACTGGCCGGCGTTGGCCTGGGTCGCGGCCGGCATCCTTGCCAATGCCGCATTGATCACCACCATTGGCTTCATCCTGGGCTGCACGCTGTGCTTCATGCTGGCGGTGCGTGGCCTGCGCCTGTCTGAGGGCAAGGCCCAGGGTGGCGTACGCGGGCTGGCGATGGATTTCATCACCGGCTTTTTGATCGCCGGGCCGGCGTTCTGGTTGTTCACCAAGTTGCTGGGCATCAATTTGCCCAGCCTCTTCCCCGGGGGCTGGCTGTGACCGACATCTGGGGCCAGTTGATGGGTGGCTTTGCCACTGCCGGCACACCGATCAACCTGCTCTGGGCCTTTCTCGGCTGCGCCCTTGGCACCGGCATTGGCGTTCTGCCAGGGCTGGGGCCGGCGGTGACGGTGGCCATGCTCTTGCCCATCACCTCACAGGTGGAGCCGACGGCATCGATGATCTTCTTCGCCGGCATTTACTACGGCGCCATGTACGGTGGCTCCACCACCTCCATCTTGCTCAACACGCCGGGCGAGACCGGCACCATGGTGACGGCGCTGGAGGGCTTCAAGATGGCCAAGAGCGGCCGCGCCGGTGCAGCTTTGGCGACCTCGGCCATCGGCTCCTTTGTGGCGGGCACGATTGCCACCGTCCTGGTCACCTTGTTCGCGCCCTTTGTCGCCGAGCACGCCGTCAAGCTCGGCCCGCCTGAGTACTTCATGCTGATGATGCTGGCCTTCACCACGGTGAGTGCGGTGCTGGGCAAGAGCACGCTGCGTGGCCTAACGGCTTTGTTCATCGGACTGGCGGTGGGCCTGGTGGGCCTGGACCAGATCTCCGGCCAGGTGCGCTACACCGGCGGCGTGCCCGAATTCATCGACGGCATCGAGGTGGTGCTGGTGGCGGTGGGCCTGTTTGCTGTCGGTGAATGCCTGTACACCGCGCTGTATGAGGGGCGCAGCGTGCAGCAGCTCAACACCATGGGCTCGGTGCACATGACGCGCACCGAGTGGAAACGCTCCTGGCCGGCCTGGCTGCGTGGCACGGCGCTGGGCTTTCCCTTCGGCACCATCCCGGCCGGGGGCTCGGAGATCCCCACCTTCCTGAGCTACGGCGTCGAGCGCAAGCTGAGCAAGCACCCCGAGGAATTCGGCACCACCGGCGCCATCGAAGGCGTTGCCGGCCCGGAGGCGGCCAACAACGCCGCGGTCACGGCCACCTTGGTGCCGCTGCTCACCCTGGGCATCCCGACCTCGGTGACCGCGGCCATCTTGCTTTCAGCGTTTCAGAACTACGGCATCAACGCCGGGCCCCAGCTGTTCCAGACCTCGTCCACCCTGGTCTGGGCGCTGATCGCCTCGCTCTACATCGGCAATGTGATGTTGCTGGTGCTGAATCTGCCGCTGGTCGGGCTGTGGGTGAAACTGCTGATGATCCCGCGGCCACAGCTCTATGCCGGCATCCTGATCTTTGCCGCCGTGGGCGTGTACGGCATGCGCCAGAGCCCGTTCGACCTACTGGTGATGATGGTCATCGGCCTGATCGGCGTGGCCATGCGGCGCTTTGACTTCCCTACGGCACCGGTGATCGTGGGCATGATCCTGGGCCCGCTGGCCGAGGCGCAGATGCGCAATGCGCTGTCCATTGGTGAGGGCCATTGGCGGGTCTTCATTGACCGGCCGATGTCCCTGCTGCTGCTGTGCCTGGTGCTGATCGTGTTGATCCTGCCCAGGCTGCTGGCGCTGCGTCGCAAGGCGCCTGGCTGAGTCCAGGCTGAGGCCATTTCAGCCCGCGGCAGGCCGGGTGGGCCAGCCTTGCAGGTGGCGCTCGGCGATGCGGCCTAACGCTGCAATCCAGGCGTCGTCGTCGTTCAGGCAGGCAATGAACTCGAAGCGCTCGCCGCCCGATTGCATGAAGGCATCGCGCACCTCCATGGCCACTTCTTCCAGGGTTTCAAGGTTGTCTGCCGCAAACCCGGGGCAAATCGCATCCAGGCGACGCACACCCTGGCTGGCGAGTTGCCGCACGCTGGCTTCGGTGTAGGGCTGCAGCCATTTGGCGCGGCCCAGGCGGCTTTGAAAGCTGACCAGGTATTGATCGGCGGACAGGCCCAGCCCTTGGGCCAGCAGGCGCGCCGTCTTGTGGCAGTGGCAGTGGTAGGGATCACCCAACTCGAGACTGCGCGCGGGCAGGCCATGAAAGCTCATCAGCAGCTTTTCGCCCCGACCTTGGCGTTGCCAGTGGCGACGCACGCTGGACACCAGTGCCGCGATGTAGCCGGGGTCGTCGTGGTACTGGTTGACGAAGCGCATCTCAGGCGCACGGCGTGTGCGCTGCAGCCACTGCGCCACGACGTCGATGACGCTGCCCGTGGTGGCCGCGGCGTACTGCGGGTACAGCGGCAGCACCAGGATGCGGGTGGCGCCTTGGGCACGCAAGGCGTCGAGCTCGGCCGCCATGCCAGGCTGGCCGTAGCGCATGGCCAGGCGCACGATCACCTGGTGGCCGGCCTCGCCCAGCTGGCCTTGAAGGCGCAAGGCCTGGCGCCGGCTCCACACCAACAGCGGTGAGCCCTCGGGCGTCCAGATCGCCGCGTACTTTGCGGCCGACTTGGCCGGCCGCGTGCGCAGGATGAGGCCATGCAACAGCAGCCACCACAGCGGGCGCGGAATCTCCACCACCCGAGGGTCCCAGAGAAACTCTCCCAGGTACTCGCGCAGGGCCGTCGCCGTGGCCGCCGCGGGGGTGCCCAGGTTCACCAGCAACACGGCGCTGCGCTCGGCCTGGCCGTGCTCGAAGGGGGGCTCGGGGGCGTATCTCATGGGGCGGCATTCTCAAGGCTTCGGGGTGGCGCCAGGTTGATCCGCCATCGACCCATCGCCCAGCGGGGCTGGGACGGACGTCTACTCGCCAAGGCAAAGCTGCGGAAAGTCAAATGCCCTGAGGCAGCGTGTCGTGAAACGACATGACTTCGAAGCGCACCACCGCAGAGGCGGCCTCCAATGGCGTGCCACCCAAGCCGATCATGCCGCTGCCGTGCAGCATGCAGCTCTTGCGACGCAGCGCCACGACATCGTCGCCCGGGCCGAAACGCACATAGGTGCCGTTGTAGCTCAGGTCGGTGAGCTGGAACACGCCGCCATGCCAATCCAGCCGGGCGTGCGAGCGTGACACACGCGAGTCGTCGACCCGAAAGTGCGCCTGCGCACTGCGCCCCAGCACCACGGGCATGCGTTCGCCGTCGAAGACCGCATCGCTTTGTGTCCACACCAAGCGCACGGCCTCGGGTTCCAGGGTGGGGGCGACCTCGCCAAACTGCGTGGCCGCGGCCATGGTGTCCGCACCGCGCTGGCCACCCAGCACATGCACATGCACAGGCTCGGCGCGACCCCGCAGGTGCATCCAATCCAGGTTGCGAAAACGTCGCTGTTGGGCCGGGCTCAATCCGGCGACAACCTCACCGGTGACCAGGGTCTCGTTGTCGCCCGCGTGATCGAGCAATCGGGCAGCGACATTGACGGCATCACCATAGCAATCGCCGGCCATTTCCACCACTTCGCCGCGGGCCAAGGCCACCTGCAGGCGCAGGCCCAACAGACCGGCGGACGCACCACGTTCGCGACCGCGAATGACCAACTGCTCAAGGTCCTCGTGCATGCGGCGTGCGGCACGCAGGCCCTGGTTGGGCTCGTCGAAAACCGCCATCAGGCCATCCCCCAAGGTCTTGATGACCATGCCACCGCTGGGCGCTACGGCGCGGGCGATGGTGCTGACGGTGTGCGTCACCACCGAGGTGGCTTCGGCATTGCCCAGCGTCTCGTAGAGGGAGGTGCTGCCGCGCAAATCGGCGAAGAGGACGGTCCGCTCTGCGATGCGTGTCATGGGCCGCGAGTTTATGCGTGAAATTCGTCGCGCCGAATGACAAAGGCCCCGCGCGGGGGCCTCAAATTGATGCTACTGCAACGCGATGTCAGAGATTGTCGAGATAGGTGCGCAGCTTGTCTGAGCGGCTGGGGTGCTTGAGCTTGCGAATGGCCTTGGCCTCGATCTGGCGAATGCGCTCGCGGGTGACGTCGAATTGCTTGCCCACTTCTTCCAGCGTGTGGTCGGTGCTCATCTCGATGCCAAAGCGCATGCGCAGCACCTTGGCTTCACGCGGGGTGAGCGAGTCCAGGATGTCCTTGACGACATCGCGCAGGCCGGCCTGCATGGCGGCCTCGATCGGGGCGGTGTTGTTGGTGTCCTCGATGAAGTCACCCAGATGGCTGTCGTCGTCGTCGCCGATGGGGGTCTCCATCGAGATCGGCTCCTTGGCGATCTTCATGATCTTGCGGATCTTGTCCTCTGGGATCTCCATTTTCTCGGCCAGCGTCGGCGCATCCGGCTCGTAGCCGAACTCCTGCAGGTGCTGACGCGAGATCCGATTCATCTTGTTGATGGTCTCGATCATGTGCACCGGGATGCGGATCGTGCGCGCCTGGT
>JAYSSS010000041.1:0-41915 GCA_043720415.1 Ideonella sp.
TGACTGGCCATGGGGAGCGCTCCTTGACAATGAGCGCCCAGCTTACACAGCCACAGGCTCATAGGATGAGCCAGGCTGAGGCAAGTTTCTAATCAGGTCTGCTCAATGTCTTGTCACCGCTCGCGGTGAATACCGGGCGAACCAGGCACGACTAGCACCCGCTGGCCAGTCTGAGTCTTGTCACCGCTCGCGGTGAATACCGGGCGAACGGGATGCCCGCTTGGCACCTCCCCTGCAATTTCCAGTCTTGTCACCGCTCGCGGTGAATACCGGGCGAACTGCTTGGACAGGCTGCGCGCATTCAGGAAATGGTCTTGTCACCGCTCGCGGTGAATACCGGGCGAACGCGCAAGCTCGGCGAGAAATACGGATACGGCAAGCCGTCTTGTCACCGCTCGCGGTGAATACCGGGCGAACCCGGCATCAGCGCGCAGCTGTCCGAGAAGGCGTCTTGTCACCGCTCGCGGTGAATACCGGGCGAACTGGCGCACACGCGGCAGCAAAGTCGGCGATCAGTCTTGTCACCGCTCGCGGTGAATACCGGGCGAACTTGGGAAGGAGGTCGCCAACAACTCCGAACGTACGAATCTTGTCACCGCTCGCGGTGAATACCGGGCGAACCACCAACGATTCGGGCACCAACGATCCCAACTTGTCTTGTCACCGCTCGCGGTGAATACCGGGCGAACAAGTAGGCCTTGGAGCTATGCGCCCGGAGATTGGGTCTTGTCACCGCTCGCGGTGAATACCGGGCGAACTTGGTGGCGATGCTCTTCACCCCGCGTGCAGTATGTCTTGTCACCGCTCGCGGTGAATACCGGGCGAACAGGGCTAGCGCAAGCCCGCCTAGCCATCCAGGTCTTGTCACCGCTCGCGGTGAATACCGGGCGAACCTGGGACTGGTCTCGAGGGCGAGGAAGCGGAAGGTCTTGTCACCGCTCGCGGTGAATACCGGGCGAACGATTTCTTGGGTGACAGAACGGTGTGTCTCCCGAGTCTTGTCACCGCTCGCGGTGAATACCGGGCGAACCATGGTCGCTCTGGCGAACAAGTCGAAGGATCAAGGTCTTGTCACCGCTCGCGGTGAATACCGGGCGAACAGATCTCCAAGCTCGCCGCCGCTCTCGTCGAGCATGTCTTGTCACCGCTCGCGGTGAATACCGGGCGAACTCAGAACATCCTGGAGGAGACTATGTTCAAGTCTTGTCACCGCTCGCGGTGAATACCGGGCGAACCCGGAGAAGGTCATCGTCGTCAACGTCTGAGCGAGTCTTGTCACCGCTCGCGGTGAATACCGGGCGAACTCGACTTCGGCCGCTGCGGCGCCGGCACAGTCTTGTCACCGCTCGCGGTGAATACCGGGCGAACACGGTAGGAACGGCAAACGCGCTGCCGCCAAAGTCTTGTCACCGCTCGCGGTGAATACCGGGCGAACTGTACCGACTTTTGACCCGCGCCAATGCTGGCTTTGCGGGGTGTTTTGCGGGGACGCCTGTGGATAAGTCTCGCGAGCAGCGGCCTCGGGCACCGGTCCACGCGATTCGAAATTCGGCGTTGGGTGAGCGCACGCTTCGCACGCTTCGCACGCTTGTGAGCTGCCGATGCGATGAAGGATGGCCACGCCAGGTTCCGCCGAGCAAATGATCAGCTCACGGCTCGGGAGGGATCGTTGGGGCCACCCGATGCAGCCTTCCGCCGCCCGCAGAAAAGGCCTTGGAGCCCAGGCCACCCATGGCGGGATCGCCAAGAGCGGCCAGCAACCAATCGAGCGCTTCGTCGGCCCAGGCTTGGCCGGCACGAGCATGTGCGATGGCCAGCAGGAAGCGGCCCTCGGTGGCGAGTTGCGCCACGGGGATGGGGCTGTCGAAGGCGCTGGCCACATCGGCGCGGCCCGCGTAGTAGGCCGAGTGGTGAGGTGTTTCGACCTCGCGTACCAGTGGCTTGCCGCTGCCGGGTATCCACCAGGCATCCAGGAGGGTCAGCGCGCCGGCATTGCCGGTGCCGTCATCGAGTTGCTCGCCAAACAGTGCGCACATCATTTGCGCCAGCGCAGTGGTGTTCTCTTTCTCTTTATCGGCATCGCCGGCTGCCGACAGCGCCGGTGACCGCGCTTCGATCCTGGCATCCAGGTGCGCCCGCAGCGCGCCTTTGAGCGTGCTGCCGGGGAGGTAGGGCATGCCGTGCACCGGATGCAGCAGCACCTGCGTCTCGAACACGGTGGGGCTGCCCGTGCCCAGCTGAAGGCGGCCGGCCACCTGGGCCTCACAGTGGCTGGCGCGGGTGCGCAGCCACGCGTGCCAACGCCAATAGGCGCTTTGGTAGAACAAGGCATGGGCCGTTTTGGGCCAGTGTTCGCCGGTGAGACCGATCAGCTCGGCAATGTGGTCCGCCTTGTAGTGGCCGGCCGGGCTGGCGCCGTCGGCCGGCGCATTGGGCAGGCCAGCAAACCGCCAGACCAGGCCGGGGTGTTGATGCCCATCGGCACCCAGGCCCTTCCGGCCAAAGACGACCGTTTGGTCGGCCAGTGCGGGTACAGCAGCTGCCGGTGGCGGTGATGGCGGCGGTGATGGTGGCGTTGATGGCAGATCAGCAGCCGGCCCGCCATCCAAAGCCGTGGCGCTGCGCAGCAGCCGCTTGACTTCGCCCATCGCCAGGCGTGAAGCGTGCGTGTAATGCGGCCCGCGCACATCGCGCAGGAGCTTCAATCCTGCGGCACCTTCGGCCTCACAAAGCCCGGCCAGGCCGCCTTCACCTTGGTCTGGACCCAGCCAATCGGCCAGCAGCCGGGCCACACCCGCCTTTGCCTGGGCCTGCAGGGCCAGGAAGCCCAGGGTTTGCGCCAGGCCGTTCTCACGCAACACAGCGGGCAAGTCCTGCAACGCGCCCAGGTAGTGGCCCCAATCCCGCACATCCAGCGACCGCCGGGAGCGCTGAACTCTTGCATGCAGCCCCGCCGCGTGGGCGGTGTCGGCCACCGGTGGCGACGCGGTGCTCATTGGCCAGCCCCTGGCGCAGCGGGCTGCGGCAAGAAGTCCAGCCAGCCATAGCCGACGCTGGCCTTGCCGCCGATCTGCACACAGGCGCTGCGCATCAGCGCCAGCGCTTCGGCCACGCTGAGTGCAGCGGGCGCCAAGCGCGCGCCGGGCTTGGCCACCATCGGGAAGGCGCTGATCAAGCCCCAGAACAGGCTGTCAGCGGGCACACATTCTTCGCGCCACAGGGCACGGTCTTTGGCCACGCGGGCAGCACCCAGCGCGACGCGGGCGCGCACCTCGGTGGCCACTTTGGTGAGGATGTGGAACAGGTCGTCATTGACGACGATCAAGCGCTGCGCGAAGTCTTGCCGCCAGGCATCGTCGTCGTGCGGGAACACCAATGCCGCCAGATGTGCGCCCCAGAGGCCGATGCAGGCATCGGCCTGCACTTGCAGCACGCTTTCAAGCAGCACGGCGATGTGGCCTGCAGTGCTCATCAGCAGTGGCGAGGCCAGCGAGGCGACGCTCGCACATTGGGCCTTGATCACCGCCGCAGGCAGTGAGGGCAAGCTCGGATGGCCGGCCGCAGCGGCATCGCGCCGGTAGCGCATCAACATGCCCGGGCAGGTGACCCAGGCCCAGCCCCCGCACAGCGAGGCCACCGGCATGGCCAGCAGCCGCGCGTCTTGCGGCGCCAACATGCCGGCGTGATCACCGGCGTCGGCCCTGTCCGGGCCGAACAGCGCGGCGATCTGGCCGGGCTCGCAGTGCCACGCCTCAGCGGCCGATTGCCGCAACACGCCTTTGATGGCCGAGCCCGGCAAGATCGGCAGGCCCCAACTGTTGCGCTGGATCGGCAGATCGATCTCACCCAGGCCTTGGCCACAGCCGACATGGATGGGGGTGCGGGTGAGCGTGAGGTAGAGGCGGTGATTGGGCGGGCTGGGCATGGTGCGATCCGTGGGCGGGTTCAAAGGGTGGCGTGTGTGGTGTCGTGGTGGTGTCGTGCAGGCTTAGGTCACTCGGCGCACAGCCCGGGCAGGGCCAGGCCGAGCCCGTCGCGGGCGTACTCAGTGCGGCAGGTGGATTGCATCCAGGCGTGGCTCAATGGCGTGCTGCCGCGCTCAAGAATTTCAAGCCAATACACGGTGCCGGCCGGCGCCAGGCGGCGCAGGGGGCGGCGCGTAAACCCCTGCTGGCCATCGGCATTGCGCAATTTGCTGGCGGCCAGCGCCTGCCATGGGCCCAGTGCAGCGGCCACCAGGCGCAGGCGCCAGGGCTTGGTGGGTTCATTTGTGCTTGCGGTGGCGCCCTTGGGCGGGCGCGGCGGCATCAGGCTGGTCAGGCAGCCTTCGATGGCGTCTTTGCGGTCGCCTGCCTTCATGCCATCCGGGTACCCGCCGTTGCGCAAGTAGCAAGCGGGGGTGAGCAGCAGCAGGCGAAAGCGGTCACGTGGGCGCAGGGCGTCAAGTGCCTCTGCCAATCGCTGCGGGCAATGCAGGGGCGCGATCAGTCCGGGGTTCAGTCCGGGGTTTGGCTCGGATGTCAGTCCAGGTGTAAGCAGCGGCTCCAGCGCCATGCAGCGGCCATCCGCACCCAAGCGGGCATGGCGCCCGTCCAAAGCCCGGGTGTCAAGCCCAAAGCGCCGGCTGCTCAGCCAAGCCACCAGGCCTTCGTCGGCATGCGCGTCGTCGAAATCCAGCCCCGCACTTTGAAACAAGGCGCCATCGATGCTGGTGAG
This sequence comes from Ideonella sp., assembly GCA_043720415.1. Lineage (GTDB taxonomy): Bacteria > Pseudomonadota > Gammaproteobacteria > Burkholderiales > Burkholderiaceae_C > Pseudaquabacterium. The sequence goes on from JAYSSS010000041.1 coordinate 4,717, forward strand.
CGTGCCTGCATCGATGGCCACATGGCTGCGCTTGGCCTGCGCTACGGCGCCAAGCGCTTGGCTGCTGGGCAAGTGGCTCAGCTCGCAGGCCATCCACTGGGCCAGCGCATTGAGGCTCCAGTCGGTCGGGCCATCCAGTGGCGGGCTGTTTGAGTCGCTCATCACGGGTGATAGCTGGTGCGGCAGATCGCAGCCCGCCCCGGCGGCCGCAACGGCTGGTGCCAGGGCCTGCAAATCGAATCCGCCGCGTCGATCAAGCCCCGCATACACGGCATCCGCAGGCCGGGGCGCGAACAGGTGGATGGGGCCTGCCTGATCGGGGGCAAGCAAGGCGCGGCGCGCTCGCAGTGCGCCGCGCATTTCCAAGTCCAACATGGCCTGGTCGTTGGCCTTCAGCTTGTGACCCATGGCGTCCACCCACGCGCCACGCAGGGCGCCGGCCACGGTGTGGGGCAAGGGGAAGTCGTAGCCCACCCCGCCGCCGTGCGCATCGGCCTGCCCAAATGGCCGGCCGGAGCGAAACACCAGTGGCGACAGGGGCCGCAGAAAGTAACCGGTCGAATTCATGGGTGCCTTTTCAGTCAACACTTGCGGCGGCATCGGGCTGGGCTGCCGGCGCTGCATCAGCGACTGTGGCCACCTGGTGCGTATGCAGCCAGCGGCCCACATACCACTCGCTGGCCAGGCGGCTGTGGTGGTTGCGCGCATTTGAAGCGCCGGCATCGTCCTGCAACAAGTAATCAATCGCTGGGAAACAGGTCAGAGGAATCGCAACGCCCAAGCGGCGCTGAATCAATCGCGAGGCCTCAGCGCGTAATGCGCCGATGGGGTTGTTCAAGGCCAGGGCCGCCAGGTCGTAGCCGGCGCTGTGCGACAGCAGGCCTTCCGCGAAGAGCGTTTGCCACAGGGCCAAGCGGGCATCAAAGCCCACACCGGCGGGCGCCGCTGCGGGGTCGGGGTCGGGGTCGGGGGCGGGTGCCCAAGCCTCATTCCACCGGCCTGCCACGGCCAGCTCGGCGCCACCGCGCGGGGCGATGACCACGCCGAGCGCGTTGCGCAAACCCTGGCCGTCGTGGCCCTGTTTGGCCAGGCGCAGGGCCTTGGCCGCGAGGCGGCGCAGATCCAGCATGGGGTGCATGACATGGGCAAAGACGATGCCGACCGACATCGACGGCGCGGGCACTGCTGCGCGCAGCTCTGGCGCGATGGCCGCGCCCACGCTCCGCGCAAATTCATCGGCCAACTGGCGCGCCGCCGCCAGGGCCGTATTCACCGGGCACAGCGCCAGCAAGTCATCGCCGCCGGCGTACAGCGCCACACCGCCGTGCTGCGCCAGCCAGGCAGACGTGTTGCCGGCGTAGGCCGCCAGGGCTTGGCTGATGTTGCGGTGATCGAGCATCGCCGCGCCCGAGCTCGCGCCTTCGCGGGCTTGCAACAGGGCATTCAAGAGATCGCCCATGCGGTCGCCGTCGGCCATCAGCAGGGCCACATAGAGCCCCTCCTCAGGGGGCATTGAGGCGGCGCTCATTGCAGCCTCCAGCTCGCCCAAGGCAGTGTTCACTGCGGGCAGCGGCGCAGTGCGGCGCAGCTCTGTTCGGCGCTGGGCCAAGAGCAATTCGCCGTCGAAGGGCAGGCGCTGCAGCGGGTTCGGGACGCGCTGCGCGGGCAGGCCAGGGTGGTGCAGCTCATAGACCGATGGCACCCGATAGCGCGTGGCGTTTGCGCCCAGCGTCACCAGCTCTTGCAGCGGCCGGCCGATGGCTGCGCACTGCGCCGCGCCCAGGCCCGCCACCCAGGGCTGCAGCGCCACGCGCACCACCGACGGAAAGCCCTGGGCCTGGCTGGACAGGCGCTTGATCAGTGCCGCAGCATCAAGCTCTTCGTGCGCGAGGATGTGAAAGCGATCCCGCAAGGCTTTGCTGTGCGGAGGTGGCATCAAAACACTTTCGCGCCGGCCATCGAAGGATGACAGCGGGGCCACTTCACCGGCGGCATCGTCGACGGTCTGCTCGAAAAGGCGGGTGCGCTTGCGGGCATCGAGCAGGCGCTGCAGTTGCCCCAGCGCGGCGCTGTAGCCCATGGATTCCGGCCAATCCACCCACACGGCCGAGGTGTCGATGAGCTGGGGCAACTGGCCTTGCAGGCGCGGCTCATCAATGCCCTGGCGCAGGGCTGGTGTGGCATCCAGATCGAGTGCGGTCAGCAGGGCCTGGGTGGTAGCCTGCAGGTGCTGGTGCACGGCGGCGCGCAGCTGCTCGACCAGGCTGCGGGGATCGTCCAGGCCGATGACAGCGATCAGCTTGTTAGGCAGGCCGGATGCGTGAGCCGGCATGCCGGCCGCGTGCGCCGGCATGCCGGCCGGAAAGATCAGCTTGGCGGTCGAATCGATGCGCAATAGCTCGGTGGCCGCCACTTGCGCCAAGGCGCTGAACAGCTCAGAGCCCTTCCACAAGTCGCGCGTGGTGCGGGCGGCTTCGATGAAGCTTTGCACTTGGCCGAAGGCGAAGGCGAAAAGGCGGCGGGTCATGGCTTGGCTTTGGACGCTGCGGCGGTCTTGATGAGGCGGTAGTTGAAGAAGGCTTCAACGGCAGAGCGGGCGGGTGAGAACTCGCCGGGGAGGCCATGGGCGGTTCGATATCTCGACAAGGCCGGTGGCAGCCCGGCACCGATCCAAGTGGCATCCCATACGGGCCATTCGTAGGCACTGGCGTGGGCGGCATCGCTTCGGGTGATGGTTGCCCACTGCAGCGGGGCATCCCCCATGGCCAGGCTGTCGAAGTACAAAGTACAGGCCCGAAACTGAGTTGGCGACACAGCCACAGGCCGCAGGATCAGCGGGCTGGCCATGCGCTCCAGGACAACATCGTTGACCACTGGCAGGATCGTGCGGTCGGCGGGGTCGAAGCCGGGGTCATCCTTCTTGCTGTCTTCGATGCGGTCCTTGAAGTGCACGACGATGGGCAAACCGAATGCCGCCCGTGGCATGGGGTAGTCGCTGCCAGCCCAACCATTGAGGGCAGGCGCATGGGCGGGTTTGGAAACGCCCGCTGCCTTACGGATTTCGTGTGACTCCGGCCACAGGCTCAGGGGACGCGTCCTCGTCGTCCTGTCGGCTACGGCCCGACCCAATGGCGGCTGTTGTCGAAACTCGATCATCGGCTCGATGCTGGCTTGGTACGCGTCGTAGGCGTTGTTAGCCTCGGGCACTGCCACCACGCGGATGGATTTGCAACACCTTGCCGAGCCGTCGGTCAGTGCGCAAAGCAGCGGCCGCTGGTCGCCATTCATCTCAAACACCGTTACCGACCCCGCGCCGCGACGTGTGCGCGACCCGATGCCGCCGAAAGTGGCCCAAAACTTCACCACCTGCCGGACCATGCTGATCCTGGCGGGGTCGTTTGATTTGACAGTGACTTCGAGCGCGAACTGCAGCCCTGGCGCGATCAACGTCTTGGCGGGCTGGCCAGGCCTACCCTCGGCACTGAAGAAGACGTACTTGCACCAAGCGTGTACGCGCTCGGCATCCTCGCCAGGCAGGCCTCTGCGGCCCATCAACTGCCCAAACTGGCTGACCGCGAAAGGGGCGGACGGGCGGTCCTGCTTGACCTCACTCACCGCCAAACCGACGGTCGAAGCCGCAAGCTCGTCGGGCGTGTCGCCCATGCCGCCCCACACGCTGCGCTCCCACTGGCGCCAATCGTCCGGGCTGGGCGTGCCTTGTTCGCTAACACAAGGGCCGAACATGCCGCCGCGCGCCAACACCCGCCACCAGAACCGGAATTGGCCGCGCAGGCTGCGCGCGCGGATGGGTTGGTGCGGATCGGGCTCACCTGCCTCAACACCACCGCCCAACATGGGCGTGATGAGTTTGACGCGGTAGCGCAGCTGGGTGAGGCCAGCGCTGCGTGTGGCGGGCAGCTCGGCCAGCAAGGGCTTGAGCGTTTCGAGATCGGGCAGTGAGGTCATGAGGTGGGCCTGGGGATGAACGCGAAGGGCTCGTCGCCTGTGTCTAGGGTTAGGGCGGCGGGCATCTCGTAGAACTGCGTTGCGTTCGGAATTCGATAGGGCTGCAATTCACCCATGGTCTTGAAGATTGCTGTGCGCCAATTCGACAGGATGGGCTGCATGTTCCCTTGACGTTTGAATTTCAATTTTTTTTGCGGCGAAACTGAATGCGTCGCACTACCCTGGCCCGCTGGCACGTCTTTTGAGAGCTCGCTGGTCCTCAAGTAAGCTTTAAAGAACCTGGTGCAGTCCAGTGGCTCAGCTTCAGATTCCGGCCACGTAAAACCGTCGTTTTCTCCAGGGCGACGCTCAAACACTTCATCTGCGCGCCGATTCAAGCGGGCCCTGTCCGCAGCAATGGTTTTGCCATAGAACCTGAAGTCAACGATTCGCGAAACCCGAAGCAGCAGCAGCAAGTCGTCGTCAGCCAAGGTGGAGCGCAGCTTTCGGCCAAGGCCGAGCATCACCAAATAGGCAACGGCTTGCTCCGCCATTGCGGGGTACTTGACCTTCAAGTCAAGGCCATCGATCTTCACAGTATTCGCCGCCCAATCAACGACCAAGACTTTGCCGCCACCGGGTGTGTTTGCGCTGTTGATCGAATCAATGATGCCGGCAAAGCCGAGGTCATCGAGCCGGCCCATCAGGTTCAGTACCGATGGGTAGTGATTCAGCCGCACAAACGGCACGCAGCTCAGCGTTACCGCGGTGCATTCGCCTTGAACACTGTGCGACTCACCGGATTCTGGTTGAGTGTTAGTAAATGATTTGCCATCGTCCGGGAAGTAGTACCCGTCACAGCGCTCCAGCCACGCCGGCGTGACCAGCACGTGGCACATCATGTCTTGCGCGCGCGCCAGCAAAGTCATCGCCGATCCGCCCAGATGGCCCATCGATTTGCGCCCGCCCGAGATGCTGAGAATCACGCGAGTGTCTTGCTGGTCGGTGAAGCTCTTCACGGTGCGAAAGATCAGATCACCCATGTGATCGAGCTCATCTGCGTCGTGCGCATCGGTGTGCACGACGGCATCATCGGCCTTTGGGCAAATCACCTGCATGCGCATCGCCGGGCCCACTGGCGCGAACAAGGGCTCAAGCTGTTTATCGCGCAGGGCCTTGGCCATCTGCCTGAGCTTGGACGGGCTCGATGCCTTTGGCGGCGCGAGATGCCGCTCGATTTCCTGCTTGCCGGCCAGGGTGGTGATCAACACCAGCTCGTCGGGCATGCAGGGCGTCTCGGGGTCGTGGGCCAGCGCCCAGATCGTTTCGGTGACGACGGCGGGCGACATGCCCACCAAGGCGATCAGCACATTGCGCATCATCTCCCCCTAACCCAGGCTGGGTTTGCGCTTCAGGATAGGCCATGCGTGGCGGCCGCAGTGGCCGTTTTCATCAGGGTTTTCAGGTGGCCACACGTCAATGCAGAGGGCCGACACGCGAATGAGCCTGGCGCCGAGTGCGATCAATTCGTCGGCGCTGAGTTCGAAGCCGCGCCGATGCGCGGGCAGCTCCACATCGAAGGCCCAGCACTGCACGCCCAGGGCCTGCAAGCGCAGCAGCCCGTGCAGCGGCAGCACGCCAAACACCTTGACGGGCCCGACCATCGCCCATCGGCCCAGTCGGTGCCACGCCGCTGAATCGATGTGCGCCAGCGTCGCGGTGATGGGCGCGCGCACCTGGCGCCGAATCCATTCGGCGGCGCCGCTGTGGCGGGTGACGATGATTTGAGTGGGGGGCATGCACGGCCTCGTTTGAGCTGCGCAGTTGGCGCCAAGCGCAGGCTTCACAAGGGACATATGGCAGCAAGTCACGCGTCCAAGCTTGGATGGGCCAAGGCCATCCATGCTTGGAGCGGGCGCACAAGTCCCCCCTGAATCTCCAGACTCGCGTCGTTCGCTTCGAACAACACCTGGAGATCGAAATGCTGCACTTCCTAACCCTGTTCACGCTGCTCGCCACGAACCTTCAATACGGCACTTTCAAACTGCGCCGCTTGGCGGTCGATACCTTGCGTGGCCCGCCACCGGCCACACCGGCAGAGTGGGCCCAGATGCCTGCGCTGCGTGAGCTGGCATCGGAATACGCGCAAGCGCTGCATCGTCCGCCTTACTACGGCGGCCAGGTGCTGCTGGCCTTGCTATCGGCCGCAACGCTGTTCGCGGCGTCGGGCTTGTTGCTGTGGTCGGCGGTCGACCTCGAGGGGCTCGGTCTGTCCGAGCTGGCCGCTCGATGGGTGGCTGTCGGCCTGGGCGCCTTGGGCGTTGTCGCGCTGTGGTCGGCGCTGGCCAAGGACCACGGGCCGCACTGGATCACAGCGCAATCGCACGCCTTATCGAAGCAGCGGCTTGAGCTCAGCCTCGATCACCAGGTGCACCACGTCTCGCTGTTGTTGTCGCTGGCACTGATGGCGGTGGTGGTGGCCGATGGCGTGATGGCGGGCACGGCCGTCCTGGGCTACTTCAAATCGCAGTTCACCGCTTCGACCGCCATGGCTTTGGCGACGCTGTGGGGCGTGATCGTTGGCACTGTGCTCTGGAAGCTGACTGATCTGGCGGCTGACGAGGCACGCATCGTCGAGGTGCGCGGGCTGGCCCGCGAGATCGACGCCAGCACCGACCCTGCAGACCGCGCTCGTTTGGCGGCATTGATGTCCTTGGTGGGCTCGCGCATCGGCATTTCGCTGGCCCACCGCAGCCAGTACGTCCGGCGCGTGGTGCTGGTGCTGGGCGTCGTCCTGCTGGCTGCCTTCAGCGGCGCGATGCGCAGCCTGACGCCACCGACGGGCGGCGACATCGAGCCCAGTGCGGTGCATGCCCAGAGTGCCCGGCATGCCCAATGGGCGTCAAAACTCTCCGACGCCGATGAGATCGCCTTGCCGCCGCCAGCCGCACCGGCCAAACCCGGCGCGGCTGAGCCGGCTGGGCCGGCCACGGGCCGTGACACGGCCCACGCGCTGCTGCCGTCGCTGATGCTGTCGATGGTTTTATTGCTGAGTGCGGCGGTCCTGTATTGGCACAAGGCCAGAAGCACCTACATCAACGTGAACGATGGCGCACGCGATGCGGCGGTGCTGGCCCGCTTCCCGGACGCCGCCTCGGTCGAGCACTTCAACCAGGCGCACTTTCGCAAGGTGGTGGCTGCCCTGGACCGCAAGCTCCAGCGCTTCAGTCGCGAAATCGAGAAGCGCAAATCGGCACTCGCACCGAGCGCGCAACGGCTGTGGCCGCCCTGCCACTTGCGTGCCATCGACCTGCTTCAAAACGAGTGGTTTGAAGCACGCATTACCCCCGTAGCCCAAATTCAGGAGGTCTAAACATGTCCGATGCCCTGAAGTCACTCTCAGGCACTGCGGCCATTCGGGCTGCGGCGCTGTGCGCGGCAGCGGCAGCGGCAACGGCGCTGGCGCCCATCACTGCGGCGGGCGCAGAGACGGCTGCAAGCAATGTCGCGCCACTTTCTTGTTATCGAAAAGTTGGCGTCGCCGTCCCGCAGCCCGTGGCCATCAACTTGGTCTTGATCGACACCACCACCCCGCGTGATGCTGCGGCGGCTGACAGCTTGAGCGCGCACTTGCGCAAGCTTCTCAGCCACCGTGGCGAACAGGTCATGGTGTACAGCTTCGCGGGCCTGGCGGTCGGCGAGTTCCCACGCGAGGTGGCACGCGCCTATCAGGAACCCGCGCCGGGCGAGGCCATTCGGCGCGACCGCGTCATCGCCGATGTCGAAAAGTTGGACCGCTGTTTGCCTAAGCTGTGGGCGCAGAACTTGACGCAATTGGTGGCGGATGCGCAGCGCCAGGTTGCCAGCAGCCCGGCCGGCCAGTATTCGGAAATCGTCTACGCCCTTCGGTGGTTAGCGATCGATGTATTGCCGGCGCTGGCGCCCAGCATCCCAGTGCGGGTGTTCGTCTACTCGGACGGGTTGGAGTTCAGCAAGTCGGGGCGCAGCTTTTATGCGAACAAGCTGCCTCGCACTGTCGATGCCGACAAAGAGTTGAGCGCTGTCGTGGCTGCCGGGCTGGGCTGGCCCGAGGGGCGCAGCACACGGGGATTTGATTTGTTCTGGCTGGGCTTGGGCGCGATGCCAGGCGATTCCAAGCTGTATCTGAAACCCGCCGATCTGGAGGCGTTGAAGGCCTTCTGGCTGGGCTTGGCTTTGCGCTATGGGGCCAAGAGCCAGCACATCGGGCTCACAGTCGCCACCGAGGCGCTGAAGTGAGCCCGGGGTGGCGAGGGTGGGGCGCTGCAGCCGGGGTGGTGGTGGCGCTGGCTGTGCCAGCCGCGGCACAGGCAATCCGGGTGGCCTACACCGCCTCAAGCCACGACCCGGCCACCGTGGCCCGAATGCGCCAGGCGCGCATCCTGAAAAACATCGCCCAGTGGCTGGATCGCTTCACGCCCAGCGCCAGCCTGGTGCTGCGCATGGCCGATTGCGGTGAAGCCAACGCCATGTTCTACAGCGCCCGCGCCGAGATGCGCCTGTGCACCGAATTGGTGGCGCGGGTGGTGGGCCTGCATGATGGATATGCCGATCCCAAGACCCGCGCGATGCTCAACGGCGCGACCTTGCTGTGGCTGGCCGGCCACGAGTATGGCCACGCCCTGATTCATGGCCGCCGGTGGCCCGTGCTGGGCCGCGAAGAGGACGCGGCGGACCAGATCGCCACCGTGATCGTGCTGCGCAGTGGCCTGCCATCTCATGCCATCACCGGCGCACTGAACTTCTTTCATCGCGCGCTCGAACAAAGCGACGCCAGTGATGTGCACAGTCTTGATCCGGTGCGCCGCATCAACATCGCATGCTGGGCTTATGGCAGCGATGCGGTGGGCTTTGCAAGCCTGGGCACGCACATTCCTGCGCTGCGCCGCGCGGGTTGCAAGGGCGAGGCGGCATTGATGCGGCGAAGCGTAGATCAGGCGCTGCGCATGCGTTGATTTGTAGCAAGCGTTGCGCGAGCGTTCGAGGCCTGTCCCGATGCTTCGCTACCTCCGCAATGGCTGCGCTCACGCCAATCGACGGGAGGGTCCAAGGGCTTCGATACCTCAGCCCGAACGGAGGTCAAGTGAACAGCATTGCCCTAACCGCCAATCGCGCCGACCCAAGCCGTCTCAAGCCGCCGCAGCGCGCCGCTCCGCCAGCTCAACAAACCAATCCACGCACTCTGCATTGGCCATCGCATCGCGCTTGAGCACGCTCTCGGCCGGCGCGCCCATCAGCAGCTTTTTCACCGGCAGCTCCATCTTCTTGCCTGAGAGCGTGCGCGGCACGGCGCTGACCTGGAAGATTTCGTCGGGCACATGGCGCGGTGACAGCGCCTGGCGCACGGCGAGTTTCAAAGTGGTGGTGAGTGCGGCGTCGAGCACCAGGCCCTCGCGCAGCACCACAAACAGCGCCATCCAACTGGGCTGGCCCAGGTATTCCAGATCGACCACCAGGCTGTCCATCACCTGGGGCAGGGCATCGACCGCGCGGTACAGCTCGGCCGTGCCCATGCGGATGCCGTGGCGGTTGATGGTGGCGTCACTGCGGCCATAGATGATGCTGCCCGAGGCGCCCAGCTCGGGGTGCGGAGTGATGCGAATCCAGTCGCCGTGGCGCCAGATGCCGGCGTACATGTCGAAGTAGCTGTCGTGGTAACGCTGGCCGCGCGAGGTGCCGGGCCGCCCCAAACCAGGCGCGCCCCCGCTTGGCGGGGAGGCGCCATCGGCGGCTGTGAAGGAGGCGCCTTCGGCGGCTGTGAAGGAGGCGCCATCGGCGGCTGTGAAGGAGGCGCCTTCGGCGGCTGTGAAGGAGGCGCCTTCGGCGGCTGTGAAGGAGGCGCCTTCGGCGCCGTGGGTGCCCACGTCAGCATCGTTCCAGAAGTACAGCGGCATCGAGGGCATGGGTTTGACGACCACCAGCTCACCGACTTCGTTCGTTAGCTCTTTTCCAGCGCCATGCGCATCCACCTCGCCCCAAGCCTGCACCGCCACGCCCAAACAGCGGCCCTGCATCTCACCGGCGATCACCGGCAAACCCGGCACGCCGCCGACGAAGGCGCAGGCCACATCGGTGCCGCCGGAGATGACGTTGAGCCACACGGGGCTGCCATCGCTGCGGCGCGGCAGGTGCTGCCACAGCCACTCGAAGGTGTCGTCGGCCAGCGGCGAGCCGGTGGACAGAATCGTGCGCAGGCGCGACAGATCATTGCCCTGCATCGGCAGCGCGCCGGCCTTTTGGCAGGCGGCGTAGAAGGCCGCGCCGGCGCCAAAGTTGTTGGCGCCGGACAGCGCCACAAAGCGCCACAGCGTGTTCCAGTCTGGCGTTAGCTTTTTGCCCTGGGCGTCAGTCATGCGGCCCGAGGCATTGCCCTCGTACAGGCAGACGGTGACGCCGGCCAGCAGGTTGGCGATGTGGCCGTTCCACACAATCCAGGTGGTGCTGGAGTTCCAGCAGACGCGGTCCCCCGTGTCGGCGCTGGCGCCGGTGTCGTTGTTCAGGCCGGCGGCCTTCAGCGCCTCGATCATCACGCCGCCGTGGCCGTGCACGATGGGTTTTGGCAGGCCCGTGGTGCCGCTGGAATAGACCACCCACAGCGGGTGATCGAAGGGCAGCCAGGGTGGCTCAAAGGCCATTGCGGCCTGGTCTTGCGCGCCACCGTCGGCGGCCAGCAAGTCGCTCAATTCATGTGTTGGGCGATGTCGCTCATCGGCGATCACGCCCGCACCCGCTTCAGGCCGCGACCAGCGCACGAATTGCTCCACCGTCGGCAGCCCGGCCAGCACCTGGCCCAGCAGCACGCGGCGGTCGTGCGCGACGCCGCCAAAGCGGTAGCCATCGCAGGCGATCAGCACCTTGGGCTCGATCTGGCTGAAGCGATCGAGGATGGCCACCGGCCCCATGTCGGGTGAGCACAGCGACCAGATGGCCCCCAGGCTGGCGCAGGCCAGAAAGGCCACCACGGTGTGCGGCGTGTTCGGCAGCACCGCGCCCACGCGGTCGCCCGCCTGCACGCCCATGCCGCGCAGTGCAAGCGCCAGCGCGCCGGCCTGGCGCTGCAGCTCGGGCCAGCTCAGCTGCGCTACCTCACCGCGCTCGACCATCGCCTCGTCGGCCCACACCAGGGCCGGGCAGCCGGCGGCGTGGGCCCGCGCGCCATGGCGCAACACCTGGCGCGTGTAGTTGACCTGCGCGCCTTCGAACCACTTCGCGCCGGGCATGGCGGGGCCGGAGAGCACGCGTACATATGGCGTTGGCGATTGCATCTCGCAAAAGTTCCACACCGAGGCCCAGAAGGCTTCGAGCTCATCGACCGACCACTGCCAGAGTTCGTCGTAGCTGCCAAAGGCCAGGCCACGGCTGTCGTGCAGCCAGCGCTGATAGCGGCTGAGGTGGGTATCGCCGGACGGCCAGGGGTGTGGGCTCATGGAATGGCTGTGGCCGGCGGCCTTGGGCTGGCCCGCCGCATGTGGGTTGACGAGGCGCGAATGGTACGGGCGGCGCGCCTTGTGTCGCGCGCCCGCCTTGCCTTATCAGTCCGTCTTGTCGTCCCAAAACTTGATGATGCGCTGGCCGCGGGTTCACGCCAGACTGGCCGGCCCATGGCAACACAGCACGCGCGGAGACCCCATGCCCAATGACGCAACAGATGACACGGGCGCCGGCAACGCGGCGCCGCCATTCGGCCTGCAGGATGACTGGCTGAGCGGCCCCACAGTGCAGCGCCGCGAGACGCACAACTTGGGCGATGCCATCCGGCCCGAGGTGCTGGTGATGCACTTCACGGCCGGCAGCAGCGCTGCCAGCTCGGTGGCGCACTTCATGTCGCCCGCGGCCCAGGCCTCGGCGCACCTGGTGATTGCGCGCGATGGCGGCGTCACCCAGCTCGTGCCGTTCAAGCGCAAGGCCTGGCACGCCGGCGTCAGCAGCTGGGGCGGGCGCGACGGCGTGAACAGCTTCTCCATCGGCATCGAGCTCGACAACGCCGGCAAGCTGCAGCAGGTGGGCAGCAGCTTTCAGGCCTGGTTCGGGCGCAGCTATCCGGCGGAGCAGGTGGTGGTGGCGCGCCACCGCAATGAGGCCGAGACAGCCGGCTGGCACGCCTACACCCAGCCGCAGATGGTGGCAGCTCTGGCGGTGGGCCGCTTGCTGGTGCAGGCCTACAGCTTGACCGAGGTGTTAGGCCATGACGACATCGCGCCCGAGCGCAAGGTCGATCCTGGCCCGGCCTTCCCGATGGCCAGCTTCCGCGCCCACTTGCTCGGTCGCGGCGACGATGCGCCGCCGATGTTCGCCGTCAACGTCGATGCACTCAATCTTCGCGCCGGGCCTGGCACCGGGTTTGCCGTGCTGCGCGCCGCCATGCCGCGCGACACGCCGCTGGCGCTGGTGCAGATGCAGTCGCTGTGGGCGCAAGTGCGCCTGGCCGATGGCAGCGCATTGGAGGGCTGGGTGCGCAATTCCTTTATTCGTCGAATCAACTGACAGGAGCCATGACATGAGCTACACAGCAGCAGAGTGGATGACGGTGTTGTCGCTGGGCGCCGTGATGGGTGCCATCGGCCAGGTGATCCGCGTCGTCGCGGGCCTGAAAAAGCTTGGCGAGAGCGCCGCCGATAAAGGCATCAGCCTGAGCGATGCCATCTCCCCCAGCCAGATGGTCGTCAGCATGCTGATCGGCGCGGTGGCCGGGGCATTGGGCGCCATGTCGATCGGGCTGAGTCTCACCAAGCCCTTTGAGGCCGACAAGCTCATCGCACTGATCGGCTTCGGCTATGCCGGCGCCGATTTCATCGAGGCCTTCATGAGCAAGACACCGGCCCTGAACGCTGGATCGGGGGCGACAGCGGCACAGGCGGCGGCGGCCAAGGCGGCACTGGACGCTGCGCAAACCGCTAAGGCCACAGCGGCAGCCGCCGCCGCGGCGGCGGCGGCAGCAGCAGCAGCGACGGCAGTGCCGGCGCAATCGGCAGAGGCGCTGGCGGCTGCAGCCGCACAAGCCGCCGCACAAGCCGCGACGGCCGCCGCCAACGCCAAAGGCTGAGCGGCCGAACGGCTTTGGCGCCTGGCCTCAGCGCCCGCCGTCGACATCCACAAAGCGCCAGATGTCGCGCATGAAGGGGTGGCGCCAATAGTGCCGGGTGCCAGGCTGCACCAGGTCGGCAATGATGCGGTGGTAATTCACCTTGTAGGGCATGTAGGCCACCATCAGGTTCTGGGCGCGGCGCATCAGGGCGGCGCGCTCGGGGCCATCGGGCAGGCGGCGCTGGCGCTCAAAGAGCCGATCAAACTCGGCCAGCTTGAAGTGCGCGTCGTTCGATTCACCGGCATTGGGGCCGTAGGCGATGGCCAGGAAGAAGCCGCCGTCGGGCGAGGCCGCGCTCCAGGCGTAGCCCCACATCATCATGCTGTTGGTGCGGCTCTTTTTCAGCAGCTCGGGCCAGCTTGAAATCTCGAACTCGATGCGCAGGCCCACGGCATTGAGCGAGCGCTTCCACAGCTCGTTCTGGTTGCGGTTGCTTTGGCTGCTGGTGCTGGCCATGCGCAGCAGCAGGGGTGCGCCATCGGGCATGTCACGCCAGCCGTCGCCGCTGCGATCGACATAGCCAAACGTATCAAGCAAAGCACGCGCCTTGACAGGGCTGTACTCGCTCATCTCGCTGCGGTAAGTGGCATCGAAGCCCGAGGTGAAGGGCGGGATGCTGGATTGCGCCGGCACGGCCAGGCCGCCGCGGATTTGCTCGATCTCGCGCTGGCCATCAAAGGCCAGGGCGATGGCGCGGCGCAGCGCCACCTGGGCCGGGGCATAGCCGCCGACGGTGTCATCTTGCAGGTTGAAGTAGCGCATGGCGATGTCGGGCTGCAATGACTTTTGCAGGCGCACGCCGCGCTTGGCCAGAAAGGGTGCCAGCCTGCCGCCGGGCACGGCCAGCGGGGCAAAGCTGCCGGGCAGCTCCAGCCAATCGTGCTGGCCGTTCAAGAAGGCCAGCCACAGCGGCTGCGATTCTTCGATGATGTCGACCAAGACCCGGTCCACCAGCGGCAGGTGTTTGCCGGCCAGGCCGGCGGCAATGGCCTGCGCCATGGGGCCGTGGGTGGCGTCGGCGGCGGGTTGGCCTTGGTAGGTGCTGCCGCGGTAGCTGGGTGAGCGCAGCAGCTCGATGCGCGAGGCGCGGCGCCAGGCCCCGAGCTTGAAGGCGCCGGTGCCCACGGGGTGGGCGCCGATGTCATCGCCGTAGAACTCGACCACCTCGCGCGCCACCGCGCCAAACTGGCCGGACGAGGCGAAGATGTAGATGAAGCGCGGGTCGGGCTCGCCTAACTGAACAATGAAGGTGTAGCGGTCTGGTGCCCGCAAGCCTGGCACTGGCGTGTCGTAGTCAAAGGCTTGGCCGCCCTTCCGCGCGCGCTCGCGCAGGGCGGCCAGGCCGGGCAGCTTGGCGCCTTCGAGCAGGTAGAGATCGGCGGATTTCCAGCGCGGATCAAAGTAGCGCTTGAACGAGTAGACATAGTCCTCGGCCACCAGCTCGCGCGGCCGGCCCTTGAAGGCGGGGTCGTCGGCGAAGAAGATTCCCGGCCGGATGCGGAAGGTCAATTGCATGCCGTCGGCCGAGATCTCGGGCAGGGCTTCGGCGGTGTTGGGCAGCAGGCGCACCGGCCGGGCCAGGTAGTCGTAGCACAGCGGGGATTCCAGAATCTGCGCCAGGAGGGTGCTGGAGTAGAGGCTGGAGTTGGTCTGCGGCGGGTCCAGGCTGCTTTCGGCGACGGGGAAGGCGACGCGCAGGGTGCGCGGGCCGGGGGCCTCGGCCGCCGCCTTGGCCGGGCCTAACGCATCGGTCGCGCCGACGGCCAAGCCGGGTATCGAGGCCACCAAAGCGCGCCGGCGCATCGTCATCGCCTCAGCGCAAGGTCTTGTCGCGCAGCTCGCTGTCCACGTCCACGCGGTGCCACCACTCATTCCAGAACTGCGGGCGGCGGAAGCCGATCAGCCAGGGGTGGTAGAGATCGGTGCTGATGCGGTGGCCATGAATTTTGTAGGGCATGTAGGCGGCGGCCAGCCGCTTGCCTTGCTCGAACAGCGCCAAGCGCTCGGGGCCATCGGGCAGGGTTTGCAACTTGTCGTAGACCTCATTGAAGGCCGGCAGGTTGAAGCGCGACAGGTTCTGCCCGCCCGCGGCCGGGCCGTGCAGGCGCTGGAACGAGCCGACGCCATCGGGCGAGGCCGCCGACGAGCCCAGCATCCAGATTTGCAGCTTGCCGGCGCGTGAGGCCTTCAACTGCTCGGGCCACTTGCCGACGTTGAATTTCACGCGGATGCCGATGGCATTGAGGTTGCGCTTCCATTGCTCATCAAACTGCCGGCTGATCTGCTCGGGCTGGGTGGCCACCTCCAACACCAGCGGCTTGCCATCGGGCAGGTCGCGCCAGCCGTCACCGTCTTTGTCCGTGTAGCCATAGACATCGAGCAAGGCCTTGGCGCGCGCGGGGCTGTACTCGCTCATCTCGGATTTGAAGGCCGGGTCGTAGCCGATGGTGTGCGGCACGACGATCGATTGGCCGGGGATGGCCTGGCCGCGGCGCACCAGGCGAATCTCGCGCTCGATGTCGATGGACAGCGCGATGGCCCGTCGCAGCGCGATCTTGTCTGGCGTGTAGCCACCGACCACCGGATCGTCGAAATTGAAGTAGCTGATGCCGACGTCGGAGTTGACATTGCGCTGCCCGGCAATGCCCTTCCTGGCCAAGTTGGGTGCCACCTTGCCGTTGGGCATGGCCAGGTTGGCGAAGTCAATTGGCACCGAGCCAGGGATGGCCACCAGGCCATCGACCTGGCCATTGAGAAAAGCCAGCCAGCGCGGCTGGTTCTCTTCGATCACCGAGACCTCGACCCGATCCACGATGGGCAATCGCTTGCCTTTGAGTTTGGCCAGGATGGCCTGGCCGGCGGCGTCGTTGGCGTGTGGCTCGGCGTCATACAACACCTCGCGGTAGTCGGCGCTGCGCTCGAGCGCGATGAACGATGAGCGGCGCCACTGCACCAGCTTGAACGGCCCGGTGCCCACCGGGTGCTCGCCGATCTTGTCACCGTAAAACTCGACCACCTCGCGCGCCACCGCGCCGAACAAATCCGGCGCGGCCAGGTTCTCGATGAAGCGCGGCCGGCCCACTTCCAGGTTGAACCGCAGGGTGTAGCGGTCCAGCACTTTCACGCCCTCGACGGGCGCGTCGTAATCAAAGGGCGTTTTGTTCTTCAGGGCCGCCTCGCGCAGCGCGGCCAGGCCGAGGTACTTGACATCGAGCACGCTGGTGGCGATGGGGCTTTTGTTGGCCGGATCGACAAAGCGCTTGAGCGCATAAGCAAAGTCTTGCGCCACCACCTCGCGTTTGACGCCCTTGAAGGCCGGATCGCTGGCGAAGTAGATGCCGGGCTTGATGCGCACCGTCCAGGTCTTGAAATCGGCGCTGGCCTCGGGCATGGCCTCGGCGATCATGGGCCTGATCTTGACGGGCATGCGCGCCAGCGGGTCGTACTCGTACAGCGTCTCAAAAATGTGCGCCGTGATGGTGCGCGAGTACAGATCGTTGATCTTGGCCGGATCAAAGGTGGTCTCGGCCACGCTGAAGGGCACGCGCAGGATCTTCAGCGGCGCGGCCGGCTTTGTTTGCGCTGGCGCGTTCGAGAACTGAAGCCCAAGTGCCAGCGCCACGGCTGCGGCCCTTCGATACCTCAGGGCGAACGGATGGGGTATGCGGCCTAACCGTTCAATGAAGGGGGTTGTCATGATGCTTTCGCCTGAACCGCCGGGGCGGTGCCATCCAAGGTACGAATATCTATCGAGCGCCAAAAATCGCGCATGAACGGATGCCGCCGATAGCCAAACACCTGCGGCTGCATCAGGTCGGTGAGGATGCGGTGACTGTTCACCTTGTAGGGCATGTAGGCCACGCCCAGCAGCTTGGCGCGGCGCAGCAGGGCGTCGCGCTCGGGGCCATCGGGCAGCACTTTTTGCTGTTCGTACAGGGCGTTGAACTCGGGCAAGTCAAAGCGCGCGTGGTTGGCCTGGCCCTTGTTGGGGCCGTACATCAGCTCCAGGAAATAACCGCCATCCGGGTTCGCCGCCGTCCAGGCCACGCCCCAGATCATGAGCTTGCCGGCGCGGCTGGATTTCAACTGCTCGGGCCACTTGGCGGTCTTGAACTCGATGCGCACATTGATCCCGGCCATGGCCTTGCGCCACAGCTCTTGCAACTGCTTGGAGAGCTGATCGGGCTGGCTGGAATATTCCAGCGTCAAGGGCGATCCATCGGGCCGATCGCGAAAGCCATCACCGTCCTTGTCGACATAGCCGTACAGATCGAGCAAGGCATGGGCCTTGGCCACGCTGAACTCACTCATCTCGGTTTTCAGCAGCGGCTCATAGCCGGTGAGCATGGGCGGGATGACGGCCTGCGCAGGGATGGCCTGGCCCCTGCGTACGCGCGCGATTTCGAGCGTCGAGTCATAGGCCAGGGCGATGGCGCGGCGCAGGGCCACGCGATCCGGCGTGTAGCCACCCACCACCGGGTGCTCCATGCCGAAGTAGCTGAGCGTGGCGTCCACCGCCGGCACGCGGTCCATCCAGATGCCGCGCCGGGCCAGGTGCGGGGCCATGCGGCCATTGGGCGTGGCGAGGTTGACGAACTCGTTGGGCAGGCGCTCGATCATGTCGTGCTCGCCGTTCAAAAACGCCAGCCAGCGCGGCTGCGTTTCTTCGATGACGCTCACCTCCACCCTGTCGATCATCGGCAGGCGTTTGCCCTTGAGGGCCTTCAAGATCGCCTGGGCGCCAGCATCGTCGGCGGCGGGTTGGGCGTCGTAGAACAGCTCGCGAAAGTTGGGGTTGCGCTCCAGCACCATCTTCGACGAGCGCTTCCACGCCGTCAGGCGAAACGGCCCGGTGCCCACCGGGTGCTCCATGGCCTTGCCGGGATAGGCTTCGATCACCTCGCGGGCCACGGCGCCCATCACCGCGCCATCGGCCAGCACATAGTGAAAGCGCGGCGCGGCCTCGCCTAACCGGATGGTGAAGGTGTAGCGGTCGGTGGCGCGCAGGCCCTCCACCTCGGTGTCGTAGGGGAAGGGCTGCTTGCTGGCCAGCGCCTGTTTGCGCAGCTCGCTCAGGCCCAGCAGCTTGGCGTTCTCAAGCTGGTAAAGGCTGGGGCTCTTGAACTGCGGGTCGTAGTGGCGCTTGATCGAGTAGACGTAATCGGCGGCCGTCAACTCGCGCTTGTTGCCCTTGAAGGCCGGGTCATCCGCAAAGTAGATGCCGGGCTGAATGCGAAAGGTGAAGGTCTTGAAATCCGCACTCACCTCGGGCATGGCCGCGGCCGTTTGCAGCACCACCCGCGCCGGCTTGGCCAGGGCGTCATAGGTGAGCGGCGCTTCAAAAATATTGGCCGCGATGATGCGCGAATAGCTGTCGGAGATCTGCGCCGGGTCGAAGCCGGTCTCGGCGATCTGGAAGGCGTAGCGCAGCACTTTGGGGGCCGGGCTTTGCGCGCAAACCGGCACGGCGCTGGCCAGCAGCGCGCTCGTGACGAGTGCCAGCAAGGGTCTTCGCATCATGGTGGGGTGGGCCCGGGCCAGGCAGCGGGTCGCGCGCTGGCCTTGGGCGAACGATCAGGAAGTGCGCAGTCTAGCGGCGGCGCGTGCGCACAGGCCTGCTCATTTGCCCGCAGCCCGGCCGCCGGCCACCCCCCAGAACTGGGGAAAACACCGTCAGCGAAACGGCCCAAGCGTTAGCCATCGGTTGCAAGCCGGGCAGGGTGGCGCGCCTATTGTTTCGAGGTCGGCAACGAGACCGATTCCAGCCACCTCAACCCCAAGGGATCACACCATGTCCCCACTGTCTTCAATCCGTCTGGCCGGCCGCGCCGGTGCCTGTGCCGCTGTCGCTGCTTTGACGCTGGCGGGCGCGCCTGCGTGGGCCGTTGTCCTGACCTTGCCGGGTGCGGCCTGCACCTCGGAGGGCGCGGTCTTGCGCGGCACCTCGGATTGGGCGCTCGGCGGCGCCTTGCTCAATGTCGTGCCCTCCCCTGTGCTGGGCACCACGGTGTTTCACTGCCCGGTGATGGCCAGCTTGGTACCCAGCGCGTCTCCCAATGTGGTGACGGCGACGCTCAATGCGAAGCTCAACGGCAGCAGCTGGCAGTGCCGCTTGCGGGCAGTCAATGCCCAGGGCGTCATGCTTGACGACACGCTGGTGACCATCCCCGCCTTGACGGTGAACAACGGCGGTTTCCACACCGCCACCTTTTCGGTGACGCTGCCGCAGTTCACCCAGGCCAGCGTCAATCTGCGCTGCGCTGTGCCCAACCTGGTGGGCAGCACGGGCAACGCGGCGGGCGTCATTTCATATCGGGTGGACGATTGATTGGACCTGGCGATCGCGCAGCGCGCGCCATCCAAGCGCGCGGCGCTCTCGCCTATGCCGTCGGATCAAACACCGCCCGCGTCAGCGCCGCCGGCTCCACCCCCAGGCCGGCGCGCAATTGCTCGCGGCAGCGCACAAAGGTGCGCTGCGCTTCGGCGCGCTCGCCCAGGCTGATCAAAGCGCGCATCAGGGCCCGATACAGCGGCTCGGCCAGAGGGTCCAGCCGCAGGGCGCGCTCATAGTGGCGGCAGGCGGCGCGGGCCTCGTCTTGTGCTTGCAGGCGCTCGCCGTGCGCCAGCGCGAGCTGGCTGAAGCGCTGGGCCAGGCGCTGGCGCGCGGCCAGGGCCTCGCGCTGCAGGGGCTCGCTGCCGAGCAGGGGCTCGCTGCCGAGCAGGGGCTCGGTATACAGGGCCAGGGCCTGGGCGGCGGCGGTCGCCGTCACGGCGCAGGTTGCAGCGCCAGTCACTGCGGCCGCACCGTTGGCAGCGCCGGCCGCCATGGCAGCGCCCTTGTCCACGCCCTTGTCCGCGCCACCAGGCCCGGCCTCAGCCTGGTCGCAACGCGCTTCGAACGCCGCCACGTCGGTCCACACCAGTTGCGGGTTGAGCTCGATCTGACCATCGGCCACGCGCACGGCATCCGCCAGGCCCAGCAGCTTGCGCAGGCGTGAGACGGCCATGTCGAGCGAGGCCCGCGGCGCATTGGCGTCCAGCGAGGGCCACAGCGCTTCGATGGCCACGGCGGTGGCCAGCGGCTTGCCGGCGCGCGCCACCAGCAGGGCCAGCAGCTCCAGCGGTTTGCGTGGGGTCTTGCCGGTCAGCGCCAGCGGCTGGCCATCGCGCTCGATGCGCAGCCTGCCCAGGGCCTGCACGCGCACCCGCCAGGGCCAATCGCCGCGATGGGCGTCGGCCGGCACGAGGCGGCGCTCATGCACGGTGGCGGTGATGAATTCGGTCTCGACACCAGCCTCCAGGCCGATCTGCGCCACCTGCGCCGCCGTGCCAGGAAAGTAAATCAAGAAGCGCTTCCACTGGCGGGCCGCGGCGCGGTGCAGCAGTGCCAGGGCCAGCGCTGTGGCGTCGGCTTGACCGAGCTGCAAGGCGCGCGCCGCCTGCAGCGAGGCCGCGATGGCCAGGACGATTTCGCCCTGCACGCCGCTCTGGTAGGGGCGCATGGCGTCGATCTGTTGCAGGGCCTCATCCCAGCGGCCCCCACCGGCCAGGGCATAGGCACGCAACTCCTGGTAGACGCCCTGGTCGCGCAGCGGCACTTCGGCATCGCTGGCCACCGACATCAGCAAATCGAGCTTGACCAACGCAGCGCCATGCTGGGCGCGGTGCATCAACAGCACCGCCTGCCAGTACAGGCCGCGCGGCAGCAGGCCGGGGCGCATCTGCACGCGCAGCCGGTCGATCAGGCTGTAGCAGCGGTCTTGTTCGGCCAGATCGCTGTGGCGCGTGGCCAGGCGCATCTCCGACACCGCCAGGCCCCACTCCAGCGCGGCGCTGGGGCTGGATTGCGCCTGGGCGAGCAGCTCCTCGCGCAGCTCCTCGCGCAGGCGCGCGGCGGCGGCCGGGTGGCCCCAGAAGTCAAGGTAGTACTCCAACAGCAAGCGCCAGCGCCCGCGCCAGGCCAGGCTGGTGCCGCCGTGCGCCGGTGCTTGGCCGGGCTGCGCTTGGCCCTCCGGTGCTTGGCCGGGCTGCGCTTGGCCGACCAGCGCTTGGCCGACCAGCGCCGCGATCTGCTCGCAGCGCTGCTCGTCGTACTCCAGCGCGTGGAAGTCGTACAGCGTCTTGCCCAGCATCAGGGCTTCGTCGCCGCTCGGCCAGCGGCCATCCAACAGCGCGCGGTACAGCCGCGCGGCGGCGGCGCGCGGCGCGGCGCCATCAAAGGTGTGGGCATGGTCCAGCGAGGGCAGCAACACGCGGGCGGCGTCGATGCGCAGGCGGTCGATCTCACGTGCGTGGGGCGGCTCGTCGGTGCCGGGCGGCAGAGGCGCAAAGCGCTGCAACCACAGCGCCAGGCCGCGGAAATCCGCGAAGTCAGCGCCTATGGCCAGCAGCGCGGCGGCGGCCACCAGGGCCCGCGCATGGGCGTCGCTGGTGGCGTGCTGCCACGACAGACCCAGGCGCTGGCGAGCATGCGCATCGTCGCGCAAGACCGTCTCGAACAAGCCATCGATATCGACCTCATCCATGCCTGTCCCAACCCCGTCCCAAGCCCGCCGGCATGCTATCCGAGCGCTGCGCTGAAGGCCCCGCAAGCGCGGGCCAACGCAGGGCAAACGCGGGTCAGCAGCCCAGGGCCGCACCCCTACACTCGCCCATCTTGAAATCAGCCAGTGCCGCGTCAAAAGCGCGCGCTGGCCTGGAGACATGCCCCCATGCTGGCTTACCTGATCCGGCGCCTGTGGCAAATGATCCCGACGCTGGCCGGGGTGGTGCTGCTGGTGTTTTGCTTGTTCAAATTCTTTGGCGGTGACCCGGCCGAAATCCTCGGTGGCCTCAACGCCACCGCCGAGCAGGTGGATGCCATCCGCCAGCAGCTCGGCCTGAACGAGCCCTTCTGGGTGCAGTTGTGGATCTTTGTCAAAGGCATCGTCACCTTTGACTGGGGCAAGAGCTGGGCCACCAACGAGGCCGTGGCCAACCTGTTTGCCACCCGGCTGCCGGCCACGCTGACGGTGATGCTGCCCATCCTCATCCTCGATGTGCTGCTGGCCATTCCGTTTGCCATGTGGGTGGCCTATCGGCGCGGCTCGCTCACCGATCGCGCCATCATGGTCATCACCACCGTGGCGCTGTCGATCAGCTTCCTGGTCTACATCATCATTGGCCAGTATGTGTTTGGCTTTCAGCTCGGCTGGTTTCCGGTGCAGGGCTGGGGCGACAAGGTGTGGACCAACCTGGTGACCTATGTGCCGCTGCCGGTGCTGCTGGCGGTGATGGTGGGTGTGGCACCGCAGACGCGGCTGTACCGCAGCTTTTTTCTCGATGAGCTGGGCCAGGACTATGTGCGCACCGCGCGCGCCAAGGGCATGGGCGAGAACACCATTTTGTTCAAGCATGTGCTGCGCAACGCCATGATCCCCATCCTCACCAATGTGAGCCTGCAGTTGCCCGGCGTGTTCATCGGCAGCTTCCTGATCGAGACCTTTTTCTCCATCCCCGGCCTGGGCCGTGAGGTGCTGCTGGCGGTGAACCGCAGCGACTATCCCGTCATCCAGGCGGTGACCGTTTACCTGGCGTTCTTGACCATGCTGATCAATCTCATCACCGACTTGCTGTTCAAGTGGGTGGATCCACGGGTGGTGCTGAAATGAGCGCGGCGGTGTTGACGACTGCCGGCGTTGTGGCCGCCCCCGTCGAACGCAGCGAAGGCGTCTGGCACGCTGCCTGGCGGCGCTTCAAGAGTGATCGCGTGGGCATCTGGTCGCTCATCATCGTTGTTGGGTTCTTGCTGGTCATCGCCTTGTCGGCGGCCGGCCTGGTGGCCCGGGGCTGGCAAAAAGAGGTGGGCGTGCCCAACGCGCCGCCCAGCTTCATGGGCCCGGCCGCGGTCACCACCGCGGCGGTGATCGAATCGCCCAAGGGGCCCAATGTCGATCTGTCTGACATCGACCCGCTGGCGCCCAAATACGCCGAATGGGCCGAGCGCGCCAAGACCCTGGGCACGACCGAAACGGTGAAGGCCACGACCCTGCCACTGGGTGGCGACAGGCTGGGCCGTGATGTGCTCGCCAAGGCCATCAAGGGCACCGAGATTTCGGTTTTTGTGGGCGTGCTGGCGGCGCTGATCGCCACCCTCATCGGCACCTTGCTGGGCGCGGCCTCGGGCTTTTTTGGCGGCAAGCTGGGCGACTTTCTGGAGTGGCTGTACAACGTCATCGAGGCCATCCCCGGCATCTTGCTGATCTTTGCGCTGGCAGCCGCACTCAACCAGCGCGGCGTGACCAACGTCGTCTTGATCCTCGGCCTGACGGGCTGGGCCGGCATGTACCGCCAGGTGCGGGCCGAGTTCATCAAGCACCGCTCGCGCGAATATGTGCGCTCGGCTGAGGCGATAGGCGCTTCCACCACCTCACGCATGTTCCGCCACATCCTGCCCAACATCAGCCACGTGATCCTGGTGCGCATGTCGCTGCTGGTGGTGGGCTTCATCAAGGCCGAGGTGATCCTGTCCTATCTGGGCCTGGGTGTCTCCATCGATCAGGTGAGCTGGGGCACCATGCTCTCGGAGGCGCAGGCCGAGCTGATCCTGGGCCACTGGTGGCAACTGGCCGCGGCCACACTCTTCATGTGCATCTTCGTGACGGCGTTTTCACTGATGGCCGATGCGCTGCGCGACGCGCTCGACCCCAAACTGCGCGGCCTGGAATAACGAGGCCAATGAACATGCTCCTAAGCATCCAGGACCTCCAAGTCCACTTCCGCATGGGCCAGGTGGCTGGCCAGGCGCAGACCGCCCAGGCCGTGGGCCGCGATGGCCAAGGCGTGAGCTTCGACATCGCCGAGAACTCCACCGTCGCCCTGGTGGGCGAATCGGGCTCGGGCAAGAGCGTCACCGCCATGTCCATGCTCAACCTGCTGCCTGATAACGCCGTGCGCGCCGGCCAGGTGCTGTGGCGCGGCAAGGACTTGCTCAAGGCCAGCCTGCCCGAGTTGCAGGCCCTGCGCGGGCGCGAGATCGCCTGCGTGTTTCAGGACCCGATGACCTCGCTCAACCCGGTGTTCACCATCGGCATGCAGTTGTGCGAGCCGCTGCGCCGGCACATGGGCTTGAGTGGCAGCGCCGCGATGGCCAAGGCCGAAGACCTGCTCAATGAAGTCGGCATCCCCGAGCCCAAGCGCCGCTTGAAGGCCTACCCGCATGAGCTCTCCGGCGGCCAGCAGCAGCGCGTGATGATCGCTATGGCACTGGCCTGTGAGCCCAAGTTGCTGATCGCCGATGAGCCCACGACCGCGCTGGACGTGACCATCCAGCGCCAGGTGATCGAGCTCATCGCCAGCCTGAAAGTCAAGCACCAGATGAGCGTGCTGTTCATCAGCCACGACCTGGCCCTGGTGGGCGAGATCGCCGACCACGTGATCGTCATGCGCCATGGCATGGTGCGCGAGCAAGGGCCGGTGGCGCAGATCTTCTCGGCACCGCAGGATGCCTACACCAAAGCGCTGTTAGCCTGCCGGCCCAGCCTGGCGGTGAACCCGGCGCGGCTGATGGTCATCGACGACCACATCGCCGCGCAAGAGGGCGTGCACGCCTCCACCGTGGTGGCCAAACCCAAGGACCCGAACGCCCCGGTGGTGCTGGAGGTCAAATCCCTGGCCAAGAGCTTCTGGCTGAAAAAAGGCGTGTTCGGCAAGCGCGAGTTCAAGGCCGTGCAGGGCGTGAATTTCCAACTGAAGAAGGGCCACACCCTGGGCGTGGTGGGCGAATCGGGCTCGGGCAAAACCACCATGGGCCTGACGCTGCTGCGCCTGCACGAGCCCACCGCCGGCGAGGTGATTTTTGATGGCCAGAACCTGCTCACCTTGAGCGAGCGCGAGCGGCAATTGATGCGCCGGCGCATCCAGGTGGTCTTCCAGAACCCCTATGCCAGCCTGAACCCGCGCTTCACCATCGGCCAGACCCTGGTCGAGCCCATGGACATCCACGACATCGGCGCGGGCCTGCTCGAGCGTGAGCAGATGGCCCGTGTGCTGCTGGGCAAGGTGGGCCTGGACGACCGCGCCTTCGGCAAGTACCCGCATGAATTTTCCGGCGGCCAGCGCCAGCGCATCGCCATCGCCCGGGCGCTCACCCTCAACCCCGAAGTGCTGGTGCTGGATGAGGCCGTGAGTGCGCTCGATGTCTCGGTGCAGGCGCAGGTGCTGAACCTGCTCAAAGACTTGCAGGACGAGCTGGGCCTGTCCTACGTCTTCATCAGCCACGACCTGGCCGTGGTGCGCTTCATCAGCGACGAGGTGCTGGTGATGAAAGACGGCGTGGTGGTCGAGCAGGCCTCGGCCGAGCAGATCCTGGTGGCGCCGAAAGAGGACTACACCAAGCGGCTGTTGGGGGCGGTGCCGCGGGGCTGGGTGGCAAGGGCGGCTTGAGGGGGTGCGGGGCTTGAGCGCCTTGTGCGGGACAAAGGACCGCGGGCGGCCCTTTGTTTGCTCAGATGACCCAGGTGGCCCAGGCGGTGCGCCTGGCCACTCTGCCTAGATCGGCTCGTCGCTCTCCGATGCCGGGGGCACCAAACCTGCGGGAATGCCCAGTGGTTCGGCAGTTTCACTGGCCGCGGCGCCGCCCACATAACTGCTGAACGCAGCGACAGAAACAAGTGCGCTGCCTGGCACCGCCAGTGGATCGACGGCGATGGGCGGCTCAGCACCGCCACCGCCACCGCCGCAGCCGGCCAGGGTGGCGCCCAAGGTGCCGGCCAGGGCCGCGGCCAGGACCATGCGCGGGAGTTTGAAGAGGCTTGTCATGGCCCGCTCCTCAGTTGCTGCCCGGCAGGGGCGTGTTCAGGTAAGGGAATCCCGGCAGCAGTGGCACCACCGCCTGATCGACAGCGTCGTGCAACTTGAAGGCCGTCGTCCCCAAGGGCACGGCCGCGGGGTTGCAGGCCGCGCCAAAGCCCAGCGCATTGGTCGCTCCATTGGCCAGGCACAGGCCACCCATCACCGCCACCAGGGAGATGTCCACGACATCGTCCTTGGGCCGGCGGCCATTGGGGTAGCCGGCGTTGTCCGTGCCGCCGGCCAGGATGTTGCCGACGATGCCCAGGCGGTTTTGCTGCGCAAAGGCCACGGGCGCGATGGCGGTGTTCAGGCGCAGCATTTCGGAGGCCGTCACCTTCTTCGCTTGGTTGACACCGGCAATGCCGGTGAGGAAGGTGGTGACCAGGTCGGTGCGCGGGAAATTGGTCGGCGCCGCGCCGGGCAGGGACAGGGCGATTTCCAGCAGGGCGGGCAGGGTCGGGTGGGTCACATAGTCCGCAAACTGCGCGTCCGCACTGGGCTTGGAGGCGTTGAATTTGTCCTTGTCTTTCAGGCCGATGACGACCTCGTTCACCAGGGGCATGCCCAGGCGTGAGACCTGGGTCCAGGCGCCGCCGGCCTTCTCGCTGGCGTGATGGCCCGAGGCCGGGTTGCCATTGAGCAAACGCGCCTGGCGCAGGCTGGCCGTGGTCCAGCCGCCGATGACATCGTCGCCCTGGGTCAGGCAGCTCTTGTGTACTTCCATGGCCAGGGTGGTGACGTTCTTGTCGCCGATGACATTGGGTGCGGCATTGATCAGCGCCGGGTTGGTGATCACCGCCACCGGGGCGTTGACCAGGTCGAAGATCGTGCCCAGGTTGACGGCGAACGGGTCCTGGCGCTGGCCGACAAACAGCCGCGCGGGCTGGTTGCAGCCGGGAATGTTGACGCTGTACAGGTGCTTGGCGGCATAGGCCGGGTAGTTGGCGATGGTCTTGACGCCGATGTTGTCCACCGGCTTGTCAAAGCTGGCGCTGCCGCCCACGGCATTGGTGATGGCCTGGCCGTTGCCCTTGCGCCTGTCCCCGCGCATCAGGGTGACGCTGTAGCTCTCGGCCAGCTGCAGGTTGGCGTCTCTGACATTGGCCACCACGCCGGCCTGGATCAGCGGGATGCCGACTTGCTTGCCGCCGATGTTGAGGTTGATGCCCGCGCCATTGCCGGCCAGGGTGTTCTTGAAGCGGAACTGGAAGGTCAGGTCTTCCCTGGCGTCGCCATCGTTGTCGATGTGGATTTCGTAGAGCGCGTTCGGGTCCATCGAGAAGTAGTTCGGGCCACCGTAGGGGTCCTGCAGTGGCTGGTAGTTCGCGATGACAGTGACGTAGTCGCTGCGGCCGGCCTCGTAGCTGCGGAACATGTAGAAATCGGTGGCATCGACCTTGGGCGCCGTGGTGATGAAGGGCGCCTCACGGTGGCTGGAGGCCTGGGCCGGGCCACTGAACAGGGGCGCGGTGCCGAGCAAGGCGGCCAGGGCCGCGGCCAGCGGCGTGGCCCTGGCCATGAGTGCCTGGCCAGCCGACAGCCGGTGATGGCTGAGTGCAGGGCGAACAGGCGCTGTGTGTCGAGGTGCTGCGTGCATGAGGCTTCTCCTTTGAGCTGTGGGCGGCGCCGCTACAGGTAGGGGCGGCGGGTTCGACGCCGCGAAGTGGCATCTGGGTGTGCCTTACGCAGCCCGCGGCAGCTCGGATGCAATAGCTTGGGTGCAGCAGCTTGGGTGCAGCAGCTTGGGTGATGCAGCTCGGATGCAGCAGCGCGCGTGCAGCAGCGCGCGTGCAGCAGCTCAGATTTGCAGCTTGCCCACCGAGACGATGGGCCCGGTGGGCGCGCCCGTGGGCGAGCCGCCGGCCGGTTCAACGCTCACGGCAAAGGCGGCGGTATCACGCAGCAGTTGCGTGCGCAGCAAGGTGGTGGCAGCGTCGCCGCGCACCAGGCCCAGTGAGCGCGGCGCACCCTGCGCCGGCACGGCCCACAGCTCCAGTGCCTGGCTGGCGCTGATCGTCAAATCATTCAAGGGCCGCAGCACCAGGGCACGGCCGTCGGCACTGATGCTGGCCACAAATCGGGCGTTCAGTGCGGGGGGTGTTTGTGCGTTAGCCGGTGCCGCACCGGAGGCCGGCAGCGCCTCGACCGGCGGGTTGGCGGCCAGCACCACCAGCACCGGTGCCTGCGGCGGTGGCGCCTGTAGCAGCAGCACCAACAGGCCGAGCACGGCCGTGCCGGCCAGGGCGCTGAGGCCGCGCCACAGCGATAGGCGCTGCCACCAGGGGAGCGCCAGGCGCTGCCACCAGGGGAGCGCCGGCAGCGCGCTTGACGAGGGCGGCGCCGATGGCGCAAGCCCCGTTTGATGCGGGGCCGCTGCGGCCGCTGCACCGGGTGAGAACAGCCGCTGCTCAATGCGCTGCCACACCTGCGGCGAAGGCTGCACCGCCGGCACGCTCAGGGCCAATGGCTCCAGCCGCTGGCGCCACTGCGCCACGGCTTCGCCCAGCGCCGGATGCGCCGGCAGCAGGGCCTCGAAGCGGCGCCGCGCCGGCCCGCGCAGGGTGCCCAGCACGTACTGCGCGGCCAGGGCATCGGCAAGCTCGCGGCGGCCGTAGTCCATGTCAGCCCGACCCCTGTCCCAGCGTGGCGGAGGCCTTGCCGTGCGCCACCGTGTGCTGCGCACGGTCCAGGCAATCCTTCAATGACAGCAGGGCGCGGCGCACCCAGCTCTTGACACTGCCCAGCGGCTGGCCCAGGTGTTGCGCCACCTCGCTGTGCGACAGGCCCTGGTAATAGCTCAGTGCCATGCACTGCTGCTGTTGGGCGCTCAGGTGCTGCAGGCAGTGCGTCACCTGGCGCGCCTGGGCGGCCTGTTGCAGCAGCTCCAGCGGGCCGGCATCGGCGCTGGGCAGGTGGTCGATCAGGTCGTCGTCGGCATCGCCGCTGGGATTGCTGCTTGCACGGCTGCTTGCACTGCGGCCGGAAGATGCCGCCCCACCCGCACCACCGACACCACCCGCAGCTCGGGTGCTGACCGTGGCCAGCTCGGTCTTGCGCCGGCGCAGGCTGTCGATGGCGCCGTTGCGGGCGATGCTGGTCAGCCAGGTCATGGGCTGGCTGCGCGCGGCCTCAAAGCCGCTGGCCGCGCGCCAGACCTTGATGTAGACCTCTTGCAAGACCTCTTCGGCCAGCGTCCGATCACGCTGTATGCGCAGCACCACCCCCAGCAGCTGCGCACTGCTGGCTTGGTAGAGCGCGGCAAAGGCCGCGCGATCACCCAAGGCCACGCGCGCCAGCAGGCCGCCCAACGCGGCGCTGTGGTCGGACCAAGGGTTTGGGGGCATGGATGAGGTGGGTAGATCGGCACAGGCCGGGCCAGAGGCTGGCCAGCCCGGGCAGTATGCCGCCGCAGTGGCCAGGTCTTGGCCTTGGCCCCCGCCCACACGGGGGCATGCATCCGATTTCAATCGCCTGCGTATGCGCGTGCGGGCCTGCGCTCGCACGTGCTTGATCGTGCACGGTGACCTGAAATGGGCTTACCCCCGCGACTCGGGGGTGGCTGGAGTGCAGGCGGTGCGCCTCTTGGTGCATACCCGCACCTGGACGGTGCCGCAAGTGCGGCGCGGTGCGGGTTTGGCCGTGGCACGGCGCTTGCTGAGCCATGGCATCGCCGGCACGGTGCACAGCCCCAAAGCCCCACCGCCGCGCCGCTTGCCATCCCGCCTTCGAGAACCCCGCATGAGCACCCCTTTTCGCAGCCTCATCCACACAGGCCACTGGCCGACCTTGTTAGCCTCGTTCCTCTACTTCGACTTCTGCTTCGCCATCTGGGTGCTCAACGGCGCCATGGCGCCCTTCATCAGCGAGACCTACAACCTCAGCGCCGCGCAAAAGGGCTTCATGGTGTCGGTGCCCATCCTGGCCGGCGCGCTGATGCGCTTTCCGCTGGGCCTGCTGTCGCAGTACATCGGCCGCAAGAACGCCGCCATGGTCGAGATGGGCCTGATCATCGGGGCCTTGATCTACGGCTACGCTTACGTTGACAGTTATGACCAGGTGCTGGCCATGGGCGTGCTGCTGGGCATCGCCGGGGCCAGCTTCGGTGTGGCGCTTAGCCTGGGCTCGGGCTGGTACCCGCCGCGCACCAAGGGCCTGGCCATGGGCATTGCCGGCGCCGGCAACTCGGGCACGGTGCTGGCGGTGCTGTTTGCGCCGCCGCTGGCCACGGCCTTTGGCTGGCAGGCGGTGTACGGCCTGGCGGCCTTCACCATGCTGCTGCCCATGGTGGTGATGTGGTTCGCCGCCAAAGAGCCGCCGGACCGCGAGAAGCAGACCCTGCGCGAGCATGTGTCCTGCCTGTTCGAGAAAGACGGCTGGGCCTTCAGCCTGATCTACGTCGTCACCTTCGGCGGCTTCATCGGCCTGGCCAGCTTCTTGCCGACTTACTTCCACGACCAGTTCAAGGTGACCAAGGTCGAGGCCGGCCAGCTCACCATGCTGGCCACGCTGATGGGCTCGGGCGTGCGCGTGGTGGGCGGGGCGATATCGGACCGCATCGGCGGCGTCAACACGCTCAGCGCGGTGTTGGTGATGGTGGCCATCACGCTCACCGCCTGCGGCTTTGCCGGCGGCTCGCTGGCGCTGACCACGCTGCTGTTCATGTGCTGCTTTGCCGCGCTGGGCGCGGGCAATGGCGCGCTGTTTCAACTGGTGCCGCTGCGCTGGCCGCTGGCCACGGCGGTGGCCGGATCGATGATCGGCGAGATCGGCGCGCTGGGTGGCGGCTTCCTGCCCAACGCGATGGGGCTGTCCAAGCAATACGGCGGCAGCTACCTGTGGGGTTTTCTGGCCTTCACCGCGATGGCCCTGGCCATGCTGGCGCTGCTGCGCGTGGTGCAGATTCGCTGGACGCGAACCTGGGCGGAGCGCGGCGGGCGGGCGCGTCCAGCCGCCACGTCCGCAAAACCCAACTTCGAGCCGGCCCCGCTGAGGGCGCAGCGCGCACAGCCCTGAAAGTAGCGAAACCGGGCGCGCGCGGGCCGCGGCGCGCGACCCGTGGCCAAGGCCTGGATCACCCACCGAACCGCTAAATGTGCCGGAAGTTGGTCAACCAGTTGATTCGTTGGATGACTAGACTCAACCCATGCACAAGGTCAACATCCACCAAGCCAAAGCCCATTTGTCGGATTACGTCGCCCGCGTCGAGGCCGGCGAGACCATTCAGTTGTGTCGCCGCAATGCGCCGGTGGCCGAGCTTCGGCCGATCCCGGCGCAGCACCAAGGCCCACGGCCCATCGGCTTGGCCAAGGGCCAATTCACAGTCCCGGCCAGCTTCTTTGAGGCCCTGCCCGACGACGTGCTGGCGGCCTTCGAGAGCCCCGCAGCGCGAAACTGCTGCTCGACACCTGCAGCTTTCTGTGGCTGATCAGTGACGATGCGGCGCTGTCACCCAAGGCGCGGTCGATGTTCACGTCAGTCGAGCATTCGGTGCACTTGAGTGCGGCCTCGATGTGGGAGTTGTTGATCAAGCACCGGCTGGGCCGGCTGCCCTTGCCCATGCCGGCGGATCGCTACTTGCAGCAGCAACGCGTGGCCCACGGCATCGAAGCCCTGCCCATCGATGAAGCCGCGGTGATGCACCTGAACAAGCTGCCCGATCACCACAGAGACCCGTTTGATCGTCTGCTGATCTGCCAGGCCATTGCACATGGCATGGCGCTGCTGACGCCGGACGAGCACATTGCGCGTTATCCGGCGCAGGTGGTGTGGTGAGCGGGCCCTGGTTCTCACCGCCGCCACGGCGGCGCAAGCTCACCTCGGCAAAAACAACAGCCACACGATCAGCAGCAGGTTGAACAACACCGAGACCGCAAAGCCCACGCGCCACAGCATGGCCGGGTCACGCAGTGCCAGCGGCGTGGCGGGGGTGGCGTTGAGCGGCCGGGCGGCGCCGCGCTGCAAGGCCAGCAGCAGCTCTTCGGCGGTTTCGAAGCGCTGCTTGGCGTCCAGCGCCACGGCCTTGCAGACGATGTGATCGAGCCAGATCGGCAGCTCGGGCCGCTGCCGCGACAGCGGCAGCGGATCGCGCCGAAAGCGCCCGGTCTGGTAGGGCTCGATCTCGCCATAGGGCAGGTGGCCACCTAACCACTGGTACAAGCAGACGCCCAGCGCATACAGGTCGCTGCGCGCATCGGCCGGCGCCGGCGGCTCGGCCCACTGCTCGGGGTTCATGTAGCTGGGCGTGCCGGCGTGCAGGGTGCGCTGGGCGCGCGGCTCGCGGCCGGAGACGGCCGCGCCGAGATCGAGGATGCGCCACTGGCCATCGGTGCCCAGGTGCAGGTTGCCGGGCTTGATGTCGCGGTGCACCACCCCCGCGCGGTGCAGCCGGCCCAGCGCCTGGGTGATGGCGATGGCGGCGCTGATGATCCCGGGCAGGGTGATGGCGGTGGCGGCTGTGGCCACAGGTGCAGTCGCCACCGCAGCCTTTGGCGCCTCCAGGATCAGCTGCAAGGTGTGGCCGGCATGCCAATCAAACACCACGTAAAACGCTGAGGGCGCACGCAGCTCGCGCACGCGCACAAAACCGCTGGCCTGGCCGATGGACTGCCGCTCTGTCAGGCGCACGCCGAGCCAGGCCTCGTGGGCCAGCATGGCGCGCTCTTCCATGTCGCTGGCGCGGCTTTCGTGCAGCAATTTCAGCGCCACCAGCTCGCCACTGGCCACCTCACGTGCTTGATAGAGGCGGTGCACGCCGGTGTCGGCAACCAGCGCGGTGATGGCGAAACCGTCCAGCACCGCACCGACGTTCAGGCGAGGCGGCAGCGGCAGTGAGCGCGCGGCACCTAGCACATCATCGAAGCGTCCTGCAGCCAGGCCTTTGACGCGCAGCACCAAGGCCGTGGCGTTGTCGCGGCCGCCGCTGGCCAGGGCTTCGCGCACCAGAATTTCGCTCAGGCCCTGGGCGCTTGGGCGGGCTTCTGTCGCGGCCGGCACGCCAGCGTCCGGCTCCGCCATCAGCAGCCCCCTGAGGCGCTTGCGCGACAGCGGCCCATGCACGCCGTCGCTGGTGAGCACGATGACATCGCCGACCTCCAGCTCGTGCTGGCCGAAATCGACCTGCACATGCTCGTCCAGGCCGAGTGCGCGGGTGATGTTGCCGAGCATGTCCAGGCTGGCGCGGACGTGGTCTTGCGTGAGCTGGCTGAGCTCGCCGCCGCGCAGCAGCCAGGCGCGCGAATCGCCCACATGCGCCACCGTCAGGCTGTGGCCGCGCAGCACCACGGCGGTCAGCGTGGTCAGCGCCGTGCCAGCATCGCGCGCCCAGGCGCGGCGCCGGTTGTGCTCGGCCAGCCAGGTGTTTTGCGCGCGGATCAGGCGGTCCAGCGCCACCGTGGTGTCCCAGGTGGGTGGCGCGCTGAAGTAATCCTCCACCAAGCTCATCACGCTCGTCTGCGCGGCCAGCAGTCCGGCACCGCCGCCCGAGACGCCGTCGGCCAAGGCCGCGATCCAGCCCATTGCCGCATCGGCCGGCGTCGGCGCCTGCGCGGCGGCGAAATCCTCGTTGATCTCGCGTGGGCCGCGGGCACTGGCGTGGCCGATGTCGATGTCGAAGCTCATGGGGGGCTGGTAGGGCGTGGCGGGGGGCAGTGTCACCGCTAGCAAGGATCGGCCCAGGGCGGGCCGCACCCGCGCCCACGCACCAGCACCCACGCATCGGCACCCACGCATCGGAACACGTGCCGCCCTGCGCGGACGGGCTGAAGCAGACGGACCAAAGCATGGCCTCGCCGCACCCTTCTGGGCCGCAGATCTCCCCAACTTGGTGCCAACCCTGAGCCCGCACCGGGAACGGCCCCTGGCATCGCTCTTGCATTCATCCCCGCCATGAACAGCCAGGTCACACGATGAAGAAGTTGAAATTGGTGTTGGTGGGCAACGGCATGGCCGGGGTGCGCGCGCTCGAAGAGCTGCAGAAGCTAACACCCGATCTGTACGACATCACCGTGTTCGGCAGCGAACCGCACCCCAACTACAACCGCATCCTGCTCTCGCCCGTGCTGGCCGGCGAGCAGACCCTCGAGCAGATCGTCCTGAACCCGCTGGCCTGGTATGCCGACAACGGCATCACCCTGCACACCAGCGCCACCGTCACACGCCTCGACCGCACGCGCCGCACGGTGCATGCCCAGCATGCCGATGGCCACGAGATCACGGCCGACTACGACCGCCTGCTGCTGGCCACGGGATCGAACCCCTTCATCCTGCCGGTGCCCGGCAAGGATTTGCCGGGCGTGATCGCCTACCGCGACATCGCCGACACCCAGGCCATGATCGATGCGGCCACCAAGTACCGGCACGCGGTGGTCATCGGCGGCGGCCTGCTCGGGCTGGAGGCCGCCAATGGCCTGATGCTGCGCGGCATGCAAGTCACCGTCGTGCACCTCATGCCGTGGCTGATGGAGCGCCAACTCGACGACGCCGCAGGTCGCTTGCTTCAGGCCTCACTCGAAGCGCGTGGCCTCAAATTCATGATTGGCGCGCAGACCCAGGCACTCATCAAAGGCACCGACGGCAGAGTGGCCGACAAGGACACTCCGGGCCGGCGTGTCGTGGCCGTGCAGTTCAAAGACGGCACAGAGATCCCCGCCGATCTGGTGGTGATGGCCGCCGGCATCCGCCCCAACACCGCCCTGGCCGAATCCGCCGGCATCCACTGCCAACGCGGTATTGTCGTTAGCGACACGCTGCAAACCACCACCGATGCGCGCGTCTACGCCCTGGGCGAATGCGCTGCGCACCGCGGCATCGCTTACGGCCTGGTGGCACCGCTGTTCGAGCAGGCCAAGGTCTGCGCCACGCACCTGGCCGAGTTCGGCATCGGCCGCTACACCGGCAGCCAGACCAGCACCAAGTTGAAGGTCACCGGCATCGATCTGTTCTCGGCCGGCGATTTCATGGGCCAGACCGCCGCGCCAGCCCATGGCGCGGCGGGTGCGGAGACGCAAACCATCGTCATGAGCGACCCCTTCGGCGGCGTCTATAAGAAGCTCGTGATTCGGGGCGACAAGCTGATCGGCGCCTGCCTGTACGGTGACACCGTGGATGGCAGCTGGTACTTCAAGCTATTGCGCGAAGGACGCAGCATCGCCGACATCCGCGACAAGCTGCTGCACGGCGAATCGAACATCGGCGCGAACTTGGGAGACACGGGCCACCAAGGCCACAGCAAGGCCGTAGCGATGGCCGACAGCGACGAGGTCTGCGGCTGCAATGGCGTGAGCAAGGGCGCCATCTGCAAGGCCATCAAAGAAAAAGGCCTGTTCACGCTGGAGGAGGTGCGCAAGCACACCAAGGCCAGCGGCGGCTGCGGCTCGTGCACCGGCCTGGTCGAGCAATTGCTGATGTTCACCGCCGGCGGCGACTACTCGGCCGTGTCGAAGAAAAAGCCGATGTGCGCCTGCACCGAGTTCAGCCACCAGGAGGTGCGCGACGCCATCCGCCTGAACAAGCTAACGAATATTGCCAGCGTCCAGGAAACGATGAACTGGACCACCCCCAACGGCTGCAGCAGCTGCCGCCCGGCGCTCAATTACTACCTCATCAGCACCTGGCCCAAGGCCGCCCGCGACGACCCGCAAAGCCGCTACATCAACGAGCGCAGCCACGCCAACATCCAGCGCGATGGCACCTACTCGGTGATCCCGCGCATGTGGGGCGGCGAGACCACCGCCGATGAGCTGCGGCGCATCGCCAACGCGGTCGACAAATACAAAATCCCAACAGTCAAAGTCACAGGCGGGCAACGCATCGATTTGCTCGGCGTGAAGAAAGAGGATCTGGCCGGCGTCTGGAAAGACATCGGCATGCCCAGCGGCCACGCCTACGCCAAGGCACTGCGCACGGTGAAGACCTGCGTCGGCAGCGAGTGGTGCCGCTTTGGCACGCAAGATTCCACCCAGATGGGCAAGGATCTGGAGCGCGCGCTGTGGCGCATGTACGCGCCGCACAAGGTGAAACTGGCGGTGAGCGGCTGCCCGCGCAATTGCGCCGAGGCCGGCATCAAGGACGTGGGCGTGATCGGTGTCGATTCGGGCTGGGAGATTTATGTCGCCGGCAACGGCGGCATCAAGACCGAAGTCGCTCAGTTTTTCTGCAAGGTCAAAACCGCCGAGGAAGTGCTGGAAGTCAGTGGTGCCTTCTTGCAGCTCTATCGCCTGGACGGCTGGTACCTGGAGCGCACGCTGCACTGGGTCAACCGCGTCGGCCTGGACAGCATCAAAAAGCGCATCCTCGATGACGCCGCCGGTCGCAAGGCGCTGTGGGCTGAGTTGCAAGCCGCACTCGAGGGCGAACCCGATCCGTGGTTCGAGCACAACCAGGCCTCGGTCGATCTGCGCCAGTTCAACCCAATCAAGGAAGCCGGTTTTCCGAGATCCGCCGACGCCGATCAAGCAGCGTCCTTGGCGGTGATGTGACCTGCCCGACCCCGCTGCCGTTGAAGTGAGGAGCTGCCCACCATGAGTGCATTCAAAGCCATGAACCAATGGACCGCCATCTGCCGCGTTGCCGACATCCCCGTACTCGGCTCACGCCGCGTGGCGCGCGACGGCGGCGCCACCGCAGTGGCGATTTTTCGCGCCGCCGATGACCAGGTGTTCGCCCTGCTCGACCGCTGCCCACACAAGGGCGGCCCGCTGAGCCAGGGCATCGTTTTCGGCCACAGCGTGGCCTGCCCCCTGCACAACTGGACGATTGCCCTGGACAGCGGCGAGGCCCGCGCTCCCGATGTGGGCTGTGCCCTGTCGTTTGCGTGCAAGGTTTATGGCGGCCTGGTGTTCTTGGATGCCGATGAGTTGGCCACCAAGGCGCTGGATGTTCAGCCGCCGGTGGCGGGGCCGCACGGAAAGGTCATCGCTCTCGCTGCGGCTCGCGCCGAGGCTGTTGCCAGTCACTGATGTTGGTCGTTTCCGTGGGTCTTCATCAATGCCTCGGAGCTAGGCCGGGACTTCGCGCTTATGGCTCGGCGCGAGGCCGAGGGCGCCGGGTTGCCGGCTGCCTCCGTGTCACCCGCCGCCGGCAAAAGTCCAGAGATCGCGGTGCTCGATGCCTGCCGCGAGTTGGGGACCACGTTCGTGGCATTCTCGCCCGTCGCGCGCGGGGCGCTGGCGGGCGGGTATCACGAGGAAGCCGAGCTTGAAGCTAAGGATTTGCGACGCAACATGCCGCGCTTCACCGGCGCCAACTGGCAAGCCAACCGCACGCTGATCGACCGGTTCGAGGCCATCGCGGCGCGCGAGGG
>JAYSSS010000042.1:0-12209 GCA_043720415.1 Ideonella sp.
CAGACGCTCGGCCAGCGCAGCGGGCAGGCGGTCGAGCAGCAGATCGCTGTCCACGGGCAGCGGCGTGGGGCCGCAAGTCCGGCAGCCGTTCGGGCCGCCGTTGCTGGTGGCGCTGACCGCGCCGGGCTGCCCTTCGCTCAGCAGCATGTCGAATTCGGCCGCCACCAGTTCACGCACTTCGCACAGGCGCTCGAGCAGCGCACAGGTGTCTGACTTGCATGGCAGCTGCAGGCTGAGTGCGATCCAGCGCAGGTCTTCGTCGGCACTGGGCAGCAGGTGCGTCTGCTGGTCGTCCAGGAACTGGATGCGGTGCTCCACCTGGCGCAGAAACTCGTAGCCCGCAGCCAGTTTGTGCGCCGCCTCAGCCTTCATCAAGCCTCGCGACACCAGCCGCTGCAGGCCGCGCAAGGTGCTGCGGGTGCGGATCTCGGGGAACTGGCCGCCGCGCACCACCAGCATCAGCTGCACGATGAATTCGATCTCGCGGATGCCGCCGCGCGACAGCTTGACATCGTTGGCGCGCTCGGGCCGGCCGGCGGCGCGGCGCTGGGCTTCGTCGCGGATCTTGCGGTGCAACTGGCGAAGGCCTTCGAAGATGCCGTAATCCAGGTAGCGGCGGTAGACAAAGGCCGTGACCAGGGCGCGCAGCGGCAGCGCCCGGCCTGAGGCCACGCTGGCCTGTGGCGTGATGACCCGGCTCTTCAGCCAGGCGAAGCGCTCCCACTCGCGGCCCTGGGTCTGCAAGTACTCCTCCAGCATGGCCAGGCTGACCACCGGTGGGCCCGAATTGCCATTCGGCCGCAGGGCCAGATCGACGCGAAAGACATTGCCGTCGTCGGTGTTGTCGCCGATCAGCGCATACAGGCGCTTGGCCACCGCGGCAAAGTATTCATGGGCGCTGATGGAGCGTGCGCCGTCGGTCTGGCCATCGTCTTCATAGACGTAGATCAAGTCGATGTCCGAGGACACATTGAGCTCGCGCGCACCGAGCTTGCCCATGCCAATGATCCAGAAATCGATGACCTCGCCAGCGGCGTTGCGCGGTGCACCGCTGCGCTGGTCTTCATCGGCGCGTGCCTGGCCCAGGGCGAGCTCGAGCGTGGCCTCGGCCAGCGCGGTCATGGCCCCGGTGATGTGCTCCAGCGGTGCTTGCTGCTCGCAATCGAGCACGGCCAGGCGTTCCAGCACCAGTTGGCGGGCCACCCGCATCGCTGCACCCAGCGGCCGGCCACTGGCCTGCAGGCGCTGCACCAAGGCCGTGATCGCGGCGACGTCGGGCAGGCCCGCGGGCAAGGCGTCCAGCTCAAGGCTGTAGCGGCGGCGCACCCGCTGCACAAAGCGGCTGTGGTCGGCGTGCGCGGTGATGGGCAGGACGGGCTTCATGGCGTATGCGGGCGCAGGAGGGTGGCCGGACGTACAACGACGTGCTGGGCGGAGCGCTGGCCGGCGCGATCAAGATCGCAAGCATGGGGCCAAGGCAAGGGCCGTTTGGCGCGCAAATCGAGAGCACGCGTCGAGGGTGGCGCCAGCCTGGTCACCGACAAGCCTTGTGCTAGATTGGCCCGCACACTGCGCGGCCTGCGGCTGCTTGCCACCGGGGTTGGCCCGATCCACTCGCCCGGTGTTGCCGGTCCCTCATACATGCCCTTCTCGCTGTTGCCCGGTACGACGCAGAAATCCCGCTGGCGCTGGTGGCGCCTGCTGCTGCGCATCGGTGGCTGGACGGTGTTTTCGGCATGGACCCTGCTGCTGCTGGCCTGGCTCACCCTGCACTGGGTGATTCTGCCCCGCCTGGACGATTGGCGGCCGCGGCTGGAGGCCTATGTCAGCCTGGCCGTAGGGCACACAGTGCAGATCGGCGGCATTGAGGCCCGATCCTCGGGCTGGGTTCCGGCCATGGCCTTGACCGATGTGCGCTTGCTGGACGCCCGTGGCCGCGAGGCCTTGCGCCTGCCGCGGGTGTCGGCATCACTGTCGGTGCCGGCACTGTTGTCGATGCGTTTGCGCTTTGACCAGTTGCTCATCGATGGCCCGCGGGTGGAGGTGCGGCGCGATGCCCAGGGCCGCTTGCGCGTGGCCGGACTGGATGTCGAGGGCGAGGCCGTGGGCGGCGGCGGCGGTGCCGACTGGTTTTTCGAGCAGCATGAATTCGTCATCCGTGGCGGTTCGGTGCGCTGGGTGGATGAGCTGCGCGCCGCGCCACCGCTGGAGCTTTCCGAGGTGCAGCTGGTGATCCGCAACCGCCTGAACCGGCACGACATGCGACTGGACGCCACGCCGCCCGCCGATTGGGGCCAGCGCTTCACCTTGACGGCACAGGCGCGCCAGCCGCTGTGGGCCGCCGCGGGCGATTGGCAGCGCTGGCGCGGCAGTCTGCACGCCGACTTGCCGCAGGTGCTGGTGGCGCAGTTGCGCCAGTACCTTGAGCTGCCGTTTGAGTTGGCCCAGGGCGAGGGTGCGCTGCGCGCCTGGGTCGATTTTGATCATGGCCTGCCACAAGGCGGCACCTTGGATTTGGCCCTGCGCAATGTGTCGCTGCGCCTCGAAAAAGGCCTGGAGCCGCTGGCGCTGGCCCATGTGGGCGGCCGCGTGGTGGTGGACAGGCAGGCTGAGGGCGTGCGCATCACCGCCAGCCAATTCGGCTTCCAGACCGCGCGCGAGTTGCGTGCCGGAAAGCTGAGCAAAGCGCAGACCTGGCCCGAGGGCAAGCTGAGCCTGAGCTGGAAACAGCGCCAGGCGCTGCGCAGCGCCGATTTGGCCGCCAGCGCCTCGGTGCCGCGCCCGGTGACGGGCGGCGAATTCAGCGCCGACAGGCTGGACCTGGCCCTGATGGCCGACTTGGTGGAGCGGCTGCCCGTAGGCGCCGAAGTGCGGCACCTGCTCGAAGAGCTGGACCCGCGCGGCACCGTGTCCGGGCTGTCGCTGGCCTGGCAGGGCCCGCTGGACGCGCCGCTGCACTACCAGGTCAAGGCCCAGGTGCGGGGCATGGCCATCGCCTCGGCCACCTCGCCCGAGGCCGACGGCATTGGCCGCCCGGGCTGGCGCGGCGCCGACCTGAGCTTCAGCGCCACCGAGACCGCGGGCCAGGCGCAACTCGAAGTGCGCAACGGCGTGCTGGATTTGCCCGGCGTGTTTGCCGAGCCCGCCGTGCCGGTGCGCCAGTTCTCGACGCAACTGAACTGGCGCATCGATGCTG
This sequence comes from Ideonella sp., assembly GCA_043720415.1. GTDB lineage: Bacteria > Pseudomonadota > Gammaproteobacteria > Burkholderiales > Burkholderiaceae_C > Pseudaquabacterium. The sequence continues at coordinate 3,197 of JAYSSS010000042.1, forward strand.
CTGGGGCCGGGCGCAAGCCCCGCATCGAGCTGACGCTGAACAACGCGCGCTTTCAAAACGACGATGTCCAGGCCGAGCTGCAGGCGCGCTGGCACACCGGTGCGGCCGAAGGTTTTGGCAAGGGCGGGCGCCTGCCCGGCGTGCTGGAGCTGACGGCCAAGCTCAAGGATGGCCAGGCCGGCCGCGTGGCGCGCTACATGCCCCTGGGCATCGCCAGCTCGGCGCGCGAGTACGTGCGCCATGCGGTGCAGGGCGGGCGGGTGCGCTCGGCCGAGATCAAGGTCAAGGGCGATCTCTGGGATTTCCCCTATGTGCAGCGCCAGGCGGGTGAATTTCGCATCGTTGCGCAGCTTGAGGATGTGACCCTGGCCTATGTGCCCTCGGTGCCGGCCAGCGGCCAAGAGCCGGCCTGGGTGTCCGGCTGGCCGGCGTTTGCCAACATCGATGGCGAGCTGGTGTTTGATCGCACCTCGATGCAGATCAACCATGCCCGCGGCAAGCTGTGGGGTCTGGAGCTGAGCGAGGTGCAGGGCGGCATCCGCGATCTGGCCGAGCAGCAGACCCTGGATCTGGAGGGGCGCGTGCGCGGCCCGGCTGCCGACATATTGCGTTATGTGAGCGTCACACCGATTGGCCACTGGTTGGCGGATGCGCTGACGCCGATCACGGCACAGGGCGCGGCCGATTTGAAGCTCAGCCTGAGTCTGCCGCTCAAGCATGTTGAGCAGACCCGCGTCTCCGGCAGCGTGCAACTGCTGGGCAACGATGTGCGCATCCGCCCGGAGACGCCGCTTCTGGCCGGGGCCCGCGGCCGCATCGATTTCTCGCAGCGGGGTTTCAGCGTCAACGGTACGGCGCGCGCCTTTGGCGGCGAGGCCAGCATCGAGGGCGGCAGCCAAGCCGAGGGCGGCCCGCGCTTCACTGCCAACGGCACGGCCACCGCCGAGGGCCTGCGCGCTGCGCCCGAGCTGGGCATCGTCTCGCGCTGGGCCATCAAGGCCCAGGGGCAAACGCCCTATCGGCTGCAGCTGGGCATCGTGCGCGGTTACGCGGAAATGACCATCACCAGCCCGCTGGCGGGCCTGGCGCTGGATCTGCCCGCGCCGCTGGGCAAGCCGGCCGAGCCCGCCATGCCGCTGCGCGTGCAGATGGCGCTGACGCCGGCCGCGCGCAGCGCGGGCGCGCCGCTGCAGGATGTGCTGAGCATCGACGGGGGGCCCAAGTTCATGGCGCGTTATGTGCGTGACCTGTCGGGCGATGAGCCCAAGGTCTTGCGCGGCGCTGTGGCCCTGCACGCGGCCCTGCCCGAGGCCGTGCCCGGGGTGCGCGCCGTGGCTGTGCTGGAGCAGGCCAATGCCGACGCCTGGCTGGCGGTGCTGGCCGACAAGGCCATGGGCCCGGTGGCGGCCGCGGCCGCGGGCGCGACCAGCGCCAGGCCCTCGGTTGCCGCCAGCACCGAAACCAGCTACCTGCCGCAGCGCATCGAGCTCAAGGCCCAGGCCCTGACCCTGGCCTCGCGGCGCTTGACGGGCCTGTCACTGGACATGACACGCAGTGCCACAGGCTGGCGCGCCCAGGTGGATGCCGATCAATTGCGCGGCGAGCTGAACTACACCGAGCCCCGCGGCGGCGCCGATGGCGGGCGCCTGCAGGCCAGGTTGGCGCGCTTGACGCTGCCGCAGACCGAGGCCGAATCGGTCGAGGGCCTGCTCGATCAGTCGCCCGCCACCCTGCCCGCGCTGGACATCGAAGTCGAGGACTTCGAGCTGCGCGGGCGCTCGCTTGGCAAGCTCAGTGTCGAGGCCGTCAACCGCAGCGCCAGCGGTGTGGCCTCGGCGCGCGACTGGCGGCTCAACCGCCTGGCCTTGGCCATGCCCGAGGGCGAGCTCTCGGCCACCGGCCAATGGGCACCGGCGCAGGCCGGTGAGACGCGCCGGCGCATGGCGCTGGATTTCAAGCTGCCGCTGCGCGACGCCGGGGCCATGCTGCAGCGCCTGGGCTTTGGCCAGGTGATCCGCGGCGGCAAGGGCACGCTGCAAGGCCAGGTGAGCTGGGCAGGATCACCCACCGCGCTGGATTTCCCGTCCATGGACGGCCGGCTGAATCTGGCGCTGGATGCGGGGCAGTTTTTGAAGGGCGAGCCCGGCGCCGGCCGGCTGCTGGGCGTGCTCAGCCTGCAGGCCCTGCCGCGGCGCCTGGCGCTGGATTTTCGCGATGTCTTCCAGGAAGGCTTTGCCTTTGACAACATCACCGGCGATGTGCAGGTGGTGCGCGGCGTGGCGCGCACCAACAACCTGCGCATGCGCGGCGTGCAGGCGGCGGTGTTGATGGAGGGCAGCGCCGATCTGCTGCGCGAGACCCAGGACTTGCGCGTCGTCGTCGTGCCCGAGATCAATGCCGGCACGGCCTCGCTGGCTTACGCCGTCATCAACCCAGCCATCGGCCTGGGCACCTTCATCGGCCAGTGGCTGCTGCGTGGGCCCCTGGCCGAGGCCGGCACGCGCGAATTCCGCGTCACCGGGCCCTGGGCTGACCCCCAGATCGCGCCGGTGGACAGGCGCCAGGCCGCGGCCGCAGCGGCCTCAGCACCCGCGGCGGCCGCGGCCTCAGCACCCGCGCGGGCGCCTTGACAACCAAAGAAGAGCTCAGCATGAAGATCGCCGCCCTGCAAATGGTCTCCACCCCGGATGTGGCACGCAACTGCCAAGCCGCCGCCGAGGGCATCGCCCAGGCCGCCGCGCAAGGGGTCAAGTTGGTGGCCCTGCCCGAGTACTTTTGTCTGCTGGGCCGCAGTGACCGCGACAAATTGAGCATTGCCGAGGCCGATGGTGACGGGCCGATTCAAAGCTTCCTGGCTGAAACCGCGCGGCAACATGGCCTGTGGCTGATTGGCGGCACCTTGCCGCTGCGGCTGGCCAACGCCACCCAGAAGGTGCACAACAGCTGCTGCGTCTATGCGCCCGATGGCAGCCGCGCAGCGCGCTATGACAAGGTCCACTTGTTTGCTTTTGACAACGGCAGCGAACGCTATGACGAAGGCCGCACCCTGCAGGCCGGCAGCGCGCCTGTGGCCTTCGCGGCCGAGGGCCTTCGCATCGGCCTGTCGGTGTGCTACGACCTGCGCTTCCCGGAGCTGTACCGCGCGCTCATGGTGCCGCCCTGCGACCTGATCGTCGTGCCCTCGGCCTTCACCTACACCACCGGCCAGGCGCACTGGGAGCTGTTGCTGCGCGCCCGCGCTATCGAGAACCAGTGTTACGTGCTGGCACCGGCCCAGGGTGGCCAGCACGAAAATGGCCGCCGCACCTGGGGCCACAGTGTGCTGATCGATCCCTGGGGCGAGGTGCTGGATTGCCGCCCCGAAGGTCAGGGCCTGGTGCTGGGTGAAATCGTTGCCGGCCGGCTGGCCGAGGTGCGCCGGCAGTTGCCGGCGCTGGAACATCGCAGGCTTTGAATGGCCAAGCAGGGTGGGGTGATGACAAAAGCGCAAAGCAAGCCGGATAAAGCGGTGGTGGTGGTGGGTGCCGGTGATGCCACCGGTGGCGCGATTGCGCGGCGTTTTGCGCGCGAAGGCTTCGCCGCCTGCGTGACCCGGCGCAATGCCGGCAAGCTCAAGCCCCTGGTCGAGCGCATTCAGGCCGAGGGCGGCGTGGCCCATGGCTGGCCCTGCGATGCGCGCAATGAAGCCGAGGTGATTGAGCTCTTTGCCCGCGTCGAGCGCGAGGTCGCACCCATCGAGGTGGTGGTGTTCAACATCGGCGCCAATGTGCGCTTTCCCATCGCCGAGATGACCGAGCGCGTCTACCGCAAGGTCTGGGAGATGGCCGCGTTGGCCGGCTTCTTGACCGGGCGTGAAGCGGCACGCGTGATGCAGCCGCGCGAGCGCGGCACGATCTTGTTCACCGGCGCCACCGCCAGCCTGCGTGGCGCGCCCGGCTTTGCGGCCTTTGCCGGCGCCAAGCATGCGCTGCGCGCGCTGGCGCAAAGCATGGCGCGCGAGCTCGGGCCGCGCGGCATCCATGTGGCCCATGTGGTGATCGATGGCGCCATCGACACCGCCTTCATCGCCGAAAACTTCCCGCAGCGCTATGCCCTGAAATCACAAGCCGGCATCCTCGACCCCGAGGCCATCGCCGAGAGCTACTGGCAACTGCACTGCCAGCCGCGCAGCGCCTGGACGCATGAGATGGATCTGCGCCCGTGGATGGAATCCTTCTGAGCGCCCCAAGGCCGGCCGGGGCCGGCCGCCCCCCGCGGGGATCAAAGAAAGTGGCAAAGCCACATTTCCATGAGAGAACCGGACCGTGACCATGAGCAAAAGTGTTGAGTTTTTCTTCGATGTCGGCAGCCCCACGGCCTACCTGGCCTGGACGCAATTGCCCCGGCTTGCCGCCGAGTGCGGCGCCGAGCTGATCTACAAACCGATGCTGCTGGGCGGCGTATTCAAGGCCACCGGCAACGCCAGCCCGGCCAGCGTGCCGGCCAAGAGCCGCTGGATGGGGCAGGACATGGCGCGCTGGGCGCGGCGCTATGGCGTGGCCTTCCAGTCCAACCCGCATTTCCCCATCAACACCTTGACGCTGATGCGCGGCGCCGTGGGCATGCAGCTGCGCCAGAGCGCTGACTTTGATCGTTATTGTCAGACCGTCTTCAGCGCCATGTGGTGCGAGCCCCGCAACCTGGGCGATGCGGCGGTGTTGGCCGCCACGCTCAGCGCCGCCGGTTTCGACCCCGAGGCCTTCATGTCCCTGGTGGCCGACGCTGAGGTCAAGGCCGCGCTGGTGGCCAACACCGAGCAGGCGGTGGCGCGTGGCGTGTTCGGGGCGCCGACCTGCTTTGTCGGCGACGCGATGTACTTCGGCCAGGACCGGCTGGAGTTCGTGCGCGAGGCCTTGCTCGCATAGGTCAGGCGCTGCCTTCGCCAAGCTCGGCGCGCCGCGGCAAATCGGCGCCACGCCTTGTGCAGGTGATGGCCGCGGCCTGCGCCGCAAAGCGCAGGGCCTGGCGCTGCTGTTGGGCACTGAGCGTGGCCAGGGCGCCCGGGCTGAGCTGACCGGCCTCGGCCAGCCAGGTGAGCAATGCGGCCTGAAAGGTGTCGCCCGCGCCCACCGTATCGACCACCGCCACCGCCACCGGCGCAACAGCCACCGTGTCGCGCGCGGTGAAGCCGATCGCGCCGTGCTCGCCGCGCGTCACCACCACCCAGGCCACGCCCGCGGCCAGGGCCTGCTCGGCGAAGCGCTCAATGGCCAGGCCCGGGTGCAGCAGCGCCAGGTCTTCCACACTGAGCTTGAGCATGTGCGTGCGCGCCAGCATCCACTGCAGCGTGGCGCGCCAGCGGCCCAGATCGGGCTCGACGTTCAGGCGGATGTTCGGGTCGTAGGCGATCACGCTGCGCAGGTGCTCGCGCTCGACCAGGGCGCGCTGGGTGGAGCCCACGGGATCGACCACCATGGCGTAGGAGCCGAAGTGAAAGGCGCGTGCATTTGGCGTGATGGCGGCCAGATGCTCATGGCGCACTTGGCGCTCGGCGCCGCCCTGGCCATAGAAGGCGTAGCTGGGCTGGCCCTGGGCATCCAGGCCGACCAGGCTGAGCGTGGTGGGCGCCTCGCTGCGGGCCACGGCCTCGGTGTCTACGCCCTCATCGATCAGTGCGCGCATCAGCCGCTCGCCGGCAAAGCCGCGGCCAATGCCGCCGAAAAACCCCACCGCCTGGCCCATTCGCGCCAGGCCCACCGCCACATTGAAAGGCGAGCCACCGATGCGGCCATCAAAGGCCATGCCGCTGGCGGTGTCGCCCGCCGCAAAGACATCGAACAGCGCCTCTCCACACACCATGAACATGCTGCACCTCAGTGTTGCCCCGAGGCCTGACTACGGGGTTTTCCATTAATCAATCAGGTTGATTTATTAAATCACGGCGGTCAAAATCCCGCCATCCGTTGCCACCCTGACGGATGCCTGCACAGCGTCTTGGCGCTCGGCCGGTTCGCGGCACTTCGGCGCCGCACCCTTCCCCGACGCCTTGGCGTCACTCCTAGCACTGCGCCTTGGCGTCACCCCTTGCACGGCGCCCTGGCGCACACCCGCTTCCCCACACGCCACTGGAGCCCCCATGCGCACCCCCTTCATCGCTACCGTACTGGCCCTGGCCAGCGCCACCGTCTTCACCTCGGCCTTCGCCGCCGGCGAGCCCGTCATCGGCCTGATCACCAAGACTGAGACCAACCCCTTCTTCGTGAAGATGAAAGAGGGCGCCGCCGCCGAGGCCAAGGCCAAGGGCGCCAAGCTCATTGCCGCCGCCGGCAAGGCCGATGGCGACAACGCCGGCCAGGTCACGGCCATGGAAAACATGATCGCCGCCGGCGCCAAGACCATCCTCATCACGCCCAGCGATTCCAAGGCCATCGTGCCGGCCATCAAGAAGGCGCAAGCCAAGGGCGTGATGGTCATTGCGCTCGATAGCCCGGCCGATCCGGCGGACGCCACCGATGCGCTGTTCGCCACCGACAACTTCAAGGCCGGCGTCCTGATCGGCCAGTACGCCAAGGCGGCGATGGCCGGCAAGCCCGCCAAGATCGCCACGCTCGATCTGTTCCCTGGCCACCCGGTGGGCGCGCAGCGCCACAACGGCTTCCTGCAGGGCTATGGCCTGCAAAGCTTCGATGCCAAGAACAACGAGCTCGCCAAGCCGGCCGAGGTGGTGTGCATGGCCGACAGCTTTGGCGACCAGGCCAAGGGCCAGACGGCGATGGAAAACTGCCTGCAGAAGAACCCCGACATCAACGTCGTCTACACCATCAATGAGCCCGCCGCGGCCGGTGCCTACAACGCCCTGAAGAAGGCCGGCAAAGAGAAGTCGGTGATGATCGTCTCGGTCGACGGCGGCTGCCAGGGCATCAAGGATGTGGGCGCGGGCAAGATCGCCGCCACCAGCCAGCAGTACCCGCTGAAGATGGCCAGCATGGGCGTGGCCGCGGGCGTGGATTTCGCCAAGAACGGCAAGAAGGTCGCCGGCTACACCGACACCGGCGTGACGCTGATTGCCGCCAAGGCCGTGGCCGGCGTGGACAGCAAGGATGTCAAGACCGGCACCGACCTGTGCTGGGGCAAGAAGTAAACCGGCGCAATGCTGCACGGGCCGAACAGGATGGCGATGACCTCGCTTTCGGCCCGCTTCGCAGCCCTGGGCAGCTTCGGGCCCTTCATCGCCCTGCTGCTGGCCTGCGGTTTTTTTGCGGCACAGTCTGAGCGCTTTCTCTCTGGCGAGAACTTCTCGCTGATCTTGCAGCAGGTGATGGTGGTGGGCGTGCTGGGCATTGGCCAGACGCTGATCATCCTCACCGCGGGCATCGACCTGTCCTGCGGCATGGCGCTGGCTTTGGGCTCCATCGTCATGACCAAGTTCGCCACCGAGCTGGGCATGCCGCCGCTGGCCGCCATGGCCTGCGGCATTGCGGCGACCACGCTGCTGGGCTTGGTCAATGGCCTGCTCGTCACACGCGTCAAGCTGCCGGCCTTCATCGTCACCCTGGGCACGATGAACATCGCTTTCGCCATCACCCAGTTGTATTCGTCCTCGCAGACGGTGACCGATCTGCCCGAGGCCATGACCTGGCTGGGCACCACTTTTGGCATCGGCAACACCCAGGTGGCCTATGGCACGGTGCTGATGCTGCTGCTGTATCTGCTGGTCTGGCTGTGGCTGCGCGAGACGGCCATTGGCCGCCACGTTTACGCGGTAGGCAACCACCCTGAAGCCGCGCGCCTGAGCGGCATCCCCACGCTGCGGGTGCTGCTTGGCGTCTACGTCATGGCCGGCGTTTTTTACGGCCTGGCGGCGTTGCTCAGCGTGGCGCGCACGGGGGTGGGTGACCCGCAATCCGGGCAGACCGAGAACCTCGACGCCATCACCGCCGTGGTGCTGGGTGGCACCAGTTTGTTTGGCGGGCGCGGGGTGATCCTGGGCACCTTGATCGGCGCGCTCATCGTCGGCGTGTTTCGCAATGGGCTGACGCTGATGGGCGTGTCCTCCGTCTACCAAATTCTCATCACCGGCGTGCTGGTGATCCTGGCCGTGGCCACCGATCAACTGTCGCGCAAAGGCAGCGGCTGATGAGCGGGGTGATGGGCGCGACGACAAGCACGGTGGCGCACGCCGCGCCCGCGCCCGCGCTGGTGATGCAGGCCCGCGGCCTGGTCAAGCGCTATGGCCAGGTGGTGGCCCTGGACGGCGCCGATTTCGAGCTGCGTGCGGGTGAGATCCTGGCCGTGATCGGCGACAACGGCGCCGGCAAATCCAGCCTGATCAAGGCGCTGTCGGGGGCGCTGATTCCTGATGCCGGCGACATTTTTCTCGATGGCCAGCCGCTGCGCCTGCGCAGCCCGATTGATGCCCGCCGCCATGGCATCGAAACCGTCTACCAGGACCTGGCCGTGGCCCCGGCCATGTCGATTGCCGAGAACCTGTTCCTCGGGCGCGAAATCCGCCGCGTCGGCTGGCTTGGACGCTTAGGCTTCATTGACAAGCGCCGCATGCTGGAGCAAAGCATCGCCCGCATGAACGAGTTGAAGGTCGGCATCCGCTCCATGGGGCAGGCGGTGGAAACGCTCTCCGGCGGCCAGCGCCAGTGTGTGGCCGTGGCCCGCGCCGCAGCCTTTGCCCGCCACGTGGTGATCATGGACGAGCCCACCGCCGCGCTGGGCGTGAAGGAGGGGCAGATGGTGCTGGCGCTGATCCGCCGGGTGCGCGAGCAGGGCCTGCCGGTGATCCTGATCAGCCACAACATGCCGCATGTCTTTGAGCTGGCCGATCGCATCCACATCGCCCGCCTGGGCCAGCGCGCGGCGGTGGTCGATCCAAAGAAGATCAGCATGAGCGACACCGTGGCGGTGATGACCGGGGCCATGCGGCCCGAGCAGATTCCGGCTGAATGCCTGGCAGCGTGAGTGGCCTTGGCCGCGGCCGCGGCGCGGGCATGGGCGCGGCGCCGGCTGGCCTGCGTGGCGCCAC
>JAYSSS010000043.1:0-12206 GCA_043720415.1 Ideonella sp.
TGAGCGACGCCGATGCGGCCACGCTTGAGCAGCTGCGCTCCCACACCGGCTTGAGCAAGACCGACATCGTCAAGCGCGCCTTGCGCCACCTGGCAGCCAGCGCCAAGGTGTCGGCGGCGACTGCGGCGGCGCCCAGCCTGTTTTCATTGGGCAAGGGCAGCTTTGGTCTTCATGGCGATGCATCGCGGCAAGCGGCCACCATCAAGGCTGTCGTGCGCGAACGCATCAAGGCCAAGCGCCAAGGCTGAGCGCGCTTATGGCGGCGCCCAAGGGGGCAACACGGACGGCCATCCGCGCGGCGACCCGGGCCACGACCGCGACCACAACCATCGGCGCCAGCCACGGGCCCGCGCCACTGGTCACCCTGGCCGACAGCGGGCCCCTGGCCGCGCTGTTCAATCGCAGCGACAAGCACCACACCCCCGCCGCAGCCTTCTTCCGCCAACATGGCGCGCGACTGAAGCTGTTGACCACCTGGGAAGTGGTCTCCGAGGTGATGTACTTTCTGGATTTCAGCGCGGCCGCGCAAAGCGACTTTCTGCTGTGGCTGCATGCCGGCCACGAGCGCGGGCTGGTGCAGATTGCCGCCTTGACTGAAGCCGATTTGCCCGGTCTGGCCACGCTGATTCGCAAGTACGCCGACAGGCCCATGGATCTGGCCGATGCCTCCCTGGTGTGGCTGGCCGAGAAGACCGGTGTCACCGACATCATCACCATTGACCGTGCCGACTTTGCCGTCTACCGCACCAGCAAGCGCAAGGCCTTCAGGAACCGTTTCAGCGAAACGCCTTGAAATAGCCGCGCAGCTCGTCCACAAACAGCACCGGCTGCTCAAACGCCGCAAAGTGCCCGCCCTTGGGCATTTCGCGCCAGTGCTGGATGTTGCTGAAGCTGGCCTCCATCCAGCGCCGCACGGGCGTGACGATCTCCTTGGGGAAAACGGCCACGCCGGTGGGCACGGCGACGACGTGTGCGGTGCGGCGGCGCCCGCCAAAGCTTTCCCAGTACAGCCGCGCCGATGAGGTGGCGCTGGCCGTCGCCCAATACAGCATGACGTTATCGAGCAGCTCGTCGCGGGTGAGGATGTTCTCCGGGTGGCCATCGCAATCGGTCCAGGCCCAGAACTTTTCCAGTATCCAGGCGGCCTGGCCGGCGGGCGAATCGGTGAGTGCATAGCCCAGGGTTTGCGGGCGCGTGGCCTGCTGTTTGCTGTAGCCTGAATCCCAATCCTGGTAGTGCTGTATGCCCTTCAGGGCACGGGCTTCTTCGGCGCTGGGTGTGCCTGCCAATTTCGGCACGCTGGCCATGGCCAGGGTGATGTGGATGGCGGCGCAGTGTGCGGCGTCCAGCGCGCCGATGGCGGTGGTCACGGCCGAGCCCCAATCGCCGCCCTGGGCCACATAGCGCGCGTAGCCTAACTGCTGCATCAATGCGCCCCAGGCGGTGGCGATGCGGTCCACGCCCCAACCGGTGGTGCTGGGTTTGCCGGAGAAGCCAAAGCCGGGCAGCGATGGGCAGATCACATGAAAGGCATCGTCGGCGCTGCCGCGATGTGCGGTGGGGTCGGTGAGCGGGGCGATGACCTTTTGAAATTCCACCATCGAGCCCGGCCAGCCGTGGGTGATGAGCAGCGGCAAGGCGTTGGCGTGCTTTGAGCGCTGATGCACGAAGTGGATGTCCAGGCCGTCGATTTGCGTGGTGAATTGGTCGAAGCGGTTGAGCAGGGCTTCGCGGGCGCGCCAGTCGTAACCGCTGGAGGGGCCGCCGGAGTGGCCACCGAAGTTGCCACCGGAGTTGCCAACATTGGGCCCGCTGCCGCCGCCCCAGTAGCGGCACATGTCCTGTATCCAGGCCAGCGGTGCGCCCTGGCTCCAGTCGCTCACCGGCTCGGCCTCGGGCCAGCGGGTGTTGCGCAGACGCTGGTGCAGATCGTTGATCAGCTCGTCGGTCAGCGCAATGCGGAAGGGGTGGATGGCGGCGCTCATGTGGCGATCCTCAGGTTGACACTGGCGCGCACGATACGCCAAGGGCCGCCGCCAAGACGCTGTGCGACAGTGCCGCTGGACAGCATCCCCATCACCCCGGAACGCGGAAGGACCACCACCATGTACACACCCTTTGATCTCAGCGGCCAGGGCGCCGTCGTCACCGGCGGCAACGGTGGCATCGGCCTGGGCTTTGCCCGCGGCCTGCTGGCCGCTGGCGCCAAGGTGGCCATCTGGGGCTCCAAGGCCGACAAGACCGAAGCCGCCAGGGCGCAATTGGCGCAGGAATGCGGCGATCCCGGCCGCGTACACGCTTTCGTGTGCGATGTCGGCGATGAGGCCCAGGTGGATGCCGCCTTTGTCGCCTCTATCGCAGCGTTAGGCCAGGTGAACGCCTGCTTTGCCAACGCCGGTGTGGGCGGCGGCGGCAGCGAGATCATGGGCATGGAGCTGGCCACCTTTCGCCGCGTGCAGCGTGTCAATGTCGAAGGCGTGTTCCTCACCTTCCGCGCCGCGGCGCGCCACATGGCCGCGCACGGCCAGGGCGGCTCGCTGGTGGCCACAGCCAGCACGGCGGCGCTGGAAGGCGCGGCGCGCAACTGCCACTATGGCGCCTCAAAGGGTGCTGTCACCTCCATGGTGCGGGCGCTGGCGGTGGAGCTGGCGCGGCACCGCATCCGTGTGAATTCCATCCTGCCCGGCTGGATCACCACCGAGATGACCGAGCGTTCGTTCAATAACGAGAAATTTGCACAGGCAGTGAAACCCCGCATCCCCGTGCGCCGCTGGGGCGAGATTGACGACTTTGCCGGCATCGCCGTGTACCTGGCCAGCAGCGCCTCGGGCTACACCACGGGCGAGCAGTTCACGATCGATGGCGGGTATACGAAGTTCTGATCGCCCGCAAGGCCGGCCGTCGCCCGCGCGGATGAAGGACGGTGCAGGCGCCGCGTTTTCTTCAGAACACGGTGTCGCTCCAGCGCCCACGCTGGCGTGCACAGGGCATGCTCAACCCGGCTTTTTCAAGACCGCCGCCCGCGCCGCACGGCTGTCGGCACTGGCCAGGGCCAGCGCAATCTGGTCGTGCCCCATGTGCCCGCCCAGGTGGTGCAAGGCATTGGCCACGGCATTCGCCGTCTCCTTGCTCATGCGTACCGCCGCCGCTGGCATGGCCAGGCTGCGCTCGGCCACCGTGCGCGCCTGGGCCAGGGCCTGGCCGCGCGGCGCGGTGTAGTCCACCAGGCCCATGGCCAGGGCCTGCGCGGCACCGATGCGCTCGCACAGGATGGTCAAGCGCTTGGCCTTGGCGGGGCCCAACAGGCTCACCAGCCGGGGAATCGCGCCCCAGGTGAGCGGCATGCCCAGGGCAATCTCGGGCAGGGAGACAAAAGCATCGTCGGCCAACACCCGCCAATCACAGGCCAGGGCCAGGGCCAGGCCGCCGCCCACGGCATAGCCCTCGATGGCCACCAGGGTGATCTGCGGCAGCTCCTCCCAGGCCTTGCACAGGCGGTAGCCCAGCGAGGCCAGCTCGCGCCGCGGCACCAGCGGCCGTGCATCGTCGGCCCAGTCCCGGCCTTCCTTCAAATCGACGCCAGCGCTGAAGCAGGTGTCGTCACCGGTGAGCAGCACGGCATCAATGTCCATGCGCTCGGCCAGCGCCTGGGCGCAGGCCAGCAGCTCGCGCATCAGCGCCATCGACATGGCATTGCGCGCGGCCGGCCGCTGCAGGCGCACCAGCGCCAAACGGCCCTCGAAGCTGAGGCTCAGGTGTTGATGGGTCATGGTGGCAGCCTTGTGGGTGAACGGTATGCTCGCGCCCGCCGCGCGGTGGCGTGCGGCCGGCCTCTGAACAGGGAAGACGATGGACATTCAAGCGGTGATCTGGGATTTTGGCGGCGTCATCAGCAGCTCGCCCTTCGAGGCCTTCTCGCGTTTTGAGATCGACCGCAGCCTGCCCGCTGATTTCCTGCGCCGCGTCAATGCCACCAACCCCATGGACAACGCCTGGGCGCAGTTTGAGCGGAGCGCCATCACCTTGGATGAGTTCGACCAGGCCTTTGCGCAAGAAAGCGCGGCGCTGGGCCACAGCGTCAGCGGCCGTGAGGTCATCAATTTGCTGGGCGGCCACATCCGCCCGGCCATCGTCGAGGCCCTGCGCCGGCTGCGCCCGCGGCTGAAGATCGGCCTCATCACCAACAATGTCATTGGCCCAGGCACCGAAGGCGCCGACGCCTGCGGCCGCGACGCTGTGATCGCCCTCTTCCATCATGTGATCGAGAGCGCCAAGGCCGGCGTGCGCAAGCCCGACCCCGCCATTTATCGGCTGATGACCGATGCGCTGGGTGTCGCGCCCGAGCACTGTGTGTTTCTGGATGATCTGGGCATGAACCTCAAACCGGCCCGCGCCATGGGCATGCACACCATCAAGGTGGATGATCCGGATGTGGCGCTTCGGCTACTTGAAGAATGGGTTAGGTTTCCGCTGCGCGATTGAGGCTCAGCGGCCCACCCACCGCGGCGCGCGCTTCTCGATGAAGGCGCGCGGCCCTTCCTTGAAATCCTCGCTGGCCATGTTGCGTGCCTGGCCTTCCTCTGAGGCCTGGCGCAGCTGCGCGTCGGTGGCATCCAGGGCGCGCCGTGCCACGGCCAGGCTTTCACGCACGGCCACGGGGGCATTGACGGTGATGCGCGCGGCCAGGGCCTGCGCCGCGGGCAGCAGGGCGGCGATGTCGGCGACCAGCACATTGACCATGCCCAGCGCGTGCGCGCGCTCGGCGCCAATCGGCTCACCGGTGAGGATCATTTCGCGCGCCACGGCCGGCGGCAAGGCGCGCGGCAGACGGTACAGGCCGCCGGCCGAGGCGATCAGACCGCGCTTGACTTCGGGCACACCGAAGCGCGCTTGCGCCACGGCCACGACCAGATCACAGGCCAAGACGATCTCGCAGCCACCGGCCAGTGCCGGGCCGTTCACCGCGGCGATCCAGGGCTTGCCTTTGGGGGCGTGTACGAAGCCGGCGAAGCCGCCACGCTCGGTGCGCAGGCCATTGCCGCGGCCGGCAGAGACGGCTTTCAAATCGGCGCCGGCGCTGAAGGCATCGGTGCCCGTGCCGGTGAGGATCACCACCCAGATGTCGTCGTCGGCATCGGTCTGGTCGATGGCCGCTTCCAGGCCCTGCGCCACCTCGGGGCTGATGGCATTGCGCGCCTCGGGGCGGTTGATGGTGACCAGCGCCACGTGGTCAGGCAGGCGCTGGACGGTGACGGCTTGGAGGGCTTCGCTCATGAGAGATCCTTGTGGGCAGCGGATGGGGTTGGGTTTGGCACAGTATGGCGCGGGCACGGGCGATCAGACCTTGTCAGTGCGGGTTGGCTAGACCACGACCACCTTCAAACGCAGCGCCCTGGCGGCCTTGGCTTGGCGCGCATCGGCGGTGATGAAGGCCTGCGCATTGCAATCCAGTGCGGCACCGACATGGATGGCATCCATGCCACGAAGTGGCTGCGCCTCGATCGCGCGCACGGCGTGGCCAATGGCCTTGGGCGTGGTGTCGCAGATCAGGGCGTCGGTGATGTCGGCCAGCAGATTGGATTTCACCTGCTCGTACTGCCGGGTGGTCATGCGGCCCTCGCGGCGCAGCCTGCAAAACGCCGAAATCAACTCCGGCACCTGCACCACCGACAGCGCCAAAGACAAGCGCACCAGTGACTCCAGCTTCGCCATTCACACCAGCCGCCCCGGCATGCACCGGGACGGCCTGCCACCACAGCCCGCCCGCTCAGGGCCTGGTGATGTCGAAGACCAGGTTCAGCGGGGATGGGCCGAAGGAGGCATTGGCCACGACGCCGGTCTGGTTGACGCCGGGCTTGCTGAAATCACACACGCCCGCCGGGAAGATGGCGCGCAGGCGGTCGAGCTCGGCGCTGCCCAGGCTGACGCGGTAGTCGGCCGCGACGACGGGTTTGAGTTGGCACTTCAGCACGTCAGCAGCCACCGACACGCCGGCCTGCAAGCGCGGGAAGGTCCAGGTCGGCCAGAGCTCGTTGCAACTGCCGGCGGCGCCGGTCTGGGCCAGGGTCTGCACCTCGGGCTTGAACACCGGCGTGGCCGCCGATGTGAAGCAGCCATCGGCGGCCTCGGCCGGCTTGCGTGCGATCACCTTGTCGCGTTGCGTTGCGGCGGAGGTGTCGGCCTTGTAGGCGTCCACCCATTTCACAAACGCGGCCCAGCCGTCGGTGGCCACCTTGGCGTTGATGGCGCGCCGGCCGGCATCGGCAGTGGCGGGCACGAAAAGGTCGCCGAAGGTCACGCCACCGCGCCACATCACATGGTTGTTGGCATTGCCGTTGGCCAAGCGCATGCGCTCACGCACGGTGAAATGAAAGTACTGGTAGTGATAGAAGTTGTCTTCGTCGTAGAAGTTCGAGGCATCGAACACCGGGATCGAGGCCAGGCCGCCGCCGCCGCCCAGGGTCAGGCCCGATTGGTAGGCGCGTTTGACGGCGTTGGCATCGGCCGTGGCGCGGCCGGAGCTGTAGTTGCCCTCGTTGTCGTAGCCGCCGACCCTCTCGTTCAGAACCAGGAACTGTTCGGGCGTGATGCTGCCGTCGTTGAGCTGCGCCAGGCCGTACTGCACGCCGACGTTGTCAAAGACCCGCTGGCCCTTGCCCGTGGCGTCTACCCCATAGACGTTGCGCGCCCAATCCCAGACCGTGGCGCGAGCGCCCGTGGCGTTGGTGGCGGCGTTGTAGCGCTGGCCGGCCGGCACGGCGGCGTTGAACACCGACGAGGCGTAGGCCGTGGCAAAGCCGCCCACGGGAATGGTCTCGGTGCGGCCGCTGGTGGGGTCGGTGCGGCCCGACTGCAAGGCCAGGTCATACCAGGCGCGGGCCGACTTGTGGCCCGAGACCTTGACCATCTGCGCCTCGGTCAAACCCACGGTGTTGATGCCGGGCGTGGCCAGCACGCGGTTGAGCAGCTTGCCATCGAGTGCGGCCAGGGCGGTGGACAGGGCGTCCGGAAACGTGGCATCGATGAAGATGCCATCGAAGATGCCTGGCACCGCATCGGCCACCTGCAGGCTGGTGTAGGCGCCGCCCGAGCTGCCGGTGCTGAGCGTGGCGCTGGGCACGCCAAAGGTCTCGATGAAGCGCTCCTTGCCGATCAGCGTGGTCTCGGCCGCCAGCACGGCGTTGCAGCTGTTGGTGGGGTGGTTCAGGGTGTTGGTGAAGACGCCATAGCCTTCACCCAGTCGCGTGAGCATGACGCCGGTGAAGGGGCTGACGCCCATGGCCGCACCCTGGATGTACCAGCCACCCGTGCAACCGGTGCCGTGCACGGCGATCAGCTTGCGGTTCCAGCCCTTGGAGGGCGCCAGCGGCGAGGGCGCCTTGTCGGTGGTGGGGTCGTGCAGCACGGCGTTTTGATAGATGCCGCGGTTCATGGTGCCGGTCTCCACGCGCACCACAAAGGGCACCGTGGTGCCGGCGGCGGTTGTTGTTTGCTCCACATCGGCCGGCAGCGTGCTGCTGCTGGCCATGGGCTTGAGGACGCCGCCCGAGGTGGCGCGGTAAAGGTAATGCACCTTGGTCGGGGCCGAGCAGTTGGCGTCGGTGGGCTCACCCAGCTTGCTGCCGTCCGGCAGCGTGAAGGCCGCGGTCTGGCAGTTGAAGGGTGTGCCGTGCGGGCCCGAGATCATCGGCCCGGTGCTGGGGTAGTTGGTCAGGGTGGTGGAGGCCTCGTGGCCACTGGCATGGGCCTTGAAGGTGTTGGCACCCACCGTCAACCCAGACACCAGGCAGATGTAGCGGCCGCACACCACCCGTCACGCCAAGGCTTCCCCTTACAGCGCCGCCGCCATCCGGCTGGCCTGATCAATCGCCCGCTTGGCATCGAGCTCGGTGGCCTCAAACGCCCCACCCACCAACTTGGGGGTTAGGCCGGCGGCGATGAGCTCGTCGTACAAGCCGCGCTGTGGCAATTGCCCGGCGCAGACGATGGCGGTGTCCACCGCAAACAAGCGCGGCTCGCCATTCACCGTGGTGTGCAGGCCGGCATCGTCGATCTTCAGATATTCGACGCCGCTGACCATCTGCACGCCGCGGCGCGCCAGGCTCATTCGGTGCGTCCAGCCGGTGGTGCGGCCCAGGCCCTTGCCCAGGGCGTCAGCCTTGCGTTGCATCAGGGTGATGCGCCGATCGGCTTTCTCGACCTGAGGCACCACGCCGGTGACACCGCCGCGCGGGTGATTGGCGAAGTCGATGCCCCACTCTTTGGCGAAGACATTCACATCCAGCGCGGCGCTGGTGCCGGCGTGCGAGATGAGCGAGGCGACATCAAAGCCGATGCCACCGGCACCCATGATGGCAACGTCATGGCCAACGGCGCGGCGGCCCAGGATGGCGTCGATGTAGGGCACGACCATGGGGTGATCGATGCCCGGCAGCTGCGGTTGGCGCGGGCTGATGCCGGTGGCGATGACGATCTCATCAAAGCCCTGCTCGCGCAACAGTGTGGCGCTGGCCGGCGTGTTTAGCTTGAGCGTGATGCCATGCACATCGATCATGCGGCGGTAGTAGCGCAGGGTCTCGACAAACTCCTCCTTGCCGGGGATGCGCTTGGCCAGGTTGAACTGGCCGCCGATTTCAGCGCCGACCTCATACAGCGTGACCGCATGGCCACGCTGCGCCGCCACCGTGGCGAATGCCAGGCCGGCCGGGCCGGCGCCGACCACGGCGATGCGCTTGCCCTGCTTCACCGGCCGGTAGTTCAGCAGGGTCTCGTTGCAGGCGCGCGGGTTGACCAGGCAGCTCACCTGCTGGCGACCGCCAAAGGTGTGGTCCAGGCAGGCCTGGTTGCAGGCGATGCAGGTGTTGATCTCGTCCTCGCGGCCCTGCGCGGCCTTGCGCACCAGCTCCGGGTCGGCCAGCATGGGCCTGGCCATGGAGACCAGATCGGCGTCACCACGCGCCAGCACCTCTTCAGCCACCGCCGGCATGTTGATGCGGTTGCTGGTGATCAGTGGCACCCTAACCTCTTGGCGCAGGCGACCTGTGACCTGGGCAAAGGCCGCCCTCGGCACCATGGTGGCGATGGTGGGCACGGGTGCCTCGTGCCAGCAAAAGTGGGTGCTGATGATGTTGGCGCCGGCGGCTTCCACGCCCTGGGCCAGGCTGACGATCTCGTCCCAGGCCAGGCCGCCATCGAGCATGTCCATGGCGGCGATGCGAAAGATGACGATGAAATTGGGCCCCACCGCGGCGCGCACGCGCTTGATCACCTCGATGGGAAATCGCATGCGGTTGGCCCACGTGCCGCCCCAGCCATCGCTGCGCAGATTGGTTTTCTGCACGAGGAAGGTGCTGATCAGATAGCCGGCCGAGCCAATGATCTCCACACCGTCGTAGCCGGCAAGCTGGGCCATGGCCGCGCATTGCGCGAAATCGGCGATCTGCTTCTCAATCCCGGCCTCGTCCAGCTCACGCGGGGTGTGGCTGCCGATGCGCGACTTGATGGCCGAGGGCGCCACGCAATTGGGCGTGCGCGCCAGCGGGCCGGTGTGCAGGATCTGCAGGCAGATCTTCACCTCGGCATCGGCGGCGCGCACGGCCTGGGTGATGAGCCGGTGTTGATCGGCCTCGGCCGGGTTAGACAACTGGCTGCCGGTGCCGCCCTCGGCATTGGGCGAAATGCCGCCCGTGATGATCATGCCCACGCCGCCGCGGGCACGCTCGGCAAAGTACTCGGCCATGCGCGGGAAGCCGTCGGCGGCCTCTTCAAGGCCGGTGTGCATCGAGCCCATCAGGATGCGGTTTTTCAGGCGGGTGAAGCCCAGATCGAGGGGGCTGAAGATGTGCGGGTAGCGCGGGTGGGCGGGGGGGCGGGCGGGGGGCTGGGCGGTGTGCGTGTTGGAGGTGGGCGTGGCGGTGGAGGTCATGGCTGGGCCTGCGATGGGGTGGCTTGATTCTCAGCCAGGCGATGGCGCACTGGCCTGCCGACGCTGCTCCTGCAGGTGCGGCCTGTCGATCTGGCCGGCCAGCAAGTCGATGTCTGCTGCCGCCACGCCGGCCGCCGCAAAGTGCTCGCGCCAACGGCTTGTCACGGTGGCCACGTCCCGAGCCACTTCCAGCGCGCGCGGCAGCGTCAGCGCAAACGCCCGGTGCTCGGACAAGGCGTTGTCCAGGGTGGACTCGGCGCCATCCCTGCCCACCCGCATTTGTTGATAGCCCAGGGCCTGGCCGCTGGGCAAGACATCGAAGGCGGGCGACAGGTGATAACGCTGATCGTCAGCGACAAGGAGGGCATGGTTCTTCTCGTGATCGTCGGTGTTGTCGATGAAGATGTTGAACAGCAGGCGGCGAAACAACTGCTCGCCCTGTGCCGCAAAGGCGTCCGCCGGCCCACGGCGGCGCAACAGCAAGGCCAGCTCGGGGTAGCCCATGGCCTGGCCCGCGGCGCGCAGCGCCACGTGGGCAGACAAAGCATGCAGCCGCTGCGCGCCCCGGCGATCAAAACGCGCAATGGCCAGGGCATGGCCCTTGGCCAGGCCCAGCGTCTGTGACTTGCACACCGCGATGCCCGCCTTGGCGGCCAGGCCAAGGCTGGCGTGCTCGACCATGGCGCTGTCGGTGGGCTCGCCGGCCTCACTGAACTTAACGATCCAGGGCACACCCTTGATCGACAGCAGCGCCTTGGGCCGCGCGCCGCCCAGCGTGGCGCCTGGGGCGATCAGCCGGCGCTGCGCCTGCGGCACCGGCTCGCCGGCCTCGACACGGCGCAGCAGATCGTGCACCGATTGCAAGCTGTCTATGGCCACCAGCGGGCCGCGCTCGCAGGGCCGGTAGGCATCGGCTGCAACCGAGACACCGAGCGCGCCGAAGCGCTCGGCGCCGGCAAAGTACAGGTACTCCAGCGTCGTCAGCCGCGCCGGCCTGTCAATCAAACGGATGACGCGCTCACCCCAGCGGTCCGGCCGGGCATCGTCCACCGCACCGGCCGCGCTGTCGGCCTGCGTGGGCAGGAATTCGCCGGCGCGCAGCGGCAGGTCTTCGCTCAAGGCCAGGCCATGGGCGAGCCAGGCGGGGCAGTACTGCAGCGAGACGCCCCCCGCCTGCGCCGCGCTGCGCCGAATGTTGCGCAGGCTGCCAATCAAACGCGGCTGCGCCGGATCGGCCAGCCACCACAGCCACAGCTCATCGGAGACGGTGTAGCCGGCTGCAGTCAACGTGCCACCGCCGCAACACGCGCCAGCCGCTGCCGCGCGGCACGCACATCGAGCTCCAGCGCGCCGCGGTCATCGGCCGGATCGGCCAGCGCCGGCAGGGCATCGGCACGCCCCATCAACCACAGCGCGGCCGCATAGATGCCCATGCCCACGCCCGGATCGCCATCCTCCAGCCGCTGCAGGGTGCGCACCGACACCCCGATGCGCTGTGCCCAACTGCGCAGCGACTCCTTGCGCCGCACCCTGGCCAGGGCCAGGTTGGCGCCCAGGGCCCGCAATGCGGCGCTAGCCTGTGCGGGCAACCACTCGTTGTGGGCAGACGACTTAGACATGCCATTAAGTATCACATTTATTCTATAATTACGCTATTAATGTCATTAAAAGCGCAACTTCTCTGGACAAAGCCGGTGTCCGCGGCCTGCGGAAAACCCTGGCTCCCAGCGTCCCGCGGTGGACTGCGGCGTTTGCCGACGCGGCCCATACTGCGGCGCCTCACCCCCTGCACCGCTCGCCAACGCCCGCCACATGAACCCCACCCACACCGGCGCCGCACTGGGCTCCATCGACGCTGTCACCACCGCACTGGCCAGCGTCGGCTACATCTCGACGCGGCAGATTTCCACCGCCGTTTACCTGGCCCACCACCTGCGCAAGCCGGTGTTGATCGAAGGCCCGGCAGGTGTCGGCAAGACCGAGCTGGCGGTGTCCGCCGCCCGCGCCCTGGGCTTTGCCCTGCTGCGCCTGCAGTGCTATGAGGGGCTGGACGACAGCAAGGCGCTGTACGAATGGAAGTACGGCAAGCAGTTGCTGTACACGCAGATCCTGAAGGAAAAAATCGGCCAGGTGGTGGGTGCTGCCGATGGCCTGCAGGCCTCGTTCGCCAAGCTGGCGGCGTTTGAAGATCTGTTTTTCTCGCGTGATTTTCTGGAAGCCAGGCCGCTGCTGCAGGCCATGGAACAGGCCGGCGGCAGCGTGCTGTTGATCGACGAGATCG
>JAYSSS010000044.1:0-41526 GCA_043720415.1 Ideonella sp.
GGCCCCCCGTGGGGGATGAGAAAACTTGGGAGCGGCCCGGCGTTTTCTCATGAGAGCGCCCCCAAACCTGCCGCTTCGCGTCAGGCCCCCCGTGGGGGACGAGAAAACTTGGGAGCGGCCCGGCGTTTTCTCATGAGCGGGCGCGATCAATAGCCCTCGGCCGCCGCCGTGGCGAGCCAGACGTTGAGCTCACCCAGCAGGTTGATGTCGTTGTTGATGGTCGGCACCAGGTAAAAGATCTGGCCGTCCTTGGTGCCGACGTAGCTGTTGGTCGCGGCGTAGTAGCGGTAGTAGTAGCCCGAGCCGGTGGTCGAGGCGGCGCCGGCCGGCGCAATGTATTGCGGGTAGGCGGCCTCCAGATAGTTGAAGACGCGGTCCGAATCGCTGGCCGCAGTGCCACTGGGCAGCACCGCAACCGAGGTCAGCGTCACCAGGTTGGCGGGCGTCAGACTGGCCGCCACGGTGCCCTGCAGCGGCAGGCTATCGAAGGGGCTGGCGTAGTTGGTGGCGATGCGCAGCCGCGCGATGGCATCAAAGACGGCCATGCCGGAGGTGGTGACCTTGCCAAACACCGAGAAGCCGCCGTTTTGGCCGTCCAGGATGGCGGCGTTGTTGGCCAGGCTGACAAACCATTCGGTGGTGGCGCTGTCGGGCAGGCTGCCGATTTTGGCCATGGCCACCGTGCCACGCAAATTGGAGCGGGTGGGGCTGTACTCATTGGCCACCGGCGGCCCGGCAGGTGTTTTGAGCAGGCTGGAGGAGCCCGCGGGCCAGGACCAGCCCCCGCCCTGGATGACAAAGCCAGGCGCGCTGCGGTGGAAAAAGGTGTTGGCGTAGGCGCCGCTGTTCACATAGCCCATGAAGTTGGCCACCGTCCTGGGCGCTGCCGTGTTGTACAGGCGGATGTCGATCAGCCCCTGCGTGGTGTGCAGCCGCAGCATGCTGTCTTGCGCCAGGGCCAGACCGGTGCTGGCCGCAACCAGCAGGCATGCCCTTGTGGCGGTGAGGAGAAATCGAACAAGGCTCATGGTGCGATCGGTGGCGGGAGTGTGGGGAGGGGGGTGGTAAAAGCTTAGCACCCGGGCTTTGAAACAATCGAAACAATGCCGCCCAGCCAGCGAAGCCGGATTGAAACCGGCGCCGCCGAGCATGCCCCCAGGGCGGTTTTTCGGTCGGTGTGCCGCCCACCGCCCCGACCCATCCACCGCTTGACCCGACAGACCCGGAGTGCCGCCCATGAACCCGACCGAAAGCCAAGCGCTGCAAGCCAAGGAGTTGGCCTCGCCTGCGCCACCGGTGGTGATGGTGGTCGATGACGAGCCCGAGCTGCGTGCCTTGCTCAGCGAATACCTGGGGCGCCACGGCTTCACTGTGCATGCCCTGGCCGACGCAGCCGCGGCGCGCACCTTGCTGGCCCAGACCACCCCCGACATCGCCGTGCTCGACATCAACATGCCTGGCGAAAACGGTCTGTCGCTGGCACGCTGGATGCGCGAAACCCATGCCAGCGTGGCGGTGATGATGCTCACCACGGCCGGCGAGGCGGTGGACCGCATCGTCGGGCTGGAGCTTGGCGCTGATGACTACATGCCCAAGCCGTTTGAGATGCGCGAGCTGCTGGCACGCCTGCGTGCCGTGCTGCGCCGCACACAGAACAAGGCCCCGGCCGCCGCCGAGCCCGTGCCCGCCGCGGGCGCAGCGGCCGCGACGGCGTCCAGGACGGTGCGCTTTGGCGCCTGCTTGCTGGACATGGACAGCCGCAAGCTGATGGGCGAGCAAGGCACTGAGATCGAGATCACCGCGGCCGAATTCGACCTGCTGGCACTGTTCGCGCGCCACCCCAACCGCCCGCTCAACCGCGACCAGATCATGGAGCAGGCGCACAACCGCGGCTGGGATGTGTTTGATCGCTCCATCGACCTGCGCGTCATGCGCCTGCGGCGCAAGATCGAGCGCAACGCCGACAAGCCCGAGGTCATCAAGACCGTGCGCAATGTTGGCTACGTCTTCGTTCCAACATGAGCCTGCCCGGCCGCCCGAAAGGCGAATACCGCAGTGCGAAGCACGGAGGTTGCCTGATGAGCCTGCCCGGCCGTCCGAAAGGGCAATACCGCAGTGCGCAGCACGGAGGTTTCCTGATCATCCATAGCGCGCCATGCTGCCGGCGCTGAGCGGCACCGCCGACGGCCACGCCGCCGCCGCAACCCTGCGCGCCATCCGCCGCCTGCTGTGGCTGCTGGTGGTGCCGGTGCTGGCGCTGCTGGCGGTGCTCACCGTGGTGCAGTACGGCCAGCGCATGCAGGACGCCGAGCGTGACCTGCTGCGCCGTGCGCAAGAGCGCGCCCAGGAGCTTGAAGCCGTGGCGCGCCCGGCCATGGACCATGTGCGTGATCTGCGCGCCATGCTCGAGACCCAGTGGCTGGCGCCCTCGGGCACCGGCCAACAACTGCGCGCGGCCCTGCAGGAGCGGCGCCTGCTCGCGCAAGGCAGTGCCCCAGACCGACCCGATGGCTGGTCGCTCGACACCGCCAGCGCCGCACAGCGCGAACGCCTGGGCCAGGTGTGGTGGGCCGAGCCCGATGGCCGCCCGCCCGAGGCCGACTGGCTGGCGCGGGCGCAGGCCTTTGTCGAGGCTGCGCGCCTGGTGCATTTGCGCTCGCCGGGTTTCGAGGCCACCTGGTTTGCCGCCGCCGACGTCAACGCCTCCTTCGGCTACCCCTGGATAGACACCGCGGGCATGCTCAAGTCCATGGGCCAGCCCAGCCTGGTGCAGATCGACGGGCCGCGTCGCGAGGCCGCGCAGCGCAGCGTGCAGGCCCTGGCGCGCGACAGTGAGGACATCAGCTTCTGGGGCAGCCCCTATGTCAGCCAGCTCGACGCCACACTGGTGCTCTCGCATGGCGCCATGGTCGTGGTCGATGGGCGTTATGTGGGCGAGGTCAGTCTGGACTTTCGCATTGACGATCTGCAGCGCCGCGTGCAGCGTTGGCAAGAGGGCCCGGGGCGCATCTGGATCATCGACACGCGCCACGGCGTGCTCGCCGATTCCACCGAAGCCTTGATCGCACCCAGTGGCCAGGCCCTGGCCAACACGCCGCTGCGCGCGGCCCTGGCCGACCGCCTGCCTGGCGGCCTGGGCCGTGCCGACCTGGACGCCACGCTGTTCGGCCCCGAGCGCGTGCACCGCGGCGAGGGCTGGGTGCTGGCCGCGGCCGTGCGCATCGGCGCGCCCTGGCTGTATGTGCAGGCCATGCCGGAGTCGGCGCTGCGGGCCATCGTCCTGCCCACCCTGCTGCCCAATGCCGTGCTGGGCATGGCCCTGCTGATGGTCTTCGTCATCGGCCAGGTGTTGATGGCGCGCCACTTCGTCACGCCGGCCCTGGCCGTGCTGGACTACCTGCGCCGGCTGTCACACGACCCGGCGCAGGCCGCGCCGCAGCTCGACAGGCGCTGGCAGGGCTGGATCGATGCCGTCAGCGACACCTTTCGCCAGCAGCGTGAATCGCAGCAGCGCGAGCGCCAGATCGATGCGCTCAAGGCGGCCATCATCGACCATGCCATCAACGCCATCGTCTCCACCGATGCCGCGGGCCACATCGTCGAATTCAACCCCGCCGCCGAGACCATGTTCGGCTGGCGGCGCGACCAGGTGCTGGGCCGGCCGGTGGCCGAGCTCATCGTGCCCGAGCGCCTGCGCGCTGAGCATGCCCTGGGCATGGCGCGGGTCAGTGGCGGCGGCGAGCAGCGCATCTCGGGGCGGCGCCTGCAACTGCCGGCGATGCGCGCCGATGGCAGCGAATTCACGGTGGAGATGGTGCTGTTCCGCACCGCCGTCGATGGCCAGGTGCACTTCACCGCCACGCTCAGTGACATCACCGGCCGGCTGGAGGCCGATCGCCAGATCGAGCGCCAGCGCGACGCCCTGCGCCAGAGCGAAAAGCTCACCGCCATGGGCAGCCTGCTGGCCGGCGTGGCGCATGAGCTGAACAACCCCCTGGCCATCGTCATGGGCCGCGCCAGCCTGCTTGAAGAGAAGGCCGAGGGCAGCGAGCTCGCCGGCGACGCCTTGCGCATCCGCGAGGCCGCCGAGCGCTGTGGCCGCATCGTGCGCACCTTTCTCAACATGGCGCGGCAAAAGCCTGCCCAGCACGCGCCGGTGCAGATCAACGACATCGCCCGCGCCGCCGCCGAGATGCTGGCCTACACCCTGCGCAGCCACGGCATCGCGCTGGTGCTGGAGCTCGACCCCAGCCTGCCCGAGCTGATGGCCGACGGTGACCAGATCGGCCAGGTCGTGCTCAACCTCATCGTCAATGCCCAGCAGGCGCTGGGCGCCGCCGTGGTGGCCGAGCCGGCGGCTGATCCAGCGGCCGGTGTGGCGGCCGGCGCACAGCGCATCTCCGTGCGCACCGGCGTCGAGGCCAGCCGCGACGAGCGCCCGCCACGGGCCTGGCTGCGCGTGGCCGACAGCGGCCCGGGTGTGCCCGCTGCGCTGCGCGAGCGCATCTTCGAGCCCTACTTCACCACCAAAGGCGAGGGCATAGGCACGGGCCTGGGCCTGTCGGTGTCGCGCGCCCTGGTGCGCGAGCACGGCGGCGACCTGATGCTCGAAGCCGGCCCGGGCGGCGCCGCCTTCCGCTTGAGCCTGCCCCTGGGGCCCGCGCCGGCGGCCGTGGCGCCGCAGGCAACGCCCATCCCTGCCGAAGTGGCCGATGCCGCACGGCTGTTGGTCATCGATGACGAGGCCGACATCGCCGACCTGATCCGCACCATGCTCGAGGCCGCCGGCTACGACGTGGCCGTGGCCGAGTCTGGCGCGGTGGCGCTGGAGCTCCTGGCCGAGGGGCGTTTCGATGCCATCGTCAGCGACCTGCGCATGCCCGACATGGACGGCGTGCAACTGTGGCGCGAGGTCGGCCAGCGCCACCCCGAGCTGGCCCGGCACATGCTCTTCGTCACCGGCGACACCTTGTCCACAGGCGCACGCCAGTTCCTCGACGAGGCCGGCTGCCGCGGCCTGGAAAAACCCTTCACCAAGGCCGAACTCCTGGCCGCTGTCCAACTGCTGCTGGGTGGCACCCGGCCAGACACCACCGACACCCCATGAGCTCTCCCCGACCCCCCAGCCCAGGCCTGGCCGGCACCAGCCTGGACGCCGCCATGCTGCAGGCCTTTCTCGATGCCATCCCGGCGCGCGTGCTGGCGGTGGACCGGCAGCACCGCATCCTGTTTGCCAACCGCGAGCTGCTGCAGTTTCTGGGCGCGCGGCTTGAGCAAGTCATGGGCCGGCACCTGCGCGATGTCATCGGCGCGGCCTATGACCAGAGCTATGCGCCCCTGCATGAGCGCCTCTTCGACCGGGGTGAGAGCGTGCACAGCGAAGGCTGGGTCGATTACCCGCACCGCGGCCGGCTGTATGTGCAGGAGCAGTTCCTGCCGCATG
Source organism: Ideonella sp. (assembly GCA_043720415.1). Lineage (GTDB taxonomy): Bacteria > Pseudomonadota > Gammaproteobacteria > Burkholderiales > Burkholderiaceae_C > Pseudaquabacterium. The sequence goes on from JAYSSS010000044.1 coordinate 5,444, forward strand.
TGCAGGGCGATGGCCAGGTACAGGTGGTGTTTGTGCTCATCCGTGACCTGACCGAGCTCAAGACCCGCGAGGCCGAGCTCTCGGCCAAGGTAGCGCAGTTGCAAGAGGCCGAGGCGCTGAAGTCGGCGATCTTCGACCACGCCCTGGCGGCCATGGTGTCCTCCGATGAACAGGGCCGCGTGGTCGAGTTCAACCCCGCAGCCGAGGCCATGTTTGGCCACGCCCGCGCCGCCGTGCTGGGCCGCACCGTGGCCGATGCGCTGTTTCCGCCGCGCATGCGCGAGCTGCACCGCCAAGGCCTGGCCGCCCTGCGCCAGGGCCAGCACGAGCAGCAGTTGGGCCAGCGCATCGAGATGCTGGCGCTGCACGCCGGCGGCCACGAATTTCCGGTGGAGATCGTCTTTTGGCGCACCCGCGTGGGCGTGGCCGATTACTACACCGCCACCATGGTGGACCTGACCGAGCGCAAGGCCGCCGCGGCCGAGATCGCGCGCCAGCGCGACGCCCTGCGCCAGAGCGAAAAGCTCAGCGCCATGGGCAGCCTGCTGGCCGGCGTGGCGCATGAGCTGAACAACCCGCTGGCCATCGTCACTGGCCGCGCCAGCCTGCTCCAGGAGAAAGCCGAAGGCACACCGATGGCCGATGACGCCCGGCGCATCCATGAGGCGGCGCAGCGCTGCGCCCGCATCGTGCGCAGTTTTCTCGATCTGGCGCGGGCCAAGCCGGGCGAGCTGGTCGCGGTGCAGCTCAATGAGCTGGCCCGTGGCGCCGCCGATTTGCTGCAGTACAGCCTGCGCAGCAGCGAGGTGCGACTTGAGCTGGCCTTGGCGCCGGGCTTACCTACGGTTCAAGCCGACGCCGACCGGCTGGGCCAGGCGGTGCTCAACCTCATGCTCAATGCGCAGCAGGCCTTGACCGAGCTGGGCGCGGGCGCGCCGCGGGTGATGAGCCTGGCAACCGCCGTGCAGGACGGCGGCGTGACGCTGCGTGTCAGTGACAGCGGGCCCGGCGTGCCGCCCGCGCTGCGCGAGCGCATCTTCGACCCCTACTTCACCACCAAGGCCGCGGGTGCTGGCACCGGGCTGGGCCTGTCCGTGTCGCGTGCCGTGGCCCGCGAATTGGGCGGCGAGCTGTCGTTGGAGCCGAGCGGCGCGGGGGCTTGCTTTGTGCTGCGCCTGCCCCTGCCCGCCCAGGCTGTGGCCGAGCCACCACGTCCACAGGTGTTGGTGGTCGACGACGAGCCCGAATTGGCCGAACTCATCGAGGCCATGCTGCAGGCCGCAGGTTTTGCGGTCAGCCGTGCGGCATCCGGGGCCGCGGCTTTGCAGGTGCTCAAAAGTGCGGTGCCCGACGCCATCGTCTGCGATCTGCGCATGCCCGACATGGACGGCATGGCGCTGTGGCGCCAGGTGCGCCAAAGCCACCCGGCATTGGCCACGCGCATGCTCTTCATCACCGGCGACGCCTTGTCCGCCAGCGCCCAGCGCTTCTTTGCCGAATCGGCCTGCCCGCACCTGGACAAACCCTTCGCCAAACCCGCGCTGCTGGCGGCGGTGCGGGCCTTGCTGGCGGGCTGAGTCGGTGCGCCGAGCAGGCCGGCTGAACAGGCCGACTGAGCAGGCCAGGCCGGCAGGGGCGATCACGCGGGCACGGCCTCGGCGCGTTGCTCGGCCACAGGGCGCTGCACGGCCACAGGGCGCTGCTCGGCGGCATCGGCCATCACGCCCAACGCCAGAAAGTAAAGGGCGCTCCAGGCACTGCGGCTGCGGGTGTCAAAGGCCGGGCCCAGCAGCTCGTGCAGGGTCATCATGGCCGCGCGTGCCAGCTTGCCCAGGCGCGAGGCGCTGCGCGGCTGGCTTGAGCTGCAATTCAACAGCTCACGCAACATTGCCATCGATGTGCTCGGCGTGTCCAGGCTGTGCACCAGGTGGCCCAGGCGCTGCATCAGGCGCTGGCCATCGGCCGGCGTGAGCACCGGCAGGCAGCGCTGCAGCGACGGGTCAATGGCCAACAGGTGCACAAAGAAGCGCCGCACCGCGAAATCGCCCATGGGCAGCAGGCGGGCGACGCTGGCTTGGATCAGGGCAATGTCTCTGGTGTTCATGGTGGGCCTTCCGTTGCAGGGTGTGAAACGGATGTTCGGCGCAGCGCGTATCAGCGCCACTTCAGCGCCGGTGCCGGCAGGTTTCAATTGTCGCCCGGGAATGCTGGGAATGCTGGGGTCAGGTCTTTAATATTAAGTGCCGGCAGCACCGAACCGGGCCAGACTCACCGCCGGAATCAAGCCTCCGGCGTGAACCCGCTGGCGCGAATGATCGGGCCCCAGAAATCGTGCTCGCGGCGCAGCGCCTGTTGCAGCTCGGCCGGGGTCGAGCCCTCGGCCACCAACGCGGCCTTGCGCCAGACCTCTTGCACCTCGGGCTCGCGCAGCGCGGCGCGCAGGGCTTCGGACGCGGCTTGCACCGTGCCAACAGGTGTTTTGGCCGGCATGAAGGCACCAAACCACTCGCGCTGCACCAGGTTGGCGTAGCCCTGTTCGCCGAAGGTGGGCACGTGCGGCAAGAACACCGAGCGATCAGCGCTGGTGGTGGCCAGCGCGCGCAGCTTGCCGGTCTGCTCCAGCGTGATGGCTGAGGATTCGGTGGCCAGTGCCGCCGACATCTGCCCGCCGGCTACCGCCAGCATCGCCGCCGAGCCGCCACGGAACGGCACATGCGTCAGATCGACCTTGGCATCGCGCGCCAACAGCATGGCCATGAAGTGCGGCAGCGAGCCCGCGCCCGGGTTGCCGCACTGCGCGCTGGTTGGGTTGGCCTTGCACCAGGCGATAAAGTCGTCGACGCTTTTCACCGCCGCGGGCACCGCCGGCCCGACCACCAGCGCGAAGCCGGTCAAGGCCACCACCGACACCGGCAGCACATCGTTGAACACGTCGTAGGCCAGCGTCCTGTAGATGTGCGGGTACATGTTCATCACCGAGCCCGGCGTGATGAGCAGGGTCGTGCCATCAGGCGCTGCGGTCTTCATTGCCTCGACAGCCAGGCGCCCGGCCGCACCTTGCCTGCTCTCGACTTGCACCTGGCGCGCGATGCGGCCACTCAGGCGCTCGGCCAGCTTGCGCGCAATGATGTCGATGGAGCCGCCCGGCGGGTAGCCGATCAGGATGCGGGCCTGCGCCGGCAGGGCAGGCGCTGCGGCCCCAGCGCCGGCCTGTGCAAACACGGACGGTGACAGGCCCAACACGCCCGCTGCAGCAGGCACAGAGCGCAGCAAAAAGCGGCGGCGCGGGTGATCGAAGTGCATAGGTACTCCTTGCGTTATCTTTGAGTGAGCTGGGTTGCTCTGGCCTGACATCGGGAGTGATGCCAGCGCGCCTCAACCGGTGGACAGCACGATGTCCCAGCGCAGCTGCAGCAGCGCCGGTGTCTCGTGCACGAGGGTGGCGACGAGTTGGTACTGGCCCGCTACAGCCGCCAGCCAGTGGTCTTGCGCGTTCAACTCATCGCCCGGGAAAAACATCTGCGTGATCAAGCGGTCGTGCGCGCCGGTGACCTGAAAGTGCAGGTGCGGTGCGCGGCGCCGCGCACCCTCCACATAGGCGCCGGGTCTGCGGCTGTGAAAGGCGTAGCGGCCCTGGGCATCGCTGCGCTGGGCAAGATAGCCGATGAACGACGCGTCTTGCGGCTCGGGCAAAGGCGCACTGGGGTGGCGATAGCGGCCCAACTCGTCGGCCTGCCAGAGCTCGACCCAGGCCTGCGGCACGGCCTGGCCGGCGCGGTTGGTGATCTGGCCGCTGATGTGCAGCGCCTGGTGCAGCGCTCGGTGCTGCGTTGCGTGCTGCGTTTGGCGCGCGGCACCGGCTTGATCGCAGGCAGTGGCAGCGTTCAAGCCATGGGCCGGCAGCACCGGATGGAGCGGATAGAACGGCCCCAGGATCAGGTGCGGCGTGCGCGGGCGCAGCACGCCCGCATCGGGCGACGCGGCCAAGGGCGTTTGGCTGGCGGGGTTCGCGGGGCTCGCGGGGGGGATGGTCGGCCTGGGCTGCTCCATGGGATCGCAGTGTCGGCCCACCGCTGATCATTGAACAGCTCTGAGTTTTGATAATGTGATCACCTTTTCGCATCACCATGCCGACCCTGCCGACCATGCCCACCTTGCCCATCGATCACCAAGGCGTGAACCAACGCCTGAACCAACGCCTGAACCGGCGCGTCAAGCTGCGCGATCTGGACACGCTGATGGCCGTCGTCGCCCACGGCGGCATGCGCAAGGCGGCCAGTCAGTTGAGCCTGTCGCAGCCGGCGGTCTCCAAGGCCGTGGCCGAGCTCGAAGACGCGCTCGGCGTGACGCTGCTCGAACGCAATCGCCAGGGCACCCAAGTCACCGCCGCCGGCAGCGCCCTGATCAAGCGCGCGCAGGCCATGTTCGATGAGCTGCAACTCGGCCTGCGCGAGCTGGCGCACTTGAGCGACCCCGAATCCGGCGACATCCGCCTGGCCTGCTCCGAGCCGGTGATGGGCGGGCTGATGGCCGAAGCCATAGGGCGCATGCAGCGACGCTTTCCGCGGGTGAATTTCATCGCCGAATCGGCCTCCACCGGCACGCTGCAGTTGCAGATGCTGCGCGATCGCCACAGCGACTTCATCATCACCCGCCCCAACCCGCTGGAGCTGGCCCCGGACATCCTGGCCGAGCCCTTGTTTCATGATCGCGTGGGCCTGGTTGTCGGCGCAGGCCACCCGCTGGCGCGGCGGCGCAAGTTGACGCTGGCCGAGCTGGCCGACGAGCCCTGGATCCTTTCGCCCGTGGAGATGCGCGCGGATTCACCCGTGGTGGCTGGATTCACCGCCCTGGGCTTGCCGATGCCGCGCTGTTGGTTGACCAGCGGCTCGCTCAACGCCCGCTTTGCGCTGCTGGCCGGTGGCTGCCACGTCACCGCCATGCCTGGCGCTTTCTTGCACTTCGCCGGCCGCCACCATGACATCAAGGTCTTGCCGGTGGCGCTGCCGCGTTGGCCAGCGCCCACCGTGTTGATGACCTTGCGCCACCATGCGCCGAGCCCGGTGGTGCAGGCCTTCTTGGCCATCCTGCGCGAGCTGGCGCGGCCTTTGGCGGGCGACTAACACCGTGCGCGCCAGCATGGCGCAGCCCGCGCAAAGGACTACTTCACCCAGGTGTTGAGTTGAATGATGGGCAGCAGCACGGCCAGCACGATGACCAGCACCACGCCGCCCATGCCGACGATGAGCAGGGGCTCCAGGATGGTGGCCAGGGCCATGGCACGGCGCTGCACCTCGCCGGCCAACTGGCGTGCGGCGCGGTCGAGCATTTGCGGCAACTGGCCGGTCTGCTCGCCCAGCCGGGCAAACATCGCCAGCAGGCCGGGGAAGCGCTTCTTGCCGGCGATGGCCGAGGCCAGCGGCGCGCCCTCGCGCACCTGCACCAGGGCATCGAGCGCATCGGCGCGCATGGCGCGGTTGCCCAGGGTCTCGGCCGCCGCTTGCAGGGCCTTGAGGATGGGCACGCCGGCGTTGGCCAGCATGGCCAGGGTGCTGGCAAAGCGCGCGGCGTTGTAGCCGCGGGCAAGCCGGCCCAGCAGCGGCAGGCGCAGGAAGGCGGCGTCGTAGCGCCGGCGGAAGGCCTCGCCGCGCAGCATCAGCTGGAAGACGATGACGCCGACGATGATTGTCAGCAACACCAGCCAGCCCCAGTGGCGCACGAAGTCGCTGAAGGCCAGCATGGCCACCGTCAGGCCGGGCAGGGCGCGCTTGCTGCTGATGAAGACGCTGGTGACCTGCGGCACGACATAGGTGACCAGAAAGATGACGATGACCACGGCGATGAGCGAGACGATGGCCGGGTACAGCGCCGCGCCAATCAACTTGCCCTTGAGCGCCTGGCGTTCCTCCAGGTCATCGGCCAGGCGCTCGAGCACCGGGCCCAGGGCGCCGCTTTGCTCGCCCGCGGCGATCACTGCGCAGTAGACCTCGTCAAATTCACGCGGCGCCGCGGCCAGGGCGCGGGCAAAGGGTGAGCCGGCATTGACCTCGGCGCGCAGGTGCGACACCAGTTGCTGCTGGCGCGCATCGTCGGTCTCATCGGCCAGGGCGGTCAGCGCCCGCTCCAGCGGCAGGCCCGCGCCCACCAGGCCGGCCAACTGCCGCGTCCACACCGCCAGCGTGGTGCTGCTGAAGACGCGTGCCGACCAGCGCGAGGCGCCGGCCTTTTGCACCGCCGCGGCCACGGCGTCCACACTCAGCGGCACCAGGGCCTGAACGCGCAGTTGGGCGCGTGCGGCACGGGCGCTCTCGGCCTCGATGATGCCGCGGCGCTGTTTGCCGTCGGCGTCGAGGGCGTCGTAGTGGAAGGCGGGCATGGTGGGCTGGAGTTGGTGCGCGCTGCTAATTTGTTATCAGAACTGTCAGAAAGCGCGCGCTGCGGCCGGGTGCCGGCCGACGATCTTCTGCCCGGCCCTTCGCGCCGCCACCATCGCGCTGCCCACAGGCCCAACGCGGGCCCGACCCAATGCCCGACAGGCTCCTAATCGCGCGTGACACGCAGCACCTCTTCCAGCGAGGTGGTGCCGGCGGCCACCAGCCGGTCGCCATCCTCGCGCATCGAGCGCAGGCCACTGCTGCGTGCGGCGCGTTGCACCTCGGCCTCGGCGGCGCGGCTGTGCACCAGGTCGCGCACCTTGTCGTCGGCGACCATCAACTCGTAGACGCCGGTGCGGCCCTTGTAGCCCGTCAGGCTGCATTCGATGCAGCCCACCGGGTGCCAGCGGCGCAGGCCGTCGACGCGCTTGCACTTCGGGCACAGCTTGCGCACCAGGCGCTGGGCCAGCACGCCCAGCAAACTGGAGCTGAGCAAGAAGGGCTCGACGCCCATGTCGATCAGCCGCGTGATGGTGGAGGGCGCGTCGTTGGTGTGCACCGTGGCCAGCACCAGGTGGCCGGTGAGCGAGGCCTGGATGGCGATCTGCGCGGTCTCGAAATCACGGATTTCGCCGATCATGATGACGTCCGGGTCCTGGCGCAGGATGGCGCGCAGGGCCTTGGCGTAGGTGAGATCGATCTTGGCGTTGACCTGGGTCTGGCCGATGCCGGGCAGCTCGTACTCGATCGGGTCTTCGATCGTCAGGATGTTGCTGCCGGCGGTGTCGATGCGGCCCAGCGAGGCATACAGCGTGGTCGTCTTGCCGCTGCCCGTGGGCCCGGTGACGAGCACGATGCCATGCGGCTGGTGCACCAGCTTGTCAAAGGCCGAGAGCACATCGCCGCTCATGCCCAGGCCTTCGAGCGTGAACTTCGATTCGCTCTTGTCCAGCAGGCGCAGGACGGCGCGCTCGCCATGCGCCGAGGGCAAGGTCGACACACGCACATCGATGGCCCGCCCGCCGATGCGCAGCGAGATGCGGCCGTCTTGCGGCAGGCGTTTCTCAGCGATGTCGAGCTCAGCCATGATCTTCAGCCGCGAGATCAGCGCCGCATGCAAGGCGCGGTTGGGTTGCACCACCTCGCGCAGCGTGCCGTCCACGCGAAAGCGCACCGCGCTGCTGCGCTCATAGGGCTCGATGTGGATGTCGCTGGCGCCATCCTTGGCGGCCTGGGTGAGCAGGGCATTGAGCATGCGGATGATGGGCGCGTCGTCGGCGGCCTCCAGCAGGTCTTCGACCGCCGGCAGGTCCTGCAACAGGCGCGACAGATCGACCGCGCTTTCGACCTCGCCCACCACCATGGCCGCGCTGGAGCCGGCGCTGGAATACACCTTGGCGATGCGCTGGTCGAGCGTGGCCGCGGCCTCGCGCTCAACGCGTGTCAGCGCGTGCAGCCGGGCGACCTCGGACAGCGCGCTGCTGGGCGTGGTCTCGGCGCAAAACAGCACCATCTCATGGCCATCGTCCTGCAGCAACAGGTGCTGCGCCTTGGCAAAGGCATAAGGCAGGGGGTGGCGCAGCGCCATGCTCAGTTGCCGGGTTTGGGGGCGGCCGGGGCGGCGGGGCTGGCCGGTGGCCGAGGCGGCGCCACCAGCGGCGGCAGCACCGGCACATCGTGAATCGGCAGCACGGCGCTGGGCTGCGGCTGCGATTCACGCTGGCGGGCGCGTATGGCCTCGTAGCGGTCCTGGGTGAGTGACTGCGCGCTGGCCGAATCGCGCAGCACCACCGGCCGCAGGAAGACCAGCATGACCGATTTGCGGCGCTCGCGGCTTTCGTTGCGAAAGAGGTTGCCCATCAGCGGCAGATCGCCGAAGAAAGGCACTTTGTTCTCGCCGCCGACGTACTCCTCACGCAACTGGCCGCCCAGCACCATGATGGCGCCGTCATCGACAACGACGGTGGTCTCCAGCGAGTTCTTGTTCGTCGTCGGGCCATTGGTCGAGGCCTTGGTGTCGTTGACGACGCTGGAGTTTTCCTGGTAAACCGTCATGCGCACGACGCCGCCCTCGCCGATCTGCGGCTTGATCTTCAGCGTCAGGCCGACATCCTTGCGCTCTATGGTCTGGAAGGGGTTGACGCTGGCCGAGCTGGAGCCGGTGTTGGTGAAGCTGCCGGTGACGAAGGGCACGTTCTGGCCGACGACGATCTTGGCTTCTTCGTTGTCCAGCGCCACCAAATTGGGTGTGGACAGGATGTTGGTGCCCGACACCGTCTCCAGAAAGCGCGCCAGCGCGCCCAGGGTGTAGATGCCGTTGATGCGGTGCAGCAGGCCGGCGTTGAGGCCGTTGACGGCGGCGCCCACGGCCGAATTGGCCAGGCTGGTGGTCGAGGCCAGGTTGATGATGTTGTTGGCGCCACTGCCGAAATTGGTGCCCAGGGCCAGGCCAAGGCCATCGCCCTTGTTGCCGATCAGGCCCTGCCACTGGAAGCCGAATTCGGCGGCCTTGTTGGCGTCCATCTCGACGATCATCGACTCCACAAAGACCTGGGCGCGGCGGCCATCGAGCCGCTCGATCACCGTCAGCATCTGCCTAAACAGTGGCTCGGCGGCGGTGATGACCAGCGAGTTGGTGGCCGGGTCGGCCTGGATGAAGCCGCCGGTGGAGGGCTGCGCCGAGGCGCCGAGAGGTGTATTGGCCACGGTCGCGCCGCCGCCCGCAGCACCGCCTTGCAGGCCGGTCTGCATGCCGGGCTGTTGCGGGCTGGGCGAGGGGCCGCCGCTGGTGCCGCCACTGGCGCCACCGCCGCCGGTGAAGGCCGCGCGCAGCACCGCGGCCAGCTTGGTGGCATCGGCATTTTTCAAATGCACCACATGGATGCCGCCGGCAGGCCCGCCAACACCGGGCTGATCGAGCCGGTTAATCAGGCTGCGCATCGAGGCCAGGCGCGCGGCATTGGGCGCGCGGATGATGAGGGCATTGCTGCGCGGCTCGGCCATCACACTGGCCGCGGCCCCGGGCAGGCCAGGCAGGCCTGGCGTGGCCGCGGCGCCATCGCCCAGGCGCTGGATGAGCTGCACCAGATCGCCGGCCATGGTGTGCTTGAGCAGCACGATCTCGACATCGGTGGACGCGGGTTGGTCGAGCGCGGCAATGATCTTGGCGATGCGCCCCAGGTTGTCGGCGTAGTCGGTGATGACCAGGGTGTTGTTGCCGGGGTTGGCGTTGATGGTGTTGTTCGGGCTGATCAAGGGGCGCAGCACGGCCACCAGGTTGTTCGGGTTCTCATGCGCCAGGCGAAACACCTGGGTGATGACCTGATCACCGCGTTGCGGCTCGACCGGGCCGACCGAGACCACACCGGTCTGCAGCTTGGCATCGGCCTCGGGCACGACCTTGAGCAGGCCGGCCGAATCGACCACCGCAAAGCCCAGGCCGCGCAGCGCCGAGAGGTAGTTCTGGAAGGCCTCGCGCGGCGACAGCGGGCGCTCGCTGTAGACGGTGATGGTGCCCTTGACGCGCGGGTCGACGAGCATTTGCCGGTTGATCATGGCCGACATGGCGCGGCTCACGGCTTCGATGTCGGCGTTGACGAAGTTCAGCGTCACCGGGGCCGATGAGGCGCCTGCGACGCGGCCGGTGGTGCCGGCTCTTTCGGCGGCCCTTTCGGCGGCCCGTTCGGCGCTTGCTGCGGCAGCCTGTGCGGCTGGCTTGGCCGCTTTGGCTGCCGGCTTGTCCGCAATTTGGGCGCTGGCCGGGCTCATCACAGCCAGCAGCAGTGAGCAGGCCAGGCGACAAGCCAGGTCAGAAGCAAGATCCCCGACGGGGTGTTCGGCGTGATGCCCGGCAGGGCGCCCGGCGATGGGCTCCGGTGTGCGGGGGGGCAATCGCTGTGTCATGTTCATCCAATCGAAATGACGGACAGCGCGCCCTGGCGCCGGCCAATGATGTTGAGCAGATTGGCCAGGCCGGCCTCTTGCCCTGGGCTGGCCTTGGCCTCGCCACGAAAGTTCAGCTTGCTGCCGTTCCACTGGCCGGCGCCGGAAAGGTGCAGTGCGCCGTCTTGTGTGTCCAGGCTCACGCCGGCCGATGAGGCGGTGGCCGCGTCGGCACCCGCGGGTGCGCCGCGCAGGCTGATGCGGTAGCTGCCCAGGGGCTCGATGGTCGACAGCCGCGACGTGGCGTCAATCAACTGCATGTCCAGTGCGCCGCTCAGCCGCAGTTGGCCGGCCTCGCTGCGCACGGCCAGCCCCGGGCTGGCCAGGCGCAACATGCCGCCGAGCTGCAGCGTGTTCCAGGGCGTGCCCAGCCCGGACAACCAGCGCGCCGGCCATTGACCAAAGCCCTCGGGCCGGGCCGGCAGTTGCAGGGCAAAACCTTGCCAGCCGGGCTGCAGCGTCACGCGCAAGTCGCCCTGCAGGCAACACGCCTGGCGCAGAGTCAGGCTCAGGCCGCCCCAGGCGGGGGTCAGGGTCCAGTGCAAGCGCCCGGGCAGGGCCGAGGCGTCGCGGCTGCCCGGGCCGCCCTGCAGCACGACCACGGCACTGCCCGACCAGACGCTGCCACTGGCATCGGCCAGCAACAGCCTCTCGCCGGTGTAGCGGTGCAATGCTTGCGCCAGCCAGGCGGCCGGTGCAAACAGCAAAGCTCCCAGGGCCAGCCCGAGCACGGCGCCACGGATGGCCCAACGCCGGCTGGCCCGCTGGCCACGCCTCCAGGCGCGGTCCGGCGCACGTCGGTCGGGCAGGCGCCGGCCGCGCACGCGTTGCACGGTGTTTTCCAGCACGCTGTCAAGCATGCTGTCGAGTACGCTGTCCTGGGCGTCGCGGCGGGCCATCAGGCAAGCCTTGTGCGGTTCATTCGGCGAGCTCCGCGCAGCGCACCGTGGTATTCGCTTTTGGGGCCCTGCGGTCTCATCAGGAAACCTCCGTGCTGCGCACTCCGGTATTCGCCTTGGGAGCGGCCCTGCGGTCTCATGCCTTGACCCCAAAGGCCAGCACCAATCGGCCGCTGTAGCTGCCCTTGGGGCCGCGCTTGAGTTGGGCCTCGACGACGCGGGCACGGGCACTCAAGCGCACTTCGGCCAGCCAGGCGCCCAGCTCCTGGCCGTCGATTTCGATGAGCTCGGCGACGGCGCGGTCGCCCTGCAGGCTGATGTTGGCCTTGCTGCCCAGGCGCTGGCCTGAGGCATTGAGCGCGGCCTGCGCTTGTGGCAGGCCGATGGCCGGCAGGGCGCGCAACTCGCGCACCTCGTCGGCCAACTGGCGCATGTCGCGCAACTGCGCTTCCAGGGCCTCGATTTGCGGCGGCGCAGTGCGCAGGGTGCGCAGTGCCGGCGCCAAGGCGACCCACCACAGCAAGGCCAGCACGAGCACGGCGGCGGCCACGGCCACCAGCCGGCGCTCGCGATCGGCCATGGCGCGCCAGCGGGTGAAGGCGGCGTGGCGCCAGGCTTTGATCATGAGGGGGCCTTTTTCGAGCCGCGGTGAAGGGTCAGCGTGGCAGCGTCGGCCTCCAGTTTGGCGCCCACGGGTTCAAGGCGGCCGCGCCATTGCTGCACCTGCTCGGGCGCCCAGCCGGGGGCGGGCAGGATCAACCGGCCGGGCTCGAAGCGCAACTGCTCCAGCGGCGCGCGGCCCTCGGGCCAGGCGGCCGCGGCCAGCGACAGCAGGGTCTCAAAGTCTTCGTGGCCGGCGCGCCCGGCGGCGGCACGCAGCTGGTCGGTTTCGCGCTGCATTTGCACTGGGGCATCGAGCACCGCGCGCACCTGAGGGTGGCTGCTGCGCAGCAGCTCGGTCATGGCGCCGCGCTTGGCCTGCAGGTTGCGGTGCTGTTGCCAGGCCCAGACGTTCAGGCCCAGAACTTGCAGCACCAGCAGGCTGGCCAGGCCCCAACGCACCGGTCGCCAGGCTGGGCCGAAAAAGTAGCGCGCGGCGTCGCGCAGGGCGCGCAGCCCGCGCGAGCGCAAGGCCAGGTCGAACTGGCGCAGGTTCCAGCCCGAGCGGGCCAGGGTCAAGGCATGCTCGGCATCGGTTTGCACGCTCATGGACTGGCCGAGCCAGCGTTCCGCTGCAGCGACGGCAGCGGGCGTGGCGCTCCACAGGGGTTTCAGTGCTTGCCAGCCGGGCAGCAGCTCACGTGCCAGGCTGCCGGTCAGCGGCAGGCTCATCGCGCCTTGGGCATCGCCCCAGGACAGCCACAGCGCGTCGGCGCTGCCCCCGAGTGCGCCGCCGAGTGCGCCGCCGAGTGCCCCCCCGCGCGCCGCGCCCGCGCTGGCCAGATCGCCCTCATCCTCACCGGCGTGCACATGGTCGCGCAGGGCATCGGCGGCGGTGAAGAAATGGCCCACGGCGGTGTCGCTGGGGGCATTGGCCGGCACCACCCGATCAACCACCACACCCGCCGCGGTCAGCTTGGCCAGCTGGGCCTCCAGCCAGGGCTTGTGGGTGGCGGCCACCCAACAGGCCTCGCCGGCCCGGGCCTGCGGCTGCAGCGCCAGATGCACATGCTCGGGGTCTTCGAGCAACTGCTCTTCGAGCACGCCGGTCAGCGCCTGGCGCAGGCGCGCCGCTGGCGCCTTGGGCAGGGTGACGCGGTGCCAGGCCAGATCCTGCACCGGCAGCACGGCGATGACGGTGGCGGCGGCCGGAAGCGCGCTCGCGGCGACCAAGCCCGAGCTGGCCACGGAGACGCCGTCAACGCTGTAGACATGGCTGATGGGTGCGCCGACCGGCGCCTCGGCGCCAGTGCGCGGCCGCGGTGCCAGCAGGATCAAAAGCGTTGACATGGGGGGAGGGTTGGATTTTGGCTGCGCCGAGCGGATCGCTGCGCCTCGCGCATTGTGGCAAACGGTCTCACCGCACCGAAGCCGAAGAAAGCACCGTAGACACCCGTTGACGTTGCACAGCCACCACTTCGCTGGCATTGCGCTTGTGCACCAGTGACAGCTCTTCGAGCACCCGGTCGTCCAGCCGCAAGCGCCCGCGCACCTCAAAGAACTCGCTGCCCACGCCCACGCGCTTGGGGTCGAGCTTGGCGCCGTTGGGCAACTGCAACACCGCTTCGGCCTCCTCCAGCGCCTTGAAGGGCTGGCGTTGCCGTGCCTGCACCAGGCGGTCGGCGCTGCCCAGGTCGATGCCTTCGATAACCGCAGCCAGCACCTCGCGCGGCGCCGTGTTCAGATTCACGGCGGTGGGCTTGGCCTGGCCTTCGGGCAGCAGCAGCAGCCAGGGGCGCAGGGCATCGATGCTGGCGCTGTCCAGGCCAAACCAGGCCAGGTCCTCAATGTGCGCGGGCGCGATGGCCGCCATGGCATCGCTGGCCAGCCAGGCCGCGGCCAGGCCGGGGGCCAACTGCGCGGCGACACCGCTGGACAGGCCTGCGGCCTGGCACAGGCGCTCCAGCACTTTGAGCTCGGCGGGATCCACGAGCTTGTCCACCAGCAGGTTGCGCAGGTTGTAGCGGCCCTGGGCATCGAGGATCTGGCCCGACAAAAAGGCTTCGGGGCCACCGTCGCTGCTGCGATCAGCGGCCAGGAAGGTGGACAGCCGGGCCTCGGCCAGCGGTTGCGCCCAGGCGTCACTCAGGCTGTAGTGCGCGCTGCGGTGCTCGCGCAGGATGAGCCGGGCCCAATCCAGGGCACCCATCAGGATCCATCCCGATTGGCTGCGGCTGCGCTCGGCAGCCTCGATCTGCACCGCACGCCACTGCTGCCAGACCATGCCAGCGGCCAGCGTGGCCACCACCGTGAGCAGCACCATGGCCACCAGCAGGGCCGCGCCACGTTGCAATCGGCGCTGGGTGGGTGGCCTCACTGGCCCGCCTGTTGGTTTGAATGCGCCAAATGAAGCGGCTGAGGGCGCCAGAGCGCGGGTCATGCGCCCGACCTCAGCAGCACATCACGCGTGAGCTTGCCCTCGGGCAGCTCAATCACCAGGCGCACACCACTGGGCAGGCGCTCAGCCGCCGGGGTGCCGGCCGGGGGGGTGGTGCCACCCGCTGGCGGCGTGGGTGCAGGAGCTGCCGGGGCACCACTGGACTGCGGGTTGCTCCAGCCGTTCTCCCGGTAGAAATAAAGCTGCCAGTCGACCACCTTGTCCAGCAATCGCAGTTGCTGGGGTTCATTGCCTTGCAACTGCTGGCTGCGGAGCCAGGCTTCTTGCAACTCGGCGGCACGTGTCACCGTGGGCCCGGCCCAGCGCTGCCATTGGCCCTGGCGCAGCGACCAGACCACCAACTGCAGGCCGGGCTGCAGGCCGCTGTCGTTTCTGCGCGCCAGGCGCAGCGAGCTGCCGTCGAAGCTCAGGCTGGGGACGCCAACCTCGGGCTGCACGGCCTGCAGGTCCTGTTCCCACTGCGCCAGCAAGGTGCCCAACAGCAGGCTGCGCTCGGCCGCGGCGTGGCCGATGTCGCGCGAGCGCACCATGGCATCAATGCCGCGCCAGCCCATGGCCGCCAGCAAGGCCATGATCAACAGCGCCACCAGCACCTCGACCAGGGTGAAGCCGCTTGGCGGCGGGCGGCGCATGCGGGGCACTTCAGTTGCGCCCGATGACGGTGGACAGGCTCACCAGCACATGGCCCTGTTCATTCAACACCAGGGCATCGACGCGGCGAAAGTTCGGGTTGGGCGTGCCCCGGGTGACCAGGCGGCCGGGGTAATCGCGGCCCAGTTGGTGGCAGCTGAATTCGGCCTCGCCCGTGCCCGGGAATTGCCGGCCCAGGCGCAGACCGGCCAGGGCGTTGTCGGCACACCATTGCGCGGCGGTGACTTCGCTCAAGCGCTGGGCGGTGGCGGTGAGCGCGGCGGCGGCCTTCATGCCGGCGCCCAGGGACACTGCGACGATGGCCAGGGCAACCAGGACCTCCACCAAGGTGAAGCCGGGCGCGACTCTGGTGCCGCCGGCCGGGGCGTGGCGCGGTGGTGACGAGCTCATCAGGCAACCTACGTGCTTCGCACTTCGGTATTCGCCTTTCGGGCGGCCGGGCAGGCTCACTGGTGTACCTTCGTGCTGCGCACTGCGGTATTCGCCCTTGGGACGGCCCGGCAGGCTCATGGCGGGCTCCGGCCGCCAGCCGCGGCCGGCGGCGCGGCCTGGGCATCGACAAGCGCAAAGGGAGCCAAACCGTCGGTGGCCAGCAGCAATCGGCGGTCGTCGAGTTGCAAGGCGATGCGCTGGGCGCCGATCAGCGGCTCGGGCCCAAGCGACAGCGCGCGCGCCCCCAGGATCTGTGCTTGCACGCCCTCGTGCAGCCAGCGCTGCGGCAGCTCGATGTTGGCCGGCAGGCCGACGAAGCGAAAGGCCTGCGCCCCGCCCGGCGCCGTCAACTCGAAGCGCACCGCCAGGCCGCTGGCGCGGGCCTCGGCCCGACCAGCCTCCAGCAGAGCCACCAGGCGCGCGGCCTCACGGTCCAGACGCGTGGCCGCCGGATCACGCAAGGCCAGGCTGGCCACGCCCGCGGCAATGCCAATCAGCACCAGCACCACCAACAACTCCACCAAGGTGAAGCCGCGCGAACCAGGGGGCAAATGATTGCAGGCCCGCAAGCGGCCAGGCCAGGGGCCTGGGCCCGAAGGGCAAAGTCCATGCAGGGCAAGCGCCATGGCGCGTCGTGGCGCCAGACCGCGCCGGGGGCTATTGCCAGGAGCCAACGTCGGCGTTCTTGCCTTCGCCACCGGCCTGGCCATCGGCGCCGAAGCTGAAGACATCGATCTCACCCTTCACACCCGGGTTGAGGTACTGGTAGGGCTTGCCCCAGGGGTCATTGGGCAGCTTGTCCAGATAGGCCCGCCAGTTGGGGGGCACGACGCCGGCACTGGGCTTGCGCGCCAGGGCATCCAGCCCTTGCTCGGCGCTCGGGTAGCGCTGGTTGTCGAGCTTGTACAGCTTGAGCGATTGCATCAGGTTGTTGACATCGGTGCGCGCCGCGGTGGCGCGGGCATCATCGGTGCGATCCAGAAGATTGGGCACGATCAGTGCGGCCAGGACACCGATGATGACCAGCACCACCAGCAGCTCGATCAGCGTGAAACCCCGTGAGCGCGCAGGCCGGGGGTTGGAAGGATGCACGGCATGCACCTTGTGCGAAGGCCGGTGGCAGGCATTTGAAATGAAATGGAAAGGGCGCATGGGCAGGTTCATTGGCGGGACCTAGCAGGGGGTCGCTGAATCATAATCTTCGGATGCATTCGCGTATGTGGTCGTTTGTGGTCTGGTGCCTGGTGGCCATCAGTGCCGTTTATTGGGCCAGCCAGTTCTTGGCCAGGCCGGCACCCGTGCCGGCCCAGGCCACCACCGTGGGCCCAGCGCCGACGCGAACGGTGAGCCTGACGCGGCTGTTTGGTGAGCCTGTGGTCGCCGCGGTGGTGGCGGCCCCGGCAGCCCCGCTGGTGGACGACTCCCGCTTCAAGCTGATCGGCCTGGCCGCGCCGCGTGCCGGACAGCGCAGCGGCCTGGCCTTGATTGCCGTGGGCGACAAGCCCGCGCGCGCATTGCCGCTGGGCGCCGAGGTGGACGAGGGCCTGGTGGTGCTGGCCATCAGCCATAGGCAGGTGGACCTGGGCCCACGCGGCGGTGCCAGCACGCTGTCGTTGACCTTGCCCGCCATGCCCGAGCCATCGCGCGGTGTGCCCATGGGCCAGATGCCAGGGGGCGCCATGGGTGGCGCAACGGGCGCACAGGCCGCCGTGCCGCCGGCCTTGGCGCCCGGCCAGGTGCCGATGAGTGTGCCGCCGCTGATGAGGCCCGCTGGCATGCAGCGCTCACCCATGATGGGGCTGCCGCCACCCGGCCAGCCAGGGGTGCAGGGCTTCCCGCCGCAACCCATGGCAGCGCCGCCCGGCGGCCCGGCAGGCGAGGCCCCGCAAGGCCTGCAGCAGCGTTGAGCGGCGCAGCGCGCAGGCGCGCCGGATTCGCGCTTTCACCACGCACGGGCCCATGGGCTCTGCGCAGGCCAGCAAGGCGATCAGTAGGTGGTGTGCGAGTGCCCGCTGCGCGGGCCACCCGCTGACAGTGGCCCCATGCCGGTGTCCATCAGACCCACGGGCTGCGAGGGCCCCGGGTCGTCGCCATCGGCCACATCGGTGAGCAGTGCGGCGGCGCTGCGAATCAGCGGCCAGGACACGCAGGCGCCTGTGCCGTCGATGGTGTCCAGGCCGAGCTCAAGCAAGGCGGTGGCGTTGAACAGGCTCAGCGCCTGGTCCAGCCCACGGTGCGCCTGGCTGCGGCAGAACACGCAGTAGTCGGTGACCGAGGAGGCGATTTGCGAGGCCACCATCATGGCCGCGCAGGCGGCCATGCCGTCCACCATGATGAGGTGGCGTTTGCTGGCGGCCACCAGCATCACGCCGACCATCACGGCGGTCTCGAAGCCGCCAAATGCGGCCATCACCTCCACCGGATCGGTGACATCGCGGTGCCGGCTGTGCGACGACAACAAGACCTGCATGGCGTGCGCCAGGAAGTCGGCGTCCTGGTGCGTGCCTGTGGTGATCAACTCGCGCAGCGAGGTTTGCGTGATGCGCGAGATCACCAGGGCCGCGGCTTCATGCGAGCCCACGCCCAGCCCAGCGCAGGCCACCATGTTGCCGCGCAGCGAATCACCGATTTCCATGCCGGCGCGGATGGCGGCGTGGGCTTGCTCCAAGGCCATGGCCGGGCCGACCCGGGTGTTGCGCGTGCCGTGGGCAATCTTGCGCGCCATGAGGTGTTCATGCGGCGCGATGGCATTGGCCAGACCGCAATCGACGACGCTGGCCTCCAGGCCCTGGATGCGTGCGAACACCGACACCGGCAGCCGGCCGGTGAGGATCTGCTGCACCTGTTCATGGGTTTGCAGCGGCTGTGTGGCATGTATGCCTTCCACCGCCAGGCCATGGTCGGCTGCAAAGATCACCAGTTGCGGCTCGCGAAAGCGTGGCTTGAGGGTGTTTTGCATCAGGCCCAGACGCACCGACACCGGTTCGAGTTCGCCCAAATTGCCCGAGGTCTCGCAGCGCCGCTGCAATTTCTCGATCAGCGCGCGCTCCAGCAGGGGGTTGGAGGTCGGCGAAATCAGGGATCGGTTCAGCGACATGGGGCGAGTGTAGTCAGCGAAAGCTAACCCAGGAACAACCGGTACACGGGGTTGCGGGTTTCCTCGACAAAGGGGTAGGCCAGGTCTTCAAGCACGGCGTCAAAGGCCTGGCAATCACCTGCCGGCACTTGTATGCCGACGAGGATGCGCCCGTAGTCGGCGCCCTGGTTGCGGTAATGAAACAGGCTGATGTTCCAGCCCGGGTGCAGCGACGACAAAAAGCGCATCAGGGCGCCCGGCCGCTCCGGGAATTCAAAGCGGAACAGGCGCTCATCGGCGGCCAGCGCCGAGCGCCCGCCGACCATGTGGCGCACATGTTCCTTGGCCAATTCGTCATCGCTGAGGTTGACGGTGGCGAAACCATGGCGCACGAAATTGCGTTCGATGCGCTCGGCTTCCTCGCGCTTTTGAATGGCCACACCGACGAAGACATGGGCCTCGTGGGCGTCCGAGATGCGGTAGTTGAATTCGGTCACGGCGCGCGGGCCGACGAGCTCGCAAAAGCGCTTGAAGGAGCCGCGTTCCTCGGGGATGGTGACGGCGAACAAGGCCTCGCGCTGCTCGCCGAACTCGGCCCGCTCGGCGACAAATCGCAGGCGGTCGAAGTTCATGTTGGCGCCGCAGGTGATGGCCACAAAGGTCTGCCCTTTGCACTTGTGCGCGGCGACATAGGCCTTGATGCCGGCCACGCCCAAGGCGCCGGCGGGCTCGAGGATGCAGCGCGTGTCCTGAAACACATCCTTGATGGCGGCGCAGACGGCGTCGGTGTCGACGACGACGAAGTCGTCCACCAGCTTGCGCGTGATGCGAAAGGTTTCCTCGCCCACCAGCTTCACGGCCGTGCCGTCGGAGAACAGGCCGACATCCTGCAATGTCACCCGCTTGCCGGCCTTGACCGAGCGCAGCATGGCGTCCGAATCATGGGTCTGCACGCCGATCACCCGGATCTCGGGCCGCACCGCCTTGATGTAGGACACCACACCCGAAATCAGGCCGCCACCGCCTATGGCCACGAAGACGGCGTCAATCGGGCCTTGGTGCTGGCGCAGGATCTCCATCGCAATGGTGCCCTGGCCGGCGATGACATCGGGGTCGTCGAAGGGGTGCACAAAGCACAGCCCGCGCTCGTGCTGCAGCTCCAGCGCATGGGCGTGGGCGTCGGAGTAGCTGTCGCCGTGCAGCACGACCTCGCCCCCGAGGGCGGCCACGGCATCGATCTTCAGGCGCGGCGTGGTCACGGGCATGACGATCAGCGCCTTGCATCCCAGCCGTTTGGCCGACAAGGCCACGCCTTGGGCATGGTTGCCGGCCGAAGCGCAGATCACGCCGCGCGCCAGTTGCTCGGGCGCCAGATGCGCCATCTTGTTGTAGGCGCCGCGCAGCTTGAAGCTGAACACCGGCTGCTGATCCTCGCGCTTGAGCAGCACCTGGTTGCCCAGCCGCCGCGACAGGCTGCGCGCGCTGTCCAGGGTGGACTCGATGGCCACGTCGTAGACCCGCGCCGTGAGGATCTTTTTCAGGTAGTCGGGGTGGGTGCTGCGGGCCATGAGAGAGGGCAGGATGCGAGGGCGGGAGGCAAGGCAGTCGGCCAGGGCGCGCGATGATAAGCGCCACCCTGCCCGGGTACTGGCAACGCAAGCGGCGGCGGGCGCAGCAAGACACCGGCGGCGACAATCGGCCGACCGCGCTGATCGGGCGCCTGGGGGAGCAAGCAATGGAGTGCAAAGTCAGTTGGCTGCCCAGCAGCGGCATGGCCATGGTGGCCGAAACCGGCAGCGGCCATTTGTTGACCATGGACGGCGCCGCCGACGGTGGCGGGCGCAACCTGGCAGCCAGGCCGATGGAGACCTTGCTCGCCGGCGCTGGTGGATGCACCGCCTACGACGTGGTCTTGATCCTCAAACGCGGCCGCCATGAGGTGACGGGTTGCGAGGTCAGGCTCAAGGTCGAGCGCGCGCCGACCGACCCCAAGGTATTCACCAGCCTGCACCTGCACTTCATCGTCAGCGGCAAGAAGCTGGCTGAGGCCGCGGTGGCGCGGGCGATCGAGTTGTCGCACGACAAATACTGCTCGGCAACCATCATGCTGGGCAAGACCGCCACGGTCACGACCAGCCATGAGCTGATCGAAGCCTGAGGCGTTGCGGCAACAGGCCCCGGCCCGGCCCCGGCTCAGATCACATGAGCCGTACGCGTCATCACGGCCGCTGCGGCGCGCATCAGCCAGCGCACGGCGGCTGGTACGGGTATGGCACCGGCCTGCGTCGCCTGCTCGGCGTGGCGCGCTTCGTCTTGCGCCATTTGCGCCACGACGGCGCGCGATTCAACATCGGCCGCGGGCAGGCGCTGCAGGTGGCTGAGCAGGTGCTGCTCGACCTGATGTTCGGTCTCCGCCAAAAAACCCAGACTGCGCGCGTCTCCGGCGCGGCCCGCCGCCAGGCCCAAGGCAAAGGCGCCAGCGAACCACAGCGGGTTGAGCAGGCTGGGCCTGTCACCCAGGGCCTGCAAGCGGCACTCGCACCAGGCCAGGTGGTCGGTCTCGTCGCGCGCTGCAGCGCGCATCAATTGGCGCTGCGCTGGCGTACGCGCGGTCATGGCCTGGGCGGCGTAAAGCGCCTGGGCGCAGACCTCGCCGACATGGTTGACGCGCATCAAGGCGCCGGAGAGGCGGCGCTCGTCGGGTGACAGCCGCGGCGTTTCCGGTGACAGCCGCGGCGTTTCGTGCGACCACCGCGCCGCATCGGACGGCGCTTTGCCGTCGAACGCCTTGCTGCCAAGCGCCGTTGGCGCGCTCGGCATCGGCCGGGCCGAACTGGTGCTGGCACTCAAAGTGCGCAGCGCCAAATCCAGCGATTCGATCACTGCGTCCTTGGAAAGCATGCTGGCTAGCATAGCCGAGCCGTGCCGGGCATCCGTACAAACCAAAGCCAGGAAAGCCCTCGGCCTCGTTGTTGTCAGACAACATTTGCTTATGAATTTGATTCCGGCGCTTGGCAAGGCCAGTGAGCGTCTGGTGCAATAGCTGCAACTTCCGATGAGGAGGTTGGCCTGACCGGCCCGCACAGTCGTGCGGGTTCCTCACGGGATCGGGACCTCTTGTTCAACCTAGGAGATACACGCAATGAAAAAATCCCTGCTCGCCCTGGCCGCGATCAGCTTTGCCGGCGTCGCTGCCGCGCAATCTTCCGTCACCCTGTTCGGCATCGTTGATGCTGGCTACGCGCACCTTTCAGCGGGCGGCAGGTCGGTGTCTGGCATCACCAATTCCGGTCTGAATTCCAGCCGTCTGGGCTTCCGTGGCACGGAAGACATGGGCGGTGGCTTGAAGGCCAATTTCTGGCTTGAAGGCCAGTTGAACAACGACGTCGGTCAGGGCGCCAGCCAGACCACCGGCCTTGATTTCACCCGCCGCGCATTGGTGGGCCTGTCGGGCGGTTTCGGTTCGGTCGATCTGGGCCGCGAGTACACCCCGTCGTTCTGGAACACCACCGTCTATGACGTGTTCGGCACCAACGGCATCGGTTCAGCGCAGACGATCAACATGATCACCGCCACCGGCGCCAACGGCAACGTCGCCAATGGCGTGCGTGCCAACAACAGCATCACCTACACCACGCCAGGCATGGGCGGCTTCATCGTCCAGGCGCAGATGGCGTTTGGTGAGAACACCGGCGGCGTCAAGACCAACAACTACCTTGGCTTCCGCGTCGGCTACGCTGCAGGCCCGCTGTCGGCTCACTTTGCCTCAGCCAAGACCAAGGCAGCCACCAGCGCCCATGACACCAAGTACGCCAACCTCGGCGTCGCTTACGACTTCGGCGCTGTTCGTCCCAGCTTCTTCTGGGGCAGCGAGAAGGCCAATGGCTTCAAGGTCACGGGCATGAACATCGGCATCACCGCGCCCATGGGCCAGGGCCAGTTCCGCGCGGCGTTCAACAAGTTCGACGTCAGCGGCGGCACGGGTGTTGGCAATGTCAGCGCCAACGACTGGAACAAGTTCGCCATCGGCTACATCTACAACCTGTCCAAGCGTACCGCCATGTACGGCACCTACGCTCGTGTCAGCAACAAGGGCGCTCAGACCCGGGCGGTGGCCAACAACGGCTTGTCGGCGGGTGCTTCTGCTCCTGGTGGCGGCTCAACCGGCTACGAGTTCGGCGTTCGTCACTCCTTCTGATCGGCACGCAGGCCAAGCGCCTGCTGCCTGTCAACGAACCGCCCTTCGGGGCGGTTTTTTTTGCACCAGAAATCCGCTGTTCACCGGGGTGTCTTGCGCCGCGCGCGCTCAAGCGCATCGCTTGGCACTCGGGTCTTACCCGTTTGTGAGGGCGCGCCGAATTGAGCATGATCGGCGCTGCCCTCAGCACTGTGTAAAGCAAGCTGGCTTTGTGGGCCTTCGTGGGCAGCAAGCCCGTGATCCAGGTCTGACCCCCTTCATCCAACCTCAAGCCGCCACCGATTCGCCCATGCTCGCCTTTGTTCTGCGGCGCCTCATTCAAGCCATGGCCGTGATGCTCACGGTGGCCTTCATCGCCTTCACGCTGTTTCAGTATGTGGGCGACCCAGTGACCAATCTTCTGGGCCAGGACGCCACGGTCGAGCAGCGCCAAAAGCTGCGTACTGACCTCGGCCTGGACGAGGCCTTTCCGATCCAGCTGGCGCGCTTTATCGGCAATGCCGCGCAGGGCGAATTTGGTCTGAGCCTGCGCCAGGGCCGCAAGGTCTCGTCCCTGATCGCCGAGCGCCTGCCGGCCACGGTGGAGCTGGCGGCCACCGCCGCGGTGCTCGGCCTGCTCTTGGGCATCCCGCTGGGCGTTTACGCCGCGCTGCGTCGCGGTACCTTCATGTCCCAGGTCGTGATGACGGGTTCGCTGCTCGGGGTCTCGCTGCCCAATTTCCTGATCGGCATTTTGTTGATCTTGCTGTTTGCCGTGCAGTTGAAGTGGCTGCCCAGTTTTGGCCGCGGCGAGGTGGTGGCCATTGGCCCCTTCACCACCGGCTTGCTGTCGTGGGACGGCATCAAGCACCTGATGTTGCCGGCCTTCACGCTGGCCCTGTTCCCGATGACCTTGGTGCTGCGCCTGGTGCGCTCTGAAATGCTGGAGGTGCTGCGCACCGACTACATCAAGTTCGCCCGCGCCCGCGGCCTGCCGGACCGTCGCGTGTATTTCGGCCACGCGCTGAAGAACACGCTGGTGCCGGTGATCACCATTGCCGGCCTGCAACTCGGCGCCATCATCGCGTTTGCCATCGTCACCGAGACCGTGTTTCAGTGGCCGGGCATGGGCCTGCTGTTCATCCAGGCGGTGCAGTTCGCCGACATTCCGGTGATGGCCGCCTACCTGTGCCTGATCGCGCTGATCTTCGTCAGCATCAACCTGGTGGTGGATCTGCTGTATTTCGCGGTTGATCCGCGCCTGCGCATCGAGCGCTCGACGGTGGGGCACTGAACATGTCGGCCGAACAAATTGCCGACACAACGGCCGCAACGCCGGTGGTGCCCAGCGCCATGGCGCGCTTTCTGGACGGCGACGTCTGGTTCAGCTTCAAGAGCTCGCCGATGGCCATCATTGCGGCCTTGATTGCCACGCTGTGCGCCATCTGCGCGCTGTTTGCGCCCTGGCTGGCGCCGCACAACCCGCTCGATCTGGCCTCGCTCGATTTGATGGATGCCCGCCTGCCGCCGGCCTGGATGCCCGATGGCAAGGCCAGGTATTTGCTGGGTACCGATGACCAGGGCCGCGACATCCTGTCGGCGCTGATGTATGGCTCGCGCATCTCGCTGTTCGTGGGCCTGGCCTCGGTGCTGTTGTCTGTGGTGGTGGGCGTCGGCCTGGGCTTGTTGTCGGGCTTTGTCGGCGGCCGGGTGGACAGTTTCATCATGCGCGTCTGCGACGTGATGTTGTCCTTCCCCTCCATCCTGATCGCCCTGCTGATTGATGGCGTGGGCCGCGCCATGTTTCCCAACGCCCACGACACCTTGGCGTTCACCGTGCTCATCATCGCCATCTCGCTCACCGGCTGGGTGCAGTACGCACGCACGGTGCGCGGCTCGACCATGGTGGAGCGTCAACGCGAATACGTGCAGGCGGCGCGCGTCATCGGGGTGAGTTCGGCACGCATCATGCGCCGCCATGTGCTGCCCAATGTGCTGGGGCCGGTGCTGGTGCTGGCCACGATCCACATCGCCACGGCCATCATCACCGAGGCCACCTTGTCCTTCCTGGGCGTGGGCGTGCCGCCGACCTCGCCTTCGCTGGGCACCTTGATCCGCATCGGCCAGGACTTTTTGTTCTCGGGCGAATGGTGGATCACGATCTTTCCAGGCCTGGTGCTGATCATGATTGCCTTGTCGGTCAACCTCTTGGGCGACTGGTTGCGTGATGCGCTCAACCCGCGCCTTCGGTGATGGGGCCGGACATGAGTTCGCCCCTGCTTGAAGTGCGCCACCTGAAGGTGGATTTCCCCACACGCCGCGGCGAGTTGCTGGCCCTGGACGACATCTCCTTCGACATCGCACCTGGCGAAATCCTGGGCGTGGTGGGCGAATCCGGCGCCGGCAAGTCGCTCACCGGCGCGGCCATCATCGGCCTGCTTGAGCCCCCGGGTCGCATCTGTGGTGGCGAGATCTGGCTGGGCGGTGAGCGCATCGATAACCTGCCCCATGAGCGCATGCGCCAGATTCGCGGCAAGCGCATTGGCGCCATCTTTCAAGACCCACTGACCTCGCTCAACCCCTTGGTCAGCATTGGCAGCCAACTCATCGAAACCATCCAGGTGCACCTGCGCCTGGATGCCCAGGCGGCGCGACGCCGGGCAATCCACCTGCTGGAAGAAACCGGCATTCCGGCCGCCGAGCAGCGCATTGATCAGTATCCGCACCAGTTTTCGGGCGGCATGCGCCAGCGCGTGGTGATTGCCCTGGCGTTGGCGGCCGAGCCGCAGTTGATCGTCGCCGATGAGCCGACCACGGCGCTGGATGTGTCGATCCAGGCGCAGATCATCAGCCTGCTCAAGCGCCTGACCAAAGAACATGGCGCGGCCGTCATGCTGGTCACCCACGACATGGGCGTGATCGCCGAGGCCTGTGACCGCGTGGCCGTGATGTACGCCGGGCGCATCGCCGAAATCGGCCCGGTGGCCGATGTCATCCACCGCCCGGCCCACCCCTACAGCGTGGGCCTGATGGGATCCATCCCGAGCATGGTGGGCGACAGCGATCAGCTCATGCAGATTGACGGCGCCATGCCCAGACTCAATGCCATTCCGCGCGGCTGCGCCTTCAATCCGCGCTGCCCCAGCGCCTTTGAGCGCTGC
The DNA here is from genome assembly GCA_043720415.1 of Ideonella sp. GTDB lineage: Bacteria > Pseudomonadota > Gammaproteobacteria > Burkholderiales > Burkholderiaceae_C > Pseudaquabacterium. Next base: position 31,214 of record JAYSSS010000044.1, read on the forward strand.
CGCACCGAGCAGCCGCAGCTTTTGGCGGCAGGCAGCACGCGGGCGGCTTGCTGGCTGCAGGCCCAAAGTGCAGGGGGCACGCCATGACGGCGCTGGTTCAGGTCGAGGCCTTGGCCATGACCTTTGATGTCTCCGCCCCTTGGCTGAACCGCGTGATCGAGCGCAAGCCCAGGCAGTTTGTCCATGCCGTCGATGGCGTGAGCTTTGCCATCGAACGCGGCAAGACCCTGGCCCTGGTGGGCGAATCCGGCTGTGGCAAGAGCACCGTGGCCCGATTGCTGGTGGGCCTGTACGCGCCGACCCGCGGGACGGTGGCGTATGACGGTGCCGAGCTGCACGCCACCCTGGCCTCGGCGGGCGCGCGCGCCTTGCGGCGGCGCATGCAGATGATTTTTCAGGACCCTTATGCCAGCCTGAACCCGCGTTGGTCGGTGCGCGACATCGTGGGCGAGCCTTTGACCGAGCATGGCCTGGTCACCGAGCCAGGTGCTCTGAAGGACAGGGTCGGTGAGCTGCTGGCATCGGTGGGGCTGGCGGCGGCCGACATGGTGAAGTTTCCGCACCAGTTCTCAGGTGGCCAGCGCCAGCGCATCTCCATTGCCAGAGCCTTGGCCACCGAGCCTGAATTCCTGGTCTGCGATGAGCCGACTTCGGCGCTGGACGTGTCGGTGCAGGCGCAGGTGCTCAACATCATGAAGAACCTGCAGCGCCAACGCGGGCTGACCTACCTGTTCATCTCGCACAACCTGGCGGTGGTGCGCCATGTCAGCGACACCGTGGGCGTGATGTACCTGGGCCGCCTGGTCGAGCTGGCCGATCGCGCCAGTCTGTTCAGCACGCCGCGCCATCCCTACACGCGCATGCTGCTCGACGCCATTCCCGACATCGCCATGACCGGGCGCTCGCGCACGCCCGTGCAGGGCGAAGTGCCCAACCCGCTCAACCCGCCCAGTGGCTGCAGTTTTCATCCGCGCTGCTCGCACGCCAATGAGCGCTGCAAGCTGGAGCGGCCGGCGCTGGCCAGCTTTCAGGGCATTCAAGTTGCCTGCCACGCCGTCAGCGAAGGCCGGCTGTAGTGGCTCAGGGCCTGCCGCTGGGGGCTGAGGCGGGCGCCGCGGAAGTGAGTGCGGTAGTGGCTGCACCTGCAGCTGCGGCAGTGCTTGCAGCAGCACCCGCTGTGGGCAAATACAGCGGGCCTTTTTGGCCACAGCCTGAGGCCACCAGGCCCAAAAGGCTGGCCGCGACGGCCGCACAGCGCATGGATAAACTGGGCACTGATTTCATCCCGGAATTCTATTGATCATGGTCCAGAGCCTGAGTGATGCGCAGTTCGACACCCTGGCCCAGCGCGTCTTGGGCAGCATCGAGTCGGCTGTCGATGCCTGGTTGCAGGACGATGTGGTGGACATCGATTCGCACCGCACCGGCGGCCTGCTGGAGCTGAGTTTCCCGGACCGCAGCAAGCTCATCATCAACACCCAGCCGCCACTGCACGAGCTGTGGCTGGCCGCCAAGAGCGGCGGGCGGCACTTCAAGTTTGACGGCAATCAGTGGAAAGACACCCGCGATGGCTGCGAGTTCTTTGCGGCCCTGTCGCGCGATGCCAGTGCACAGGCCGGCAAGCCTTTGCAATTCACTGCGGCCTAACTAAACCATCCTGCGGACGCCTGTGCGTGGCGGCCGCGGCGCGCAATGCCCCAGCCGCCAGCACATTCAGCGTCGAAACAAATCCAGAATGCTGTTGCGCTCGGTTTCACTTGGCGCGGCTGGAAGTTTGTCGTCCAGGCCAACGCTGCTCACACCCGCGCCCGGCCCATACTCGTCAAAGACCCAGTCACTGCCAACCCGAATCAAGCCCTCGGGCACCTGCGGCTCACGCACCGGCAGCCGCTTGATGGCGTGGCTGAAGTAATCGATCCAGACGGGCAGTGCCAGGCCGCCACCGGTCTCTCTGTCGCCCAGCTTGCGCGGATTGTCGTAACCGATCCAGACCACCGCCGCCAGATCGCGGTGAAAGCCTGCAAACCAGGCATCCAGTGAATCATTGGTCGTGCCCGTCTTGCCGGCGAGGTCAGCACGCTTGAAGGTCTGTTGCACCATGGCGGCCGTGCCGGCACGCGTCACCTCGGACATCAGCTGTGTCATCACGAAAGCATTGCGCGCATCAATGACACGCATGGACTCGCTGACGCTGCGCACGGGTGTTTCCTGCAGCACGCGACCCTGGTTGTCGGTGACCCGCGTGATGAGCAGTGGATTGACCCGATGGCCCCCATTGGCGAACACGCTGTAGGCGCCCACCATCTGCAGCGGCGTGACGGAACCGGCCCCCAAAGCCATGGTGAGATAGGGCGGATGCTTCTCGGCGTCAAAGCCGAAGCGCGTGGCCCAGGCCTGTGCGTGGTGCACCCCTATCGACTGCAGAACGCGGATCGACACCATGTTCTTCGATCGCGCCAAGGCCTGCTTGAGCGGCATCGGCCCTTCGAACTTGCCATCATAATTTTTGGGCTCCCAGGGCTGACTGCCGGTGGCGCCGGCGTCAAAGAACAGCGGCGCGTCATTGACCACCGTGTGCGGGGTGAAGCCCTTCTCCAGTGCGGCTGAGTAAATGAAGGGCTTGAAGCTTGACCCCGGTTGCCGCCAGGCCTGGACCGCATGGTTGAACTTGTTCTTGGAGAAGTCGAACCCGCCCACCAGGGCCCTGATTGCGCCAGTGGCGGGCTCCATCGCGACAAAAGCGCCTTCCACGTCAGGCTGTTGGGTCAGTATCCAGTCGCCCTTGGGGCCTTGCAGCAGGCGCACGACGGCGCCCCTTCGAATCTGAATCTTTGGCCCGGCCTTGTCCGACAGCCCCGAGGCCACGGGTTTGAGCCCATCGCCGGTGATGGTGACCGACTCACCGGTCTGTAGAACGGCGATTACCTTTCTCGGCCCGGCCTCCAGCACGACCGCGGCCTTGAGCTCATCGTTGTCGGGATGCTCGGAGAGCGCATCGGCGACGCGCAAGTCAAGCTGTTTGGCGTCCGCTGGCAGGTCAACAAAGGCCTCTGGGCCACGATAGATCTGGCGCCGCTCGTAGTTCAACAAGCCTCGGCGCAAGGCGCGGTAAGCCACGGCCTGATCTGCCGCATTGATCGTGACATGCACCACCAGGCCACGGGTCGTGGTCTCGTCGCCATATTGGCTGTGGATCAGCTGGCGCACGGTTTCGGTCACGTACTCGGCGTGCGTACCGCTGTCGCTGTCGGCACGGTAAACGAGCGTTTGCTTGCGTGCCGCCTCGGCCTGGGCTGGGGTGATGAAGTCGTTGTCCAGCATGCGCTGGATGATGTGTTGCTGGCGCCGCGTGGCCCGCGCCGGGTTGCTGACGGGGTTGTAAGCTGAAGGCGCTTGGGGTAGCCCGGCCAGCATGGCCGCCTCGGCCACGCCAATCTGCTGCAGCGGCTTGCCGAAATAGATCTCGCTGGCGGCAGCGAAACCATAGGCGCGCTGCCCCAAAAAGATCTGGTTCATGTAGACCTCAAGAATCTGCTCCTTGCTGAGCTGGCTCTCGATCTTCAGCGCCAACAAAATCTCGTAGATCTTGCGTGTGAATGTTTTCTCGGTGGAGAGGTAAAAATTCCGCGCGACCTGCATCGTGATGGTCGAAGCGCCCTGGCTCTTGGCCTTGTTCAACTGCGCCAGGCCAGCGCGAATGACGCCCAGATAGTCCACCCCACCATGGCGATAGAAGCGCGCATCCTCGATCGCCAGAACGGCGTCCTGCATCACTTTGGGCACTTGGGCGATGGGTGTGAAGCGCCTTCGCTCCTCGCCAAATTCGGCCAGCAGCACGCCGTCGGAGGACATGATGCGCAGCGGCAGTTTGGGCCGGTAGTCGGTCAAGCCGCTGATGGGCGGCAGGTTGGGATAAGCCACCGCCAGCGCCAAAGCCAACAGTGCCAAGCCCGCCAAAACGGCCCCGCCGGCCAGGGCGGCCAGCCATCCAAGCATGCGCAAGGACTTGCGAACCAGCGTTGGGCCTGAGCTCGACGATGGCGGGGGCCCTTGATCAGGGCCGAGTTGTGGCTGTTTTTGCACGCGGCCAAGTGTATAGAAGCCCACTGGCGAAGCGGTGTTGGGGTCGCCGCGAGGAACAATCGGCTTGTTTCAAATGCGCGCGACAGCGTCGGACAATCGCAACGCGCGGCCTGGCTTCAAACGGCTTTTTCCTTTGAGACACAACGGCTTTACTGCTAGCATTGAAGTAACTTCTTAAGTGTTGACCCACCGTTTTCTGCCCTTTTGGGGAGCTTGTCGTGAGCGTTCTGGACCTGTTGCTGGGCCGCAAACATGCGCCGATGATTGGGCTGGACATCAGCTCGTCCAGCGCCAAGCTTGTCGAATTGGGCCAGACGGCCAACGGCGAATACGTGCTCGAGCGCTTTGCCTCCGAGCCCTTCGAAAAGGGCTGGATCACCGACGGACAAATCGAGAAATTCGACGAAGTGGCGCAGGCCGTCCGAAAGTTGGTGCAGAAGAGCGGCACCAGGACCAAGCAGGTGGTCATGGCGATGCCGCAGTCAGCGGTCATCACCAAGAAGATTGTTTTGCCCGCCGGCCTGGGCGAGCAGGAGCTGGAGCTGCAGGTTGAAGCCGAGGCCAACCAATACATTCCGTTCTCGCTCGATGAGGTCAGCCTGGACTTCTGCGTGATTGGGCCCAGCCCAACTTCAGGCGGTGACGTCGAAGTGCTGATCGCAGCCTCGCGCAAAGAGCGTGTCCAGGATCGGCAAGGCCTGGCTGAAGCGGCGGGTTTGAAACCCGTAGTGCTCGACATTGAGTCGCATGCTTCTCGACTGGCCATGAGCCGCATTGCGGCGGCGCTGCCCAATGGCGGGCGTGATGCACTGGTGGCACTGTTCGAGATCGGCGCCGACACCACCAGCCTGAAGGTGCTGCGTGACGACGAATTGCTGTACGACCGCGACCAGGCCTTTGGGGGCTCGCAGCTCACGCAACTGATCTCCCGACAGTACGGCTTCTCGTTTGAAGAGGCTGAGCAAAAAAAGCTCTCCGGCGACCTGCCGGATGACTACGACACGGTGATCCTCGGGCCCTTTGTGGACAGCTTGTCCCAGGAAATTGGTCGCGCGCTGCAATACTTTTTCACGAGCACGCCCCACCATAAAGTGCACTACGTGATGCTCGCGGGCGGCACGGCCACCCTGCCAGAGCTCAAGGACAGATTGACTGAGTTGACGGGCTTTGCTTCGATGGTTGTCAATCCGTTTGACAACATGAAACTCGGCTCGGCGGTTCGTGAGGCCAAGGTGCGTCGCGAAGCGCCGTCCTATCTGACGGCCTGCGGGCTGGCCATGCGGAGGTTCGTGCAGTGATTCTTATTAACCTGCTGCCTCACCGCGAGGAAAAGCGCCGCCAGCGCCGGCGATCCTTCTTTGCCGGTCTGGGTGCTTCAGTTGTGGTGGGTGTGCTTGCCGCGGGTACCTGGTTCATGGTGCTGCAGCAAATGACGGCCGCACAGCAGGTTCGCAATGATTTTCTGGCAGCGGAGATCAAGCGCCTCGAAGGCCAAATCAAAGACATTGCCAATTTGAAGTCCGAGATTGACGGGCTCAAGGCCAGGCAAGGTGCGGTTGAGGACCTTCAGACCAATCGCAACGTGCCTGTGTACTTGCTCGATGAACTGGTCAAGCACACGCCTGAGGGCATTTACCTCACCTCGATCAAGCAAACCGGTGAGCAGGTGATGGTCACAGGCGTTGCGCAAACCAATGAGCGCGTGTCGGAGTTTTTGCGCAATACGCAAAACCATTCAAAGTGGTTGCAAAAGCCCGAACTGGTCGAAATCAAACTGGTGGCGCTGACGCCCTCAACCGGCAGCCGCGAACAGCGGCGGCTTTTTGATTTCTCCATGCGCGTGTCGCTGACCAAACCGGCGGCGCCGGCGGCCGCCGTACCGGCGGCTTCGGCCGCGGCGGCTGGCAAATCGGCTTAGGCGAGGGCAGGCCATGGCAAACACCACCCGTCCCGTCAATCTTGAGGTTGGCAATCGCCTGAACCGCGCGGGCTCGCAGTTCAAGGATTTGAATTTCAGAGAGCCCGGCCAGTGGCCCTTGCTGCCAAAGGTGTGCGCGTTCTTGATCGTTGCCGCAGTGGTGGTCGGCCTGCTCTGGCTGGCCTTCATATCCGACGCCGATGATGAGCTTCACGCGGCCCGGGGCAAGGAGCCCGTGCTCAAGAAAGATTACCGCAGCAAGCTGGGGCAGGCCGTCAATCTGGCCGAATTGCGCAAGCAAAAGCAGCTCGTCCAGGAGTATGTGACGCAGCTTGAAAAGCAGTTGCCGGGCAAGGCCGACATGGACGCCTTGCTGTCGGATATCAATCAGGCGGGCATTGGGCGGGGTTTGCAGTTCGAGCTGTTCCGGCCCGGTGTCGTTGAACTCAAGGATTACTACGCCGAGCTTCCCATTGCCTTGCGCGTGAGCGGTCGATTCCACGACATCGGTGCCTTTGCGGCCGATGTCGCCAACCTTTCGCGCATCGTGACGCTGCACAACCTGAACATTGCATCGCCGCCCAAGGATGCCGCCGGGATGCTGGCCATGGAGGCCACCGCCCGCACCTATCGCTATCTGGACGTCAACGAGATCGCGGAAATTCGCAAGGCCAAGGCCGCCGAGGCTGCAAAGGCGGCCAAAAAATGATGAACAGGAAGAACACAGCAGGCTGCGTTTTGTGGGCTGGCACATTGAGCCTGTTCCTGGCGGGCTGCGGGGCTGAGCAAGAGCAGTTGCAGGGCTGGATGGATCAGCAGCGGCGCGAAGTCAAGCCCAGTGTGCAGCCCCTGGTGGCGCCCAAGCGCTTCGATCCGGCGCCCTTCAGTGGCGGTCAGTTGGTTGATCCCTTCAGCAGCCAAAAGCTCAGCGTGGCGCTCAAGCAGGAGTCGCGGCAACCCAATTCGCTGCTGGCGTCTGAGCTCAATCGGCGCAAAGAGCCACTGGAAGCCTATCCGACCGATGGCATGGCCATGGTGGGCAGTGTCACCAAATTGGGCAAGCCGGTGGCTTTGCTCAAGGTGGACAAGCTGCTCTATCAGGTGAAGCTGGGCGACTATCTTGGCCAGAACTTCGGCAAGATCACACGGATTTCCGAGACCGAGGTCGTTTTGCGCGAAATCGTACAAGACGCCGCCGGCGAATGGATAGAGCGCGCCAGCACACTCCAGCTACAGGAGAAGGCGCGATGAATCAGCAGAAACCCATGGCTTGCCCCCGAGGTTTCTCACCCCCTGGCCAAAGCGGCGACTCTGTGCGCTTTTGCGGGGGCATCAACAGGCAGGAGACACACAACATGCTCAACCGGATTGCCAGGCACCTCATCGCGGCACTGGCACTGGCAGCGCCAATGCTGGCGATGGCGCAAAACGCCATCCAATCCATCACGAGCACGCAGCAGTCCGGCGCTGAGGTGGTGAGAATTGAGCTCAGTGAGGCCTTGAGCGCCGTGCCCAAGGGCTTCGCCGTGCAGACGCCACCCCGAGTGGCCATCGACCTTCCGGGCGTTGGCAATGCCTTGGGCAAATCCTCGGTGGAGATCAACCAAGGCAACTTGCGCACGGTGAATGTTGCACAGGCTGGCGAGCGCACTCGGTTGGTATTGAATCTGCGCCAGGCCTCGAACTACCGCGTCGAATTGCAAGGCAAGGCCCTCATGGTGATCCTGGAGGCGTCCTCGGCACCTGCCGTGGCGGCCACGACGGCCGAGACCACGAACTTCGCCGCACCACAAAACCGCGAGGCGCTGCCTTTGCGCGACATCGATTTCAGGCGTGGCCCGGATGGCTCGGGACGTGTCATCGTGTCGCTGGCCAGCACACAGGTGGGGGTCGACATTCGCCAGCAGGGGCAAAGCCTGGTGGTCGAATTCTTGCGCTCAGCCCTGCCTGAGAGCCTGCGGCGCCGGCTCGATGTCGGTGACTTTGGTACGCCGGTGCAGACCGTGTCGACCTTTCAAACGGGTGACCGCGTGCGCATGGTGGTCGAGCCACGCGGCTCATGGGAGCACAGCGCCTACCAAAGTGACAACCAGTTCGTGCTCGAAGTGCGCCCCCTCAAGGTCGACGCCAACAAGCTGACCCAGGGACCCGGCTATTCGGGCGAGAAGTTGTCGCTCAATTTCCAGAACATCGAGGTGCGCGCACTGCTTCAGGTGATCGCTGATTTCACCAACTTCAATGTGGTGACCAGCGACACCGTCACCGGCAACGTCACCCTGCGCCTGAAGGACGTGCCCTGGGACCAGGCCCTGGACGTCATCATGCAGAGCAAGGGCCTGGGTGTGCGCAAATCCGGCAATGTGCTGTGGATTGCGCCCAAGGATGAGCTCGCCGCCAAGGAGCAACTCGAGCTGGAGTCCAAGAAAAAGCTGGCCGACCTGGAGCCGGTGCGTACCCAGGCCTTCCAGCTGAACTACACCAAAGCCGAGGAAGTGGCCAAGGGCTTGTCGGGCCAGACCCAGGGCGGCAGCACGGGCAACAACGCTGGCAATGCGACAAGAATTTTGACGACGCGCGGCAGCGTCATTTTCGAAAGCCGCACCAACCAGCTGTTTGTCACCGACATCCCGTCCAAACTGGAAGAGATCCAGGCCTTGATCACCAAGGTCGACATTCCTGTTCGACAGGTCTTGATCGAAGCCCGCATTGTTGAGGCCGACGACAAATTCGGCCGCACCCTGGGCGTCAAGCTGGGGGGCTCGGACCTCCGCGGCATCCAGGGTGGCGTACCTGGCTACAGCCTTGTCGGGGGCAATTACGTCACCATTGGCGGCAATTACTCAGCGATCGGCGCCCAAACCCGGCAGACCGGAACGGTGGACTACGCCAACACCCAGTTTGTCAACCTCCCGGGCAGTCTGGCTGGCACAGGCGTGAGCACCAGTGCGGCGGCCAATCTGGCCTTGTCGCTGTTCAGCCCGGCCGCCAATCGTTTCCTGAACCTGGAGCTCTCCGCACTGGAGGCCGATGGCAAGGGCAAGATCATTTCCAGCCCGCGCGTCATCACCTCCGACCAGACCAAGGCGGTGATTGAGCAAGGCGAGGAAATCCCTTACCAGGTGGCCACCTCCAGCGGGGCGACCTCGGTGCAGTTCCGCAAGGCGGCCCTGAGGCTGGAGGTCACGCCGCAAATCACCCCCGAGGGCAGTGTGATCATGGATCTGGATGTCGCCAAGGACAGCCGTGGCGACCCGACCGGTGCCGGCCCTGCCATCAACACCAAGCATGCCAAGACCCAGGTGCTGGTGGAGAACGGCGGCACGGTCGTGATCGGCGGCATCTATACCCAGGACGAGCGCAACCAAATCAATAAAGTACCGCTGCTGGGAGATCTGCCGGCAGTAGGGCCGTTGTTCCGCAATACCTTCCGCGCCGACAACAAGACGGAGCTGCTGGTGTTTCTGACGCCTCGCGTCCTCGAGGAGCGGCTCAACATCCGCTAACCAGCACCCCAGGCGGGGCCTTTGCGGTCCCGCCTGCGGGGGTCGATCGTGGAAGTCGCGGCGCTTAAGCCGCGGGGCTTGCTAGAATCCAACGATGCAAGCGAGCCGCAACCTGTTCCTCGTCGGGCTCATGGGGGCCGGCAAGACAAGCGTCGGTAAGCTGCTCGCAGTCCGGCTAGGCAAACGGTTCATCGATTGCGATCACGAAATCGAAATGCGCACTGGGGTGCGCATTTCGCTCATATTCGAGATCGAGGGAGAGCAAGGGTTTCGCCTTCGTGAAGCGCAGGCGATCGCGAGTCTGACCGAGGAACTCGACATCGTGCTCGCGACAGGCGGCGGCGCCGTACTGCTCGCCGAAAATCGCCGTTATCTCACCGAGCGGGGCTTCGTCGTTTATCTGCGCGCCCAGCCGCGTGACCTCTGGCATCGCACGCGACACGACAAGAGCCGTCCGCTCCTCGCCACAGGTGATCCACTTAAGCGTCTTGAGGAACTCTACGAGCTGCGGGATCCCATTTATCGGGAGCTGGCCGATCTCGTCGTCGACACCGGTCGGCAGAGCCTCACGACGCTGATGTGCCAGCTCCTGCCGCGCTTGCCCGACGCATGCAAACTATCCGCGTAGCGCTAGGCGCGCGCAGCTATCCCGTGCATGTCGGCACGCGGCTGCTTGAACGCACCGAGCTGATCGCCGGACTCTGGTCGGGTCAACGCGTCGCCATCATCTCGAACGAGACGGTTGCGCCACTGTATCTCGATCGCGTGACCCGCACGTTAGAGGCCGCTGGCCGTGCCGTAGTGCCGAT
>JAYSSS010000045.1:0-41440 GCA_043720415.1 Ideonella sp.
TCGGCTGGTACAGGTAAGTCAACACCGCGTCGTCGGCCACCAGGCGCTGCACATCGGCCATCAGCTTGTTGCGCGCGGCCGTGTCGGCGGTGGCCTGCACCCTGGCCCACAGCTCGTTGAACTTCGGCGACTCGTAGTTCCAGTAGTAGCCGGGTCGGGCGAAGTTGCCCATGTCCAGCGGCTCGACGTGGCTGATGATGGTCAGGTCGTAGGCCTTTTGACCGTACACGCCAGACAACCACTGCGCCCATTCGACGTTCTCCTGCTTGGCCACGATGCCCACCTTGGCCAGCATCGCGGCCACCACCTCGCCGCCCTGGCGCGCATAGGGCGTGGGCGGCAGCTTCAGTGACAGCTCGAGCGTGCCGCTGATGCCGGCCTCCTTGAGCAGAGCACGGGCGCGCTCGGGGTTGTAGGCATTCACGCTGGTCAGATCGACATAGCCCGGCGCGCCCGGCACGTAGAAGCTGCCAATGGGCGCGCCAAAGCCATCGGCCGCACCTTCGATGACCTGCTTGCGGTCGATGGCCATGGCAATCGCGCGCCGCACACGCACATCGTCGAGCGGTTTTTTCTTGTTGTTGATGGCCACCACGGTCTTGGCGCGTGAGCCGTTGATCAACACCTGGAAGCGTTTGTCGCCCTTGAATTGCGGCAGGCTCTTGGCCGCCGAGACGCGCTGGAACACATCCACATCGCCAGCCAGCATGGCCGCCACCTGCGCGGCGGAATCGCTGATGAAACGCAAGGTGACGCGGCGCAGCTTGATGGCCTTGGCGTCGCGGTAATCGTCCCAGCGCGCCAGCGTCACCGCCGATCCCTTGGCCCACTGCGTGAGCTTGTAGGGGCCAGTGCCCACCGGCTGGGTGTTGTTGCCGGCCACGCTCTTGGGCTCGACGATGATGGCCGTGGCCTGGCCCATCTGGAAGAGGAAATCGGGGTTGGGGTTCTTCAGTGTCAGCAACACCGTCAAGTCATCGGTCAAGGCAATGTTGACGATGTTGGCAAAGACCGCCTTGTCCTTGTTGACGGATTCGGCCGAGGCGGCGCGCTCGAAGGCGTACTTCACCGTGCGGCCATCAAAAGCCACGCCGTTGTGGAACTTGATGCCGGGGCGCAACTTGAAGGCCCAGGTCTTGTTGTCCGGTGTGACGCTGTAGCTGGCGGCCAGCAGCGGCGTGATCGAGGCATCGCCACTGATCTTGACCAGGGTTTCAAACACGTTATAGAGCACGATCTCGGCGATGGCCGAGGCCGCGCCCGCGGTCGGGTCCAGGCCCGTGGGCTCCAGCGTCATGGCCAGCACCATGGTGTCTTTCTTCGCCTGGGCCTGGGCCAGAAGAGGTGCCAGGCCCGCTGTGGTGGCCAGGCCGGTGGCCAGTGCGGCGGGCAATTGCAGGGCGGTGCGGCGGTTGATCATGCGGGGCTCCAGTGCCATGGGGTGGCCTGCATGCTAGCGGCATTGCTGCCGCCGACTCCGCTCAGACCCGTGCAGAGGGCCGGGTTCGCAGCCAGCACAGGCCCAGCGCCAGAGCGCCCAGCACGGCGCCGCCCGGCTCAGGCACCGTGGACACGCGGCCCTGAAAGACAAAGTGCGTGCGCGCCTCGGAGGCCGAGAAAAACTGTCCATTGCCGACGAAGGAAGCCGTGCCCGTGGCCCCGAAAAAGTCACCCGTGCCGCCATCGAAGATCACCTGGCCAATCAGGTCAAACAAGGACGCGTCGGCCCCGGGAATCATCTGCACTTGAAAGTGCCCGAACAGCTCGTCGCCATCGTCGGTGACAAAGCGGTTGCTGCCGCTGCCCTGGCCCGTGGACAGGTTGATGTCATCGCCCGAGTGGTAGGTGATCGGCCCGGCCGAGCCGCTGCCGCTGGCCAGGGTTTGTGCGCGCACCACCGGGCCCGCAGGGTTGAGCACAGCAACGATTTGCGTCAGGCCATCGACCTCGGCGCTGAAGGGCACGATGGCCGCCTGCGCCAGGCTGCTTGCTGCGCAGGCCAGAAGCACGGCGCAACACTGCAACAGCAGGGCGCACCTCTTGGCTTTCCCGCTGCGCTGCGCTGGCGTGTCTACGGACGTGCTGCGGTAGCCGGCGATGGGCTGTGCCGGGGTGCACTCGGTGAAAGATGGGTTCATGCCAGGCTCCGTGTGTGATGGGATGCCCGATTGCACGCCGGCGCGCACAGCGCCGCTACGGGACGGTTGTCCGCCGGCGCTGGTAGGTGGCCAATGTGGGCGGGACATCTGTCCCGCGGGCCGTGATCGCCTGGCGCGACGCAGGTCGGCCGCACCTGCCCGTGCTCATGCGCTGCTTCGTGCCCATGTCCGCGAGTACGTCAACGAGCACCTCATTGAGCACCTCGGCGAGCACGCCAATGCAGCCGCAACTGCGCTCAGGCAAAACCCAGCTCGCGCGCCCGCACAACAGCATGCGTGCGACCGTCCACGCCCAGCCGGGTGTACAGCGCTGAAAGTGCATTGCGCACCGTCTTGTCGGCCAGCCCAAGCTGCGCGGCGATCTGCAGGTTGTCGCAGCCGCGTGCCACCAGCGCCAGCAGCTCACGCTCGCGCGGCGTGAAGGCGCGGCCCGGGTCGGCCGCCGCCGCCGGGCTGACGAATTCCGCCACCGCCAGACAAAAGCGCTCGAAGGCCGGCTCGTCGGCCAGTGGCACATGGTTGCGCGTGTGCAGCGCCTCGAAGCGCGCGCCGGCAATGCTGGCGGCCAGCTCGCGGCCGCACTCAATGTTCACGGCGGCATCGCCCTGGGCATGCAGCACCAATGTCGGGCAGCGCACGGCAGCGATCTCGGGGCGCACATCGAGCAGCAAGCGCGAGCGAAAGATGGCCGCGGCGCGGCGGCCATCGCAGGAGCGCCGCTGCTGCTCATTCAGCGCCGTGACCTGCTGCGGCGTGCCGTCCGGGATCATGCTGGCGGTGATGAACTGCTGCACCGGCGAGTCGCGCACGCCCCACCCGAGCTCGATCAGATGGGCCTGCGCCTCCAGGTAGACGCGCTGTGCAGCAGTGGGCGAGCGGCACAGGGCGCCATGCGAAAAGCCGCCCAGCAGCACCAGGTGGCTGATGCGATCCGGGTGGCGCGCGGCGTAGGCAATGGCCGGCGCCGCGCCGCCGGAGATGCCCAGCAGCGCCGTGCGCTTCAGACCGGCCGCATCCATCACGGCAGCGATCTCCTCGACCGAGGCCTCCAGGCCCAGCGGCACCTCATCCGCGGCCGACACACCGCAGCCGCGCTCGTCGAAACGGTGCACCGTCAGCGCCCGGCCCAGCCGTTCCAGCCAGGGGCGAAACAGCGCTGAGACGCTGTCGTATTCCAGGTGCGTCATCCAGTGCGCGGCGCGCAGCAGTGGCGGCCCCTGGCCACTGCGCGCCCAGGCGATGCGGGCGCCGGAGGCCACATGGGTGAAGCGCAGTTCCTGGCGCAGGGCGGGGGAGGCGGGCATGCGCCGACTTTACGCGGGGCCTCGGTGCGGCCCGCCGGGCCCGCGCAGCAAGCGATGCAGGCCTAACCCCGCTATCGCTCCGACGCACTGCGCCAGCACAAAGCCCGGCGCGCTGGCCGGCGCGATGCCGGCAAAGCTGTCGCTGAGCATGCGCCCCAGCACTGCGGCCGGGTTGGCGAACGAGGTCGAGGCGGTGAACCAGTAGGCCGCGCCGATGTAGGCCGCCACCATGGCCGCGGCGCGCCCGGCCGGTGCCAGCAAGATCACCAACACCAGGCCGGCGGTGGCCACGGCCTCGGCAAGCCACTGCCCCGGGCCGCTGCGCAGCTTGGTGGACAACTGCAGCAGGCTCACATCAAACATGGCATGCGCCAGCCAGGCGCCAAGCACCGCGCCGAGCAGCTGCGCGGCGATGTAGGGCAGCAGCGCCGCGCGTGGCAGCTCACGGCGCCAGGCCATCACCGTGCTCACCAGCGGGTTGAAGTGCGCGCCGCTGATCGGCCCTAAGGCTTCAATCAAGGCGTACAAGCCCGCCACCGTGGCGGCGGTGTTGGCCAGCAACGCCAGGCCCATGTTGCCGCCGCACAGGCGCTCGGCCATGATGCCCGAGCCGATCACCACAGCCAGCAAGGCCGCGGTGCCCAGGCCTTCGGCCAGGAGTTTTCTGGACAGGGTGTTCATCGATTCGGGCTGTTCGCTCGGCTCAGTTGTGTGCGATGGCCAGCATCTGCACGTGCAGGGCCCGGTCGTCCAGGGTGTGCAATGGCAGTTGCAGCAACTGCAGCATGCGGTAGCCCAGGGCCTGGCGCGTCAGCTCAAAGGCCTGGCGCTGGCCGGCCTCGCCGCCCGCCGCGCGGGATGGATCGGGGTAGCCCCAATGCAGCCGCAGTGGCGCGCCTGGCCAGATGGGGCAGGTCTCGGTGGCGGCGCTGTCGCACACCGTGATGACAACGCGCATGGCGGGCGCAGTGGGCGCAGCGAACTCAGCCCAGCTTTTGCTGCGCAAGCCTGCGGTGGCCACGCCGGCCTGCGCCAGTGCATCGAGCGCCATGGGGTTGACACGGCCACTGGCGGCGCTGCCGGCGCTGTGGCCGCGCACATCGAGATTCAGCTTTTGCGCCCAGTGGTTGAGCATGGCCTCGGCCAGGACACTGCGGGCCGAGTTGTGCGTGCACAGGATGAGGAAGTGCTGGGTCATGGTGGCTGGGCGCTGTGCGTGCTTGGGTGGTGGCGTGCCTGGGTGGTGGCGTGCTCGCAGCACTTGCCGAGCACGGGCCAGAGCCTGGGTCAGGACCAGCCCGTGAAGCTCAGCAGCAGCTCGCGGCAGCCTTGACGGGGATGGCCACAGGTTTGCCGCGGCTCGCGGCGGGTGCGCAGCAGGCCGCGGCCGTCGTCTCAGCGCCCGCAGCCTGGGCCGGCGCGGCCGCAGCCTGGGCCGGTGCGGCCGCTGTGGCCACCGCAGCCTGCCCCTCGCTGAACACGGGGATGTTCTCCAGAGTATGAAAGTGCTCCCAGGCGATGCCCTGGGGATCGGTGATCCAGTGCTTGTCGCTGCGCGCGTAGCAGCAGGTCGTCTCACCCGAATCCAGCAGGGCCATGTCGGCGGCCTGGGCGCGCTGGCGCAGCTCGGCAAGCTCATCGGGGCTGTCGGTCTGGAAACCCAGGTGGTCGATGCCCGTGGCTGTGCCGCGGGTGGAGATGGCGAAGTTGATGCGCGGGTCGTCGATCATCCACTTGGCGTAGTCGGCCTCCTGGCGTGTGGGCGCGGTGGCAAACAGCCTGGAATAGAAGGCGATGCTGGCGGGCAGGTCTTGCACATGGGCGTGCACATGGAAGCGTTTCATGACGGTTCTCCGGTTCAACAGGTGGCGCAGCCTTTTGGCGCGGCGCGGCGGACCCTGCCGGCGCGCGCGCTGCCCTGGCAGCAGTGGGCAGTGAGGTAATCGAGCAGCGCTTGCATGTGCGCCAGCGAGGGCCGATAAATCAGGTTGCGGCCGTCGCGTTCTTGCGTCACCAGGCCGGCGTGCATCAGCTCTTTGAGGTGGAACGAAAGCGTGGTGGCCGGCACCTCAAGCAAGTCGCACAGCGCGCCCGGCGTCATGCCCTCGGGCAAGGCACCGACCAGGGCGCGAAAGACCCGCAGGCGCAGGCTCTGGGCCAGTGCGGCCAGCGATTCGACGGCGGTTTTCTCTTCCATAATTCAACGATAATGGAATAATTGAATTGTGTCAAGCTGCGCTTGGCTGGCTTCCCGCGCACTGCGAGGGTGCAGGCGCGGCGGGCACGCTGCGCTGGCGATGCCCGCACCGTGACCGCGGCCCCTGACCAGGGTCCACCACTATGATTCGCCGCCAAGCGACCATGTTCAAGCCCTCGCCTTCTCTTGACCGCAAGCTGCCGCGCGCTGCGCGCTGGCAGGCGTGGGGCATCGCAAGCTTGGCGCTGGCCTTGGTCTTGGCGCAGTGCTTGGCATGGATACATGCCTCGACACATGTGCCCAGCGGCGGTGGCGAGTTGGTGGCCGCACAGGCCAAAGCTGCGGTTGACGCGGCGGGCCGGTTGACCTGGGGCCATGCTGCCGAATCGGCCGAATGCCAATTGCTGGATCACTTGCTGATGGGCACGCCGCGTGTCGAGGTCGCAGCAGCAGCGGCCTGGCCCCAGCCCGGCTCGGAGTCGCTGCCCGTGGCGCCGAGCACCTGCCTGTTGTGCGAGCCGGCCCGCCTGCCGCCTGCGCGCGCGCCACCCCTGGCCTGACTCGCCTTGAGGCCTGCGCAAGGCCTGTCTAGCGCGTAGCCACACCCGCCACTGCAGGTCAGCTGCTGCTTGCGGCACACGTCCAGGCGCTTGCGCGTGCCGCCGTCGATACCCCGTGGCCACCACTTGCCGCTTGACGCAGCGGCCTCGGCCACACCCTCAGCACATCCGGCCTTTCGGGGCCACAAAGGACCCACCATGAACATCACCGCTCACTTCGCCAGTGCGGCCGCCCGTGCCATGGGCCACGCCACGGCACTGGCCGCCATCAGCGCCATCGGCAGCGCCGCGCTGGCGCAACAGACCGCGCCCCAGCAGGTCATCATCGTCACCGGCAATCCTCTGGGCAGCCAGGAGTTGGCTGCACCGGCCTCAAGCTTGTCCGGCACCGGCCTGCTGCTGCGCCGCGGCAGCAGCCTGGGTGAAACCCTGGACGGCCTGCCCGGCGTTTCGGCCAGCTACTTTGGCCCGAACGCCAACCGCCCTGTCATCCGCGGCCAGGACGGCGATCGCATCCGTGTGCTGAGCAACGCCGGTGCCACGCTCGATGCGTCCAGCCTGAGCTTCGACCACGCGGTGGCCATCGACCCGCTGGTGATCGAGCGCATCGAGGTGCTGCGTGGTCCGGCCGCACTGCTGTATGGCGGCAGCGCCATTGGCGGCGTCGTCAACGCCATCGACAACCGCATCCCGCAGCGCGCCCAGCAGGGCCTCTCAGGTGCCACCGAGATGCGCGCAGGCGGCGCGGGCCGCGAGCGCGCCATATCGGCGCTGCTGGAGGGCGGTAGCACGGGCAGTGGCGGTGGCGGTGGCGGTGGCGGCGGTATCGGCGTGGCCTGGCATGTTGATGGCTTTCATCGCCGCAGCCACGACCTGCGCGTGCCGGCCTTTGATCGGCCCATGGCACAGGCTGCGCCCAGCGCTGAGGCCGCAGCAATCAACGGCCCGCCGACCGAACGCCGCAACCACATCGTCAACTCGGCCGGTCAGGCCCAGGGCGGTGCGGTGGGCGCCTCGCTGGTGGGTGCACAGGGCCACCTGGGCCTGAGCCTGGACACTTACCGTAACCGCTATGGCATCGTTGTCGAGGACGACATCACCATCAACATGCGCCGCGACAAACTCGCACTGGCCGGCGAATGGCGCCCGCCCAGCGGCTACATCAGCGCGCTGCGCGCCCAGGCCGCCGCCACCGACTACTGGCACCAGGAAATCGAAGGCAACGGCGAGGTCGGCACGACCTTCAAGACCCGCGGTGCCGATGCGCGCGTCGAGCTGCTGCACCGGGCGTTGCCAGCCTGGGCGGCAGGCGCCGTGGG
Organism: Ideonella sp.; assembly: GCA_043720415.1. Lineage (GTDB taxonomy): Bacteria > Pseudomonadota > Gammaproteobacteria > Burkholderiales > Burkholderiaceae_C > Pseudaquabacterium. The sequence continues at coordinate 7,540 of JAYSSS010000045.1, forward strand.
TGTGCTGGGCATGCAACTGGAGACGGCCCGCTTTTCGGCACTGGGCGCTGAGGCCTTCGTGCCCAGCACGCGCACGCACCAGGCCGCCATCTTCATGCTTGAGCGCTGGGCGCTGGGTGAGCGCGGCCAGATCAGCGCCGGGTTGCGCGCCGAGCAGGTGCGGGTGGCCTCCGCCGGTGACCCCGCAGAACAAGGCGCTGCCGCCAGCGCGCAGTTCGGCCCGGCCCAGCAGCGCCGGTTCTCACCGCGCAGCGCGGCCATCGACGGCGTGCTGCATGTGACAAGCACCTGGCAGGCCAGCGCCAGCCTGTCCTACACCGAGCGCGCGCCAACGTCGTATGAGTTGTTCGCCAACGGCCTGCATGCCGCCACCCAGGCCTTTGAGCGTGGGCAGCCGCAGCAGGCCAAGGAGCGCGGCCGCAACATCGATCTGGGCCTGGCCTGGCGCAATGGCGCGCTGCGCGTCAAGGGGGGTGTGTTCGACAGCCGCTTCGCCAACTACATCGCCCTGACGCCCACGGGCAACACCGTGCAAGTGATGGATGCCGACCATGGCTTGCCGGAGTTCGTGTTCCGGGGCGTGCGTGCGCATCTTTACGGCATGGAGGCCGAAGCCAGTTGGCGTTCGGTGGTGCGTGGCTGGGCCATCGACTTGGATGCCAAGCTCGACAGCGTCAGGGGCCAGGACCTGGACAGCGCCCAGCCCCTGCCGCGGCTGGCGCCGCAGCGGATCACGCTGGCTGCGGGCCTGGCCAATGAGCAATGGACCGGGCGCATTGAAGTTCGGCGTGCCAGTGCTCAAACCCGCGTGCCCAGCGCGGACGCGGCGACACCGGGCTGGACGCAGATCAATCTGTCGGCCAGTTGCGCGCTGCGCCTGGGTGAGCACGATGCCCGGCTGTTTGTGAAGCTGCAGAACGCCGGCAATGCACTGGCCTACAGCGCCAGTGCGATCAATACCGTGCGCCCCTTGGCGCCACTGCCGGGCCGGGGCTTGACGCTGGGCTTGCGCCTGGGCTTTTGATGCGCCGGTGCCGGCTTGCGGCCGCGGCCGGCTGCGGCGCAGCCGGCAGCACCTGGCGCTCAATCGTCTCGATGATGCAGCGCCGCCGCGCGGCCTGCACCTGCGCCGCGTCCAGGCCCTGCTCAAAGAGCGCTGAAAACGTGTGGCGGTTGGAGACGAAGTGAAAGCTCAAGCCCACGATGTTGGCGTAGACATCAAGCAAGGCGGCGTCGGCGCGCATGCTGCCGTCGGCCTGGCCACGCTGCAGGATGCGTTGCAGCTCCTGCAGGCCCAGCACATTGGTCTGGCGTATCGGCGCGGCCTCGCGCACGAAGCGCGCGCCCAGCAGGTTCTCGCCCATCACCAGGCGCACAAACTCGGGGTGCGTAGCATGCACGTCGAAGACGAAACCCACGTACTGCCGCAGTGCCGGCAGCGGCGCCAGGGCGGCCAGATCGGGCATGGGCGGATCGCTTCGAACGCGTTCATAAGCATGCGCCAGGGCCGCGGCGTAGAGGCTTTCCTTACTGCCAAAGTGGTAGTACAGCATGCGCTTGCTTGTGCTGGTGCGCGCGGCGATGGCATCGACGCGGGCGCCGGCCAGCCCATGCTCGGCAAACTCGGCGATGGCCGCGCCGAGGATGCTTTGAACCACTGGGTCCATGGCGCTCAGCGGTGGCGCCCGGCCAGCCTTGGGGTGCTCATGAGGCGGGGCTGACCACCATGCGCGCCCGCAGATCGGCGCACAGCTCTTCGGCCGCGGCCTCGCAGGCCTTGGAGATGGCGGTGTAGCTGAAGAATCCGTGGTTCAGCGTCGGGTACACGCGCAGCAACAGCGGCACGCCGGCCTGGCGCAGCAGCTCGGCGTAGGCCATGTTGTCGCGATACAAGAAGTCGTAGGGCCCAACACCCAAAATCACGGGCGCGACACCGGCCAGCGTGCTGGCCAAGGCCGGCGAGGCGCGGGTGTCGAGCGACTGGGTGGCGGCCTGGTCGCCAAAGTAGGCGCTGACGATTTCCGGGTCGTGCATGCCGCTCAAATTGGTGGCGGGATAAAGCAACAACTGCGCGGCCAGTTTCAAACCCGCATCACGGCAATGCAAGGCCACGGCCGCGGCGTAGTTGCCGCCCGCGCTGTCGCCGCCAATGGCCAGCGGTTTGCCGGCGCCGCCCAGCTCGGCGCACTGGGCATGGGCCCACAGCGTGGCGGCCAGGCAATCCTCATAGCCCGCCGGGAAGGGGTGCTCGGGCGCCAGCCGGTATTCGACATTGACGACCACCACGCCGGCGCCATTGGCCAGGCGGATGGCGTGGGCCTCGTGCGAGTCGACATCGCCCACGATCCAGCCGCCACCGTGAAAGTAGACCAGTGTGCCGGTGGGCTCACCGCCTTGCGCGGGGTGAATGATGCGCAGCTCGATTCGGTGGCCCCCGGGGCCGGGGATGTGGCTTGTGTCCATGCGCCCGGTGGGCAGCTTGGGCTTGGGGTAGAGCAGGGCGCGGATGTTGCGCGCGCGCTCGCGGCTGACCGGGCCGCTGCCGCCGGCGTACAGGCCGGGAATGCCGGATTCCTTCCAGCGCCGCTCCATCTCGGCGATGGCCGGGTCGAGTGGCGGCTGGGCGCTCGTGTCGGGTGCGGATTCGGTGTTCAAAGCGGTCTCCTTAATGGATCGGTTAGGCGGATCAAAGGCAGCATGTCAGAAGCGTCGCCAACTGATTCGAGCGCCTCACTTCGCCGGCACCACATTGATCAGGTCGATCACCACCGATTGGCCGATCCTGGGCGCCTTGATGGCATCGGTGGCGAAGTACACCGTGTGCGTGGCGGCAATCGGCGCGAACCAGGCCAGGTCGGTGACATGGGCGTAGACCTTCTTCCAGGCGGCCTCGGATTGCGGCAACGGGATGTTGGAGGCTTCGTCCATCAGCTTGGTGAGCGTGGCGTCTTCGGTGCCGTAGAAGTTCAGGCTGCCCTTGGGCGCCAGGGTCTGAAAGCGCGCCAGGTTGGGCACGCCCGAGTTGCTGTTGAAGACCAGGGTCTCGATGGTCTTGGCGCGCGAGGCCGCCTGCATGGCGCCAAAGTTTTGCAGCTCATTGAGCTTGACGCGGATGCCGACCTTCTTGAACTGACCCATCAGCACCTGCGACATCGTCGAGCTGAGCGTGTTGTTCACATAGTCCAGCTTCAGGTCGATGCCATTGGGGTGGCCGGCCGCCGCCAGCAGGGCCCTGGCCTTGACCAGATCCAGCGGGTACTTGGCCTCGTTGGCGGCGTCGTGGCCGAGAAAGCCCTTGCCCTGCAGTTGCACAGTGGGGTCGGCAAAGTTGCCCAGCAAGGCCTTGGCGATGAGCTTGCGGTCAATGGCCAAATTGATGGCCTGGCGCACGCGCGCGTCCTTGAGCACCGGGTTGATGGCGCCGTCGCGGTCCATGATGATCAGGCCCGTCCACTGCACCGGCTCGGTGATGGTGCGGATGTTCTTGTCGAGCTTGCCGGTGTTGGCGTGGCCGGTGACGGGGTCGCTCACCAGCAGCTTGATCTGGCCGGATTTCATCGCCTGGATGGCCGAGTTCTGGTCCTCAAACACCGTCATCACCACCTTGTCCCAGGTGATGCGGGCTTTGTCGTAATAGTGCTCGTTGGGCACATAGGTGTAGCTCTTGCCGGTGACAGTGGCCGCGGCGTCCAGCTTATAGGGGCCGGCGCCATAGGTGCCGCGGGCCAGCACATCGGGCGTGGCCAGGGCCTTGGGGCTGATGATGTTGCCGGCCAGCCAATAGGCCTCAAACAGGTTGAGCAGCGCCGGGTTGGGTGAGCTCAGATTGATCTTGAAGCGCAGGTTGTCTAACACCTCAATCGAGGTGACATTGGCCAGGTTCACCGAGAACGGCCCCTTCTTGTTGCGGAAGTACTCGATGGATCTCTTCGCCGCCTCGGCATTCAACGGCTCGCCATCGCTGAACTTCACCCCCGCGCGCAGCGTGAAGGTGGCCGATTTGCTGTCCGCGCCCATGGACCAGGCGGTGGCCAGGGCGGGCTCGAAGCTGCCATCGGCCTTGACGCGGATCAGCGGCTCATAGGCCGGCAGCAGGTGCGTGCCGGCGCGGCCATTGCCGCTGAGCGAGGGGTCCAGGCTCAGGGGTGAAAAGGGGTTGCCGACGGTCAGCACCTTGGCATCGGCCTGGGCCAAGGCGGGGGCGGCGAAGCCGGTGGCCAGGGCGGCGGCGGTGGCCAATGCAGTGGCGGTGAAGTGCTGGGCGATGGCGCGACGGGTCAAGCGTGACATGAGTGTCTCCTGGTTAAAGCGGTTAGGTGAGCGTTGGCGCTGGGGTTGGGGTTGACGTTGGCACGGCGGCTGCGGCAGTGTCTGATTCGGCCCGGCTGCGCGCCGCGCGCCACTGTTCGCGGCGCTGGCGTTGCAGCTCGGGGTGGGGCACGGGGGACGCGGCCAGCAGCGCCTGGGTGTAGGGGTGGTGGGGTGTGCCATGCACCTGGGCAGCGTCGCCGTGCTCGACGATCTGGCCCTGGTAGAGCACGGCGATGCGCTTGGAGACATGGCGCACCACGGTCAAATCGTGCGAGATGAACAGCATCGACAAGGCCAGGCTTTGCTGCAACTCGTTAAGCAAATTCAGCACCTGCGCCTGCACCGACAAATCCAGCGCGCTCACCGGCTCATCGCACACCAGCAGGCGCGGGCGGCCAATCACCGCGCGGGCAATGGCGATGCGCTGGCGCTGGCCACCGGAGAAGGCCCCGGGGTAGCGCGCCGCGGTGTCTTCGGGCATGCCCACGCGCTGCAGGATGTCGGCAATGCGCTGGCCAATCTGTGTCGGCTGCAGCCGGGCGTTAGGGTCCAGCGCGCCGGCCGCCAGCAGCGGCTCGGCCAGGGTGTCGCCAATCGTGCGCGAGGGGTTGAGCGAACCATAGGGGTCTTGAAACACCACCTGGATGTCGCGACCCAGGGCACGGCGGCGGGCGCGGCTGGCGTGCGTCAGGTCCTCGCCGTCGAAGACGATGCGGCCGGCGGTGGCCGGCGTCTGGCCGAGGATGACACGGCCGATGGTGGTCTTGCCCGAGCCTGATTCGCCCACCAGGCCGACGGTCTCGCCTGGCGCGATCGACAGGCTCACGCCCTTGAGGGCCTGGAACACCTTGCCGCGGCCCAGTGGGAAATCGACGCGCAGGTCACGCACTTCGAGCAGCGGCTGGGCTGGGCCGTTCTGTAGGGGCTGGGCCGGGGTGCTCATCGCTGGGGCGCTCATCGCCAAGCCGGGGTCTGCCCCGTCAACAACACGCATGCACGGCGTCGGCTGGAAGCTCCGCTCATGGCGTACCCCCGGCCATCCGCGCCAAGGTCTCATCCACCGTCGGCAACACCTGCCCGGGCGGCGCGTTGTGCGGGTTGGCCTTTTGCAATGCGGCGGTGTAGGGGTGGCGGGGGCGCTCAAAAATGTCCAGCACATCACCGGTTTCAAGCACCTGGCCGCGCAGCAGCACCATGGCGCGGTCGCAGATGTCGGCGACCACGCCCCAATCGTGGGTGACGAAGAGCACCGCCATGCCCTTGGCGCGGCCCAGGCCGCGCAGCAGCTCCAGGATCTCGGCCTGCACGGTGACATCCAGCGCCGTGGTCGGCTCATCGGCCAACAGCACCTGGGGCGCTGGCGCCAGCGCCCGCGCAATGCCCACGCGCTGCGCCATGCCGCCCGAGACCTGGTGCGGGTAGCGCCGCGCCACGTCCTCGGCGTCGGTGATCTGCACCTGATTCAGCAGCTCGATCACGCGCTGCTGCACCTGCGCGCGGCTCAGGCGCTGGCCGGCGGGGGCGTGCTGGCGGATCACTTCGGCGAGGTGGTGGCCGACTGTGAAACACGGGTCGAGTGCGGCCATCGGTTCCTGGAAGATCATGCCCAGGGGCTTGCCGCGCAGGGCTTGCAGCGCGGCCTCATCCGTCAGCTCGATACGCTGGTTAGCCAGCAGGATGTGGCCGCGGGTGAGCTGCGTCCCGGCGGGCAGCAGGCCCATCAGCGCCAGGATGGTGAGGGTCTTGCCGCTGCCCGATTCGCCCACCAGGCCCAGGGTCTCGGCGGGCCGCAAGTCGAAGCTGACGCCATCGACCAGGGTGCGCTCGAAGGCGCCCTGGCCGGTGGTGATGGTGATGTCGCGGGCGCTGAGGATGAAGCCCGGCGCGGCGGCTTGCGCCATCGCCGCAGCGCTGTCCTGCCCCGGCGCCGCAGCGCTGTCCTGCCCTGGTTCTGCGGCGCTGTCCTGCCCTTGCACCGCGCCGCCGTCGGGGCCGGGCGCAACCGCCGCCGCCCTGCGCTTGTCGCGCCGCACCGGCCGCGCCCAGGCCTCGACCGCGGTGTCGCGCAGCGAATCGCCCAGCAGGCCGAAGGCCAGGATGGTGAGCGCCACCGTCACGCCGCTGGGCACCAGCAGCCAGGGAAAATCGTTCAGGCTCACCGAGGCATCAAAAATCATGTTGCCCCAGGTGGGCGCCGGCGGCTGTATGCCCAGGCCGAGAAAGCTGATGCCGGTCTGCACCAGCACCGCCACGGCGGCGAACAGCGCCAGTTGCACGATCACCGGGCCGACGATGCGTGGCAATACATGGCGCGTGATGATGGCCGCATCGCTCAGGCCCGAGATGCGCGCGGCCTCGATGTAGAGCTCGCCGCGCACCGCCAGCGTGACGCTGCGCACCACGCGTGTGATGCCGGCCGCGCCCAGCGTGCCCAGGGTGACCATGGCCGCCAGCATCGAGCGGTTGAAGACCGTCAGCACCGCCAGCAGGATGACGATGGTGGGCATGGCCTGCACCAGGCTGGTCACCTGGTTGGCCACCTGATCGGTGCGGCCACCAAAGTAGCCCGCGCTCACGCCCAGGGTGATGCCCAGGATGGCCACCACGCACAGCGCCTGCACCACGCCCACGAGGGTGGGCAAGGTGCCATGCAGCACGCGGCTGAGCACATCGCGGCCCAGGTGATCGGTGCCCAGCCAGTGCTCGGCCGAAGGCAACTGCTTGACCGCCAGCAGGTCTTGATCGAGCGGATCGAAAGGCGCCAGCGTGCCAGCTGTCATCGCCACCACCACCATCAGCGCGATCCACACCAGGGCCACCCAGGCCAGCGGCTTGCGCAACAAACGGTTGACGAAACCCTGCGGCGCGGCGCTCATTGCACCCTCACCTTCGGGTTGAGCCAGCCGTAGCTCAAATCCACCAGCAGGTTGATGGCGATGGTGAGCAGCGTGAAGTACAGCGTGGCGCCTTGCAGCAGGGCGATGTCGTTGGTGAGTGCGGCGCTCACGGCCAGGCTGCCCAGGCCCGGCAGCACGAAGACGCGCTCGACAAACACCGTGCCGCTGAGCGCACTCACCATCACCAGCCCGAGCACCGTGACCACCGGCAGCGCGGCGTTGCGCAGGCCATGCTTCCAGATGATGCTGCGCTCGGGGATGCCACAGGCGCGCAGGCTGCGGATGAAATCGCGGCCCATGACATCGCTCATCGAATCACGCGTTTGCTTGGCCACGGTGGTGATGGAATGCAGCGCCACCGAGAACACCGGCAACACCAGGCTCAGCAGCCACAGTTTTGGGTCTTGCCAGAAGGGCGTGTAGCCGGTGGCTGGCAGCCAGCGCAGGCCCACGGCAAAGATCGCGATGAACACCAGCGCCACCCAGAACGACGGGAAGATCAGGCCCATGAGTGAGATGGTGTCAATCGAGCGGCCCACCCAGCCGCCCCGCAGCGCACTGAATACGCCGAGCAGCAGCCCGACCGAGACGCAGACGATGGCCACGCCGACCATCAACGACAGCGTCACGCCGATGCGGCCGTTGAGCAGCTCGGTGACCGGCTCCTTGGTGAAGAAGGACATGCCCAGATCGCCCTGCAGTGCCTGGCCCAGCCAGCGGCCGTAGCGCACGATGACCGGCTGGTCCAGGCCCAGATCAACGCGCAGCGCCTGGTACTGCTCTTCGGTGCCCTCACCCTGCATCATCGTGCGCGCCAGATCGCCCGGCGCCAGGCTGTTGAGGAAAAAGGCCAGGAAGGTGACGACGAACAGCAGCGGCACGGACATGCCCAGCCGGCGAAGAATCATCTGCAACATGGCGAGGGCGGAGGGCGGGCTGGGCGCTGTGAACCAAACAGTACATTAACTTATGTACCGTTTGGTTCAATAGTGGCGTTAACCCGCGGTGGGCGGGTGCGGTCTGCGGCTTCTCGCCCAGGCACCGCGCGCCGCACGGGCCGTGCCTACAAGAAATTACCCAAAAGCACTGCTGTCCGTCTCGCCCAGGCACCGCGCGCCGCACGGGCCGTGCCTGCCGCACCGTGCCTGCCGATCAGGCCGTGAACGCCGCGCTGGCCGCTCAGGCTGCAGCAACAGCGAAACTGGCGGCCCCCATACCCCAAGGATCGCCCCATGGCTGGCCCCCTCACCGGACTGCGCGTGCTCGACATCGCCACCATCATTGCCGCGCCGGCCGCGGCCGCGCTGCTGGCCGACTATGGCGCCGATGTGGTCAAGGCCGAGCTGCCCAAGCTGGGCGATGGTGCCCGCGGATTTCCGCCGCTCAAAGACGGCAAGCCGCTGTGGTGGAAGGTCACCAACCGCGGCAAGCGCTTCATCACACTGGATCTGCGCACGCAAGAAGGCGCCGCGCTGTTGCTGCAGGCGCTGCCGCAATTCGATGTGCTGATCGAGAACTTCCGCCCCGGCACGCTGGATGCCTGGGGCCTGCCGCGCGAGCGCCTGTGGCAGGCCAACCCGCACCTGGTGATCCTGCGCGTGAGTGGCTTCGGCCAGACCGGCCCCTACCGCGAGCGCGCCGGTTTTGCCCGCATGTTCGAGGCCATGGGCGGCCTGACCCACATCACCGGTGAGGCCACGGGCGAGCCCATGCACGCCGGCTACCCGCTGGCCGACAACATCGGCGGCCTGTTTGGCGCCGTGGGCGTGCTGGCCGCGCTGTGGAAGCGCGCGCAAGACCCCGAGGCGCCGGGCGAGGAGATCGATCTGTCCATGGTCGAGGCCACGCTCAAGCTGCTGGAGTTTTTGCCCATCGAGCACCAGCAACTCGGCGCCGTGCGCCAGCGCTCGGGCAACACCAGCCAGTACTCGGCGCCCTCGGCGGTGTACCGCACGGCCGATGGCCGCTGGGTCAGCCTGGCCGGCAGCACGGTGGCGCTGTTTGTGGCCAACTGCCGCGCCATCGGCCAGCCCGATTTGTACAAAGACCCGCGCTTTGCCACCGGCACCGGGCGGGTGCAGCACGCGGCCGAGCTGAACGGCATCTTTGCCGATTGGGTGGGCCAGCGTCCGCTGGGTGAAGTGTTAGGCGCCTTCAACGCCGCCGGCGGCACCATCGCCCCGATCTACGACATCGCGCAAATCATGGCCGACCCGCAGATGCAGGCCCGCGGCGCCATCTGCGATGTGCCCGATGCCGATTTCGGCAGCGTCAAGATGGCCGCCGTGGTGCCACGCTTCACACGCCACCCCGGCGCCATCCGCCACAGCGCCGGTGCGCTGGGCCAGGACAGCGAGACCTTTTTCCGCGATGAGCTGGGTTTGAATGACGCGCAAATGCAGCGGCTGCGTGAGCGTGGGGTGATTTGAGGGCTGGCGTTGCGAGGGAAGTGAAGTGCGTTGAGATGGCGCTGGCCCGAACACGACCGTCGACAACGCCTGTGATCGTTCGATTACACTTCTTTCGTGCTCGCGATCAAACCCTTACCCGAATTCAGCGAATGGCTGAGCGGTCTCAAAGATGGCGCCGTGCGTGGCGTGATCGCCGCACGCATCAAGCGTCTGGCAATGGGCCTGGCCGGTGACAGTGCGCCGGTAGGCGATGGCGTGAGCGAGCTGCGAATCCATCTCGGGCCCGGTTGGCGTGTTTACTTTGTGCAGCACGGGGGCGTCGTGGTGGTGTTGCTGTGCGGTGGCAGCAAGCGCACCCAGGCTAAAGACATTCTTCGGGCCAAAGCATTGGCCAGACGACTCGATTGACTTCAGGAGACGAGCATGAGCAAACGCATCAAGGTTGACGAACTGCCTGAGTTCGATGCCTCCCAATTTTTGGACAGTGACGCGTCCATCGCCGCCTACTTGAACGACATCCTGCAGACCAACGACTCCGCTCTGCTCGCCTCGGCACTGGGTGACATTGCCCGGGCCCGAGGCATGGCCGATATTGCCCGGGCCGCAGGCCTGTCACGCGAGGCGCTGTACAAAGCCTTGCGTCCGCAGGCGCAACCGCGCTTCGAGACCGTGCAGCGGGTGTGCACGGCGCTTGGCGTGCGGCTGGTGGCCGTGGCCACTTGAGGGCGGCGAACATGCAACGCCGCAGCTTCCAATCCAGCCTCCTGGCCGCCATCGCTTGCCCCGCCTTGCCCTGGCTGGCCACACCGGCCCAGGCCGGCCATGCCCAGGCCTTGGTGCAATCCTGGTACGGCGTGGCCGCACCGGCCAAGACGCCTGCGGCCATCGTGGCTTACTTGAGCGAGCAGTTCCTGGCCAGCCTGGCGCAGGCCGAAACCCGCGCTCGCCTCGAAGCCCTGGACGCCGACATCCTGGCCCTGGGCGCGCCGGCTTTTGATGCCCTGATCGAGACCGAATTCAAGCGCTGGGGCGAGCTCATTCGCAAGCGCGGCATCAAGGCGGCGTGAGCGTCTGGGGGCCTGAGGGCCTGAGGATTGACGAGCATGTGAGCTCATCGACATGTGGGCTTGGCGGCATGCCGGCTTGGCAGCATGTGGGCTTGGCGGCATGCCGGCTTGGCAGCATGCGCGCGCGGCCGTCCCTGGTGCACACCTGCCCATCGCGCCAAGCTGGCGTCTTTCGCCCCGCTTATCAGGGCATCAGGCCCCCGCGCCGGGCGGAACATGCGTGCACAGCGCGGCTGCGCCATTCGTCGCCCAGCCGGCTGCGGATGCCACCGCGTGCTTGATCGAGACCTTCACAAAGCCAAAGCCCTGGTCGTAGACGGCAGTGTTGCCGCACGCGGCGTCATGGCCGGGCAGCTCAAGGATTTGGGCATAGGCCAGGTGCGCCAGTTGAGCCGCGTGCAGGACGCGCGCCAGTTGCTCGAAGAGAACCCGCACGACATCGTGCTGTGCGAGCTCAATTTCGACGATGCCGTGATGTCCGGGCAGGACCTGCTCGATGAGCTGCGCCGCGAAAACCTGTTGCCGCCGAGCACCATCTTCATCATCGTCACCTCGCAGGCCACCTACAACCAGGTGAAGGAGGCGGCCGAATCCACCATCGATGGCTACCTGGTCAAGCCCTACAAGGCCGCCGCGCTGACCGAACGCTTGCAAGAGGCGCGCCGGCGCCGCGCCGCGCTCAAGCCGGTGTATGAGGCCGCGCAGGCCCGCGACTTTGTCACCGCCGCGGCCTTGGCCGAGGCCCACTACCACGAGGGCGGCAGCTACAGCCTGCTGGCCGCGCGCCTGGCCGCCGAGCTGTGGCTGTCGGCCCAGCAGCCCCAGCAGGCCGCGCGGGTGTGCAGCGCCGTCAATGCAACAGAGCCGCGCCCCTGGGCCCTGGCCGGCGTGGCACGCGCCAGCATGGTGCAGGGCCAATTTGCCGCAGCCGGGAAACTGCTCGATGCCCTGGTGGAGAGCCACGCCGGCTACGCCGATGCGCATGACTTGCGTGGCCGTGTGCTGGCCGAGCAGGGCGAGATGGAGCCGGCGCTGGAGGCCTTTCGCGCCAGCGCGCTGCTCACACCGGCCTGCCTGTTGCGCATGCAGCACTGCGGCGCGCTGGCCTTCTACCTCGGGCACAGGCCTGAGGCCATGCGCTGGCTGGAGAAGGCGGCGTCCGCAGGCCGCAGCTCGCGTCTGCTCGATGTGCTGAGCCTGTTGATGTTGTTGCTGCTGAAGTTTGATCTGGGGGACAGCCGTGGCACGGCGGTGATGCTGGACCATTTGAAGGCCTTCTCTGCGCGCCACCCGACATCGCCGCGCGCGCGCCGCATGCTGCAGGTGGGCCAGGTGCTGATGCTGCTGCAGCTGCGCAAATTCGACGCCGCCCTGAGCGCCACCCACGCCATGGGCGCCGATGTCACCGAGCCCGGTTTTGATCAGGAGGCCGCGACCCTGCTGCTGTGGCTGTGGATGCGCTTCCCCAAGGGCGAAGTGCCGGTGAAGGACCTGGACGCGCTTGTGCGCCGGCTGGGCATGCGCTTTTGCGTTTCCAAAGGCGCCAGCGAGCTGCTGGCAGCGGCGCTCGAGGGTGATGCCCGCTCCCAAGCCACCTTGCGCGACTGCCATGCGCGCGTGGGCGAGATGGCCGAGACGGCCATGGCGCTGTCGCTGGCCGGGCAACAGGAGCAGACCGTGCTGGAGCTGCTGCGCCTGGCCCGCGAGACGGGCAATGCCAAGTTCATCGACATGGCCGCGGGCGTGGCGCGCCGCCACGCCGCGGCCATCCCTGAAGCGCCGGCCTTGCAAGCGCGCATCCATGAGCTGCAGGGCAAGCCGGCACCGCCGCTGAGCCACATCGCCGGCATGCGGCGCTCGGCGCGCATACCCGGTGGCGTGGTGCTGCGCAGCTGAGGCGCGGCGCCCGGTGTGCCGCACTGTTGGCAGGCGCGCGGCGGCGGTGTGGCACATTCCTCACAGCAAGTGGCGTCAAGGCGCTTGTCGTGCTGGCGCCGCAGGCGCTGCACGGCTGGCCTTGATGGACGCTGCTACAACATCCATGAACGCACACGACAGAGCTCGTGGCGCACACCGGTCTGTGGTCATGGCGATTTGCGCCAGCTCGCGTGGCCTGCCGAGGCGTTCGGGCGCCATTGAGACCATTTGAAATCAAGGCCCTTTAAATTAAAGACCTGACCCCATGGCATTCGACGCCAAGTACCTCTTCCTGAATGCCTTGTTCAGCGGCATCGCCGGCGCCATGGCCAGCCACATCGCCTATGTGCAGTCGAATCTGTTCATCTTGGGCGACGTCACCCGCAGGGGGCGGCATGCGCTGTACGACCCGGCGTTTTTTGATGTCTTGGGCCTGGTCTGGGGCGGGGTCGTTGGCGCTGCTTGCGTCATGTGGTGCGGCGCCGCGAGCCCCGGGACGGCGCTGATCATCAGCTTTGCTGTGACCGTGCTCGGCGTCGGTGCCGTGGGCGGCGCAAGCGTCCTCAGTCGGTATCGGGCGCTGCCGCGTGAGCCCTTGTTCGCCGGCCAGAGCTTCACGCTGGAGTTCGCGCTGCGGCTGCCCGCCAGCCGGCGTGGGTTTGCGGATCTGCCCAGGCGCGGCGCATTGAACCCGGCGGACACGAGCAGCAGCGCCGTGCTGCTGCTGCGGGAACATTTGCGTACGAACGAGGGCCGGCTCATCCTCGTCGGCCGGCTGCGCATGCTGCAGGCGCTGTCGCCGCGCTTGCTCGTCATCGACGATCACGACGGCAGCAGGGTGAATTTCTGGCTGCCCTTAGCGGCCGTTCCGACCGCGGCGGACATGGCCTGGTCCGGCTGGCTGCCTGCTGCCAATGCTGCCCCGGGGCCGGCGCCGAGCGCGGTCTTCGACATCCGTTACCGTGTCTGGATTCAGCCCGCCGGCTGAGCACGCGGGCGCAGGCAAGCGCACAGCCACGGGGTCGCAACAACCAGGCGCATCGCGCCCTCCCAAACCCACTGACCGCCAGGAACTTCATGCCCAACACCTTCTTCGACGACCCGCGCCTGCTGGCGCCTCGCAGCGTGGTCAAGACCGAGCTCGATGGCGGCGCCTTCGAGCTGCGCTCGGCCGAGCCGCTGGGGCCCTATGCGCGCTGCGTGGGCGAGTGGCTGGAGCGCTGGGCGCGTGAGACACCCGATGCGCTGGCGGTGGCCGAGCCGGCTTCATCAGCGGATGTGGCCCCGGCACAGCCCACAGCGCAGGCCCCAGCCCAGCGCTGGCGCAGCCTGACCTGGGCCGAGTTGCGCGCCCAGGTGGGCGCCGTGGCGCAGGGCCTGATCACGCTGAATCTGCCCGCGGGCAAGCCCATCGTGGTGCTGTCGGACAACGCCCTCGATCACCTGGTGTTGATGCTCGCGGCGATGCACATCGGCCGCGCCGTGTGCACGGTGTCCAGCGGCTATAGCCGCCTGGCCGGCGGCGATTTCAGCCGCATCCACGCCATCTTGCAAGCACTCGATCCGGCGCTGGTCTATGGCGCGGACGCGGCCACCTACGGCCGTGCCGTGGGGGGTGCCGGCATCGATGCCGTGGCGGTGTTCAGCCAGGGCGCGGCGCAGCAGCCCGGCGCCCTGGCCTTTGCCACGCTGCAGGCCCACACCGAGACACCCGCGGTGATGCTGGCCTTTGCCGCCATCACCCCTGAGACACACGCCAAGTACCTGCTCACCTCGGGCTCCACCGGTGTGCCCAAGGTGGTGATCAACACCCACAGCATGCTCTGCGCCAACCAGCAGATGCTGGCGCAGACGTTGCGTTTTGTGGATGTGGAAAAGCCGGTGCTGCTGGACTGGCTGCCCTGGAGCCACACCTTCGGCGGCAACCACAACTTGAACATGGTGCTGCGCGCCGGCGGCACGCTGTACATCGACGACGGCCGGCCCATGCCCGGCCTGGTGGACAAGACCGTCGCCCACTTGCGTGAGGTGCAACCCACGGTGTACTTCAATGTGCCGCGCGGCTACGAGATGCTGCTGCCGGCGCTGGAGGCCGATGAGCGATTGGCGCGGCGCTTCTTCGAGCGCCTGCGCATGGTGTTTTACGCCGGCTCGGGCATGCCCGAGCCCATCTGGCGCCGGCTTGAAGCGGTGGCCGCGAGGGTGCGCAGCGAGCCGGTGTGGTTCACCACCTCATGGGGTGCCACAGAGACCGCGCCGGCCATCACCTTCGCCAATTGGCACCTCACCCGCCCGGGCGTCATCGGCCTGCCGATGCCGGGCATTGCGCTGAAATTCATCCCCAATGCCGGCAAGCTGGAGATGCTTGTGAAGGGGCCGACCGTCTTCCCCGGCTATCGTCACAACGGCGCGGCCACACAGGCGGCGTTTGATGAAGAGGGCTACTACCGCATCGGCGACGCCGGCCACCTGCAAGACGACAAGGACGCGCTGCAGGGCGTGGTCTTCAATGGCCGCGTGGCCGAGGATTTCAAGCTCACCAGCGGCACCTGGGTGAGCGTGGGCACGCTGCGCCTGAAGGCGGTCTCGGCCCTGGCCCCGTATGCGCAGGACGTGGTCATCACCGGCCACGACCGCAACGAGATCGGCATGCTCATCTTTGCCACCGAGGCCGCCCGCGCGCTGCCCACCGGGCAGGTCACCGAGCAGATCACCGAACACATTCGCGCCGCGCTCAGGGCATTGAAGGCCGAGGGCGGCGGCTCATCCCAAACGCCCACGCGTGCCCTGGTCCTGGCGGGCGGCCCGAACGCCGCCACTGGCGAGATCACCGACAAGGGCTACATCAACCAGCGCCTGGTGCTGGCGCAGCGCGCCGATGAGGTCCTGCTGCTGTATGCCAACTCGGCACATGCGCGCGTCATCACGGCCTGAGAGCGTGAGAGTCTTTCGATCATGCCCGCTCACCACGCCCAAACGCACCCGCTCGTCGTTGCAAATGCGCGCCATAGCCCGAGCTATGGCTGTGCTTTGCGCCTAGATCGGGCACGCTTGGACGCGTTGCTCGGGCACGCTCGAAAAACTCTCACCCTCTGAGCCGATGGTCCTCACCCACGAGCACGCCAGGACACAGCCGGCCGCGGTGCCACCGGCCGGCGCCGAGGCCAAGGTCTACACCTGCCCGATGCATCCAGACGTGCGCCAGGACCGGCCTGGCGCCTGCCCCCGCTGCGGCATGGCGCTGGAGCCGCTGCTGCCGGCGCTGGACGAGCATGAGCACCCGGAGCTGGTGGACTTCACGCGGCGCTTCTGGTGGACCCTGCCGCTGACCATCAGCGTCACCGTGTTGGCCATGTTCGGCCACCGCCTGGGCTGGTTCGAGATGGCCACACAGAGCTGGATCGAGCTGGTGCTGACGCTGCCGGTGGTGCTCTGGGCCGGCGCGCCATTCTTTGTGCGCGGCGCGCAATCGATCATTCAGCGCAGCCCCAACATGTGGACGCTGATCGGCCTGGGCACCGGCGCGGCGTTCGCCTACAGCGTGGTGGCCACTGCGGCGCCGCAGGTGTTCCCGGCGTCCTTCGTCGCGATGGGCCGGGTGGCGGTGTATTTCGAGGCCGCGGCGGTGATCATCACGCTCACCCTGCTCGGCCAGATGCTGGAGTTGAAGGCGCGCTCGCAGACCTCGGCGGCAATCAAATCCTTGCTTGGCCTGGCACCAAAGACGGCGCGGCGCATCAACGCCGGCGGCGCTGAGGAAGACGTGCCGCTCACCCATGTGCACCTTGGCGACTTGCTGCGCGTGCGCCCTGGTGAGAAGGTGCCCGTCGATGGCGTGGTGACGGAGGGCGCCAGCGCGGTCGACGAATCGATGCTCACCGGCGAGCCCATGCCGGTGGGCAAACGGCCTGGCGACAAGCTCATCGGGGCCACGCTGAACACCAGCGGCGCGCTGGTGATGCGCGCCGAAAAGGTGGGCGCGCAAACCGTGCTGGCCAGCATCGTGCAGATGGTCGTGCAGGCGCAGCGCTCGCGCGCGCCGATGCAGCGCATGGCCGATCAGGTGGCCGGCTACTTCGTGCTCGGGGTGGTTGGCATCGCCTTGCTGACCTTCTTCGCCTGGGGCCTGTTTGGCCCCGCGCCGAGTTGGGTGTACGGCCTGATCAATGCCGTGGCGGTGCTGATCATTGCCTGCCCGTGTGCGCTGGGCCTGGCCACGCCGATGTCGATCATGGTGGCCACGGGCAAGGCCGCCACCCAGGGCGTGCTGTTCCGCGACGCGGCCGCCATCGAGAACTTTCGCAAGATCGATACCCTGATCGTCGACAAGACCGGCACCTTGACCGAAGGCAAGCCGCGCTTCGACAAGGTGGTGGTCTCGGGCGGGTTCACCGAAGACGAGGTGCTGCGCCTGGCCGCCAGCCTCGATCAGGGCAGCGAGCACCCGCTGGCCGCCGCCATGGTGGCTGCAGCGCACGAGCGCGGTCTGACGCTGGACAAGGCCGAGGGCTTTGAGTCGAGCACCGGCATGGGCGTGCGCGGCCAGGTCGGCGGCAAGGCCCTGGCCCTGGGCAACACGGCCTTGATGGGCCAGCTCGGCGTCACTGTTGAGGCGCTGAAGGCGCAGGCCCAAGCGCTGCGGGCCCAGGGCGCCAGCGTGATGCACCTGGCCGTGGACGGGCAGGTGGCGGGCTTGCTGGCCGTGTCCGACCCGATCAAGGCCAGCACCGCCGAGGCCCTGACCACCCTGAAGGCCAGCGGCCTGCGCGTGATCATGGCCACCGGCGACGGCCTGACGACGGCCCAGGCGGTGGCCGCCACCCTGGGCATCGCCGAGGTGCACGGCGAGATCACGCCGGCCGGCAAGCTGGCGCTGGTGGAAAAACTGCAGCGCGAAGGCCGCATCGTGGCCATGGCCGGCGACGGCATCAACGACGCGCCGGCGCTGGCCAAGGCCGATGTCGGCGTGGCCATGGGCACGGGCACCGATGTGGCGATGAACAGCGCGCAAGTCACCCTGGTCAAAGGCGATCTGCGCGGCATCGCCCAGGCGTTGGTGATCTCCAACGAGACCATCGCCAACATGAAGCAGAACCTGGCCTTTGCCTTCGTCTACAACGCGCTGGGCGTGCCGCTGGCCGCCGGTGTGCTGTACCCGCTGACCGGCTGGCTGCTGTCACCCATGATCGCGGCGCTGGCGATGAGCCTGAGCTCGGTGTCGGTGATCGGCAATGCCCTGCGCCTGCGCGGCACAGCGGCCGCTTCAGGCGCGGGACGGGCCTGAAGCGGCGACCGCCTCGTCGCGTTCAATGCGGCCATCGATGAGCTCGATCACGCGGTCACAGCGCGCGGCCAGGCGCGGGTCGTGGGTGACCAGCAGGAACGAGATCTTGAGCTCGGCATGCATGCGCCGCATGACATCGAACACCTCATTCGCCGATTGCGTGTCGAGGTTGCCAGTGGGCTCATCGGCCAGCACCAGCGGCGGCGCCAGCACCAGCGCGCGGGCGATGGCCACACGCTGCTGCATGCCGCCCGAGAGCTCGCCCGGGCGCTTGGCCACCGCCGCCTCCAGCCCGACCGACTTGAGCACTGCCAGCGCCCGCGCGCGTTGCTCGGCCGTGACCCGGCCTTCGCGCATCAGCGCCGGCAGGGTCACGTTTTCCAGCGCGGTGAAGGCCGGCAGCAGGTGGTGAAACTGGAACACGAAGCCCAGCGTCGCGCGCCGCTGCAGCGTCAAGCCGGCGTCGTCGAGCGTGTTGGTTTCCTGGCCTTCGATGCGGTAGCTGCCCGAGGTGGCGCTCTCCAGCAGGCCGATGATGTTGAGCAGCGTGCTCTTGCCCGAACCCGAGGGCCCGATCAGGGCCACGAACTCGCCGCGGGCGACCCTAAGCGACACCTCGTGCAGCACCTCGGCCTCGTTGGGCAGGCCGGCGTTGTAGGTCTTGCGGATGTCGCTGAGCTCGATCAGCGGGGCGGTGGTGTCAGCCATCAAGCGCCAGCCATCACAGGCGGATCGCCAGCGCCGGATCCAGCTTGGCGGCGCGGCGTGCCGGCGCCACTGCTGCCAGCACGCCGCACAGCGTGGCCACGCCGGCCACCTGCAGCGCCAGGGGCAGGTGCAGCGTGATGACGAACAGCGGCAGCCCGTCCTCACCCACCACCAGGCGCGAGAAAGCCCAGATCAAGGCCACCGCGAGCCCCACGCCGAGGATCGAGCCGATGGCCCCGACGATGGCGCCTTGCAGCAAGAAGATGCGCAGCACCTGGCCCTGCGTGGCACCCATGGCGCGCAGGATGCCGATCTCGCGGCGCTTTTGCACGACGGACACCACCAGCACGCTGGCGATGCCCAGCACCACCACCACCATCACCACCGCGCGGATCACGCCGGTGCTGATTGACTGCGCCTTGAGCGCCGACACCAGTTGCGAGTTGGCCGCCTGCCAGCTCTCCACCTTGTAGGGCAGGCGCGCGGCCAGCTCGGCGGCCAGCGCCTGCGCCGACCAGATGTCGTGCAGGCTCAGCTCCAGGCTGGTGGCGCCGCCCGGCAGGCCGGCCAGGCTTTGCGCGGCGCGCAGCGGCACGATCACGGTGCGGCGGTTGAGCTCGCGCTGGCCCAGATCAACCAGGGCGGTGATGTGCAGTGAGTCGGTCACCGTGCTGGCGCCACTGGCCGTGGACAGCGTGATGCGGTCACCGGGGCGCACGCCCAGATCGGCGGCCAGTTCGCGCCCGATGATGCCCTCGCCAGGCCCCAGGCGCGCCACACCGGCGATCACCTTCGAGCGCAGCCCGACGATGCGGTCGTAGCGCTCCAGATCGACACCGATCAGGCTGATCGACTTCGAGGCCTCGCCGCGCAGCGCCAGCCCGGCGCCGGTCAGCGTCGGCGAGACGGCGGCCACGCCGGGCAGGGCTTCGAGCAGCGGCACCAGGGCGGGCCAGTTGGCGATGGCGTGCGGACGCTGCGCGCGCGGCTGGGTTTGCGTCAGCAGCGTGGTGCCCGCTGAGGGCGCGCGCGCCGGCGTGACGGCGGCGTCGCGCTCGGTCAAGGTCACGTGCGCTTGCGCGCCCAGGGTTTTGTCGATGGTGTTTTTCTGCAGGCCAGTGATCAGCGCCGAGATGTAGGCCACCACCGCCACGCCAGCGGCCACGCCGACGATGATGAGCAGGGTTTGCATGCGCCCTTCGCGCAGGAAGCGCGTGGCCACGCGGCGTTCGAATCCGAGGGCCGTGAACATGGCGTTCAGCGTCCGATGGCGTTGGTCATGGCTGCACCGGCGTCGGCGCGCGCGGGCTTGAGCGCCGACGCTGCGGCTGCCGCCGAGGCTGCTGCCGCGACCACTTTCGCGCTGTGATCGGCCTTCACGCGCTGGCCCGGCTGCGGCGCCGCGCCCACCAGCACCGCCTCACCCGCCACCAGGCCTTCCAGCACCTCGGCCGCCTGCAGCGTGCGCAGGCCCAGGCGCAGCGCGCGGGCCTGCACCCGGCCGTCGCGCTCGATCCACACCGTGGCGCCACCGGCGCCGTCCTCGCTGCGCAGGGCGCCGGCCGGCAGCACCAGAGCGGCCTCGCGGCGCGCGGTCTCGACCTCGACCGACAGCGTCATGTCCTCGCGCAGGAAAGCCGGCGCGGCTTGCGGCAGCGAGAACTTCACTTCGACCGCCCCGCGCTGGGCATCGACCAAGGGTGCGATGGTTTGCACCCGTGCGGCAAAGCGCTGGCCGGGGAAGGCATCGGCCACCACGCTGGCGTTCTGGCCCACCTGCAATTGTTCGAGAAAGCGTTCATCGGCCTGCGCCGCGAGCTGAGGCGCGCCGCTCAGCGCCAGCGTCAGCAGCGCGCGGCCAGGTTGCACGATCTGGCCCGGCTCGACCAGCCGCGCCAGCACCTTGGCATCGGCCGGCGCACTGAGCACCGCCTGCGCCAACCGCGCCCGCGCCGCCGTTGATGCCGAGCCGGCCAGTGCCAGTTGCGCCTGCGCCTGTTGAACCTCGGTGCCGGGGTCGGCAAGGGCCGCACGCTGTGCCTGCGCGCCCGCCCGTTGCGCCTGGGCCACGGCCACGTTGCGCTGCACTTCATCCAGCCGCGCCGGGCTGAGGAAGCCTCTGGCCACCAGATCCAGCGTGCGCTGCAACTCAGCCTGGGCCGCGCGCAGCACCGAGTCGGTCTGCGCCAGGGCCGCCTCGGCGCTGCGGCGCCCGGTGCTGCGCAGGCCGGCCAGGCGCGCCACGGCTTGACGCTCACTGGCCTGGGCTTGCGCCAGAGCGGCCAGCAGCTCCTCGCTCTCCAGCCGCAGCAGCAGATCGCCGCGCTTGACCTGCGCACCTTCAATGACCGCGACCTGCAGCACGCGGCCGGTGAGCGTGGCGCCGATGTCCACACGCGATGCGCTGGCCACGCGGGCGGAGAACTGCAGGGTGCGCACCATTGGGGCAATGTGCAGCGTCAGCGCGGCCGCACGCGGCGCGCGCAGCCACCACCCGATCAACAGTGCGGCCAGTACAGCGCCGATGGCTGCCGCCACCCACACCCATCGGCGCGCCATCCGCTACTTTTTGCGGCCACCCAGCACCAGCAGCAAGCCGCCGGCCACGATGGCGCCGATGCCGGCCCACATCGGCACGTTGACGGTCTTGGTCTCCGTCACCTTCAGCTCGATCGGCCCGAGCTTGGCGCCGGTGGTTTGCTTGTCGTAGCTGAAGCCGCCATAGGCCAGGCCCAGGATGCCGGCGACGATCAGCACGATGGCAACGATTTGGTTCGAGTTCATGGGTTCACCTTTAGACGCCTGTCAGCCTTTCCCGCCCTCGGGACAACTCAACCCAGCCTAGTCAGCGCGCCACGCTGTGTCTGTTCGATGCAGCACATAACGCCGTCGCCCGTGGCCCCCGTGGCGGCTTCGGCGGCTCGGCTCGCGAAGGGCCAGCGCGATGTGCGCCCTCGAACAGACCTGTTGCCAGCTTGCGCCCAAGCTGCACCCTCCAGACACCCCAGGCCTTGCCTGGCTGAGCCCTTCAGGCACAGCCGGCCGGGTCGATCCTTGCCAGGACCCACCCCATGCTTTTCGACATGTTCTTTGCACGCTCGCTGCAACTTGCCAATCACATGGTGATGGCGCCGATGACACGCAGCCGGGCGACGCCTGCGCACACACCGGATGCGCTGATGGCCACTTATTACGGCCAACGCGCGACAGCCGGCCTGATCATCACCGAAGGCACCTCGCCCAGCCCGAATGGCCTGGGCTACCCGCGCATTCCCGGGCTGTACGACGCAGCACAGGCGGCTGCCTGGAAGGCCACAACGGCCGCAGTGCACGCCCAGGGCGGGACGATCTTCGTGCAGTTGATGCACTGCGGCCGGGTGGCGCACCTCGCCAACCTGCCGGCCGGCGCCGAGGTGCTCGGGTCGGGCGTGGCCACTTGCCCGGGCGAGATGTACACCGATGCGCAGGGCATGCAGCCGCACAGCCCGCCGCGCGCGATGACCGAGACCGACATCGCACACGCCGTCAACGAGCATGTGGCCGCCGCGAAGTTGGCACTTGACGCCGGCTTCGACGGCATCGAGCTGCACGGCGCCAACGGCTACCTGATCGAGCAGTTTCTCAACCCGCTCATCAACCAGCGCAGCGACGCTTACGGCGGCAGCATCACCGGCCGCAACCGCCTGGCGCTGGAGATCGCGGCGGCCACAGTCGCCGCCATCGGCCGTGATCGGGTCGGCATCCGGCTCTCACCGTATGGCGTGTTCAACGGCACCGGCGAGTTCCCTGAAGTGCAGGCGCAGTACCTGGCGTTGGCCAACCCACTCATGAGAAAACGCCGGGCCGCTCCCAAGTTTTCTCATCCCTCACGGGGGGCCTGACGCGAAGCGGCAGGTTTGGGGGCGCTCTCATGAGAAAACGCCGGGCCGCTCCCAAGTTTTCTCATCCCCCACGGGGGGCCTGACGCGAAGCGGCAGGTTTGGGGGCGCTCTTGACGATGACTTTCCGGGATGGGCGCTCCGACTACGGCCGCTTGCGCCAGTAGCCCGGCCTGCGGCCATGGTGCGCGATGGCGCTGATGCGCACAGCTTCACCTTCGATTCGGTAGAGGATCGAGAATGGATATCTTCCGATTGGAAACAGGTAGCGGCCCTTTGAGCTTGCCGTCCCGACGCCCGGAAAGTCCCCGATCAGGCGAGCCTTCGATTCGAAAGTTTCGAGGAAATTGTCTGCAGCAAATGGACCGAACTGTTGCCGACAGAACGAAGCCGCATCAGACAGTTCGGCTTCAGCTTGCGGCGCTAGTACGTACTTCACTTCATCGCAGCACGGATGCGCGCCACGGCTTCGGGGCCATCGACCCACTGTGCTTGGCCACTGGCGATCTGCGCTTCCCTGCGGTCGGCCTCCTCAGACCACGCCTGCTCCCATGCCGGGTCGTGCCCGAGACTGGCCAGGAGTCTGTCCACCAGCCGGGATCTCTCTGCTTGCGGCAGGCTCAGCGCTTGCGCTTCAAGAACGTCAATCGGGTTGGCCATTGCACACCTCTTCACCGCAGAAGGTCATGAGCATGCCATATGCCTAAGTCATTGCCTCGCCCCATCCTGGCCGTCTGGACTGCGGCGCAGCGCTCGCCGTGAATGATGCCCACCTGGGTTAATCTCCAGCCCCCATTTCCCGCCGAAAGCCCCCCCATGTTTGACACCGCCATCGCCGGCAGCCTGCCCAAACCCGCCTGGTTGGCCGAGACCGAAAAGCTCTGGCCGCAGTGGCGTGTGCAAGAGCCGTATTTGCAGCAGGCCAAGCTCGATGCCACGCTGCTGTGGATCAAGGCGCAAGAGGACGCGGGCATGAGCGTGATTGGCGATGGCGAGATGAGCCGGCAGCACTTTGTGCATGGCTTTCTGGAGCAGGTGGCGGGCATCGATTTCGAGCACAAGGTGGAGATGGGCATTCGCAATGACCGCTACAAGGCCATGGTGCCGCAGGTGATGTCGGCCGTATCACTCAAAGGACGCGTACATGCCGCCGAGGCGCGATTCCTGCGCGCCCACACCCAGCGCAAGATCAAGTTCACCCTGCCCGGCCCGATGACCATCGTCGACACCGTGGCCGACCAGTTTTACGGTGATCGCGTCAAGCTGGCATTCGCCTTTGCCGAGCTGCTCAACCAGGAGGCCCTGGCGCTGCGCGACGACGGCGTGGACATCGTGCAATTCGATGAGCCGGCGTTCAATGTCTATATGGCCGACGCCGCCACCTGGGGCGTGCAGGCGCTGGAGCGCGCGGCCCAGGGCCTGAACCTGCCCAGCACGAGCACCGGGCGCAGCTGCACCACCGCCGTGCACATCTGCTACGGCTACGGCATCAAGGCCAACGACGACTGGAAAAAGTCCCTGGGCGGCGAGTGGCGCCAGTATGAAAAGGTCTTCCCGGCGCTGGCCGCAAGCTCGATCGACCAGGTCAGCCTGGAATGCATCCACTCCCAGGTGCCGGCCGAGCTGATGGCCTTGCTCAAGGGCAAGGATGTGATGGTCGGCGTGATCGATGTCGCCAGCGACGCCATCGAAACGCCCGAAGAGGTGGCCGACACCATTGGCCGCGCCCTGCAGTTCGTGCCCCGCGAGCGCTTGATCGCCTGCACCAATTGCGGTTTAGCACCGATGAGCCGGGAAGTGGCTGAGGGCAAACTGCGCGCCCTGTGTGCGGGCGCGGCGCTGGCGCAAACGCGTTTGGGGTGATCCGGCCCCGATGTCCACGCCCAACGCCACACCAGCCACGCCAGCCACGCCAGTGCAAGTGCTGATCATCGGCGCCGGCCCGGTCGGCCTGGCGCTGGCCATCGAGCTGGGCAGCCGCGGCGTGCGCTGCCTGCTGGTTGAGCGCAATGAGCGCGTGGGCCATGCGCCGCGTGCCAAGACCACCCATGTGCGCACGCGCGAGCACCTGCGCCGCTGGGGCATTGCGGACAAGCTGCGCGCGGCCTCGCCGCTGGGGCTGGACTACCCCGCCAATGTGCTCTTCGTCACCCGCCTGGGCGGCCACGGCCTGACGCGTTTTGAGAACGCCTTTTACTGCGCACCCGGGCGCAACCCGCTGTACGCCGAGCATGCACAGTGGATCCCGCAGTACAGCGTGGAAGAGGTCTTGCGCGCCCACGCCGCATCGTTGCCCAGCGTGAGCCTGCGCTGGAACTGCGAGCTGCAAGGTTTCACCCAGGATGGCCGCGGCGTGCGCGCGCACCTGCTGGATCGCGCCACCGGCACCACGCATCAGGTGCAAGCGGATTACCTGGTGGGCGCCGACGGCGCGCGCAGCCTGGTGCGCGAGACCATAGGCGTGCGCATGCAGGGCGAGCCAGCGCTCTCACGCAACTTCAACATCGTCTTTCGCGCGCCCGGCCTGGCCCAGGCCCACCGCCACGGCCCGGCCATCATGTACTGGCAGGTCAACGCCGATGCGCCCAGCCTGATCGGGCCCATGGACGCTGATGACAAGTGGTTCTTCATGCCCACCAAGGTGGCGCCTGGCCTGCAACGCAGTGAGCTCGACGCCGCCGCGCTGATCGCCCGCGCCACCGGCATCGACCTGCCCTATGAGGTGCTGAGCACCGATGAGTGGACGGCCAGCCAGTTGATCGCCGACCGCTACCGCGAGCGCCGCGTCTTCCTGGCCGGCGACGCCTGCCATCTGCATCCACCCTTTGGTGGTTATGGCATGAACATGGGCATCTCCGATGCGGTCGATCTGGGCTGGAAACTCGCCGCCCTGCTGCAGGGCTGGGGTGGCCCGGCCCTGCTCGACAGCTACGCTGCCGAGCGCCGCCCGGTGCACGTGGCGGTGATGGCCGAGGCCGTGGCCAACCACGCCACACTGGGCAACCAGTTGCTGGCCGAGGGCATGGAGGCCGAAGGCCCCGCGGGCCAGGCCCTGCGCCAGCGCATCGGCGCGCTCATTCAATCGGCCAAGCTGCGCGAGTTTGTGACCCTGGGTGTGGTCAAGGGCTACCGCTATGACGACTCGCCCGTGATTGCGGCCGAGGCCGGCCCCGCGCCGGCGCCGGACTTCATCAACTACCTGCCCTCGTCGCGCCCCGGCGGTGTTGCCCCGCATGCCTGGCGGCACGACGGCAGCTCGCTGTATGACCACTTTGGCGCGGGCTTCACCCTGCTGGCCGCGGCCGATGCGCCGGCGCAAACGCTGGCCGAGGTGCTGACCTTGGCCGCACAACTGGGCCTGCCGATGAAGACCCTGCAGCCGCAGGAGCCCGGCGTGGCCGCGCTCTACCCCACGCGCTACACCCTCATCCGCCCCGATCAGCATGTGGCCTGGCGGGGCGATGCGGCGCCGGGCATGGCCGTGTTGCGGCGGGTCAGCGGCCAAGCGGATTGAAGACGCGGCGCTGGCGGTTTTGTTGGTGAGGTCGCTGGCGTTGCTGGCGGCGCTACGTCGCTGGCGGCGCTGGCAGCCTCGCTGGCGCCAACCCTGCCAGCCGATGTCAGCTTGGTGTGGCAGGCTGCGCCGATGCAAGCCAGCCGATTGCTGTCCATCCTGTTGCGGTTGCAAACCCAGGGCCGCGTCAGCGCCGCGGTGCTGGCGCGGGCGCACGAGGTGTCGGTGCGCACCATCTACCGCGATGTCGATGCGCTCAGCGCCGCGGGCGTGCCGATCTACGCCGAGAAGGGCCGCCAGGGCGGCTTCGCGCTGCGCCAGGGCTACCGCACCCAGCTCACCGGGTTGGACAGGCCCGAGGCCGAGAGCCTGTTCCTGGCCGGCGTGCCCCATGCCGCAGCGCAAATGGGCCTGGGCCCGGCGCTGCAGACCACCCGCCTGAAGCTGCTGGCCAGCCTGTCAGCCGAGGCCCGGCTCGCCGCCGAGCGCGTGGTGCGCTGCTTCTATCTCGATCCCACCGCCTGGTTTGCCGGCACCGATGATCAGCGCCTGCTGCCCGAGCTGGCCGCGGCGGTGTGGGGCGGGCGCATGCTCAACATCCGCTACGACAGCTGGAAGGGCGTGGTCCAGCGCCGCCTGGCGCCGCTGGGCCTGGTGCAAAAGGGCGGGCTGTGGTACCTGGTGGCCGCCGCCGATGGCCAGCCGCGCAGCTACCGCGTCGCCTACATAGAGTCGTTAGCCATAGAGCCGGAACCGGCGAGCAGCGTGGCCGCTGCAGGCACTGCGGCCACTGCGGCCGCTGCAGGCACAGCGCTGCTGCCCGGCTTCGACCTGCAGGCCTACTGGACACACTTCGCGGCAGACTTTGAGGCGCGCATGCACGCCGCCCAGGCCCAGGTGCGTGCGCGCCCGGCGGCGCTGCGGCCGCTGGCGCGCATGAGCCACGCCATGGCGCAGGCCGTGGCCGCGGCCCCGCCCAGCGATGCCCTGGGCTGGCACCACCTGACCATCCCCATCGAATCGATTGAGGTGGCCGTGGGCGAGCTCTTGCGTCTGGGCCCCGAGGTGCAGGCCCAGGGCCCGCCGGAGTTGCTGGCCGCACTGCGCCGCGCGCTGCAGGCGCTGAACGGCGTGTACGCGGACCGGGCGCAGCCGCAGGCCGACAAGGCCCGCCGCGCCCAATCAGCGCGACAGACACGACCAGCCTGGTAGCAGCCCGGCAGCAGCCCGGCAGCAGCCTTGAGGCCGCTACTGCGGCGACATCGCGACCCCATCGGCCGGCGCCTGGCCCAGCAGCGCGGCCCGCAGCCGCAAATCCACCGGGTTGGCGCCCAGCCACATGCGCATCACCACCTCGAAGAACCCGGCGTCCACCACGGGCGCACCGACCGCCTTGCCGTTGAGCAGCAACAGCGTGCCGATGCCGGGCCGGAACTCAAAGCCAAAGGTCTCGCCGGTGTTGATCTGGCGCCGCGTGCCGAACATCTCGCCCACCTGGCTCAGGCCCACGAACTGCCGCATCACATCCGGCGCGCGATTGGCATCGTTGATGCCCTTGACCAGCATGCGCCCGAGCTCGGTGGCGCCGATGTCTCGGCGCGCCACCAGGTGCAGCCACTTCGGGCCCTCCAGCGCCAACAAGGCCTCGGCCGTGGTGACCGGTTCGCGCGCGTAGAGGGCGGCGTCATAGACCTTGAAGATAGCCTTGTAGCGGGTGCCTGAGCCGTTCAGTACCAGCGAGCGACCGGCCACCTGCGCCGTGGGCGAAAAGGCCCCTTGGGTGCGCGCCGGCTGGGCCACAACGGTAAGGGCAGCGGTGGCCAAAAGCAGTGCTGCAACCCAGGATTTCATCCAATTCCTGCCGATCATGTTCGCGTTTCCAAATGTCAGCGCCAGGTGTTGGCAGCGCCCGCGACTCTAGGGATGGCTGGGCGTGTTGGCGATAAGGCAACTGCGGGAATGTGGCTCAGGGATTTCCTGAGCGCAGAGACTTCGGCAGCCCCGGTGAAACACTGACACGCCGTGTCGGTTAATCGCTTGCACAGTGTCAGAGAAGCAATGCCGTGCAGTGCCCGTCCGCTATCCCGCCAGCGCCAGCCTTCAACCCACCCACAGCCCGAGAGCCCCATGAGTGAAATCGACCCCGATGTTCAACGCCGCCTGATGCTGCAAATCACCGCCGGCCTGGCCGCCACGGGCCAAACCGCCCTCAGCCACGTGGGGGCCACCGCGGCACCTGCGGTAGCGGCCGCCGCTGCGCCGGCGCCCACCGGCAAGCCCGGCGACTTTGATTTCCTGAGCGGCCAATGGCGCATCAAGAATCGCCAGCGCAAGGGCGACACCTGGGACAGCTTCGACGGCGAGGCCACGGTCTACGACATCCTGGCCGGCGTGGCCAGCGTCGAGGAGCTGCGCATCCCGGCACGCAGTTTCAGCGGCATGGGCCTGCGCCTTCTGGATGTGCAGCGCAAGCTGTGGGGTGACCACTGGGTCAATGCCAAGAGCGGCGTGCTGACACCGGCGCTCAGCTGGGGCAGCTTTGTCGATGGTGTCGGCCTGTGGGACAGCGACGACAAGGACGGTGATCAGCCCATCATCGTGCGCGGCGCCTGGGACCAGATCACCGCGAATTCATGCCGCTGGTACCAGGCCAGCTCGCGCGATGGCGGCAAGAGTTGGCAGGAAAGCTGGGTGATGCACTGGTCGCGGGTTTGATCCGACACGCCCTTTCCGCGCCGTCGAAATTGACGGCATGAACATCCTCATCGACTTCGCCCACCCCGAGCCAGGCTCCTTCAGCGGCGCACTCAAGGACACCGCTGTGGCCACCTTGCGCGCGCTCGGCCACCAGGTCGAGGTCAGCGATCTCTATCGCATGAAGTGGATGACCGCACCGGGCGAGGGCCACTTCAAAGCAAGCGCGCCATGCTGTGCCTGTCCACCGGCACGGACGCCAGCCTGTAGCAAGCGGCCAGCGATCCCGCACGTGACGCAATCGACGCACTGGTGTGATGCGGGAGCTCGCTCGACTCATGCCGCTGCCTTCCATCAATGGGGCAGTAGCTCATCAATTCAGCTGTTGAAGTGAGTGGGCAGGCGTGCCAACACGTCGGTGAGGTGAGCCCATGGGTGGTGGCCGCCCAGCATGCGACGATGGCCATAAGCCTGGTGCAGTCGGCCACGCTCAAGCGCATCAATCCATGGGCTCACCTGCGTGATGCGCTCGCGCGCAGTCCGGCCCAGCGAGTACCATTCGGGGCCCTGCTCCGAGACGGTGAACCATGACAACCTCTGCTCGTGCTTCGCCCTCCCGATCGAAGCGGCCGAAAACAGCCGCCCCCAGCGCCAAGTCCGTTCGCACGAGGACGACTGCCAACAGGCGCGCCAGGAAGTCAGCGACCAACGTGGCCATCGCCACGGAACTTGCGCCTGCGGTTGCCATCGCGTTGTTGGATAAGACCGTACAGCCGCCCGGCGCTGCGGCGCCGGCGCTGGACTGCCTGGCAGCAGGCGTAGCGCCTTCGGAAACCGATGGCAAGGTGCGCGTGCAACTCCTGTTCGAGAACGGGGCGGTCCTGCCGGTCGAAATGAGCACCTCCGCGGGCGCTGCGCTCTCCAAGGGACTGGCCGAGGAACTCCCCAAGAAATAGGCCGTTGTTTGGCGACGCCACAGTGCGCCCGGTGGGTGTGATGCCTACCTCACCGGTGGGACGACACTAGTCTGACGCAGGGGGTGGATCGAGAGCGGCTGGAGCGGTGTTTGAAGCAGGTACAGACGTATCGGGCGTCTGGCCTGAAGGCCAAGATGTTGACCTAACCAAACAATATTCAGCGTGAAGGTTTGATGCCTCAGTCTGCAGCCGGATGACGCTTGGTCCACCGCAGGTTTCCATGGCTGCGCTGACCGTGCTCTGTGAGGTGCTTGCCCTGCGGCAGCACAGCCAAACACAAACCATCGATGCGAGTCATCGCAGCGCGTAGGCCTGCTCAACAGCAGCCCCAGATGCGCCAGGTTCGGCACAGGCCGCCAGCACTTGGGCCCTGAACTCAGCGCCGTGGCGCCGACGCGTAAGGGTCTTGGATCGATTCATGGCGTCCACCAGGAGCTTTGGTGGACACCCTCGTCGGCAACACCGCGGTGGGAATCAAGGTGGGATGGCTGCTCGCTTACAGCTCTGTACGAGCCCGCCGGCATCGATGGTGACCTGCACGACGTGCTCTGGCACATCGACAACGGCATCCGGGCCTACACGGCATTCACCGTGCTACCGCCGCTTGCCGCCTGGATGCCGGGCAAGCCCAGCGCCGCAGAACGGGACACTTACCTTGCGCAATTTACCCAACGCCTGAAGTCACTGGACAGCACCGCGCCGCTGTTCTCTCATCCGCAGACCGATTACGGCGACAGCCAAGGCTTGAAGTCCGGCGTCATTGCGCGCTCTGGCAAGCGATCACAACTTGCCAGCGCGAACAAAGCCCTTGGCGGCATCGGCCGGCGACGACAGCGCGCGGTTGAGGATGGCGGCGAGTCGCACGCCGCCCTTCTTCAACTGATCGGGGATAAGCGCCACCGACTTGTCGATGTAGGTGTCGGACAAGGTGATCTTCTTGCCACCGGACTTGAACACCTCGCACGCGAAGTCGGGCAGTGCGCCATAGGCCGTGCCCACGGCAAGGTCGTAGGACTCCTGCATCCAGGCATCGACGCGCCCCTTGCGCCAGCCTTCCTTGTCAGCGTCGGAGATCTGCGCGGCCAGGATCGCTGCAATCTCCCTGTCGCTCTTGTCCTTGAGCTTCTGCCTTTCCAGAGCAAGGCGCACAAAGTCGGTGTCCCACACCGTGTGCAGCTTGGGTTTCTTGTCCCAGATGCCGGTGAGCAAAATCCCGTTGCCGCCATCGTCGTCATGATCGGCGGCGTGCAGTGGCTGGTGGATGTCGCCGGCCAGGTGGGTGACGATGAGCAGGGCGAAGCGTTTGGTCGCCACGCTGCTCTGCACGTTCATCAGTGTCCGCGAATACTGTATGAGTTTGGCCGACGCGCAATGTTCACCCTGGCAATAGTGGGTCTTGGGCGCATCGGCATCGCAGGTCGGTCGGTCGTCGTAGTGCCACTTGTCCGATCCCGGATGGGAGGCCGCCAGCGCGGGCCGGTTGACGTCCATGTCGACCGAGGCGCTGGCCAGACTCATGCCGCCCAGAATCAGTTTGGTCTGGGCGAGCGCCGAGGGCGACAAGAGTTGCTCGGCGATCAGCGCCGTGAGCCTGTGGCCCTTGGCGCCCCAGGCATGGGCGTCGTGCGCCGGGGCGATTGCAGCCAGAAGCCACAGGGCGGTGGTCCACAGGGTCTTGTTCATGGTGATGCTCCTCGTAGATCGCGTCACGCCCCGGCCGGACAGACCTTGACGCTGATGTTGAAGGACTCCTGCCCCTTGCTGTCGGTGATGCGCACCACGGTGTTGACGGGCTTGCTCAATTTTCCACCCGCGGTCAGGCGCACCGCGGTGCTGGCCTGGGTCATCGGCATGGACAGGTCGAGCTCGTCGCGCGTGAGTGCGGCACCCAGGAAGTCCGCACTGGCCTTGCCGTTGTCGCCCTGCAAGATGAACTGGAAGGTCTCGCCGGCCTGCAGCACCAGCTCGCGCTTGGCCGGCACCAGGGTGACCACGCCGCTGCCGCAGGCCGCCGGCAGCTCGATGGCCTTGCGCGCGGCGGAAACGCGTTGCACGAAGCTGGCGACGGTGCCGAGGTGGGCGTCGAGGGCTTTTGCAGCCTCTTTGAGCGCCGTTTCAACCCGCTTCGCCTGATTCGCATCATGCCCACGCGCCCTGGCCTGCTCGGCCAGCTTGCGCGCCACCGCATCGGCCGAAGCCGCCGATGACGCCGCTGCCGCAGCCGACACCGCGGCCGAGGCGGCGGCCGACACTGCTTTGGCGGCGGACTCGGCGGCGGCCTTGGCCGACGCGTCCGCAGGGGGCGCGGCGGCCGGTGTCGTGGCAGGCGCCACAGGCGTCTTCGGGGTGTCTGTGGTCTCGGTCGTCGTGGCGCCGCACTGCACATCCTTCTTCGCTGCCGACGCCGTCTTGGCCCCGGCCTTGTCTTCCGACGGATCTTTATCGGTCGCACCGTCCGGCGGATCGGCATCGACATCGTCCTTCTTCGGTGGCGGAAAGATCTCGCTGCCCATCAACAAATTGGCATTGGGCTTGAGCAAGGCCAGCGCCGATGTCAGCTCGCTCAAATCCTTGCTGACGCGGTTGACCTGGATGCCGACCTCGCCGGCCAGTGTGGCCGTCATCTGCAACAGCTGCGGGCCAGCGCGCTCGATGTTGCCCATGGCCACATCGGCGCTGTCGAGCACGCGGTTGGCCCAGCGCAGCTTGTTCCAGCCGCCGCGCACCAGCCACCAGGTGTCGGATTTATAGGGGTAGCGGCCCACCAGGCGCAGGGTGCTGGCCAGCCGCTCCAGCCCGACGCGGCTTGCGGCGACGGCATCCTTGACCTTGTCGAACTCGGCCTTCGACATCTCATACGGCGCGGTGGCCAGGGCCAGGCAGGTCAGTGACATGGCCCCGCCCAGGTAGATGCGCTGGCGCGCGCTCGGCTCCAGCCAGTTGGCGCCCGCATAGGTGGCCGAGGCCAACAGCCCGGCGCGCTGCAGCCAGCCTTTGGATTCGTCACCGCGCAGCCCGCGGTACATGCCCGCCGAGACCAGGCCGATCAGGCCCAGGGCGGTGGCGGTCTTCATCTGTTCCAGCTCGCCCGCGGCCTGCCAGAGCTGACGGCGCTGGTCCATCAGCGCGGCCAGCGACAGGTGCAGATCGCCGGCCAACTTCGAGCCCGCGGTGGATGCCTCATCGCCACCCGGCAGCTTGGTGTCCAGGCGCGAGGAGAAGTGATACGGCGAGGCGCAGCCGGCGCTGCCCAGCAGCAGGGCCGCGGCCGTGGCGGCGGCGGTGAGGCGGCGCCACGGCGCCACAAGCGTTGCCGTGGTGGCGCTCATGCCGGCGCTCCCTTGCGCTGGCGCGGCCAGTCCACCACCGCAAGATCAATGCTGTCCACCCAGCACTGCGCCGCCGAATCGGCCTCGGCCAGGTCACGCTGCGCCAGCATCAGCAGGGAGATGCGCAGCCGGCCATCGGCGCCCACCGGTGCCACCGCGGCCGCGACAAAGGGCTCGCCCGGCACATGGGCCGAGGCGCGCAAACGCCTGCCGTTGACCCAGCCCGTCACGTGCGCATAGCCATGCGCCCCGGCCACCAGCGCGACGCCGCGCAGCTGCACACTGATCCAGCCCGTGCCGGCGCACTGGATGACGCCTTCGACACGGCGCACCTGGGGTGCGAGGTCGGTGTCGGCGCGCTCGCTTTTGATCACCAGCTCATCGAAAAGCACGGAAAGCACCCGGCGGTCGTCGGTGGCGGTGCTGCTCACCCCCGGACTGGTGTCGTCGAAGCTTGCCGAAAGCATTTGGAAGTCCATGGCCTGTCTCCTTGTCGCTGTGACATTGACCGTCATCGCGCGATGCGCGACGGGTGTTCAGCGACTGAGGATGCTGCGCCAATCGCCTGGTCAAATCACCCCCCGGGGAGGGGGCAAAGGCGGGGCCGTGGGGCTGATTTCTTGGACCGGCTGGCGGCGTCGGGCCTGGCGCTCAGCCCCGGTGAATCGGGTCGATCCAGGCCACGGCTTCGGGCTTCTCGACGGGCGCGATGTCGAGGTTCACTGCCACCGCCTCACCGTCGCTGCGGCAGAGCACGCACTCCAGCGTCTCGGTGGCGCTGGCGTTGATCTCCTGGTGCGGCACGAAGGGCGGCACGTAAATGAAGTCACCCGGCCCGGCTTCGGCGGTGAATTCCAGCGCTTCGCCCCAGCGCATGCGGGCGCGGCCCTTCACGATGTAGATCACGCTTTCCA
>JAYSSS010000046.1:0-40776 GCA_043720415.1 Ideonella sp.
CCCGCCCCGGTGCCCGACGCCGGCCCGCCGGCACGCGCGCGACGGCTGCGCGCCGAGGAGGCGCTCAAGCACCTCTGGTACAAAGCGCGTGGCTGGGCCTGATGTGCGGCATCGGCGGGATCGTGACCTTCGACGGCAGCGAGCCTTTTCGCGCGGAGCTGAAGCGCATCGCGGACGCCCTCGCCCATCGCGGGCCGGACGCCGAGGGCTTCTTCTCCGAAGGCGGCGTGCCCGGGATCGGCCTCGCGCATCGCCGGCTCTCCATCGTCGACCTCTCCCACGAGGCGGACCATCCCGTGGCCAACGAGGACCGCCAGATCCAGGCGCTCCTCAACGGCGAGGTCTACAACTACCGTGAGCTGCGCGCCGAGCTGCAGGCCAAGGGCTACCAGTTCAAGACGGCGTCGGACAGCGAGGTGCTGCTGCACCTGTATGCCGCCGAAGGCGATGCCTTCGTGCATCGCTTGAACGGCATGTTCGATTTCGCGCTCTGGGACACGCGCCGCCGCCGCCTGTTGATTGGGCGTGATCGCCTGGGCATCAAGCCGCTGTATGTGATGCAAGACAGCCAGCGGCTGGCCTTTGCCACCGAGGCCAAGGCCCTGCTGGCCCTGCCTGGCGCCAGTGCCGAGCTCGACACCAGCGCCGTGGCCGGCTACCTGCACCTGGGCTATGTGGCCGCGCCTGGCTCCATCTTCAAAGGCATTCGCAAATTGCCTCCGGCCACGCTGCTGGCCATCGAGGGCGGCAAGGTGCGCGAGTGGCGCTACTGGCGTTTGTCGGATCGCATCGACCGCAATGTCAGCCAAGCCGAGTGGGTGTCCCGCATTCGCACGCAGATGGAAGCCTCGGTGCAAATGCAAATGGTCAGCGATGTGCCGATTGGCGCATTTCTGTCCGGCGGCGTCGATTCCAGCGCGGTGGTCGGCTTCATGGCCAAGCACACCTCGCACCCGGTGCGCACCTATGCCATCGGCTTTGAAGGCGGGGCGGCCGAGACGCTCTACAACGAGCTGCCCTATGCGCGCCAGGTGGCAAAGCTGTTTGGGGCCCAGCACCGCGAGATCGTCGTCAAGCCCGATGTCGTGGGCCTGCTGCCGCGCCTGCTGTGGCACATGGACGAGCCGGTGTCGGACACGGCGTTCTTGACCACCTACCTGGTGTCGGAGTTCGCGCGCCAGGACGTGAAGGTGATCCTTTCCGGCGTGGGCGGGGACGAGCTGTTTGGTGGTTATCGCCGCTACCTGGGCGCGCACTATGCGGCCAAGTTCCACCGCTTGCCCGCATGGGTGCGGCAGCTTGCGGTGTCGGCGGCGCGGCATCTACCCTCGGATCGGCACTCCGGCGCGCTCAACATGCTGCGCCTGGCCAAGGGCTTCATCGGCTCGGCCGAAATGCATGCCGATGAGCGCTACCGCAGCTACCTGCAGGTGATGCCGCGGGACGTGATCGCCTCGATGTTGATGCACCCCGATCTGCGCCACACCGATCCCCTGGCCGAAGCCTTTGGCGCGGCCGGCACGACCGACGAGCTCAACCGCATGTTCGCGGTGGATGCCGAGACGCAATTGCCCGATGACCTGTTGATGCTCACCGACAAGATGAGCATGGCGGTGTCACTGGAATGCCGCGTGCCCCTGCTGGACCACACTTTGGTGGAGCTGGCCGCATCGATCCCCTCGGCCCTGAAGGTGCGCGACGGCAAGCTCAAGCACCTGATGAAGCTGGCACTGGCCGACATGCTGCCGCAGGACATCCTGCACCGCGCCAAGCGCGGTTTTGGCACGCCCATGGGTGCCTGGCTCAAGCGCGAGTTGGCGCCCATGCTGCGGCAGTTGCTGTCGCCCGCCGTGGTGAACCGGCGAGGCCTGTTTCGCCAACCGGTGATCGATCAATTGGTGGCCGACCATGAGGCCAATCGCATCGATGGCACCGACGCCCTGATCGCCCTCATGAACCTGGAAATCTGGAGCCGCGTCACCTTGGACAGGCGCGACCCGGCGGATGTGGCGGCCGAGCTCAAGAGCCACCTGCCCACGGGCGCCAAGAGCCAGTTGGCCATGGGTGCGGCATGAACATCCTCTACATCTGCCACCGCTTCCCCTTTCCGCCCAAGCGCGGCGGCAAGATTCGGCCCTTCAACATGATCCGCCACCTCACGGCCGTGGGCCACCAGGTGACGGTGTGTTCGCTGGCTCGATCGGCGGCCGAGAGCCTGGAAGGCCAGGGCATCGCGCCGCACTGCGCCGCCAGCGAGATCGGCATGGTGAGTGAGCCGCTGCAGTACGCCCGCATGATTGCGCGCCTGCCACTGACCACGCCCTCATCAATGGGCTACTTCTACTCGGCCGACCTGGCGCGCCGGGTGCGCCAGCAGTTGGCCAGCAAGCCGTGGGACCTGATCTTTGTGCACTGCTCATCGGTGGCGCAGTACGTTGAACACGTCACTGACGTGCCCAAGATCCTGGATTTCGGCGACATGGATTCGCAAAAGTGGCTGGAGTACGCCCACTACAAGCCCTGGCCGCTGTCGTGGGGCTACACGCTCGAGGGCAGCAAGATGCTGTGGGCCGAGAAGCGCCTGGCGCGGGCCTTTGACCTGTGCACCGCCACCACCCGGGCCGAGTGGGAAACGCTCAATGACTATGGCACCGGCGCCGTCACCGACTGGTTTCCGAATGGCGTGGACGCCGAGTTCTTCAGCCCGGGCGAGCAGCCCTATGACGCCGACACCATCAGCTTCATCGGCCGCATGGACTACTACCCCAACCAGGAATGCATGACGCGGTTTTGTCAGCAGACCTGGCCGCTGCTGCGCTTGCAGCGCCCCAGCCTGAAGCTCTTGATCGTTGGCGCTGACCCAACGCCGGAGATGCGCGCCCTGAGCCAGATCGCCGGCGTCACCGTCACCGGCTCGGTGCCCGATGTGCGGCCCCACATTCGGGGCTCGGCGCTGATGGTGGCGCCCTTGGCCATCGCCCGCGGCACGCAGAACAAGATTCTGGAAGCCATGGCCATGGGCGTGCCCGTGGTCACCAGCACGATTGCTGCGGGCGGTGTGGACGCCGTCGCCGGCGAACACCTGTTGGTGGCCGATACCCCGGCCGACACCGCGGCCGCGGTCTTGAAATTGGTGCAAGACCGGGCGGAACGCCAACGCTTTTCGCAGGCTGGGCGCGAGCGCATGCTCAGCCATCACGCCTGGGCAGGATCGATGAAGCGGCTGGACGCCATCATCGAGCGCTGCACCACCAGCTTCGGCAGGTTGCACGCACACCGTGCCTGAGCACAGCACCTAACCCTTGGATCGTACAGATGAAGATCAGCATTTTTGGATTGGGCTATGTGGGCGCGGTGTCCCTGGCTTGCCTGTCGCGGGACGGGCACGAGGTCATAGGCGTGGACATCGATCGCACCAAACTTGAGCTCATCGCCGCGGGCAAAACGCCCGTGGTCGAAGAGGGCATGGTCGATTTGATGCAGCAGGTGGCCGCCAGTGGCCGGGTGAAGGTGACCACCGATGCCCAGCAGGCGGTGCACGACAGCGAGATTTCACTGGTGTGTGTGGGTACACCGTCAGCTGCCAATGGCAGCCAGGACCAGGGCGCCATCCTGCGTCTGTCGGCCGAGCTGGGCCTGGCCATCCGTGACAAGGCGGCCAAGCATGTGGTCGTGTTCCGCTCAACGCTGGTGCCCGGCACGGTGGAGGATGTGCTGCGGCCCATCATCGAATCCGCATCGGGCAAGAAGGACGGGGTCGACTTTTTCCTGTGCTTTCAGCCCGAGTTCCTGCGCGAAGGCTCGTCGATCCGCGACTACGACAAGCCGCCCTTCACGGTGGTG
This sequence comes from Ideonella sp., assembly GCA_043720415.1. GTDB lineage: Bacteria > Pseudomonadota > Gammaproteobacteria > Burkholderiales > Burkholderiaceae_C > Pseudaquabacterium. The sequence goes on from JAYSSS010000046.1 coordinate 3,844, forward strand.
GGCGCCAACCATGAACATGCCGCCGAGCGCCTGCAGGCGCTATTCGGTCATTTGCCCTGCAAATTCCTCAAGACCTCGGTGCGTTCTGCCGAGATGATGAAGTACTGCTGCAACAACTTTCACGCGCTGAAGATCACCTTTGCCAATGAAACGGCCAGGCTGTGTGAGGCGCTCGGGGTGGATCCCTTTGAGGTGATGGATCTGGTCTGCCAAGACACCCAGCTCAATATTTCCAAGGCCTACTTGAAGCCAGGCTTTGCGTTTGGCGGCTCATGCCTGCCCAAGGACCTGCGCGCCACGTCCTACCTGGCCAAGATCCATGATGTCGAGGTGCCCATGCTGAGCGCCATCCTGCCCTCCAACCGCAACCACCTCGACCAGGCGCTCGACAAGATCATGGCCACGGGCAAGCGGCGCATCGCCTTTGTCGGCCTGTCGTTCAAGACCGGCACCGACGATCTGCGCGAGAGCCCATTGGTGACCCTGGCCGAGCAACTCATCGGCAAGGGCTGCGAGCTCAGCATCTTTGATCCCGAAGTGAGCCTGGCCAAGCTCTTGGGCGCGAACAAGAGCTTCATCGAGAAGCACCTGCCGCACATTGGGCAGATGCTGCGGCCGACGTTGGAAGAGGTCATTGACGTCGCCGAGCTGATCGTCCTGGGCTCAAACGATGCGCAGCTGATCGAAGCCGTCGCCAGCCACAGCCGCGCAGATCAGATCGTGCTTGATTTGGTCAAACCCAAGCAGAGCGTCCAGTGGCAATCGGCGGTGCAGGGGCTGAGCTGGTGAGTCATGTGACTCTTCCTGCCTCACTTGACCTGATGTCGAGTGGCGCTCGCGTGGACATGCCTGCAGTGCCGGCGGCCAATGCTGTGCCGCCGCCAACAGCAGGCCAAAGCAAGGGCAAAGTCAGGCCGCCGCGGGCCGTTGCACTGGAGGCCAAGGCCTCGCCGCCACACCACGCAGCCGATGTGCGATCCGGGCAACCCCCTTGGGCACCACGCCCTGGCAGCAAATGGCTGAGCTGGAAATCCTGGCTGTGGACGAGCGTGCTGCTGCTGGCAGCGGCCGTGCTGAGCCTGGCCCCGTACATGAGCAGCAGCGCTGAGTTGGTGCGTCTGCGCAACGCCATATTGATTGGCACCGATCTGGCCCCTGGCTTTGATTGGGAGCCGCCCGAGGCGCCGTCAAGCTACCTCTCCGAAGCAGGCCCGAAGGACCCATTTTTTACGGAGCTTGTGAGCCGCTTGGGCATTGACAAGATCGATGGCGACTGGGGCAAGGCGGTGGCAATCAGCACACAGCTGCTCAAAGGTGAGTCGCTCAAGGGCGGGGCGCTGAAATCGGACCTTCGCTCCACCTACAGCAACATCGTCACCCAAGGGGGCGGCTACTGCGCAGATTTCGTACGCGTGTTCACCGCCATGGCCTTGTCGGTCGAGCTGCCGGTGCGGTATTGGGCCTTCTCGTTCGACGGATTTGGCGGCCACGGCCATGTGCTGCCCGAGATCTGGAATCGGCAGTTAAAGCGCTGGCAGGCGGTGGATGTCTTCAACAACTATTACTTTGTCGATGGTGACGATGAGCCCCTGTCGGCCCTGCAGCTTCAGCAGGCACTGACGGCGAAGTCGAGCACTTTGCAATTGCGCCCTCTGTATGCCGGCGCACGCCTGGGCTACGACGATGACGCCAAGGCCTTGGCGTACTACCAGCGCGGGGTGTCCGAGTGGTACCTGTGGTGGGGAAACAATGTGTTCAGCCAGGATCGCGCGTTCATTGCGCGGGCACTGGCGAATGTGTCTCGATCGCTGGAACAACTGGGTGGCATCGTGCAGGGCGTGCAACCGACCATTCGCGTCCTTCCCAACGACAAGAATCTGCCGCAGCGCCAGGCGATGCACAACTTGAAACTCCGGCTCGGCGCGACGGCTTTGATTGGGGCACTGGCCATCGTCGGCCTGGGCGTGGCCTGGCGGCTCAGGCGCCGCAGCACGCCAGCCACCGCACGGCCCTGAATGCAAGGCAATCCAAACGTGACCGAGTCTTCGCCGCCTGCATCTCATGAGAAAACGCCGGGCCGCTCCCAAGTTTTCTCATCCCCCGCGGGGGGCCTGACGCGAAGCGGCAGGTTTGGGGGCGCTCCTTGGCCTCGGCTTTGCATCGTCGGGCCATTGCCACCGCCCTCGGGTGGCATGGCCAACCAGTGTGAGCAATTGCTGCGCTTGTTGCGCCTGGAGGCCGTCGATGTCTGCCTTGTGCGCACCAATGCGCCCTACCGGCCCAGGCTGGTCGAGCGGCTGCCTGTGTTGCGTGCGGTGTTTCGGCTTTTGCCCTACCTGGTGGATCTGTGGCGCAGCCTGGGCCGTGTCGATGTCGTCCATGTGTTTGCCAACTCCGGGCTGGCTTGGTACCTGCTGGCCTGGCCGGCTTTGGTACTGGCCAGAAGGCGTGGCGTGGCGACGATCGTGAACTACCGAGGCGGCAACGCCGATCCGTTTTTTGCAGACGCCCCAAACCATGTGAACGCCAGCTTGGCCAGGGCCACCTTGAGGGTCACGCCGTCGGGCTTTTTGCAGCGCGTGTTTGCCAAGCATGGCTTGAGCGCCGAGATCATTCCGAACGTCATCGACCTGTCGCGGTTTGGGCTTCGGGCGCCCAGACCAGCGGCTGCCGCAGCACACCTGATCGTCACGCGAAACCTGGAAGCCATTTACGACATCGCCACGGCCCTGCAGGCCTTTGCGCTGCTGCGCAAGACCCTGGTCGATGCACGCCTGACGGTGGCCGGCAGTGGCCCGCAAGGCGCGGAGTTGCAGGCTTTGGCGGCCAATCTGGGTGTGGCCGAGGCGGTGCGCTTCTCCGGCCGCATTGACAACGCCGACATCGCTGCCTTGTACGCCAGCGCCGATTGCATGCTCAACCCGAGCACCGTGGACAACATGCCGATCTCCATCCTGGAAGCCCTGGCCTGCGGCGTGCCCGTGGTCAGCACCGATGCTGGCGGCATCCCCGACATGGTGGTGCATGAGCAGACGGCCCTGCTGGTGCCCATTGGCGACGCCGCGGCCATGGCTGCGGCCGCACTGCGCGTCCTGAACGACCCGTCGCTGGCCACCCGGTTGGCGCAGGCGGGGCGCGCCGAGGTTGAGCGCTATTCCTGGGCGCGCGTCATGCAGCTCTGGCGCGACGCCTACACCCGCGCTGCCGCGTCGCGGGGTGCCACTTGAGCCTTTACTCCAAGGTGTGCGCGGGCCTGCTGTTCCCGTTGCATGAACGCCTGAAAGGCCATGACTCGGTGGCCATAAGGCAGCGCCTGGAGCAAAGCCAGTGGGCCACGCCAGCCGCATTGGCGTCTGATCAGGCGCAGCGCCTGCGCGCGTTTTTGATGGACATCGGCGCGCAGGTGCCCTACTACCGACAGGTCTTCGCCGAGCTGCATTTCGATCCGGCTGCCGTGGACAGCGTGCAGGCACTGCGGGCGCTGCCCTTTCTGACCAAGACCGTCATTCGCAGCCATCAGGAGCAGCTCAAGGCGCTGGACCATGGGCCGCTGGCGCGCTACAACACCGGTGGCTCCTCGGGTGAGCCACTGATTTTTTTCATCGGCAAGCAGCGCAGCAGCCACGACGTGGCGGCGAAGTGGCGCGCGACACGCTGGTGGGGCGTGGACATTGGTGACCCGGAGATGGTGATCTGGGGCTCACCCATCGAGCTGGGAGCACAGGACCGCGTGCGGCGGCTGCGCGACGCCATGTTGCGCAGCAGTCTGTTGCCGGCGTTCGAGATGTCGGAGGCCAAGCTTGGCCAGTTTGTTCAAGCCATAAGCCAGCGGCGGCCGCGCATGCTGTTCGGCTATCCCTCGGCCCTGACACACATCGCCCAGTACGCCAAGCGCCATGGCGTCGCGCTCAACGACCTGGGCATTCGGGTGGTCTTTGTCACCTCGGAGCGGCTCTATGACGAGCAACGGCAGGCCATCAGCGAGGCGTTCGGCTGCCCCGTGGCCAACGGCTACGGCGGTCGCGACGCGGGCTTCATCGCGCACGAGTGCCCGCAGGGCGGCATGCACTTGATGTCTGAGGACATCATTGTTGAGCTGGTGGATCAAGCTGGCGAACCTGTGCCCGATGGTCAGCCCGGCGAAGTCGTGGTGACCCATATGGGCACACGCGATTTCCCCTTTGTTCGCTACCGCACTGGCGACGTCGCGGTCAAGGACAGCCGCACTTGCGCCTGCGGCCGAGGCCTGCCCATGCTCAAAGAGATCCAGGGCCGGACGACGGACTTCGTGGTGGCCGCCGACGGCACTGTGATGCACGGCCTGTCACTGATCTACATCCTGCGCGACCTGCCCGGCATTCAGGCCTTCAAGGTGATTCAAGAGACGCGCGAGCATTGCCGCGTGCTGCTGGTGGTGGGCGACGGTTTTTCACCGGATTCCACCGACACCATCGTGGCCGGCTTCAAGCGCCGCCTGGGCGACCTGGTGAGGGTCGATGTCGACAGGGTTGCAGAGATTGCGCCCGAGCGATCCGGCAAATTTCGCTACATCGTCAGTCACGCCGTGACGCAACCAAGGCAGTAAGACCGTGCGCGACATCCTGGTCACCAGCATCGTCTTTGGCATGCTGCCCTTCATCCTGCGCAACCCGGTGATCGGCATTTATGGCTGGGCCTGGTTGTCGTTGATGAACCCGCATCGCGCCGTCTACGGTTTTGCCAAGGCCATTCCGTTTGCCCACTTGGTGGCCTTGGCCACTTTGGTGGGTTTTCTGATGAGCCGCCAAAGGCGTCCGCTGCCGATGACGATGGTGACGTTCACCTTGCTGGCCTTCCTGGGCTGGATGACGCTGACCTCTTTTTTCGCCATCAACCAGCGCGACATCGTCATCGAGCGATGGGTCTTCGTCATGAAGACGCAATTGATGCTGCTGGTGATGCTGATGCTCGTGCGCGGGCGGGTGCAGGTGGACCGGCTGATTTGGGTGATCGTTGTCTCGATCGCCTTTTATGGCGTAAAGGGTGGCGTCTGGACACTGGCCACGGGCGGTGGCGGCCGGGTGTGGGGCCCGCCGGGCATGCTTGAGGGCAACAACGAACTGGCCGTGGTCCTGGTGATGATGGTCCCGCTGATGGCCTACCTGTACCAGACCGCGACGTCCAAGTGGCTGCGTGCGGGGGTGCTGTTTTCCATCTTCGCGACCTGCTTTGGCATCCTGGGAAGCCAGTCCCGGGGCGCGCTCCTTGCGGTCGTGGCCATGGCTTTTCTGCTGGCATTGAAGAGCAAGCGCCCGCTCGTCATGTCCATGCTGATCGCTTCGGTGCTGCTGGTCTCCGTGGCCTTCATGCCCGCGAGCTGGACCTCGCGCATGGACTCGATCCAGTCCTACAACGCCGATGGCTCGGCGATGTCGCGCATCTACACCTGGAAGACCTTGCTCAATTGCGCCCTGGATCGGCCGCTCATAGGCGCTGGATTTTCAGCCGACAACGCCATGGTCTTTGAGCGCTATCGGCCCACCGGGGAGGAGTTCGCGCAGTTCGAAGGTGCCATCTTCGTGGCGCACAGCATCTATTTGCAGACCTTGGGTGAACACGGATTTCCAGGCTTCATCCTCTTCATTGCCCTGGGTGTGGCCATCTGGCGCGGTGCTGGCCGCTTGGGTAAGGCCACCAGGGGCGATCCAGACTTCGGGGTCTGGGTGCCGGCATTGATGCCCATGATTCAGGTCAGTTTGGTGGGTTTCGCGGTGGGGGGCGCATTTTTGTCACTGGCCTATCTGGACGTTCCCTACTACCTCCTGGCCCTGGTGATTGCCGTGGATGCCAGCTGGCGAGACCACCTGGCCCTGAAGGCCAAGGGGGCCAAGGAGGCCAAGGAGGCGGGAATTGCAACACCACTATCGGGTGCGACGCCGCTTGGCCGCACCACATGAGAGATGAGGACATCGAACAATGACTGAGCTTGCCAATCGCCTGCTGCAAAAGTACTACGGCGACAAAGTGCACCCCTATGCGAGCTTTGAGGCCCGCGCGCACGATCTGATCAGCGCAGCCACGCAAACGCTGCTCGATGCGGGTTGTGGACGCACGGTGCCTGTGTTGCGCAAATTCCTGGGTAAGGTGCCCCGTCTGATCGGTGTCGAGCTCGTTGACTTCACCGATGTGCCAACTGGCATTGAAACCTATAACGCAGATCTGGCGCGACTTCCGCTGCCCAATGCCAGTGTTGACCTGATCATTTCACGCAGCGTTTTCGAACATTTGACCGATCCCCAAAGCGTCTACAACGAGTTCCAAAGGGTGCTTCGCCCGGGCGGCAAGATTGTGTTTCTGACCGCCAACATGTGGGACTACGGCACCCTGGTGGCGCGCGCCATTCCCAATCGCTTCCATGCCGGCATCGTCAAGCGGGTTGAAGGTCGCGAAGAGGAAGACACCTTCCCCACCGCCTACAAGACCAACACCCGGGCGGCGGTCGATGACCTGGCCGCCACGGCCGGTTTGCGGGTCACCGAATTCGACTACCTCAGCCAGTATCCAAACTATCTGATGTTCAACGGCGCCTTGTTCTTCCTTGGCACCTGCTTCGAGAAGCTCATCAGCCGCTTCCATGCCCTGCGCTTCCTGCGTGGATGGATCCTGGTGACGCTCGAAAAGCCATGAGCTCTGGCGCCACCGATAGCGGAGCGGGTCGGCTGCAGGAGGTTGATGCGCTGCGCGGCGTGGCCGCCATGGCGGTGGTGCTCTTCCACTACAGCACGCGGTTTCGCGAGCTGTATGCGCCTACGCCAGCTTTGCCGTGGGAATTTGCCCACGGGCACTATGGCGTCAACTTGTTTTTCATCATCAGCGGCTTCGTCATCTTCATGACGCTGGACCGCACCCGCCGGCCCATGGACTTCGTGGTGTCCCGATTCAGCCGCCTGTTTCCAGCCTATTGGCTGGCCATCGTCCTGACCTTCACCATCACCCATTGGCTGGGTTTGCCTGGCAAGCTGGTGGATGGGGCCAGCGCCTTGGGGAACGTGATCATGCTGCACGGGTTGTTCGGCGTGCCGCATGTCGATGGCGTGTACTGGACACTGGAGGTCGAGCTGCTGTTCTACGCCGGAATGTTCACGCTCTACCGGTTTGGGCAGTTGAGCCGAACCCCCTGGGCCTTGTGCGCGCTGCTGGCCCTGCGCATGGTCTATCACCTTGCCGAGCAGATCTTCGGCGTGAGCCTGTCCTGGACGGTGTCTCGCCTACTCATTTTGCAATTTATTCCCTGGTTTTCACTCGGGGTAGCGATCTACCTGTTTCGCAGCAAGTCTGCACCCGCTGAACGCCGCAGCAGCCTGATTTTGGCAACGGCCGCATTGGCCACACTGGCCGTCGTGTGGGCGTGGTGGCTGGCCTTGCTGGCATTGCTCTTGGGTGCCACGGTGTTTCTGGCCGCCAGCGGCCGATTGCCCTGGCTGCGCAATCCCGTGTTGCTGTGGCTCGGGGCGATTTCCTACCCGCTTTATTTGCTGCACGAGAACATCGGCTGGAGCGTGCAACTCACGGCCTTGCACGCGGGCCTGGCCTTGCCCTGGGCGGTGCTTTTGGCGCTTGTCATCAGTCTGGCATTGGCTGACGCCAGTTCGCGTTGGGTGGAGCGGCCGGCGCTGCGTTGGCTGCGTGCCAGATATCAGGCCCGCGTCCGTGGCTGAAGCGCAAGGGCAGCGGCTGTCGTTCGGCCACCGGCGCGAGGCTTGAATACGCGCGGCATCGATCCAGCGTTCGGGTTTCAAGTGCGCAGTAAGCAACTGCAACACCCGTCGAAATCGTGTTACTTTCCCCTGGAACAGGGGGGAGAATCTGAGCGGTCACGGCCTAAACTCGGCCGTCACGGAATGCGATTGCTATTTGTCCCAAGAGAGGCTGCCATGAAAATCATGCTAGGGCTTGCCCTGACGTCTGCGATGACCCTTTTTGCTGCGCAGAGCAGCGCTCAAAATTTGGTGCTGAACAGCGATTTTGAGGCGCCCAATGCGGTCACCATCAGTTGCTATCAGAACGCCACGGCCGGTAGCTGGACCAGTTTTGGCCCGGTCGGCAACCGTGGCAGCTGCCTGGTGGAATCTCTGTACTCCGGCGCGGGTTTGACCTGGCCGACGGCGCGCACCAGCACCCAAATGATGTACGTCAATTACCTGGGTGATTCGGGTACCGGCGTGCGTCAAAACGTCCCGCTGGTGGCCAACACCAACTACCGCTTGAGCTTTTCAATGGCGGGCATCAATGGTGATGCAGGTGCACCAAATGTTGATGTCACTTTGAGCAATGGCATCGGCACCCAGCATTTCAGCCGCGCGGCAGGAGCCTCCTGGAGCGACTTTGTCTGGGACTTTGTGGCGCCGGTGTCGGGGAGCACAACCCTCACATTCACGGCAACCTCAGGCCCGGTCAATATCGACGCCATCTCCTTGTCGGCGCAGGCCGTCCCCGAGCCGGGTGGTGCCGTCATGATGCTGGCTGGCCTGGCGGTGCTTATTGGCGTGGTGCGCCGCAGGCGTTGGGCCCATACCGAGTAATACGGCTCGAGCGGGCGAAGCTGGTTCGACCCGCAGCGACCGTTTGCGCCTTGTTTGTTGGGCGCACGCCCCAAGTCGGCGCGCTGGGGCGCTTTAGCCGGCGCGCATCGAAAAGCCCGGCGCATGCTTTCGCAGCCACTGCTCCAGCATCATCAAAATCCACACCATCTCGCCGTAGTAGCCAGGATGCGCTGGCAAGAGGGTTTTCAACAGCGTTTGAATGAACGCCGGGCGAACGATCCCGCGCTGAGAAAAGCTCTGCAGTGAGTCGGCCGCAAGGTCGCCCAGCGCTGCATGCCGGGTTGCCCACACACCGAAGGGCAGTCCGAAACCCTGCTTCTTTTTGGCCAGGATCTCATCGGGCAAGAAGCCACGCAGTGCCTCCTTGAAGAACCAACGCAGCTTCAGGCCTTTGAGCTTGTACTCGGGCGGCAGGCGCATCGAGAACTCAAGCAGCTCGCGATCCAGAAACGGAAAGCCCACACCCACGCCAGCCAGTTGCGTCGTGCCCCTGACCTTGGGCAAGTCACTCTCGGCCAAGGTGTAGCGCCAGTCGTAGGCCAACGTGCGGTTGATGTCGTGATCGGTCCTCGCTTGCTCCCACACCTCGCGCTGGTGACGTAGCGTGCCGGTCTGGTCCACCGCCGCCAGAAATGCCGGCTCCAGCACATCGTCGTAGCCCAGTCGACGCAGCAGGTTGTACATCTGCAGTCGATCTGGCATGGGCACCTTGGCCTGCTCAACATAACCCGCGCCCTTGCGCAACAGGGGTATGGCGTTGAAGGCGCCAGGCCGAAACACGCGCTCCATCACACCCTGCCGCAGGCTTTGAGGGATGAGGCCATACCAGCCAAAGATGCGCTGCATGGCGTAGCGTGAATTGCCGCCAAACAGCTCGTCACCGCCGTCGCCTGCAAGCAGTTTGGTGACACCGTCCTCGCGCGCGAACTTGGCGCAATAAAAGGCCGGCAATGCGGACGAATTACCAAAGGGCTGATCGTAGGCACCAGCGACATCGGCGATGCTGCGCACCAGGTCATCCGGTGTCACGTAGTACTCATGGTGCTCGCAGCCGAATCGGCTGGCCGCCAAGCGTGCGTAGGCCATCTCGTCATATCCGGCCGCATCGAAGCCTATGGAGTAGGTCGAAGCGGCGCGCCCTGCCAGTGGCCCGATGAGCCCGGCGAGCGATGAGCTGTCGGTTCCACCACTGAGAAAGCAGGCGGCCTTGCTGCCGTCCAATTGGCGTTGCACCGAACGGTTCAACACCGAGCGGAATTCGTCGCGCAGGTCGGGGAAGGAGGGCTTGGATGACTCCTTGAACTCAGGCACCCAATATGGAGCGACCGTGAGCTTGCCGTTCTGCCACAGCGCGAAGTGGCCGGGCGGCAGGCGAAAGACACCCTTGAAGATGGTGCGGGGCGAGGGAATGCAGTGGAAGTAGAGGTAGTCAAAAATCGCCTGCGAATCGATCTCGGCATGCCCATCGGCCAAGTCGTCGGCGCGCGCCGCAAATTTGAGCTCCTGGCCCACGACCCGGTAGCACAGCGTCTGAACGGCAAATCGATCCACGGCGAGCTGGACGCTGCCGTCGGCGTTGCGGGTGGCGATGGCGAAGTCGCCCTCCAACTCGGCGCATGCCGCCATCCATCCGATGCGCTCTACCCTTTCGCGCCACTGCACTTCGGTCACCGCGGATGACGATTGTGCGGAAGCACTCGCGCTGTGCCACACGGGCGATCCCAGGCTCAAAAAGCCAGTGTCATTTGCCATCGTTGTTCGGTGCCGTATCGCGCAGGTTCGGGGTTTGGGGGGTCGCGAACCGATGCCGGTTCGGCCACAGCTTGGAGCTCCGAGCTAACGCTGAATCAGAACGCGCGTCCGGTTGCCCAGCAGGGCTGCAATCTTCGTGACTTCGGCCCAGAGAGGGTGCCTGAGAAGCTTGAGCGCGAGTATCCAACTTGCCGCTGTGAGGATTCCGCCGCCGACTGCGAAGCTTGCGAAATTGTTCTCTGATACGCCCGTGACCATGAACCACACGAGAACCGGGGCGATCGACACAAGCGTGATCGCCGCGCTACGCCAACAGCTCAGCAACACATCACTCAGCCGCAATCCGATGGTGCGATGCAAGCACTGATGGGACAGCACAGCACCGACCACGGTGCCCGCCAGCGAACCCCAGGCCGCACCTTGCAGGCCATAGGGGATTGCCGCCATGAGGCCAATGACCTGGGCCAGGACCATGCCGGCCTGCAGGTTGTTGCTGGTCTTGGCCCGGCCCTCGGCCAAGAGCGCCTCTTTGGCCAGGTGGTAGACCAGATCAACCATGGCCGCGGCGCACACGATCTGTGCCAAGGGTACGGCGGCGACCCATTGCGGGCCATAGACGATGCGTATGGCCGCAAAGGCGCTGATGCCGAGAAACGCCAGCATCGGCCAGCCTATGGCCGTCAAGAAGCTCATGCTCATCAAATAGCCTTTGAGCAGGCTGCCGTCCTCGCGGCTGCTCTTGGCGAAATAGGGCATGCACACGGGCAACACCGCACGCAGCACCAGGCGATTGAATATCTCCACCAAACCCGAGGCGCGGCTGAACATGGCCACACTGGCCATGTCCTGCGCTCGGCCAATGATCATCTCGGGCGCACCCTTGCCCAATTGGCCCATGAAGTAGATGCCACTGGCAAATTTGCCAAAGTGAAACACCTGCGCCACACCCGACCAACCCGGCCAACGGGGAAAGTCGGCGGGCCGCAGCAGCACAGAAGTCAGCACGGTCATTGCGACACCAGCCAATGACGACCACGCCAGGCTCATATAGCCCATGCCACGCAGGGCGCAGCCAACAGCCACGGTGAAGCTGGTGAGGTTGGCGACAACGCTGACCACAAAAATGGGTCTGAAGTTGAGCTCGCGACGAAAGTAGGCCATCGTCACGGCGCCAAAGGGAATCAAAAGGAAGTTGAAGGCCTGAACCCGCATGACTTCACCTACGCCTACGCTGCGATAAAAGACCGCGGCGTAGGACGAAGCGAAAAAGAGAATCAGCCCAACGCTCCAGGAGATCAGGATATTGACGGTGAGCGCTGCGCGGATTTTCTCGGCGCTGAGCGCGGTCTCCTGAATCAAATACTCGCCTACCCCAAAGTCGCGAAAGTTGCTGGCCAAGGCGGCGAACACGGTGGCCACCGCGAATACGCCTGTCTCTTCTGGCGTCAGGATGCGCGAAATGATGACCGTGCTGACGATCTGCAGTGCCAATGAGAAGTAGCTCTCCGCCGCTGAATACGCCAGCGATTGCCGAATGCTCGTCACCCTTTCGCGCGCCTCATTGAGAGGCCGCTGCGCTGGCAGAAGGCGCAGCGGCAGGCGGGTTGGCTGGGGCCGCGGAAGGCCCATCGGCTTGCGGCGCCGAGGCCGCAACCGCGGCCCTTGGCACTGGCGCAGCGATGGGCACGACCTTGCTGGGGTCGCCCCCCAGGGCTCGATATCGCTCGATCAGCTCCTTCGATTGAGGTGCGTATCGAAGACCTTTTTCCGCCAACTCTTTGGCCGTGGCCTTTTGATTGATCTTCAACAGGGCATCGATCCAGCGCGCATAGGCCGGCCAGTAGTCGGGCTTGAGCTCACGTGCCTGGGTGAAGGCTTCGCTGGCGGCAGCGAAGTTACCGCGCATGAGCTCAGCCTCTCCCACACGCAGCAGGATTTCAGGCGCCAATGGAAAGTCTCGGGGCGCGTTGTTGAGCACGTAGAAGTAGTCGGCAATGCCGCTGTGCAGCATGCCCTGACGCAGCACCTGCTGCAGGCCCGGAGCCTGCGAGCGGCGAACATGGATCTGACCCCAACAGTAGTGATGCAAAGCCCAGAAGGCTTTGCCCAGCAGGCTGACCCAATGGGCAGCGCGCGGTGAGGGGTTGTAGGTCTCATTGCCATATCGGATGGCCTGTACATCCTGGCAATACGCTGGCAGCAAGGCGAGCTCGCCGTCGGTGATGTTCTCCGGTGCCGCCCGCAGGCTGCTCGTCAGGCACAACAACACTGCCAGCAGCAAAGCCGAAAACCACTGGCGGCCGTCATTCGCGGATCTGCAAGGCTCGGCCAATCGCCACCTCCATCTACAAAGCGAGTAAACGACGCGGCGGGGACGAACCTCGCTGCGCATTGATGCGACGCGAATCGCACGCGCTCACGCAGGGGAGATTATCAATTGCGGTGATGCCAGGCGCGGCCGCTCACTTGCGCATGGTGGCGATGATTCGGCATTGCGTCTCGAATCATGGGGCGGCACAGGCGCTTCGGTCAGGGCGCCTGTGCGGTCTGCGCATCAGGCTTGTGCATCAAGCCTTGTGCATCAGGCCTTGTGCATCAAGCTTTGTGCATCAGACTTTGCGCCGCCGCAGCCGCCAAGCCACCAAACCCAGTCCCATCAACATCATGGTGACCGTGCTCGCCTCAGGCACGGCGGTGGCAAAGGGTTTGTACAGCCACACCTCGGCATCGAGTGTTGCTGTATTGAACTCGTTCAAGGCCATGAAGGCACCGAGCTCGGGGATGTACTTAAACTTGCCGTACACGCCCGTTTGGAAGTTGCCGCTGGGCTGCAGGATTGTTGTGCTGGCCAGCTCGGTGATCACCCAGGTGGATGCCAGTTGTCCATTGCCCAGATACGTGGCTCGCGTTGACCAGACTTTGCCTTGGGCTGAACCGTCCCAAAGTATGAACTGATCGTTGGCTTGGTCGTATTCAATTGCCAGGTTCTCGTTCATCACGAAGGCAGTGCCATTCGTCTTGACCAGATGAACGGCGATGTCTGGATTCAAATTCGGGTTGGTGGCATTGGCGTTGGCCAGATTCCATACCGTCAAATCACCCAGGTTGTCGGCAAACGCGGCGCGCACAAAGAGGTTGTGCGCAGTGTCCAGAGTCGCAGTGCCGCCGCGGACGATGGAGTTGGTTGTGACGCCTATGGTTTCCCACTTGTCGAGACCACCATTGCGCACGTCGCCCAGGGTGTACCGAACCAGTTTCGGGAAATGCGAACTGCCCTGGTCCATGCTGAGGTAGACAACATCCTTGCCCAGCTCGCTGCGATAGGCCGTTGCGACATAAGGCGCATAGGGGCCCTCAGTGCCGGTCCACTGCCCTTGACGGTTGATCCACATGTTCGCGCCAAGGGAGCTGGAGTCGTAGCCAGATCCCGTCGTGCCGCCAACTTTGTTGCCATCGGCCAATCTGGGATCGAACATCCAGGGTCCGGCGTTGACGGCGACACCATTGACCAGAATCTTTGATCGATCGCCGGTGTTGTAGGTCGGCCCGAGAAAATTGATGAACAGATCGTTGTTCGGCACAAAGACATTGCCGTCGTAGGTGTGAGCCGATTGCGGCGCGGCGTTGTCAATGATGTAGTTGCCAACCGCGCGGCTGGGCAGTGAGTCGCGCGCCCAGGCCCCCGTGTCGGCGCGCCAGGTGTACATCTCATTGCCGGCGTAGTTGGCGTGGCCACCGCCCCACAACATCATCTCGCCTCGGTTGGAGTCCCAGGCGAAGGAGCTCCAGGCATAGACGATGGCGCCGGGGCCATACAAGGTGGGATAGGTGCTGCCCACTGAAGTTGAGCCGACCGGCCATGCGGACGAAAAGTTGCCGGTGCTGGCCTTGACCCATCCGCCCTGCGGAGTGGTGCTCAAAAGAGTTTGCAGGCGACTCAGATCCTGTGCCTGCACCGCAAAAGGAGCCATGCAAACCAGCGCCCATGCCGCAGCGATGCGCCGCCACCTTGGGCGAGCTTGAGTCGCGGTCAGCAGTGACCGAAGTGGGTGTCGAAACATGACCGTGATTGTCGCTGCGCAGCGGCCCGCTGGTCACCCATGTTCCGGGGGGCCGATGACAGGAAGTTGTGACTGCTGGAAACCGCGTACCGGTTCAGCGTGGGTGCACATGGCCTCATTGGTCGAGCTTGCCGGCTACAAATGCCATCAAGCTGCCGAGGCTTTGAAAGACCGCGCCGTCGATCTCGTCGTCGTCAATCTGGATGTCGAAGCGTTCTTCCAGTGCGGTGATCAGTGAAACAACGCCCATCGAGTCCAACTCCGGAACCGCCCCCAGCAAGGGCGTGGACAGCTCGAAGGACTTGCCCCGCCCATTTAGATTGAGTGTTTGGTCCACCAGCGTGGCCAGTTCCGATTGCAGCTCAGCGTGCAGTGCCATTGAGTCCTCTCGATGTTGTCGGTGCGCGGCTTCACCGCCTGAGCGTGCCTTGCTCAGGCGGGTGGCCCAAGAAGCCGCGGATCGTATCGAATCATTGGCATCGGCGATGTGCCTGCTGGGTGCAGGCAAGGCTGCAGTTTGACAAAGGGTGTGCGACTCCACAGTTTCGTGTCTGATGGCTGTCGATTCGAGCAACCCGTCACGATGCGGATCAGGCTGGCAGCCAGGTTGCCTCGCCACTTTGGCGGTCGTGATGCATGCAACGTGGGTGAGATTGACCCCGGGTGATACTGCTGCGCGCTGTGCCAAACGCGGTGCGGTGAACTGGCGTCAGCCGTGCCACATCTGCGCCATGTGGCCCCAATCCGAATTTCGCAATTCGCAATTCGTCCTTTCAGATGAGCCTAACCTCGCATCAATGTGTCATGCGCCCCGTGCTGATTGAAGGCGCACGTGGCGCGCTGGCGGGGTTCTATCACCCACCTCAATCCGGCATTGCGGGCCGCGGCGACCTGCTCATCATTGCGGCATTTGCCGAGGAAATGAACCGGTGTCGATCCATGGTGACGATGCAGGCTCAGGCATTCGCGGGCGTGGGCATTGGCAGCCTGGTGCTGGATGGCTTTGGCACAGGCGACAGTGCGGGGGAGTTTGAACAAGCCGATTGGGAGCTCTGGCGCGAAGATCTGAAGCTCGGGATGGCCTGGCTTGAGCAGCACGGCCAGGGCTGCCAAGGTCTATGGGGCTTGCGCCTGGGGGCGCTGATGGCCGCCGAGCTGGCCGTGGCGCACCCGAGCATCAAGCGCTTGCTCTTATGGCAGCCGGTAGTGGCCGGCAAGCCGTATTGGACGCAATTTCTGCGCATTCGCATTGCCGCGGAGATGAGCCAGGCCGATGGTGTCAAGAGCACCGAGGCGCTGCGCCAGATGTCCCTGCAAGGGCAGTCCGTCGAAGCCTCTGGCTACGCGGTCGGTTCAGCATTGGCCCAGCAACTCGACAGGCTGGTGATGCCCGCCGGCGAGCTCCTGGCCGACCGCCGGGTGGAATGGCTGGAGGTGCAGGCCGATGGCGAGGCGCCATTGCCGCGGGCCAGCTCGAAATGTGTTGACGCCTGGCGC
This sequence comes from Ideonella sp., assembly GCA_043720415.1. GTDB lineage: Bacteria > Pseudomonadota > Gammaproteobacteria > Burkholderiales > Burkholderiaceae_C > Pseudaquabacterium. The sequence continues at coordinate 19,736 of JAYSSS010000046.1, forward strand.
GCGGCCGACGTGGATGTCCACCTGACCCAGGTGCCGGGCCCGGCGTTTTGGCAGGTGCATGAACGCGATGTGGCCCCCGCACTGATTGCTGCTTCGACCGCGGCGGCTCGCACCTGGACCCTGACAAAGCCAACACGGCCCGCAATGGCCGGGCCGCAGTGCAAGGGCATTGAAGTGGCTACGGCCCCCGAGTACCCGCTGACGTTTCGCTGTGCCGATGTGGACATGGCGGGCGTGATTCACCGTGGCCGACAGACCTCGACGATGGGTGTCGTCATCGTCGTGGCCGGCGGGCCGCAGTACAGGGTCGGGGCGCACCGGCAATTTGTGTCTTTGGCCAGGGTGTTTGCAGCCCAGGGCTACCCGGTGTTGCGGTTTGATCTGCGTGGCATGGGCGACAGCGGTGGCGAATACCGCGGCTACCACCATTCTCGAGACGACATTCGCGCTGCTATCGATGCCCTCATGGCCAGGGAGCCGCAACTTCAACACGTCATGCTTTTCGGTGAGTGCGAGTCTGCGACGGGCATCTTGTTTTATGCCGGGCAGGATTCACGCGTGCGCCAGATTGCCCTGGCCAACCCATGGGTGCGCACCTCCGAGGGTCAGGCCGAAGTCATCCTCAAACACTATTACGCCGATCGCCTGCGCTCGCCGGAGTTCTGGCGCCATGTATTGACAGGCAAGTTTCGGCTTGGTGCGGCCATTGGTTCATTCTTCAGCACGGTGAGCACCTATCTGCAGGGCCGAAAGTCGCTGCGCGCTGCCGCGTCGCAAGCCAGCTTGGCAGATTTCGATGGGCTGCCACTGCCGAAGAAAACGGCCGAAGGCTTGCGCCGCTACTCTGGCCCGGTGTTGCTGCTGATGAGCGGACACGACTACATCGCGCGCGAGTTCGATGAGGTGACCAAGTCATCCCAAGCCTGGGCGGGCCTGCTGGCTGACCCGCGCGTGCGGCGCAAGGACATCGCGGGTGCGGACCACACCTTCTCCAAACCTGAGTGGAAGGCCGAGGCGCACCACACGCTCCTGACCTGGCTGGCGCAACCGCACGGCGGCCAGGCAGGCTAAACGTCCAGGGCCATCAGCTCACTGTAGGCGTCGGGAATCTGGCCCGGCGTCAAGGTCTTGCTCAGGTAGAGCTTGGGCTGGGTGCGAACGCTGGCCACGGACAGCCAAGGTGGGCGGCTCAGCCAGCGCTGCTCAACCCGGGTGATGGCCAGCCGGTGCTGTAGCAGCAGGTGGCTGCGCAGCAAGCCCTGGTGGCGCTCGAACGCACCCACATCGCTGAGGTGCATCAACCAGGCGCCTGGCAGACGCTTCCAGTGAACGGGTTTGTAGATCGCCAGGCAGGCGTCGGCGTGCACACCGAAGGCCACGAAGCGCAGCCAGGGTATGCGCCGATGCGCCTCGAAGTCGACCAAGGACGGCCCGCTCAGGCGAGCAGCGATGTGATCGAGCCGCGACTCGGCAAACGCGCCAGGGCGCCAGCCGCTGAGCGTGGGCAGATTGATGGCCACGCGCTGTCGGACATCCAGGTCCTTGAACTTCAGGCCGCGAAACACTTCGGTCACTTTGGGGTTGGGCGTGAACATGGTGAAGTGATAGCCCGGCTGCTTGATGAGCTGCAGCACCAGGCCAATGCCATGTCGGCGATAGGCGTCGAGCACGCACCAACTGTGCGGATTGCAAAACGGCTCGGTCCGGCCGTTGATGTTCAGGTCGGCATAAATCGCGCAAAACACGCCGACCAGCTGATCGCCGTCGTGCAGCTGCATGCCATGGTTGGGCGGGGCACTGGCCCAAGGGTGCACCAGTGAGCTGATCCAGCGTTCTGCACTGAAACGCGGGTTCAGGTTGGCATGCAGGAAGGCACCGATGGCTGCCAGGTGCTCTTGCCGTATCGGCGTGATTTGCATGGGTCGCGGCCTGCCTAAAGGTGCGGGTTCAAGGCCCAAGACCTGGTGCCTGGCACCACTGGCCCAACAGGCGCGTCATCACAGGCAGCGGGTCGGCGGCGTCGCTGCCCAGGAAGCTGCTGTTTTGGTCGGTCAACAACCTGGGCAGCCGGGGCCTGGCAACGCGCACGTGTGCATGCAGTGCCAAGTGGTCGCACAGGGTCTCCGCGGCGGCCTTGGCGGCACAGTACTCGGCAAAGCCCTTCTCGGGTGTGTCCAGAAACACCGTCGATGGGCACCACACGGCCAAGGGCGCGCCTTGGCTGCGCGCTGGCGTGGCCAAGGCGCGCACCAATTGCGCAAAGCCCGTGACATACAGGCTGCAATAGCGCTCGAACAATTCCTGGCTGAAGACGCCGCCCGGGCTCTTGCCGATGGCCGGGGTGGCAAAGTAGTACAGATGGCTGAAACCCTCGCTGGCCAGTTGTCGGCTCAACTCGTCGCTTAGGGCAATGCTGGCATCAATGTGCAGCGCCTGACACTTGGCTCCAGCCTGGGTCGCTTCAGCGCAGATGCGCTGCGCATCGAGCCGGCCTTGGGCATAGCTGAGCGTGACCTCGGCGCCACCTGCCAGCAAGATCTTGCTGACCAATTCACCCAGCCCGCGCGAGCCACCAACGACCAGGGCGCGCTGCCCGGAAAAACAGCCGCTGGGCACGACCGTTTGCACCTGGCCCAAGGAGGGCTGCGCCACGGGAGGCGCCCGAAAAAACGCCTCAAGCGTGCCCTGCAGGCAAGGGCCTTGAACGGCAATGCTGACGCGGCGAAAACGCGCATCGCTGCGGACGATGCTGTAGCCCATCATGGGTGCCGAAGCCGGCTCTGCAGTGGCCAAGCGCTCCAGCTTGAACTCGGAGTAAATGGAATGCAGGCCCGGGCAGCGCATGCCGACGATGCGGGTCGTGGCCATCAGGTCGGCTGCCAAGGGCAGGCACGCCGCAACGCCAATGAGGTGGCCAAAGAGCTTGCCAAACTGCGCGCGCTGCAAGCCAGAGGGCACACACGATGTCAAGGCCGCCAAGGCGCCGGTTTCGGGAAAGGCAGGCTCATATGGTGCTGCGGGTGGCTCGAGCGCCGCATCTAGCCATTCGGCGGCAGACGCCTCTTCGCCCAAGCCCAGCTTCAGTGTGAACGCCGTACGGCCGCCGCTGCTGCCCACCACGCGCAGGCGCGCACCGCTGGCGTCGCGCGCGGCGCTGAGCTCGACCGCCTGCCCGGTGAGCACTGAGGCGGCAAACACTGCTGACACCGAGGTGATTTGCGAGGCCTGGGCGATCCCGGCTCTGCCAAGCTCATCCAGCGCCTTGAGCACCAGATGGATGCCGTGGCAGACCGTGCCACCGAATTGCAGGCGTCGGGCAAGGACGGCGTCTACGTGCAGTGGATTGAAATCGCCCGAGAGCTGCGCGAACTGCCAGCTCTGCTGAGGGGAAATCGAAAACTGCAAGGCCATGATCTGGCTCAAACGAGCACGTCTATGGGCAAATCGAAGGGCTCAAAGGCGGTCAGATCAAGCACCCATTGTTGGGCTTGGTCCGGGCTGGGCAGGCGCACAAAGCCCAGCCTCGCGTAGAGATCGGCAACGATGCCATTGCGCGATGTCGGCAGGTAGTGGCCCAACAAGCGCTTTGCACCGGCATCGCTCGCCGCGCGCGCAATGTGGTTGCACATCGACTCTTCCACCCGGCGATTGAGCACACGACAGCTCATCAGCCAACTGTCGATGGTCCACTCATCGTCACCCCGGTGGCAGATGACAGCACTGATCATGCCGTTGTCGCCGAAGCGGTCCAGCAACGCGACTTGCAAGGTGAAATGCAGCGCCGAATGCTCCATCGCGGCAACTTGTGCCTCGGTGTAGCGCTTGGTGGCCACGTTGAACTGATTGGTCTTGTTGATCAGCTGTGTGATGCGCTTGCGACCTTGGGCGTGGAAGGGCGCAAAGCTGATGCGCATTTGCAGGGACCGCAGGAAATCCCCCATGTCTCTGGAGCTCTCCATCAACTCGGCACGGTGGGCGTTGCCTTGGTACTGGTCGGCGCGGGCCATGTCTTCCTGCGTGAAAGCGACGGACTCGAAGTAGCCCGCCAGCAGCAAGGTGCGCACATAGGTGGAGGCGTCGCTGCCCAACTCCGGCACGGCGACCTGGGGCAAGGCTTGCCGCACCTGCGCGCGCTCGGCCGGGTTGTCGTCGAGCAAGACCAGCGCATCCAGCCCGATGTCCAGGCGCTGGGCAATGCGCTCTAGGTTGGTCGCCTTGTCGTCCCAGTTGGCTAAAAACACGGCGATGTCGTCCTCCTTGAGGAGCATGCCGGCGTGCTGCTGAAACGGCAGGCGTGCTGTGGCGTCGTCGTTCTTCGAGCAGACCGCCAACACGATGCCCCGCCTGCGAAGCTCAAGTGCCGCGGCCTGAACCGCCCGATGCGCCTCGCCCCGCGGGTCACCCTGATCAAGTGCGATGCCTTCCAGACCGTCGTCGCCGATGACGCCGCCCCACAGGGTGTTGTCCAGATCCAGCACCAGGCATTTGCGCGACTTGCCGCGCAATGCGGCGATGGCCCGCAGCACATGCTCGGCATACAGCGGCAAGGCACGCTGCGCAAAGGCCATCTTGGCCAGATGCCAATGGCGCTCGTCATACCACTCGGCCAAACCCACGCTTTGGGCCAGCCAATCGATGTCGATGAGGACATCGCCGCTGGCGCCCACCGTGTTGACCAGGCCGGCATTGAAGTCGTTGATCACGGCGCGCATCGACCCCGCGATGCTGGCATCGAGGCTGCCGAATATTGGTGTTAGCGGTGCGGCCAGGGTTTGCATCAGGCAGGTCGCGCCACAGTTGGCGCGAATGCCTTGGCGGATGTTGGCCAAGGTGGCCAATGCGGCTTGCGCATCGCCCGCAAGAGCAGCTGCCGTGCCATCACGCTGCAGCGGCAGGCCGTGATGGTCCAGCGCGATCAGCACGGCGTCGGGCGCTGAGCTGTTGATGGCCGATTGCGGGTCCAGAGCGTCTTGCATGGGCTGGCCGAACGAGCCCGTGACGACCTCCAGCGCAATGCCGTAGCGCAAGGCCGTGGCTTCCAGGAAAGGCACAAGGAAGTCAACGGTCGAATTGCTGGTGATGCCCAGTCGAAATGCGGTGAGCTGAGAGGATGGACGCTGGGCACGCAACTTCCGCAAAACCTTGGCCAGTGCCATGGCCTGGCTCATGCCCAGGGCCTGGCGCGAGAGCTCGCACAAGGCAGGCGCCCAATCGGTGTCGACCGCTTGCGCGACATCGGCCAATCGCGATTTGAAGTCGGGCGCCAGGCGTGGCAGCCAGGGAAGGTCGAGCAAGCCCAAGCGGGCCGCACTTGCGCTATCCACCACCATGCACTCCCACAGCGCCTGGCATCAGGCTTTGGCCGAAATCGTGGCGACGATTTGCGGCACGCCGCTCATGGCTTCGATCTCTTCAAGCGTGAATGTCAACCCGAACCCCTCTTCCATGGCCGCGATCAAGCGGATATGACCCAGGCTGTCCCAGCCTTCCAAGGTCTCTTGGTTGAGGCTGTCGGTCGCGCTCAATTGTTCATCGTCAAAGACGTCGCGCAATATCGCTTCCAGTCGGGTTCGGATGTCGCTAGTCAAGTTGTTTGCCAAGGGTTTGGGGTTGCATGTGGTGCGGCGCTCATCTGTCCATTCGTATCGCAAAAACCGCCGGCGGCCTGGGGTTTGACCGCCCCGCATTTTGATCGAAGCCTTGGCGCCTAACAGCAGTGCTCAAGCGGCCGGCGAGGCATTCCGTCACGAAGCCTGTTTCGATGGCGCACCGGTGCTGCGATACATTTTCTGGCTATCGTTTGCGGAGCCAAGAGCGTGCGACCTGTCATTGAATCCGCACTGCTGCCCGAGCTCATTTATGCGGCCACACAGCGCTCGCCCGACGCGCCCGCATTGGCCTGGCAGCAGGCGTCGATGTCCTATGCCGAACTCAGCGCCGAGGTGCACAAATTTGCCAGCGCCATCATGGCTCTGGGCTTGGCACCCAGTGAGCGCGTGGGCATCTACCTCGAGAAGCGTTTCGAGACTGTGGTGTCGAGCTTTGGTGCGCCTGCCGCGGGCTGCGTCTTCGTGCCCATCAACCCTTTGCTCAAGGCCGAGCAACTTGGATTCATTCTCCGCGACTGCGACGTGCGCGTACTGGTGACCTCGCCTGAACGCCTGGCCCTGCTGGTGCCGGTTCTGGGCGCCTGCCCGGCCTTGAAGCACATCGTGCTCACCGACGGCGGTGCGGCCCCGGTTGCGCCGCCTGCGGGCGTGGCGATTTCAAGCTGGTCTGAAGTGTTGGCGGCCCCGGCCAGGGCAGGTCACCGCAGCATCGACACCGACATCGCGGCCATCCTCTATACCTCTGGCAGCACCGGCAAACCCAAGGGCGTGGTGCTGTCGCATCGCAACATGGTGGCCGGCGCCAAGAGCGTGGCGTCCTACCTGGAGAACCGGCCCGAGGACACCTTGTTGGCGGCGCTGCCGCTGTCCTTTGACGCCGGCTTCAGCCAGCTCACCACCGCCTTCCACACGGGTGCGCGCGTGGTGTTGCTCAACTACCTGATGCCCCGCGATGTGATCAAGGCCGTCGAGCGAGAAAGGGTCACGGGCCTGACCGCCGTGCCCCCGCTCTACATCCAACTGACGCAATTGGAATGGCCCGTCGCCATACGTGAGCATCTGCGCTACTTCGCGAACACCGGCGGACGCATGCCACGCGAGACCTTGACGCTGTTGCGCCAACGCGTGCCCCAGGCCAAACCATTTCTGATGTACGGCTTGACCGAGGCGTTCAGGTCGACCTATTTGCCCCCTGAAGAGGTTGATCGCCGGCCGGACTCGATAGGCAAAGCCATTCCCAACGCCGAGATCTTGGTGCTGCGCGAGGACGGCAGCCTGTGCGACGCTGATGAGCCCGGCGAGCTGGTGCACCGCGGCGCCTTGGTCGGCCAGGGCTACTGGAACGATGCGGAGAAGACCGCCGAGCGCTATCGCCTGCTGCCGCCTGGATCGGGGTCTCGCCCCGCGGGCCTGCAGTTGCCGGAATACGCTGTCTTTTCCGGCGACACGGTGCGGCGCGATGCCGAAGGCTTTTTGTATTTCATCGGGCGGCGCGACGAGATGATGAAAACCTCGGGCTACCGTGTCAGCCCCACCGAGGTCGAAGAGGTGTTGTATGCCTCACAGCTCATTGGCGAGTGCGCTGCTTTCGGTGTCGACCATCCCGTCCTGGGCCAGGCCATTCGCGTGATCGCCACGCCCCCCGCCGGATCGACCCAGATTGACATGGACGCCCTGATGGCCAATTGCCGGACGAACATGCCCGCCTACATGCTGCCCGCCGGCATCGATGTGCTCGAGGGCCCCTTGCCGCGCAACCCGAACGGCAAGATTGATCGCAAGCTGCTTTCCAGCCAATGGCTTCTGCGCTTCGAACGGGTGTGACCATTCCTTCCGATGGCGCGGGTCAGCCACTGATACGCAAGGCGATTTTTCCAGTCGCTGGACTGGGCACCCGGTTCTTGCCGGCCACCAAGGCGCAGCCCAAGGAAATGCTGCCTGTCGTAGACAAGCCCTTGATTCAATACGCGGTCGAAGAGGCTTATGGCGTTGGTATTAGGGAAATGATCTTTGTGACCGGGCGGCACAAGCGGCCCATCGAGGACCACTTTGACCGGGCTATCGAGCTTGAACTCGCATTGGACGCCAACCACAACCATGCGCTGATGCAGGTGGTGCGCGAGGTCAAGCCCGACGACATGCAGTGTGTTTATGTGCGCCAGTCGCAAGCGCTGGGTCTTGGCCATGCCGTGCTGTGCGCCAGGCAGCTGGTCGGAGATGAAGCCTTCGCTGTGTTGTTGGCTGACGACTTGATTGTTGGTGCGCCGTCGGCGCTCGCACAAATGATGGAGGTGTATGCCGAGCACCGCAGTTCGGTGCTTGCCGTTCAAGATGTCTTGCCGACACTTACACGGCGCTACGGCATTGTTGCGGGGCGCCCGTTGCGCGAGCGGCTTGTGACCGTCGAAGCCATTGTTGAAAAGCCTGAACCCGAGCAGGCGCCGTCGCGGCTGGGCGTTGTCGGCCGCTATATCCTGACGCCAGCGATTTTCGGTGCCATCGCCGCGCTGTCACGCGGCGTGGACGGCGAAATCCAGTTGACCGATGGCATAGCCGCGCTTTTGCAACGTGAGCGTGTGTACGCCTTGCGTTATGCAGGACAGCGATTTGACTGCGGCAGCAGGGAAGGCTTCTTGCGCGCCAATGTTGAGTTGGCGCTGGCACACCCCACCCTGGGGCCGGGGTTTCGCCACTATTTGACCGAGTTGATGAAATGAATCCAAAGTCGCCAGACCCAGAACCCAGACACGCAGATGCCACGGTCGTCGCAGCGCCTTCCCGGCCACTGCCACAGCATGATGTGATGGACCAATTTGCCAGCGCAGGCCAGGACCTGCTGGTCCACGGCGTGCCCTTGTCGCGCCTGGCCGAGCGCGTTGGCCAGACACCGTTTTATGCCTATGACCGCAGCTTGCTGACCCAGCGCGTCGATCGACTTCGTGCCGCATTGCCCGTGGGGATTGAGCTGCACTACGCCATGAAGGCCAATCCCATGCCGGCCTTGGTGGCCCACATGGCGCGCCTGGTCGACGGCATTGACGTGGCCTCGGCGGGTGAGCTCAAGGTGGCCCTGGATGCGGGCGCCGACCCGGCCGATGTCAGTTTTGCCGGGCCCGGCAAACGTGATGTTGAGCTCGCGCAGGCTGTGGCCAGTGGCGTGCTCATCAATGTTGAATCGATGCGTGAGCTGCCGGTCCTGGCCAATGCGTCGCAGCGGCTGGGCTTGAGTGCGCGGGTGGCCATTCGGGTCAATCCGGACTTCGAGCTCAAGGGCTCAGGCATGAAGATGGGCGGCGGGCCAAAGCAGTTTGGCCTGGATGTTGAGCTGGTGCCCGATGCACTGCGCCAGCTTGCGGCTGCGGGCCTGGCCTTCGAGGGGTTTCACCTCTTTGCGGGCTCACAAAACCTCAGGGCTGAGTCGATATGCGAGGCCCAGTTGAAGTCCTACGAGCTGGCGCTGCGCTTGGCTGAACATGCTCCCGCACCCGTGCGCTTCCTCAACCTGGGCGGGGGTTTTGGCATCCCCTACTTCCCAGGTGAGCGCCGCCTTGACCTGCAACCCATAGGCGACAACCTGGCGGCCATCCAGGCCCGTGCAAAAGCGGATTTGCCACGGGCGGCATTGGTCATTGAGCTTGGGCGTTATTTGGTGGGTGAGGCCGGCCTGTACGTCGCACGCGTGATCGATCGCAAGGTCTCACGGGGCCAGGTTTACCTGGTGACCGACGGCGGCCTGCACCATCACCTGTCGGCGTCAGGAAATTTTGGTCAGGTGGTGCGGAAAAACTATCCCGTGACCATTGGCAATGGGGTGGGTCGACCCGAACGCGAGATTGCCAGCGTGGTGGGCCCCCTGTGCACGCCGCTCGATCTCTTGGCAGACCGAATGGAGCTGCCCATGGCCCAGGTGGGCGACCTGGTTGTGGTCTATCAGTCAGGCGCCTATGGCGCAAGTGCAAGTCCGCAGTCGTTTTTGGGCCACCCACCTTGTGTCGAAGTTTTGGTCTGACCCTGGGCGCGACTTTCGCCCCGCTTCATCAACGGCACCCCCGGGTATGGGTGAGTGACAGCCAGCAGCATCGGCAGAACAATTGGGCTTGGCTTCGCAATGGGTAACGACTTGACACGAAATTTCACACGGCTGATGTTTGGGATGGCGGCAGGGCTTGGCCTTGCACTCGCATGGCCCCTTGACAGCCAAGCGCAGCCACAGCCTGTGACCCAAGGCGATAGATCCACAGGCGCGGGCGCTTTGCTTGGGGCAACACCAGCGGTATCCACAGGCAATGCCGGTCTGGATACTTTGCTTGAGTCGAGGATGCCTTCGGGCACGGCGACAACGCCAATTGCCGTGCAAAGACCTGCAATGGTGCCCGCGGGGCCGGGCGCCGGCATCGATTTCGAATCGCAAAAGAGCAAGGACTCGTTGCGCGAAGCATTGATGCGCGATGCATCGAACCAAGCCAAGGCAGACGCCCAGTTCGACGCAGCACAGCGCCAACTTCTGCAAGAGTCCAATCGGGTGCAAATGAGCAAGAAGTCTGGCCACGCGGGCAACACCGTGCGCGGCATGGATGAACACGATGACGCTGAGAGCAGGGCTTCGCCCAGCTTGCTTTCCTCCTTGCGCGAGTATCGATTTCTGATTCTTGGGGCCGCCGTGCTGGTGGCCTTGGCAGCCTGGATGGTTTCGGCCCGGATTGGCGGTTTTGGTCGTCGAGCCGGTGGTGGACACGGCAGCTCTGCGTCAAAACATCGCTGACGCGACCAGATTTTGACCATGACAGGCAGCTGTGCAGGAGTCGTCACTCGAGCGGTCTGGCCCCCTGGTTTGCGGGGTTCCGCCGTGCCCCACAAACGGGGTGCCAACCCTACAATTGCCCCTATAGCAGCCCGATCCTTGGCCGCCTGGCTTCCGGGAGAAATTAAATGAACCCAATCCAACACAATTCGCCGCCGTCAGCCCAGCCCGAGATCACTCCGGCCGTGGCAATGCAGGCGCGACGCAAAATGCTCAGGCGCAGTCTGGCGCTCGGTACACCCGTCGTGGCCACTCTGGCCAGCGGGCCGGTAGCAGCAGGCAAGTGCATGGTGGCCTCGTCATTCGTGTCAGCCGCGACCTTTGTCAGCCGCAATCCGGCTGGCAACCCCTGCGCTGGGAAGTCGCCGGCGCAATGGTTGGCTGCCACGTCATGGTCCACTGCACCTTTCAATGCCGTTGTGAACAAGAATTCGATCATGTTCAACAACCGGCTGGGGGTTGGCGGCGCGGCCTACCAGATCGCGGGCGGCCCAACAATGGCGGCGGTGTTGACAGCTGACATTACATCGTTGGCCTCGCACCTTGTGGCGCTGTGGTTGAACGCCCGCGCCGGTTACGGCGGCACCATCTTTCTAGGTACAGTTCCGTCGACTGGTACAGCCAATGAGGCAAACAAGATCTGGGAAAACATTGTCAACAATGGTGGGCAAACCGCAGGCGGCTACTTGCCGGCTGGCGGCCTGACGCCCAGGCTGAGCACGGCCGACACCAAGGCCTGGCTCGCATTGACCTGGGCGCCTTGATCCAACCCAACTTGGGTGCCTGGGCCGGCTGAGCGTGGGGGCACGGTATTTCGCGGCCGCGACGGCGGTGTACTGCCGCCAGTGGGACGACGAGTTTGTGGCCTACGATGCCAGCCATGCCAAGACACATTTGCTCTCTGCGGTCGCCGGCGAAGTACTGCTGGCGATACAGGGCAATCCCTCAGGAATGACGCGGCCGGCCATCGAGCACGCCTTGTTTGGCGCCTTGGATGCTGCGCAGGCCGCCTCTGATTTCAGCGCCGACGACAGTGCCGGGCTGGAGGCTGTGCTCGGCGCCTTGCTCAACACTTCGTTGATCGAACTCCGCTCGCAATGAGGCTTGCCGACCTTTCGGTCGCCGAAGTCGAGCAGCGACTTCTGCGGGGCGGGCTTCGCATTCGCACCGGGCCCGTGCTCAACAGCATCACCTCGCCCTTGGCGGCCGTGCGCGAAGGCGTCATGCTGCACTACGCCGATCACCCTGTGGAAGACGCCACGGCGTTCGCGGATTTCCACATCAGCATCGAGCGGCCACCAGGCCCGCGGCGCTGGTTCAACCGGCAGATCGTGTTTTGCTTCGATGGGCAAAAGCCGTTCAACCCCTTGCCCGGCGACCAAGGCTTTCCCATGCTGGAGTGGGGCATGAACTGGTGCCTGTCCGGCCTGTGCCATCAATACCTCACATTGCACGCGGCCGTTGTTGAGCGTGGTGGCCGCGCGGTGTTGATGCCGGCGGCTTCAGGCTCGGGCAAGAGCACGCTGTGCGCCGGATTGTTGTTTCGCGGCTGGCGCTTGCTGTCCGATGAGCTCGCTGTGCTTGATCCGGCCACTGGCGAAGTGCTGCCGGTGCCGCGGCCGGTGAGCCTGAAGAACGAATCGATAGCGGTCATGCGCCGATTTGCCCCTGAGGTGGTGTTCGGGGCCATCGTTCGCGAGACGCTCAAAGGCAGTGTGGGCCACTTCAAACCGCCAATGCAGGCTGTGCACCGGGCCCATGAGCGGGCCAGGCCCGCCTGGATTGTTCGGCCCCGCTACCGCGCCGGCGCCCCTGCCAGCCTGCAGCCGATGTCCAAGGGCAGCGCGTTGATGCACGTCATCGAGTGCGCCTTCAACTTCAACGTGCATGGCCGGCAAGGCTTTGAGCTGCTGGCCAATCTGGTGGAGCACTGCGACTGCTATGAATTCACCTACGGCGACCTGGAAGATGCCGCCGCGTGTTTTGCCAAACTTGCAGACGCGCCTGCGAGTGGGCCCTGACGCCGCCATGACCCGATCGGCGTGGCCCAATGGCGGGCGGGCCGCATGTGGCCAGCAAGGGCCGCCATGAATTTGCCACCGGACCGCGTTGTCTACGCGCTGACCCATACCGCCGAGCTGCCCAAAGGGTCGCTGGCCGATTGGGAATTGCTGGTGCGCCAGGCGCGCCAGGCCAATCTCTTGGGCCGTATCGGCGAGCAATTGACCGCGTTGGGCTTGATGGAGCAGGTGCCGCTGGCGCCGCGCCAGCACATCGTGGCCATGATGCGATTGGCGCAAGCGCAGCGCGAAGAGGTGCAGCGCGAGTTTGAGTACCTTCTCCGCGCGCTGTCGCCCATTGGCGTGCACGTGGTCTTGCTCAAGGGCGCGGCCTACCTCGCGGGCGGGCTAGTCGCCGCCATGGGCCGGGTGTTTTCCGACACCGACATCCTGGTGCCACATGATCGCCTGGCCGAAGTGGAATCGAAGCTGATGGTCCACGGCTGGATGGGGGCTCAGTCTTCAGCCTATGAGCAGCGTTACTACCGGGAGTGGATGCACGAGCTGCCTCCCCTGGAGCACATGCGGCGTGGCACGGCACTTGACGTGCACCACACCATCCTGCCCAGGACCGCGCGCTTGAAGCCCGATGCAGCCAAGCTTTTGGCAGCGGCACGGCCGGTTGCTGGCTTGGATGGGTTCAGCGTGCTGGCGCCGGTGGACATGGTGCTGCACAGCATGACCCACCTGTTCCACAACGACGATCTCAGCCACGGGCTGCGCGATCTGTCTGACCTGGACCTGTTGCTGCGGCAATTCGGGCAGTTGCCCAACTTTTGGGTCGAGCTTGTGGATCGCGCTACCGAGATGGATCTGGCTCGGCCATTGCACTATGGCTTGCGCAGCACGCACCGATTGCTTGGAACGCCTGTGCCCGCTGCGGCAACGGCGCGGGCGGCAAGTGCCGCGCCAATGCGCCCGCTGTCGCTGTTGATGGATGGGCTTTGGCGGCGCGCGCTGCAGTCCCAACACCCCACGGCCGCGCCCGCGTTCACGCCGGCGGCGCTGTTCCTGCTGTACCTGCGTGCGCATTGGCTGCGCATGCCGCCATTGCTCTTGATTCGCCACCTCTCGATCAAGGCCTGGCAGCGGGCCCGGCCCGAGCCGACCAAGCCCAGCGCGACGCCTGTTTGAGCGTCTGCGTGAGTGCGTGCGTGAGTGCCAGTGCGCGCCCCGGTGCGCTTACCAGTGCGCGCGCCTGGTCGGGGCGGACCCGGGGGCCGGCTGCCGCCGGGAGCCGCTACCATCCTTGCAGCTTTGACAAGAAAGGCACCGATGTTGAGTTTGAGCTTGCAAGTGAACGGCCGGCCCGTCCAGACCCGCGTGGAACCGCAGACCTTGCTGATCGATTTGTTGCGTGACCAGTTGCTGTTGACCGGCACGCACTCGGGCTGCGACACCAGCCAGTGCGGGGCCTGCACCGTGTTGCTCGACGGCCTTGCCGTCAAGAGCTGCAGCGTGCTGGCCATACAGGCGCAGGGCCAACAGCTCACCACCGTTGAGGGGCTGGCAAATGGCGAGTCACTGCACCCGATCCAGCAGGCCTTCATCGACTGCCATGGCCTGCAGTGCGGGTTTTGCACGCCGGGGATGATGATGACCGCCGCTTGCCTGATCGCCAAGACGCCCAGGCCCAGTGAGAGTGACATCGTGCAGGCCCTCGAAGGCAACCTGTGCCGCTGCACCGGCTACGTCAACATCGTGGCCGCTGTTGGCCAGGCGGCGCTGGTGATGCATGGGCAAGCCCAGTGAGCGCCGACCTGCAAGCCACACGTTTTGGCAGCGGTCACGCGGTGCGCCGGATCGAAGACCCGATGCTGGTCACCGGGCGCGGGCGCTTTAGCGACGATGTGACCCTTCCGGGGCAATTGCACCTGGCGTTCTTGCGCTCGCCCGTGGCCCACGCCAGGATCAAGGGCGTGGATGTCGCCGCCGCGAAAAGTTTGCCCGGCGTGGTGGCCATCTACACGGGGGCCGAGCTGGTAGCGGCAGGGGTGCGGCCGATACCCGGCCCCGTAGCATTTCGCCGGCCCGACGGCACGCCTGCGGCCACGCCAGCGCGGCGCGGGTTGGCCCATGAGCGCGTGCGTTATGTCGGCGAGCCGGTGGCAGCCGTGGTCGCCGAAAGCCGTGAGGCGGCGCAGGCCGCGGCGAACGCCGTGTGGGTGGACTACGACGAGCTGCCGGCGGTGGTCAAGGCCTTTGACGCCATGGCGCCCGGCGCGCCCGTGCTGTGCGACGAAGCCCCTGACAACATCGCCGCGGCCATGCGCCATGGCGATGTGGCGGCGGTGGCGGCCGTTTTTGCCAGCGCCGCCCACACGGTGGCCATCGATCTGGACAACCAACGCCTGGCCCCCAGCCCCATCGAGCCGCGCTGCACCCAGGCCTGGATCGATGCCGGCGATGGCCGCTTGAACATGCGCTTGTCGAGCCAGATGCCCAGCGGCATCCGTGGCTCGTTGGTTGAGCTTTTGCCTGGTGGCCTGACGGTGCAGGACGTGCGTGTGCAGGTGGGCGATGTCGGCGGCGGCTTCGGCATGAAGACCGGCATCTACCCCGAAGACCTGGTCGTGGCGCATGCCGCCCGCACCCTGCAGCGCCCAGTGAAGTGGCGCGCTGACCGCATCGAGGAGTTTTTGGCCGCCGTGCATGGTCGCGACACCGTGTGCCGTGCCGAGGCTGCACTTGACGCCCAAGGCAAGGTGCTGGCGTTGCGCGTGCGCGGTGTGGCCAATGTCGGCGCCTACGCCAGTGCCACCGGCGTGGCCATTCAGGTGCTCATCGGCCCCTGGGTGCAGACCAGCATTTACGACATCAGCCTGATCGACCTCGAATTCACTGCCGTCTTGACCAACACCAGCACCGCCGGCGCTTACCGTGGCGCCGGTCGGCCCGAGGCCATCTACATCATCGAGCGCCTGATGGATGCGGCCGCGCGCAAGCTGAAGATGGACCAGGCCACGCTGCGGCGGCGCAACATGATTCGCCCCGAGCAGATGCCCTACACCAACCCCATGGCGCAGGTCTATGACAGCGGCCAGTTCGAGCGCATCCTCGACCAAGGCCTGGCCCTGGCCGATTGGGACGGCTATGCCGCGCGCCGCGAGGCCTCACGCCTTCGTGGCAAGTTGCGCGGCCGTGGCCTGGCGACGTTTCTGGAGTGGACCGGCGGCAATGTGTTTGAGGAGCGGGTCACCGTCAATGTCTCGGCCGATGGCTTTATCGAGCTGGGCTCGGCCACACAAGGCATGGGCCAGGGCATTGCCACCAGCTATGCGCAATTGGCTGTGGACGTGTTTGGCGTGCCCATCGAGCGCATCCGTGTGCTGCAAGGCGACACCGACAGGGTCAATGGCTTTGGCAGCGCCGGCTCGCGCTCACTGTTCACGGGCGGCAGCGCCGTCAGCGTGGCGGCGAGCCGCACCATTGACAAGGCGCGTGAACTTGCCGCCGAAGCGCTCGAAGCCCCGGCCGCCGATTTGGAATACCGGGCCGGCCGTTTCAATGTCGTTGGCACCGGCTTGGGTATCGGGCTGTTCGAGTTGGCCGCCAAGCAGGCCACAGCCGCCATTCAAGTCGACAGCACCAGTGCCGTCGGTGGCCCGACCTGGCCCAACGCCTGCCATGTGTGCGAGATCGAAATCGACCCCGAGACCGGCGCTGTGGAGGTCGTGGCCTATGCCTCGGTCAGTGACATCGGCCGCGTCATCAGCCCCAGCATCGTGCGCGGCCAGGTCGAGGGCGGCATCGTGCAGGGGCTCGGTCAAGCGCTGTGCGAACGCATCGCCTATGACGCGCACACCGGGCAGTTGTTGAGTGCCAGTTTCATGGACTACGCCCTGCCCAATGCCGATGGTTTCCGCGGCTTCAAGACGCTGTTTGACACGTCTGTTCCGTGCAAGACCAATGCCCTGGGCGTCAAGGGTGTGGGCGAGCTGGGCACCATCGGCGCCACCCCGGTGGTGGTCAATGCGATGGTCGACGCGCTGGACGCCGCGGGCCTTGGCGCCAGGGCCGAAGCCATCCAGATGCCGATGACGGCCGAGCGAGTTTGGCGCGCATTGACCCAACACGACCTGGGCCCGTCGCCCTATCAACGCGGGTAAGGCCGGTCTTGAAAGTTTGGGGGCGGCCCCAAAATGCCGCCCTCGCGCGCATCGCAGGCCGCTGTCGCCTTGGCGCTTCCCGGCCTGCCCCCGCCTGCGCTTGAGCGGCCCCACTTTTTAGCTTCGGTAGCACCCAATGACCAAACAGACCCATGCCTTTCAGGCCGAGGTGAAGCAGATCCTTCATCTCGTCACGCACTCGCTGTATTCCAACAAGGAGATCTTCCTGCGCGAGCTGGTCTCCAACGCCTCGGACGCCTGCGACAAGCTGCGATTTGAAGCCTTGGACAACGCCGCGCTGTTTGAGGATCAGCCTAACCTGCAGGTGCAGGTGTACTTCGACAGTGAAGCCAAAACACTGACCATCCGCGACAACGGCATCGGCATGAATGCCGAAGAGGCGGCATCCCACCTGGGCACCATTGCCAAAAGCGGCACGCGCGAATTTGTGGCCAAGCTCGAAGGTGAACAAAAGAAGGACGCCAACCTGATCGGCCAGTTCGGCGTCGGCTTTTATTCAGGCTTCATCGTTGCCGACCGCATCACGGTTGAGACCCGTCGCGCTGGCGCACCCATCGAGCAAGGCGTGCGCTGGAGCAGCGAGGGCACGGGCGAGTTCGAGATTGAAGCCATCAGCCGCGCCGAGCGCGGCACCGACGTCATCCTTCATCTGCGCGACGAAGAAGCCGACGAGTTCCTCAAGACCTGGAAGCTCAAGTCCGTGATCGGCAAGTATTCCGACCACATTTCCCTGCCCATTCTGATGAAGAAAGAGGCCTGGGACGAGGAGCGGAAAGCGCAGGTCACGTCCGACGAATGGGAGACGGTGAACAAGGCCGCCGCCCTGTGGTCGCGCAACAAGAGCGACGTCACCGACAGCGAGTACCAGGAGTTCTACAAGCAGATCAGCTTTGACGCCGAGGCGCCGCTGGCCTACACCCATAACCGGGTGGAAGGGCGCAGCGAGTACACGCAGCTGCTGTATGTGCCGGCCAAGGCGCCCTTCGATCTCTGGAACCGCGACAAGCGCGGCGGCGTCAAGCTCTACGTCAAGCGCGTGTTCATCATGGACGACGCCGAGGCGCTGATGCCGGTGTATCTGCGCTTTGTCAAAGGCGTGATCGACTCGGCCGATTTGCCGCTGAATGTGAGCCGCGAGCTGCTTCAAGAGAGCCGCGATGTCAAAGCCATTCGCGAAGGCTCGACCAAGCGCGTGCTGGGCATGCTGGAGGCGCTGGCCGACAGCGACGACGAAGCCACCAAGGCCGATGACCGCGCCAAGTACTTGAAGTTCTGGAACGAGTTCGGCGCCGTTTTGAAAGAGGGCATAGGCGAGGACTTTGCCAACCGCGAGCGTTTGGCCAAGTTGTTCCGCTTTGCCTCCACCCATGCCGACGAGGGCGTGTCCTTTGCCGACTATGTGGCCCGCATGAAGGACGGCCAGGAAGTCATCTACGTCATCACCGCCGACAGCCTGACGGCCGCCAAATCCAGCCCGCAATTGGAGATCTTCCGCAAGAAGGGCATTGAGGTGCTGCTGCTGGTGGATAGGGTGGACGAGTGGATGCTCAGCCACCTTTATGAGTTTGAAGGCAAGTCCCTGCAGAGCGTGGCCAAGGGCGCGGTGGATCTGGGCAAACTGCAAGATGAGGCCGAGAAAAAGCAGGCCGAGGAGGCCGCCGAGGCCTTCAAGCCCACGCTGAGCAAATTGAACGAGGCGCTCAAGGACCGCGCCAAGGAAGTGCGTGTGACCACCCGCCTGGTGGATTCACCGGCCTGCATCGTGGTCGATGAAGGCGACATGAGTGGCCACCTGGCGCGCATGCTCAAGCAAGCGGGTCAGAGCGCACCCAAGTCGCAGCCCATTCTTGAGGTCAATGCTGACCACGCCTTGGTCAAGCGGCTGGCCGGCGAGGAGGCGCGTTTCGATGACCTCGCCCACATCTTGTTTGACCAGGCCCTGCTGGCCGAGGGCGGGCAGCTGGAAAACCCGGCGGCCTATGTGGCGCGGGTCAACAAGTTGTTGACTGCCTGATCGACGCGCTCAATCGAGACGCAAGTGCTGGACCGAAGGCGCGGCCATGGCGTCGATCTGTTGGCACAATTGCGCGACCTGCTCACTCCAATAGCCTGAAGTGCCGAACCAGGGGAATGCGATCGGAAACGCCGGGTCGTCCCAGCGTTCGGCCAACCAGGCGCTGTGATGAATCATGCGCAGGGTGCGCAGGGGTTCAATCAGCACCAGCTCGCGTGGATCGAATTCCTTGAACTGCCGGTAGCCCGACAGCACATGGGCCATCTGGCGCGCCATGTCGTCGGGGCTGCCTGAGAGCAGCATCCACAGGTCCTGCACCGCCGGGCCGGTACAGGCGTCGTCAAGGTCGACCACATGGGGGCCTTCTTCGCGCCACAGAATGTTGCCGGGATGGCAATCGCCGTGCAATCGCAACACCTTTGGCGTGACCGCAGCAAAGGCCTGGTCGATCATCGCCAGCGCAGCGGTGCAGGCCTCGTTCCAGCCGGCGCGTGGGGCGTCGGGGATGGCCTCCAGGTGCTTCAAACGGGCTTGCGGGGCATGGCCATAGGTCGCCGGCGAAAGCACCCTGCGGCTGGCGAACGCACGGTTGGCGCCAACGGCATGCAGCCTGCCAATGAGCCGGCCCAATCGGCGCAGGGTGCCAAGGTCATCGAGCTCCGGTCCATGCCCGGATCGACTGGGGTAGACGGCAAATGCGAAGCGCTGCCCATCGATCGTCGCCGAGGCCAAACTTTCGCCATCGGCCAGCGGCAATGGCGCCACGATGGGCACGTCTGCGGCAGCGAGTTCGAGCGCGAAGCCGTGCTCCTCGTGAATTTGCTCATCGCTCCACCGGCCCGGCCGATAGAACTTGGCGACGACCGCTGAGCCGTCTTCCAGATAGAGGTGGAAGACCCGGTTCTCGAATGAGTTCAGCTGCAGCAAGCGGCCGTCGCCGCGCACACCCACCATGTCCAGCGCGTTCAGTACGGCCTGTGGCGTGAGGTGGTCAAAGGGGTGGCTTGAAGGATTGACCATGGCCCATTGTCAGGGCCGAGCTGTTTCAAGCAGCGCGCTTGCTGCGCAGCAGGGCCGGGCGAGCAGCAATCAATGGCGCACCTGCCGAGGCACAACCCTCAGCGGGCTGGGCGTGAGCAGGTCCATCAAGTCTGGAGGCTGTGTGGCCGGGCCCTCTGCGCTGGTCGCCGGCGACAGTGCGCCGGGCTCACTGTTGACGGCCTCGCGCCGGTTTTCAGATGCAAAGAACGAGTCGTGGAAGAAGCCTGAGTCCTGCCAAAGCGTGGTGCGCTCACGCCGTCGCGACGCGACAGCTGTGGCCAACGTGGCCCTGGCTTGGTTGACAGCCGGCGCAGGCTGCGGGCCACGTGAGGCGGCTGCACTTTGAGGCACGAGCAATTGCAGCTCAGGGATGGAGGGCAGGTGATCGATGGGGCAACGCAAGTAGCGCACCCTGCAGGCGCCGAGGACAGCTTGCTTGATCTGAGCGGTTCGACTCAAGGTGCTTTGCTCACTTGCCAAGTCGACGGCCGCCAGCACGCGGCCATTGGCACTGCAGACTGCGAAGGTCACATGAATACCGCCCAGCAGGTCGTACCAATAGCGCACATGCTGCGGGTCATTGGGCTGGCAAAAACGCACCATCGGCAACTTGGCCAGCACGATGTGATGAGGCAAAGCCTCGCGCAACTGGCGGTAGATTCGCCGCTCATCGGCGCTGAACACCGGGCGCGCGCTCAAGGCCCATTCAGTGGGCAATGGCCGGCTGGGCACTGTCTTTCGCGGGCGAAGTATCAACCACACAAGTGCCAGGGCAAGCGCGGCCACGGCGACCAAGGCAAGGATCCACGGAAGGGTTTGCTGCATGGGGAAGGTCGTTGGCATGGACGAGGCCGCGTGGCATACAAGCCGATTGGCCTGGAGCTGTTCAGCCCATATTACCGCGCGAGACGCTGCAACGATGCACCTGATTCCCGACAACATCACGTTGTGTAGAAGGGCATCGTTTTGCTAAGGCCCAACCTGCTTGGCAGACCTTGGAAATGCGGCTGCGCTCGGCTTCCGTTCGGCAGGCTACAATCTTCGGCTGTCCAATCGATGGCTGGGCAGAATTTTGGATTGGCGTCGCGGCAGTTGCGCGATCGTCCAAGCCCGATGGTCACCTCGATAACCCCTGGCTTGGGGCTCGCTGAGAGGCTGCCGTGATAAGCAGTTCCGAAGCATGAATCGTGGTGACGTGCCATCTGCCATGTGTGTCCCGATGATCGGGGCGCACACCAACTGAAAACACACTCATGAAAACCTTCAGCGCCAAACCGGCTGAGGTGGTGCACGAGTGGTTTGTGCTTGATGCCACCAATAAGGTGCTCGGACGTGTCGCCAGCGAAGTGGCACTCCGTTTGCGCGGCAAGCACAAGGCCATTTACA
>JAYSSS010000047.1:0-40548 GCA_043720415.1 Ideonella sp.
GGTCGCGTGGACCCACTACGAGCCGCGCGGCGTGCGCAGTTTTGGTCCGGTCCGGGCATCGCTGTATGGCGGGCCGGACTACGCCAGCAAAGCCAACGACACGGTCGTGGCCTTTGCCATGATCGAGACCAAGCGGGCGCTGGACAATCTGGACAGCATCTTGTCGGTTGAGGGCCTGGATGCGATTTACATCGGACCGTCTGACTTGTCGCTGGCGCTGGGTTGCAAACCCGTGTTCGATGATTGCGACGCTCTGGTCGTTCAGGCCATGGACCACATCTTGGAGCGCGCCAAGGCCCATGGGGTGCAGGCCGGTGTGCACAACGGCCGCCCTGATGTGGCTCTGGGGCGTGTCGCGAAGGGCTTTCGCTTTGTCACTGTGAGTTCAGATGCGCGCATGCTGGCATCGGGCTCGCAGGCCATCCTTGCGCAGATGCGGCGTTAGGCAACATCAGTCCGGATAGCCAAGGGCCGGTTGGCCGAAGCCTTCAGCGGCGCGCCAACCGGGTGGTTTGCGGAACAGGTTGGTCCACATGCCGCCAGGGTCGTAGGTGGGCCAGGTGCTCCCGGCGTTTTTGGCCTGCCACTGCGCCCGAATCTGGGCCCCCGTCTGGTAATGCGCTACTTTGGCGGCATAGGCCTTGAGCGACTGCGCCCGCCAGCCCGCGTCGCGAATCTCCGGCCACAGCCGATCGGCATGGGCGATGTTCCACCCAGGATCGACTTGCCAGGCGACCTGGCCAATCACGTCACCAAAGATGAACAGGCGTCCATCCTGAATCTGCCATGACGTGGGGTCGCTGCCGAGTTTGACGGCGAACGCCGCGCCGCTGGCGCAAAAGCCACCGTACTGCGGTTCATATCGGGCGGGGTTGGCATCGAACAGCGCCTTGTGCTCGGCGCTGGCGAAGTAATAGGTGCGCGCCGGCAAGCTCGACTTGTGCTCGGGTGTGCCACGTTGAGGCGCGCTGCGGGTGAAGTAAGCCACTGGGTCGTGGCCCAAAAGCATCACCGGCTCGTCCAGCCGATTGGCCACAGTGGCATACGGTGTGCCACAGCCAGCGAGGACCATGGTCAGCAGCATTGCCAACAGCAATTTGCAAAGGCTCATGTCTCAACTCCAACGGCGCAAAAAGCAACGCGTACAAAGCAAAAAGGGCGACGGCCCTAACAAGCGCGTCGCCCTATTCTCACGGCCATGATCGGCCAGAGAGGGAAGAATTACTTCTTGGCAGGTGCGTCACCCGACGGGGCCAGCTCGCCCTTCTTGTTGGCGGCGGAGGTCTCTTTCTTGACGTCGGCGCGTGCCTTGTCGGACTTGGCTTCGGGCTTGGCCATCGGAGCAGCTTCGCCAGCCTTGGGCGTCTCGCCAGCCTTGACTGCAGCCTTGGTGTCGGCCTTGACATCAGCGCGGGCCTTGTCCGACTTGGCAGCGGGCTTGGCAGCGGCGCCAGCTTCGCCAGCCTTCATGGTCTCGCCCTTTTTGTTGGCGTCGGCGGTTTCTTTCTTCACTTCAGCGCGAGTCGTTGCGGGGGCAGCAGCGGCGTGCGATGCGGCGAAGGCGTTTTGGGCCAACAGGGCGGTGGCGGCAGCGAACACAGACAGAGCGATTTTGAAGTTCATTGGGTTTCTCCAGGGGTGGTTGAGGGTCGGGGCACTAGGTTGATGGAGCCAAACCGGCCCAACCATGTTCCCTCATCTGGTTGGGTGGCCTTGCCGACGCCCTAGCGCCGCTTCATGCGTGGCTTCGGGCGCGGATTCTAGAGGATTCACTGTTGGCGGTAACCAACAGTGACGCCGGCCGCTAGAACGCCATCCGCAAAGCCTGCGTTGACAAGAAGTTTCGATGGGTCCGATCGACTGCGATCACGGGTGGCGGCGCCCGGCACAGGCCCGCGCCTACTTCGCCGCTTTCTGCTTCCAGTCGCGCAGTGCTGCCAAGGTGCGCTCCACATGCTTGCCAGGGTTCAAGCTCATGTAGCTGTAGGCCACCGTGCCATTGGGTGCGATCACATAAGACACACGGTTGGCGAAATCCGGGCGTGTGGGCATCACGGCGTCGAAAGACTTCATGATGGCCTTGGTGCCGTCGGAAGCCACGGCGAACTTGCCGTTGCAGGCCTTCACCGAGAATTTTGAAAGGATGTCGATGTCGTCGCCCGACACACCCACAACCGTGGCGCCCAGCGCCTCATATTGGGCAATGGCCTCGGCAAAGTTGTTCGCTTCGATCGAACAGCCATCAGTGAAGGCGGCCGGAAAGAAGTAGAGAACCACCGGGCCTTTGCTCAAACTCTCGGCCAACGAGAACTTGAAGGTCTTGCCCGCCAATGCCGCAGAAGTCGTGAAGTCGGGTGCGCGGTCACCAACGTCCAAGGCGGCATCTGCCTTGGTCGCAAAAGTGGCGGCCAGGGCAGACAGTGCTAAAGCGCAAATAGACCTGTGCATGTGGATCTCCAGTTGCTGACGGTGGTGATGTCGCGGCGCGCACCAAAGCCGCAAGGGGGTGACGCCTCTCAACGTGCCGGCTGCGACGGCGCCGCGCCGGGCATACGCAGTTTGCGCAGTTCAGCTTCCAGCCACGCTGCGCTGGGTTGTACGGCAGCCTTGTTGCAACGGATGCTATAGGCCTCGCCGGTCATGCTGCTCTTGCTGGCGCCCTTGGCAATGAATTCTTCTGCTGTGGCAATCATCTGGCGATTGGCCATGTAGCGAAACTTGCGTTCCAGATGCGACTTCGCATCGACCGCGTTGTACCAAGTGCCGCCCCGATAGAACTCACATCCCGAGCTGCCCACATGGGCCAGCAGGGTCTCGACTTCCTTGCGTGCCGCCGGGCTCATGTCGTGGGCCAGCGCGACCAAAGCCCATGTCAGCGACAACAGGGCCGTGAAGGCGCGGCGGGCAAGGGAGCTGCGTGTTGACGGCATGTCTAGGCTCGTGATGGCGCGAGGCCGGTATTGTTGATCAGTGATGGGCATGGAGCCAAACCCTGCTGCACGGGGACTTCCAGCGCCCGCACAATCGCCCCCGAATTGAATGCCGAGCTGGCGTTCGCCCAGCCAGTCACTCTTTCGCCCCAAGGACATGCAATGACGATTCGACACCTTCTTGGCGCCGCCATGGCCTTGGCCATGGCCCTATCGCTGCCATCCGCCGTGGCGCAAGACAACTGGCCCTCGCGGCCGGTCAAGATCATCGTGCCCTTCCCACCGGGCGGCACCAGCGATGTCATGGCGCGCATGGTGGCCGCGCCCCTGTCGAAGGAGTTCGGCCAGCCCTTTGTCATCGAAAACATTGGCGGCGCCGGCGGCACCATCGGCATTGCTCGCGCCGCCAAGATGCCTGCAGATGGCTACACCATCGTGCTCTCCGGGGTGGGCAGCAATGCCGTCGCACACGGCCTGGACGCCGGCCTGGCCTATGACTCCACCCGCGACTTCGTGCAGATCAGCCAGATCCACCATGGCCCGAATGTCCTGGTCGTGCACCCGGATCAGCCGTTCAAGACTTTCCAGGAGTTGGTGGCCTACATCCGCAGCCATCCCGGCAAGCTGAGCTATGGCTACACCCATGCGGCCTCGGGTCACATGGCCATGGAGCTGCTCAAGCAAGTCGGCGGCGTCAAAGGCCAGCCCTTGTTCATCGTCGGCATCCCTTACCGCGGTGGCGGCCCGATGATGTCCGACCTGCTCGGTGGCCAGATTCCGATGATGTTCATCAACCAGGATTCGGCCCTGCAGCATGTCAGGGCCGGCAAGCTGCGCGCCCTGGCCGTGACCAGCAGCCAACGCAACCCGCTGTATGCCGATGTGCCGACGATTGCCGAGACCGGCGTCAAGGGCTATGAAGCGCTGAGCTGGTCGGGCCTGTCGGCGATCAAGGGCACACCGCAGCCGGTGATTGACAAGCTCGAGGCGGCGATGAAGAAGATCATGGCCTCGGCCGAGATCAAGGAGCGCATGGCCTCGCAGGGTTTCGTCATCCCGCCGCAGGGCTCGGTCGCCTACGCGCAATTTGTCAAGGATGAGATCGCGCTGTGGACCAAGGTCATCAAGGCCGCGGGCATCACGGCGCAATGAGGGGATGAGTCGATGAGCGATCACGATGGCGCAGACGATGTCGCAAGGGATGTCGCAAGGGATGTTGCAAAACCAAGCAGCGCCGCGATTGCGCCGCAACCGGCCGCAGCGCCTGGCGCAAGCAGCACTGCACGCCTCGTTGCCAACCCCTTGGCCGCCGGCCTGGCAGCCGGCGAGGCCAGTGTGGACCGCATCGAGTGGATCCAGCTCAGCCTGGTCTTCTTGCCTTTGGCCACGCCCATCAGCGATGCCAAGGTGCTCACCGGCCGGCAAAAGCCGCTCACCGATATCGCTTTTTTGTTCGCCGAAATTTCCACACGCCAAGGCCACAGCGGTGTCGGTTTCAGCTACAGCAAGCGCGCCGGTGGCCCGGGCCAATACGAGCATGCCAAGGAGATTGCGCCCAACTTGCTGGGCGAGGACCCGAACGACATTGCCCGCCTGTGGGACAAGCTGTGTTGGGCCGGCGCCTCGGTGGGCCGCAGCGGCTTGTCGACGCAGGCCATCGCCGCCTTCGACATCGCGCTGTGGGATTTGAAGGCCAAGCGCGCTGGCTTGCCCATGGCCAAATTGTTGGGTGCGCACCGTGATTGCGTGCAGTGCTACAACACCTCGGGCGGCTATTTGTCGTCGCCCTTGAGCGAGGTGCTGAGCAATGTCGAGGCCTCGCTCGCGCGCGGCATTGGTGGCATCAAGATCAAGGTCGGCCAGCCCGATCCGATGATCGATCTGGCCCGGGTGCAGGCGGTGCACAGGTTGATTGATGGCCGCGCACACTTGATGGTCGATGCCAACCAGCAGTGGGACCGTGTCACGGCCCAGCGCTTTGCGCGCCGCGTCGAGCCACTGAACCTGACCTGGATCGAGGAGCCGCTCGATGCCTACGATGCCGAAGGCCATGCCGCTCTCGCGGCCATGTTCGACACGCCGATCGCGACCGGCGAGATGTTGACCAGCGTGGCCGAGCACTGGGAGTTGATCCGCCACCGCAGTGTGGATTTCATCCAGCCCGATGCCCCGCGCGTGGGCGGCATCACGCCGATGCTGAAGATCATGGCCCTGGCAGATCAGGCGCGCATGCGCATGGCGCCGCACTTTGCGATGGAGATCCACCTGCACCTGAGCGCGGCCTACCCCCACGAGCCCTGGGTCGAGCACTTCGAGTGGCTGGAGCCGATGTTCAACGAGCGCCTGCAAATCAGCGACGGGCGCATGGTCGTGCCGAATCGGCCGGGCCTGGGCTTCTCGCTCAGCGAGCAGGCGCGGCGCTGGACGGCGCAGGTGGTGGAGTTCGGCCGGCGGCCCTGAGCGCGCCGGCCCTGATCCAGCTGGCCCTGTGCCTGCTGGTCCCGATCACCCAGCCGGATCGATCAGCCCAGCCCCGCCGCAGCCTGAATGCTGGCCGGGGCCACACCCAATGAATCGGCGGCAGCCAGGATCTCGTCCCAGGTGGTCGTGTCCACCGGCACACCCTGGGCCACGCGCTGCGCCCGCCAGGCGCGTTCGGGCTCGCCGGCGACCTGCACCGCATCAAAACCGTCGCGCAGCGGCGAGGCCTTGTACCAATCCAGAAACGCCAGCGTCTCGGCTTCGAACGCGGCGCGATCGGCCAGCGCGGCCGGGTCGACGAGCACGCTGAACATGCCGTTGAGCACGCGCTTCTTGCTCATGTCGTTGCTGCGCTGCGTCATGCCCGAGGCCAAAGCGCCGCCCAGCAGCTCGCACATCATGGCCAGGCCCGAGCCCTTGTGGCCGCCAAACGTGAGCAGGGCGCCAAACGGCGGCACAACCGAGTAACGCGGCTCCTGAGTAGGCTTGCCTTGGTCATCGATCAGGTAACCGGGCGCCACCAGCTCGCCCTTGTTCATGGCCACTCGCGTTTTGCCCTGGGCAATCATGCTGGTAGCGAAATCCAGGATCACCGGCTCGCGCCCGCTCAATGGCACGCCGGCGCAAAACGGGTTGGTGCCGAAACGCGCGTCACCGCCGCCGTGCGGCGCGACGATGGCGCGCGAGATGACGTTGACAAAATGCATCGACACCAGCCCCGCCGCTGCCACCTGCTCGGCCCAGGCGCCGATGCGCCCCAGGTGGTGCGAGTTGCCTAACCCAATGATGCAGGTGCCCAACTCTTTGGCGCGTGCAATGCCCAGCGCCATGGCCTCCTGGCCGATCACCTGGCCGAAACCGGCCTGGCCGTCCAGGCGCAACAGGGCGCCAGCGTCGAGCACGGTCTTGACATGGCTATTGGGGTGCAGATTGCCCTCCAGGTAGGCCTGGGCATAGCGCGGCAACATGCCGATGCCGTGTGAATCATGGCCGCGCAGGTTGGCCTCGATCAGGTTGCCGACCACCGCTTCGACCTCGGCCGGGTCGCTGCCAAAGCCGCGCACGAGGGTGCGCATGGCCGATTGCAGGGCCGGCAGGGGGATCAGGTGTTCGTGGTCAGTGCTCATGGGGCTGTGGCTGGCGGGGTGGCTGCTCATGCGGGTCTGTCCGGCTGTGTTGAGGATGGGCGTGATCCTAGACTGAGGTCTGCAGTGCTCAGACTTGCCGTTGTCTTCAACCCCACACACCTCGGGATTCACCATGGCCTTGCATCGTCGCCAAATCGTTCAAGCCCTCGCCGCAGCGGTGGCATTGCCCGCCACCACGGCAGCACGTGCGCAGAGCGCAGCGCCCTGGCCCAACAAGCCCATTCGCTACATCGTGCCCTTCGCCCCCGGGGGTGCCACCGACATCCTGGGCCGCATGGTGGGTGAAAAGCTCAGCCTGGCCCTGGGCCAGACCGTGGTGGTTGAAAACAAGGCCGGCCAGGGCGGCTCGGTCGGCGTGGCCGAACTCGCACGCGCCGCGCCCGATGGCTACACCATTGGCGGGGGCACCGTCAGCTCGCACGGCATCAACCCCACGCTGTACGGCAAGCTGCCCTATGACGCGGCGGCCAGCTTTTCGCCCATCACCATGTACGCCACGCTGCCCAACATCTTGGTCGTGCACCCCAGCGTGCCAGCCAACAACGTGGCTGAGCTGATCGCGCTGCTCAAATCCCAACCTGAAAAGTACGCGTTCGGATCGGCCGGTGTGGGCACCTCGCAGCACATCTCGGGCGAGCTGTTCAAGACCATGGCCGGGGTGAAGATGCAGCACATCCCCTACCGCGGCAGCGGGCCGATGTTGACCGAGTTGCTCGGCGGCACGCTGCCGATGTCGTTCGAGAACATCATCACCGTGGTGCCGCACATCAAGGCCGGCAAGTTGCGCGCGCTGGCCGTCACCACCGCGCAGCGCTCGAGCGTGGCGCCCGATGTGCCCACGTTGGCCGAGGCCGGCCTGGCGGGCTTCGAGATCAGCTCCTGGCAGGCGGTGTTTGCGCCGGCCGGCACGCCCCAGCCCATCGTTGACCGTCTCTATGCCGAGATCGCCCGCATCTTGAAGTTGCCCGATGTTGTCAAGCGCATGAACGATTTGGGGCTTGATCTGAGCGGCATGCCGCCGGCCGAGCTGCTGGCCTTGATCAAGACCGAAGTGCCGCGCCTGGGCAAGATCGTGCGCGACAGTGGGGCCAAGGCGGATTGAGCGGCGGTGTCGATTCGATCAACCGCGCCAAGGCACTACACCAGCTCGCGCAGCAGCAGCGCCGCGGGCGCCACGCGCACACCCTCGGCCGAAACATAGTCGCGCTGGCCGTGGGCTGAGATTTGCCAGCAGGCGGCATTCGCAAACCTCGCCCGCAGGTAGCGCAGCGCCGTGCCCACCGGCTCGTCGCCGAGCTTGCACTCCACCATGGCGATCATTTGCGTGCCCTCGACGATGACGAAATCGACCTCGCGGCCATCGATGTCGCGGAAGTAGCGCAGCTCGAGCGCACGGCCCTGGGTGTCGACCTGAAACTCCACCCACTTCAGCAGGTGGCTGGCCACCAGATTTTCAAAGCGCGCGCCGGGCTCGGTGACCAGCGTCCAGTCGTAGTGGTAGTGCTTGCGCGCCTTGCTCACGGCGCGCAGCTTGGGCGCACCAAAAGGGGCGATGCGAAAGATGCCGTAGACGCGCTCAAGCATGTCCGTCCAGCGCGACACGGTCTGGTGCGAGACCTGCAGATCCTCGCGCAGGCTGTTCAGTGATAACGGGTTACCGACGCGTGCGGGCAGGGCGCCGGCCAGCAGCTCCAGCCGGCCCAGATCGGAGACGGTTTCCAGGCTGGAAATTTCTTCGCGCACCAGCCGCTCGCGGTAGGCCAGGCTCCAGCGGCGGGCGAAGCGCTCGCTGCCCGAGGAGAAGGGTTCCGGGAAGCCGCCCAGCGCCAGCAAGACCGGCAGCGCATCGGCGTGGCCACCGAGCTCAGCCAGGCTGAAGGGGTGCAGGCGCATATAGAAGTAACGGCCCTGGAGTGAGTCGCCGCCAAAGCGGTACAGGTCGAGACGCGCCGAGCCGGTGACCAGGATGCGGCGCTTGCGGCCATGCTGATCGAACAGGCCCTTGAGGTAATTGCGCCAGCCGCGGAATTTGTGGATTTCGTCGAAGAACCAGAAATCGCCCGGCGGCAGTTCGCGCTTGAGGATGGCCTGGCGCTGCGGGGCAATGTCGTAGTTCAACTCGCACTCAGGCGTGGGCAACAAGGCGCGCGCCAGCGAGGTCTTGCCCACCTGGCGCGGGCCACCGATGAAGACCATCTTGCTGGTCAGATCATCGGCCACCCAGGCTTGCAAATAGCGCTGCGGCGGTGGGCCGATGACGAAGGTGCTGGGGTCGGCATTCATGCGCGGGTGATTTTATGGGCATCGGAAAAAAACCGCGAGTTATTTCCATGCCTGGTTAAAAAACTCGTGCCCTTTCACGCAAGCGCATCGTCAAGCCCACCGGCGTCATGGTGAAGGACAGGTGCTCGCGCGCCTCTTCGCCATCGGGCGTGTCGACACTCACGATGTCGAAGTTGGCCAGCAGCGTGGCCATGGCCATCTTCATCTCCATCAAGGCCAGGTAACGGCCTGGGCAAATGCGCGGGCCGGCGCCAAAGGGCATGGACAGGCGTTTGGCTGAGGCCGCGGTGCTTGCCACATCGCCCGTCAACCAACGCTGTGGCTCAAAGCTGGCAGCACGCGCCAGGTGCTGGTCGTTGACGCTGTCTCGCCGCAACAAGCTGGTGACGATGGTGCCGGCCGGCACCTGCACATCACCCACCACCGTGTCGCGCAGCGCTTGCAGCGGCAAGATCGGCGCCACCGGTTTGAGGCGCATGGTTTCGTGGGCGCAGGCCTCAACAAAATCCAGCTGCGCCATCTGCTCGATCGTTGGTTTGGCCGGGTCGGTGACGACGCTGCGCACTTCTTCAATGGCGCGCGCCAGCGCGGCCGGGTGGCGCCACAGCAGGTGGATCATCCAGGCCAGGGTGTTGGCGGTGGTGTCCTCACCGGCCAGCAGCATGCCAAACACATTGCCGGCGACCTGCTCGTCATCGATGCCGCTGGCGGGCTCATCGGCGGCCACCAGCATGGCTTCGAGCAGGTTGGTCGGCTGCTGGCGCAATGCCGGGTTGGCCAGCATGCGCGTGCGTGCCTGGGCAATGAAGCCGGCCACAGCGGCCTTCACTTCAATGATGCTGCGCTCCAATTGCCGATCCGCCGCGCTGCGCCACCAGCGCCACACCGGGATGGCCGAGAACAGCCGCTTGGACAGCGCCGGAAAGACCTTGTCCAGATGCTGCTGGATGACATCGCCATCGCTTTGCAGCGTATTGACCTCCACGCCAAAGGCCAGGCCGGCAATGGTGTCCACCGTGAAGCGCATCAAATCGGCCTGCAGGTCGATGGTCTGGCCGCTTTGCGCGGCCAACTGCCAGCGCCCGGCCAGGCGCTGCGACACCTTTTGCAGCGAAGGGAAATAGCGCTTGACATGGGTGGGATCAAACCCGGCCATGACCATGCGGCGCTGGCCCTTCCACACCTCGCCATTGGTGCCGAAGACGTTGGGCTGCAGGCCCATCTCCCGGCCGATCACCTCCAAGCGCGCCGTACGCCGAAAACCGTCGGGGCGGTCGCGCAGCACGGTGGCCACGGCCTCATGGTCGCCAATCACCAGCACACTGACGGGGCCCAGCTTGAGGCGGTAATAGGGTCCGAACTCGCGCGCCCACTGCTCCAGGCGCAGGTGCAGGCGTCCAGCGTCAATCTGCAGCGCATTGCCAATGAAGGGCAGGCCGCGTGGGCCTGGCAGCTCAGCCAACTGGCGCAAGGGGCTGGCCTGGCCTGTGAAGGCTGGTGTGGCGGCCGGTGTGTCGGCCGGTGTGGCGGCCGGTGTGTCAGCGGTGGTGGTGGGCATGGCAGTCATCTCCCTTGTGCTTGCCGCCAGGCGGCGAAATCAGTGCGGCTTTGCTCATCGGTGGGCGGGTACAGGCCGAGGATGGATCGGCCCTCCATCACCTTGGCCTGAACGAAATCTTCAAACACCGTCATTTCCACCGCCTCATCAGCAATCTCGTCGGCAATGGCCGCGGGGATGACGACCACGCCTTCGCCGTCGCCCACGATCACGTCACCCGGCCACACCGGCGCGTCGCCGCAGCCTATGGGCACATTGATGTCCAGCGCCTGGTGCAGGGTGAGGTTGGTCGGTGCGGCCGGGCGCTGGTGGTAGGCAGGGAAGGGCAATTTGGCGATTTCCGGGCTGTCGCGAAAGCCGCCATCGGTGACGACACCGGCCACACCGCGCTTCATCAAGCGGCTCACCAAGATGCCGCCGGCTGAAGCCGCACGCGCATCCTTGCGGCTGTCGATCACGAACACCGCGCCCTCGGGGCACTCTTCCACCGCCTTGCGCTGCGGATGGCTGCGGTCCTGGAAGACGCTGATGGGGTTCAGATCCTCACGCGCCGGGATGTAGCGCAGGGTGTAGGCCGGGCCCACCATGTTGGGCAGATCGGGGTTGAGCGGGCGCACATCCTGGATGAACTGGCGGCAGAAGCCACGTTTGAACAGGGCGGTGCACAGCGTGGCGGTGCTGACGCCCATCAGCTTGGCGCGTGTGGCCGCGGACAGGGTGGGGGTGGTGGCTGCAGTCATGTCGAAAACCATGTGGCGAGAAGTGGGTGGGGAATTCGGTGTGGCAATGGCTGGGGCAATTGATAGGCGATGGGCGTTTGGCGTTCGGCGTTCGGCGTTCGGCGATGCGCGTTGGGCGATACAGCACCGTATGCGCTGCCTCAGGGCTGCGCCACGCCCAGGGCACCGGCGCATTGGCTCAATGCGGCCCAGGTGGCGTCGTCGTAAGCAATGCCGCCGGCCTGGGCTTGCGCTATGCCGCGCTCGGCCTGATCGCCCGGCACGCGCACCGGGCGCTGCGCATTGACCGGCCGGTTAGCCCGGCAGCGCTCCGACAGGTGATCGGTTTGATCGCTGAAGGCCTGGGCCCCGGCAAAAAGCTTGGGGTCGATCACCTGCACAAACACATTGCCGCCCCAGCGCTTGGGCGCATCCTTGCGGCCATGGCCCGACAAGCCCTGCGACAGCGCCTCGATCATCAACGCCAGGCCAAAGCCCTTGTGGCCATATTCAGCCCCGCCCATGAGCTGCAATGAGCCGCGCGGCGTGCTGTGCTCCAGCACCGCGGGGTCGCGTGTGGGCTGGCCCTGCGCATCCAGCAGCCAGGGGTGCTCGAACTGCTCACCCGCAGCAAACTTTTGCCGCGTCATCGAGGTGGTGGTGATGGAGGCAGAGATGTCCACCAGCACCGGGTGCTGCGCGCCGGGGTAGCCCACGGCAAAGGGGTTGGGGGTGAACAGCGCCTCGGTGCCGCCGAAGGGCGCCACGCGCTGCCCGGCGGGGTCGGAATTGGCGATCAGCGCCACAAAGCCGTGGAACAGCCGCGTGGCGAAATCGCCTAACGCCTCTATAGAGGGGTGGGCGATTCCGGCGTCAAGCGCCATACCCTTAAGCATCAAGCATTGCCTTCCAGCTGCTTGCCGGCGCGGGCGATGACGCCAGCCCAGCGTTTGCCTTCGCGCAGCAAAAACTCACTCGTCTCCTGCGGTGTGGAGGTCATCACCTCGGCGCCGGCACCGGCCAGTCGGGCGCGCATGTCGGGCTCGCGGATCACCGCAATCAGGGCGGCGCTCAGGCGCTCGGCCAGCGCCTTGGGCAGGCTCGCCGGGATGGCCACGCCCTGGTAGGTGCCCGATTCGAAGTCGGTCACGCCCTGCTCGGCCAGGGTGGGCACTTCGGCCAGCAGGGCCATGCGGCTGCGCTTGGAAACGCCGATCAGCTTCAGCCGCCCGCTCTGCACCAGGGGCAGGGTGGCGAGCATGCCGTTCAGGCACAGCTGGGTGTTGCCGGCGGCGGTGTCGGCCAGGGCCGCAGCGCCACCGCGAAAGGGCACGTGCTGCCATTGCAGGCCGCTGGTCAGGGCGATGTCAACCACGCCCAGGTGGTTGGCCGAGCCCGAGCCGGCCGAGGACACGTTCACTGCCCGGCGTTTGGAAAACGCCACCAGCTCGGCCATGTTGGCCGCCGGCATCGAGGGGTGGGCCACCAGCAGGTGCGGTGAATAGGCCAGCAGCGTGGCGCCCTTCAACTCGGCAGGCTTGTAGGGCATCTCCTTGGTGACCAGTGGGCTGATGGCCAGGGAACTCATGTCCGACAGCAGCAGGGTGTGCTCGTCCGTGGCTTGCGCCGTGGCCGCGGCGCCGATGATGCCGTTGGCACCGGTCTTGTTTTCAATGATGACGGTGGTGCCCAGGGCGTCGCCCAGCGGCTTGCTGATCAGCCGAGCGATGACATCCGAGGTGCCGCCTGGCGCGAAGGGCACGATGATGCGCAGCGGCCGGCTGGGCCAGGGCGCGGCCAGCGCCGGGGCGGCCAGCATCGACGCGGCCAGCGCCGAGGTCGATTGGGTGATGAAGTGGCGGCGATTGCTCATACATGGGTCCAGTTCAGTAGATGACGGGTTCGGTCACCGGGGCACCGAATTGGGTTTCAAGAAAATCAAAGTCGCAGCCCTCGTTGGCCTGCAGGATGTGGCGGCTGAACATCCAGCCGTAGCCGCGCTCATAACGCACAGGCGGCGCGACCCAGGCGGCGCGGCGTGCGGCCAGTTCGGCGTCGCTGACGTTCAGCGCAATGCTGCGCGCCGGCACATCCACGGTGATGGTGTCGCCGGTCTTCACCAGGGCCAGTGGGCCACCCACATAGGCCTCGGGCGAGCAGTGCAGCAAGCAGCCGCCGTAGCTGGTGCCACTCATGCGCGCGTCACTCAGGCGCAGCATGTCCTTCACGCCGGCCTTGAGCAGCTTGGTGGGGATGGGCAACATGCCCCACTCGGGCATGCCCGGGCCGCCCTTGGGGCCGGCGTTGCGCAGCACCAGGATGTCGTCGCCGGTGCAATCAAGCTGGGGGTCGTCCACCGCCGCTTTCAGTGCGGGGTAGTCGTCAAACACCAGGGCGCGGCCGGTGTGCTGCAGCAAGTGCGGGGCGCAGGCGCTGGGTTTGATGACCACACCGTCGGGGGCCAGGTTGCCGCGCAGCACGGCCAGGGCGCCCTCGGCGTAGATCGGATTTGACAGCGGCCGGATGACATCTTCGTTGAAGACCTCGGCACTGGCGATGTTCTCGCCCAGGGTGCGCCCATTGACTGTCAGCACCGTGGTGTCGAGATGGCCCTCGATGCGCTTCAACAGGGCGGGCAGGCCACCGGCGTAGTAAAAATCCTCCATCAGGTAACGGTCCCCGCTGGGGCGGATGTTGGCCAGCACCGGCACGCGGCGGCTGGCGGCGTCAAAGTCGTCCAGCGTCACCGGGTGGCCGGCGCGGCGCGACATGGCGATCAAGTGAATGATGGCGTTGGTCGAGCAGCCCATGGCCATGGCACAAGCGATGCCGTTGGTAAAGTGGGCGCGGCTCAACAGGCGTGCTGGGCTCAAATCGAGCCAGGCCATTTCGACAATGCGCCGGCCGCATTCGGCGCTCATGCGGATGTGGTTGGCATCGGCCGCGGGGATGGAGCTCGCACCTGGCAGGGCCAGGCCAATCGACTCGGCAATGCCCATCATGGTGGCGGCCGTGCCCATGGTCATGCAGGTGCCGTGGCTGCGGGCGATGCCGGCCTCCATCTCCGTCCAGGCCTGGTCGTCCAGGCGCCCGGCGCGGCGCTCGTCCCAGTACTTGAAGGCGTCCGAGCCCGAGCCCAGCACCTGGCCGCGCCAATTGCCGCGCAGCATCGGCCCGGCCGGCAAATAAATGCAGGGCAGGCCGGCCGAGAAGGCGCCCATCAGCAGGCCCGGCGTGGTCTTGTCGCAGCCGCCCATCAGCACCGCGCCATCGATGGGGTGGCTGCGCAGCAGCTCCTCGCACTCCATCGCCAAAAAATTGCGGTACAGCATGGTGGTGGGTTTGACCATGCTCTCGCTCAGAGAAATGGCCGGCAGCTCCAGCGGAAATCCGCCCGCCTGCAGCACGCCGCGCTTGACGTCATCCACCCGCTGCTTGAAGTGCGCGTGGCACTGGTTGGCATCGCTCCAGGTGTTGACGATGGCGATCACCGGCTTGCCCACCCAATCGGCATGCGCATAGCCCATCTGCAGCACGCGCGAGCGGTGGCCGAAGGAGCGGAAGTCATCGGGCGCAAACCAGCGCGCGCTGCGCAGCTCGGCGGCGGTCTTGCGGCTTGCTGGTGAGTTGGCGGCGATTTCTGCCGGCGCCGTGGTTTCTGTCTTGGTCACGTGTTCACTCCCAACGCAGGTGATAGCCGCGCCCGGCGTAATCAAAATCCACCAGCTGCCCCACATGCTGGTCGCCCACGCGGGGCAGCTCGGTCTTGTCACGCACCGCCGGCGCGGCGTAGTAGGCGCGAATTTCCTTGATCAGCCCGCTGTCGGCATCAAACACATACCACTCATCGCCGCGCTGCGCCGTGGCCGAATGCCGCTTCCAGTGCGTCCACTCGATCACCGCCTCATCGCTGTCGTGGCTGACCAGCACGCGTTCGATCGTCCACTGCGAGCCCAGTGTTTCGACACACCACACCCACTTGCGCGCAATGGTGTCGGCGCCACGCCAGGGCACATCGGCCAGGCCAGGCGGAAAGTAGTGCACGGCGTCGGCGGTGAAGCACGACACCAGGGCGGCGTGGTCGCCGGCATTGCAGGCATCAAAGTAGCGGCGGATGGTGGCTTCGTGGCGGTGCATGGCGTGGTGTGCGGGGTGGTGCGCGGGGTGGTGCGCGGTGTGTGCGCGGTGTGTGCGCGGGTTCGCGCAGGGCTGGGTGCACGGGCGCGGTGCACGGGCTTGTGCGCAGTGCGGATCGACAGGCTCAAACCTGCTCTGGGCTAACGGTGATGAGTGACGGGCGGCCTGCCGGCCTGAACCCAGGCCTGATGCTGCAGCCGAGTATCAGCGCTGGGTGGGTACAGGCCCCACAGGGCTTCCCCGGCCTGCACGCGCAAGGCCAGGTAGGCCTCCAGGTCGTCTTGCACCTCGCACAGCGTGGCCAGCTCAGCGGCCAGATGCGCCGGCACCACGGTGATGTTGTCGGCGTCGCCATGGATCACATCGCCCGGGTAGACGGCGACATCGGCGCAGGCAATGGGCACCTGCAGATCGGCCACATGGTGAAAACTCAGCCGGGTGGTGGCGGTGACGCCCGCGCACCACGCCGGGAAGTCCATGCGCGCGATCTCCGAGCCATCGCGAAAGGCGCCGTCGGTGACCACGCCACGCGCGCCGCGCACCTGCATGCGGGTGAGCAGCATGTTGCCCATCGAGGCGGCCGCGGCATCGCGCCGGCTGTCAATCACCATCACATCGCCGGGCTGCACCTGCTCCACACCCACCCACTGCAGGTTGTCGATGTGTGGCGCCGTGGTCAGCGTGGCGTAGGTGTCGATGTCCTCGCGCGCCGGGATGAAGCGCATGGTGTAGGCGCGGCCGGCAAAGGGCTTGCATGCTGGATTGAGCGGCCGCAGGCCCACCAACACCTGCTGGCGCAAGCCCTTCTTGAAAAGCTGTGTGGTGAGCGAGCCGCTGGTGGCGCGGGCCAGGGCATCGAGCACCGCATCGGGCACGTGAATGCGGGGGCGCGAGGGCGGGGTGAGGGTGATGGCGGCGGCGGCTGGCGGGGGCGTGGGAGCCATGGGTGGTGTCCAGTCAGCCCAGCGGGCGATGGCGAATCGTAGGTGATCGTCCGGGCCCTTGGCCCCCGCCGGTCGGTGCCCAATGCGACGGCTGTCAGGCCTATTCAGCGCTGCGCTGAAGCTCGCGGGCGACGCCCGAAATGAGCTTAGCCAGCCAAACGCCGCGCAAACCGCGTCATAGGCCTTTGACGCCGAAGTGATTGCTGTACCACAGGCTGCCCATGG
Source organism: Ideonella sp. (assembly GCA_043720415.1). Taxonomy (GTDB): domain Bacteria; phylum Pseudomonadota; class Gammaproteobacteria; order Burkholderiales; family Burkholderiaceae_C; genus Pseudaquabacterium. Next base: position 16,426 of record JAYSSS010000047.1, read on the forward strand.
GGATGCCCTCGTCGTACATGGCCTGCACTTCGGGGATGTCTGCCGCGCGGCAAATCGTGGCGAAGCCGTCGCTGCCTTTGTCAAGTATCCAGACCTCGTCGGGTGCCAGCGCATCGACCAGGCTGGGCGCGTGTGTGGTGATCAGCACTTGCGGCCCGCGCGCCTTCTGCGCGAATTCCTTGAACTCGGTGGCCAGCAGGCTGAGCAGCTGGTGGTGCAGGCCGTTCTCGGGCTCCTCGATGCCAATCAAGGGTGCGGGATCGGGGTCTTCCATCAGCAGCAGGTAGGCGAGGAACTTCAGCGTGCCGTCGGACATGTCTTGCTGGAAGAAGGGCTGGTCATAGCCCTCGGCGTGGAATGCAAGTAGCAACCTTTGGTCCAGAGCCTTGGCGGAATTGATCGCCTTGAGCCCAGGTATTTTGAGTGCCAGGCGTTGCAGCATGGCCTTGAATTCTTTGGGCTTCTGGCGTTCGATGAACTGCAGGTAATTTGCAATGTTCTTGCCCGTCTGGTTCAGATGAGGATCAGCTCCTGAAATGGGCTGCGACTTCGCCAGCCGCGGATCGAAGTAAGACAAATACCAGCCGCCGAGAAAAGAGCGAAACGCGCTGATGCGCAAGTGATCGGAAAGCGTTCCCAAGGTCGAAATCCCCAACACCTGGCGATCACTCATTTGCACGGAGGTCTTGGGCGCGTCCTCTTGCTCTTCGGTGAACTCACCCGCCCAGACAAGGCCTCGACCTTGCTTGAGGTCCAGAAATGAATATGCCTTGCCCACGACTTTAAGACCGCCCCGGCTTTGTTTGAGCCGCTCGCGTTTGACTCGCGGTCGACCCTGCTTGTCGGCATCGATTTCGAGGGTGTAGTCAATCGTGCGCGAGGCCGGGTTCTCGCGGTAGCGAATCTCAAACTTGATGGTCTTCGTAACGCCCTGCGTGCGCAGGCGCTCAAAGCCGCCGCGATGCGGCTTGTCACAAGCTAGTTCTGAATCTGGATGCCTTCAAGAATTGCCATGCCCGCCCCTCATTCTGTGCAAGCCTAACCGCTGGATCAAGCCCGACGCCATACCTGCCGCTTGCCCGAGGTCACTGCCACCACATGGCCCGCAGCCGCCAGTCTCTCGAGCGCGGTTTGAACAACGGCCACCGGCGGCGTGGGCCCGGGCAGATCCAGCCACCAATGGCACACGCCCTCGGCAGTGTCGGCCGCCAGTGGCCGCTGCGCCAGGTAACGCCGAATGGAGTCGGCGACGGTATCGATCAGGGCTTCGTCCATGGCCGGGTAGGGCGGGTCGTCTGACGGGGTGGGGAGGATGTCGCTATTGGGCCGCTGTGCGCGCCGCGATTAGGCCCTGAAGTGAGCGGGTTTGCCAGCCCAGATTTGCAATGTTTTGCACTTGCGCTGTGGGCCCCGTGGCCGGCGTGGGGACCGATTCGTCCCACCCCGGGACGGTGTTGTCCAGGGCCCTGGGAAGGGAGTGCGGCCTTCGATCTCGCCACCGCTTTGACACTGCGCCAGCCGGGCCTGCTGCTGACCGCGGTGCCGCCGCTGCGACTTCACAGACAGGGCCCGGGGGGTGTGCAAAAAAGTCCCCGAGAAGTTTGCCTTGGAATCAATAAACCTCAACCAAATCAACAGCTTGCAATGATTCTTGGAGTTGGCACGGCGATTGCAAACCCAGCCTGGGCAAGCCCTTCGTGGGCCCACAGCGCCAGCGTTGCCACAGGGGCAAGCGTTGGCAAGCCATTCCCTAGCGATGAGCGAGGCAACACATGACTGAAAGCGTTCAAAAGTGGCTGGAGCGGAACCGCCCGCCGCGCGTCAAGATCACCTACGACGTGCACACCGGCGGCGCCATTGAGAAGCGCGAGCTGCCCTTCATCGTGGGCGTCTTCGCCGATCTGTCGGGCGACCGCGATGCGCAAGCGAAGGTGAAGTTCCCGCCGGTCAAGGGCCGCCGCATGCTGCCCATTGACCGCGACAACTTCAACGATGTCATGGCCGCTGCCCAGCCGAGGGTGGACTTGGGCAAGTTCAGCGAGACGGCCAGGACCAACGGGACCGCCGGCGAAGACGTCAAGGGCCAGCTGGTCTTCCGCTCGCTTGATGACTTCGCCCCCGTGAAGGTGGTACAGGCCATCTCTTCGCTGCGCTGGAAGTACAGCAAGCGCGGCTATCTGCGCCTGCTGCAGTCGCGCGCCGAAGCCATCGACACCTTGGCCGAGCATCTCGACACCCTTGTCGCGCCCGGGCCCGAGGCCAAGGCCCAGCGCGACAAGCTGCAGGTGCTGGCGCGTCCGGCAGGTGCGCTGCCTGCAGACATCGCCGCTGACAAACAGGGCTTGTTCGCGTTGGCCGCCTTTTTGGCCACCAAGCCCGTGGCTGATCACGAGGCCGAGCTGAAGAAGTGGGGCCCGGACCTGAGCGCTGCGCGCGCCAAGTCGATGCTGGGCCTGTTCACGGTCGACGATGCCGACGATGTGGTGCATCGCGCCAAGGACCAGCTGGCCTTACTCGCCAAACCGGCTGACGCCACCTCGCCCGAGGCCAAAGCTGCGCTGGAGAAATTGACGCTTGTGTTTGGCACGCCAGTCGACCCGGTGCCGAGTCTGGCCGGCGATTTGAAGACCAGGCTTGAGGCGGCAGGACCCCTGAGCGACGAAGTCAAACTGGCTGCCCGTGTTCTGCTGGGCTTGCAAGAGCCCGACGAAGAGAACGACACCGACCCAGTTGACACCGACAGCACCACCCGCGCCAAAGCGGAAAGCCGCCACGCCTGCGCCAACCGTTGGTTCGCGACCAACCTGTTGCGCCAAGTGCGCTCGTCGCGTCCGCTTGAGGCAGTGCAGGCGAAAGGTGAGGTGGTAGGAAAGCCCGCAGTGGAAGCGGTGCCCGCCTCCGCATCTGGCATAACGCCAGTAGTGGCAGCTAGAGACGCGGTCGCCGAGGTGAAGGCGTCGCCGGCGATCGCCGCCCGTGATGCAGTGCAAGCCGGTCCTGCTTTGGCAAACATCGTCGCTGTCGAGGACCTGTTCAAAGCCGCCGGCAGCCTGACCGACAGCGAGCAGCTCAACCTGTTGGCCGCCTTCGGCCACTTCGCGCTGCAAGTGTTGAAGCCCATGAACGCCGATGGTGTGATGGTCAAGCCCAGCCGCCACGCCACCGTGATCGACGCGCGCATCAGCGAGATCGACGCCGAGCTCAGCGCCCAGCTCAGCGCCGTGATGCACTGGCCGCGCTTCCGCGAGATGGAGGCCACCTGGCGCGGTCTGCACTACCTGGTGTCGCGCACCGAGACCAGCACCATGCTCAAGCTGTGCGTGTTCAACGCCACGCAAGCCGAGTTGCTCGACGATCTGGAGAAGGCCGTCGACAAGGATCAGAGCCATCTGTTTAAGATGATCTACGAGGCCGAGTACGGCACCTATGGCGGCTTTCCCTTCAGCCTGCTGGTGGGGGGCTATGAGATCGGCCGCTCGCCCATCGACATCGAGTTCCTGCACAAGATCTCAGAGGTGGCGGCGGCGGCGCATGCGCCCTACATCACCGCGGCGTCGGCCTCGCTGTTTGGTTTGAAGTCCTTCCGCGATCTGGACCGCCCACGCGACCTGGCCAAGATCTTCGAGGGCGCCGATCTGGCTGGCTGGCAGGAGTTTCGGGCCACCGAAGATTCGCGTTATGTCAGCCTGGTCCTGCCCCATGCCCTGCTGCGCTTGCCCTATGGCAAAGACACCTGGCCGGCCGAGGGTCTGAACTTCGAGGAAGGCGTGGGCGGCAAGAACCAGCCGCCCAACGCCGAGCAGTTCCTGTGGGGCAATGCCGCCTACATGCTGGCCGAGCGCATCACGCACGCCTTCTCGCTGTACAACTGGACTGCGGCCATCCGCGGTGTGGAGGGTGGCGGTCTGGTCGAAGGCCTGCCGCTGTACATCTACCCCAACGACACTGGCACCAAGACGCTGTTCTGCCCGACCGAGGTGTCCATCACCGACAGGCGCGAGAAGGAGTTGAACGACCTCGGCTTCATCAGCCTGGTGCACTGCAAGGGCAAGGGCAAGGCGGCCTTCTTTGGCGGCCAGACCACCAACCTGGCGAAGAAGTACATCACCAACGAGGCCAATGCCAACGCGCGCATCTCGGCCATGCTGCCCTACATGCTGGCGGCCTCACGCTTTGCCCACTACATCAAAGTGATCATGCGCGACAAGGTGGGCAGCTTCTTGAACCGCGCCAATGTCGAGACCTTCCTCAACGCCTGGATCTCGCAGTACGTGCTGCTCGACGAGAACGCCTACCAGGAGGCCAAGGCCAGCTTCCCGCTGAGCCAGGCCAACATCATCGTCACCGATGTGCCGGGCCAGCCCGGTTGCTACAACGCTGTGGTCTTCCTGCGGCCGCACTTCCAGCTTGAAGAGTTGACCACCTCGATTCGTCTGGTGGCCAACCTGCCGGCCGCGTGATGCGCCCTCGCGCGCACCCGCACCCGCACCCACACGATTTCCATTCCCATTGAAGGAAGAGCCATGGACCTGATCCTCTTGCGCCCCGGCGATAAAACGGTGATGCCCAGCGACAACGGCTGGAACGCGGGCGGCAGCCTGATCGACAACTCCACCGGACCCGGCAACAACTGGGGCGATGCTGCTCTGGACCTGAAGAACTGCATCGAGCTGGTCTCGGTGCACCAGGGCATGAAGCAGCAAGTCACCACCGATGTCAGCAACTCGGCCCGCACCTCGGGCCGGCCGGTGATCACCGAATTCACCTGCGTGAAGTACGTCGACAAGACCTCGGTCAAGCTCTACGACCGCTGCCTGCGCGCCCAGCCCCTGGGCACCACCGGCAAAAACCCGACCTACATCTATGTGGTGCGCAACTCGGGCGACAAGGCCACCAACATCATGACCTTCGCGCTGCGCGATGCGCTGATCAGCGAGATCCAGTTCCAGTCCCACCCCGACGACATGCCGACCGAGCAGTTCAAGCTCAATTTCACCGAGGTGCTGTGGACCTTCAATGTGCAAAACGCCGACGTGACCGCCGGTGGCGTGGTCACCGCGGGTTGGAGCCTGGCGCTGAACCGGCCGATCGCGCAGTTCAGCAGCTAGCTCAGTTCAGCAGCCAGCACAGTTCAGCAGCCAGCTCAGGGCCGAAGTTAGTCATCCGCCGCCCGAGGCGACCCAAAGACGGAGCGCCACCATGCAACTCTTGTTGGAAAAGCTGGCCGGCGCCCATGACCTGCGCCACAGCCCCGGCACGCCATTTGACCTTCGCGAGGCCGTGCGTGCGCAGATCCAGCGCCTGGTGGGCATCCATGTCTGGGAGGGCGACAACGGCCTGCACCTGATGGACATGGCCATCACGCCGGCCGTGGGCCTGCAAGGGCAGGGCGATCTGGAGCGCTTCATGGCCCGACTGGGCGCACTGATCCGCAAACACGAGCCGCGGCTGGAGGTGCTGCGTGTGGGCCTGGACGCCGACGCCGATGTGCTTAACGCCACCCGGCTGTGGGTGGTGGGGCGCCTGCGTGGCCAGGATGAGATCGAAACCCTGAGCTTTGACTGGCCGCAGTGGCAGTGAATGTGGCCCCTGCCGGCCCGCGGTGAATTGCCTTGCCATCCGAACAGCCAAAATTCAAGCTAACAGTTAAAACGAGCGAGCAATCATGCAAGCCTATGGCACCCGCCTGAAGGACCACTTCCGGCGCGAGCTGGTGGCCCTGCGCGAGGACGCCGCGGTCTTTGCCGAGTCCTACCCGGCCGAGGCCGAGGCGTTGCGCCTGGGCCGCGCCGGCAGCAGTGATCCGCATGTGGACATGCTGATGCAGTCCTTCGCCTTTCTCACCGGCCGCGTGCGCCACGAGATGGAGGTGGCCAAGGCCCTGCTGCCCAACGCCATGCTGCAGCAACTGCAGCCCCACCTGGCCGTGCCCGTGCCGTGCATGGCGGTGGCGCAGATCAAGTACAAGGCAGACGGTGCGCCGGCGCCCCGTCTGGCGCGCGGCCGCCAGGTGCTGGCCACCGTGAGCGATGAGCGTGGCCAGCGCCTGGAATGCCGCTTTCGCACCACCTGCGACACGCCACTGCTGCCGCTGCGTGTGGCCGAGTTGCAGCTGATGGGCGCGGACGACTTGCCCAAGGATGTGCATGACGCGGCGTGCACCGCCAAGACCCAATCGGTGCTGCGGGTGCAGTTTCGGCGCACCGCGCCCGGGCCCGTCAAGGCGCTGAAGATCGAGCGCCTGCGGCTGTTCATCGACACCACGCAAAAGCATGCCTACCACCTGGTCGACATGCTCAGTCTGCACCTGTGTGCAGTCAGTCTGCGGCAATGGGTCGCCACCACCGCCGTCTCAGCCGCGGACGGTATCGGCAGCCTGCAAACGGGCTGCGCGATCCAGTGGTTAGGCTTTGCCGACGATCAGGCGGCGCTGCCCACACGTCCCCACCTTCACCCGGGCCACCGCCTGCTGCAGGAGTATTTCGCCTTCCCCGAGAAATTCATGTTCTTCGAGATCGGGCCGCTGAATCTTTCCGCGACCGAGGGCGATTTCGAGCTGCTGCTGCACCTGGACATGCCCGCCGATGTGCAGCGGCTGCTGTCCCACGATCTGCTCAAGCTCAACTGCGTGCCCCTGGTCAACCTCTACACCCAGCGCATCGACCCGCTGGCCGTGAACCACGCCAGCCATGAGTACTGGCTGCGCGCCGATGTGGTGGGCCACAGGCACTGTGAAATCCACAGCCTGGAAGAGCTGGTGGCGATACAGGCCGATGGCAGTCTGAAGCCGCTGCGGCCTTACTTCGAGATGCAAAGCCTGTTCGCCCTGGCCCCCGCTGACTTGGCCGAGAGCAGCCACTTCTACGTGCTGCGCCACGAGCACAGCCAGCTCGGCCAGGTGGCCGGCACCGAGGCCCATGTGTCGTTTCTGGACATCGAGCAGCGCAGCATCCCGCTGCACGCCGAGGTCATTGCCGGGCGCGCGCTGTGCACCAACCGCCGCCTGCCCGAGCGCTTGCGCGTGGGCCAGGACATGCAGCTTGAAGGCCCGGGCCCGGTGTCGGGACTGATGTTGGTCAGCCGGCCCACAGCGCACACCACGCCGGCCCTCACGGGCGAGCGGCCCTGGGCGCTGGCCTCGCAGTTGTCGCTCAACCACCTGTCCCTGGCCGGCGGCGACGAGACCCTGGCGGCCTTGAAGCGCGTGCTGCAAAGCCACCTCGGCCCGGCCGGCGCGCAGGGCGTGCGCCACATCGATGGCCTGCACACGGTGGATTGCCGGCCCGTCGTGCGCCACCTGTTTCATCAAGGCCAGCGCAGTTTTGTACATGGCTTGGCCGTGGCGCTGCGGCTCGATCCGGCGGGCTTTGAGCATGGCAGCGCCGTGCTGTTCGCTTCGGTGCTGCGCTACTTTTTGGCGCTGTACGCCAGCGTCAACAGCGTGGTGGAGGTGTCCTATGCCAGCACCGACAACAAGGCTGCGCGCCTGCAATGGCCGGCGCTGGCCGGGGCGCAGGTGGTGCTGTGACGCTGGCACTGGCTCGAGACCTGCCGCAGATCGACGTGCTGCAGTTGGTGCGGCTGTGGCAGCGCGGGGCCCTGGGCGGCGGGCCGCAGCAACAGCTGCGCTTCCACGCCGATCTCGACGCCGGCTACCCCGGCCGTGCCATCACCGCCGTGGCGCAGGACCGCCACGCCCTGCGCATCCACACGGCCGACTTTTGCGTGGGCAGCGCACTGGGCCCGCTGCCCGAGCCCTATTTGCAATGGGTGCGCGAGCAAGAGCGCGATGGCCGCATGGCCATGCGCGATTTTCTCGACCTGTTCAACCACCGCATGAACCTGCTGCGCTATGAGATGCGCGCCGCCTTCGAGCCCGGCCTGTGCAATGGCGCGCCGCAGGATTCAGCCTTGGCAGCCATGCTGGGCGCGGTGATGGGCGTGATGGATGCGCCGCCCAAGGCCGCCATGCCGGTGCCCGCGCGCAGTTGGCTGGGCATGGGCAGCCTGCACGCCGGGCCGCGGCGCAGCGGCGCCGCGGTGCAGCAGGTCTTGGCCGCTCACCTGGATTGCAAGGTGAGCGTGCAACCCATGATCGGCGTCTGGCGCCGCATCGAGCCCGAGGATCGCCAGTGCCTGGGCACGCGGCGCCTGGGCACGGACGCGCTGCTCGGCGCCAGCATGTGGGACCGGCAGGCGCGGGTGCAGGTGGGGCTGGGCACAGCTCCGGCCACACCTCAGGCCACACCGCCGTCCACACGGCCGTCAACAACCCAGGCCACGCTGCACTTCGAACGCTTGCAGACCTTGTTGCCGCCGCCAGCGCAAGCCCACACACCCGCCGGGCCGGCCCTGCCCGGCGCCCATCACGACGCCTTGGCAGGCTTGCTGCGCCTGATGCTGGATCGGCGCCACGACGCCCAAGTGGATGTGGCGGTGGATGCCACCACGGTGCCGCCCTCGCGGCTGGCAGCCGGGGCTGGTGCCCCGACAGCCGCCACTGCGGCTGCGCCATCCCACGCCGGCCTGCGCCTGGGCCAGACCGCCTGGCTGAAATCATCCACCGGCGCACGACCCGCGTCGCCTGCCCCCATCAGCCGCTTCATCGTCCGCGCCTTCGAGCCCAGGGCAAGATCATGAGCGCACAACAGCGATTCGCCACCACCGCCGTGCAGGCGCTGAGCGCCTCGCCCGCGGTCTGCTTGCATCAAGCCATCTTCATCGGCGGCAACGCGGTGATTGGCGACGACAGCCTGCGCCTGGTCAGTCTGCAGGGGCAGGAGGCCGTGTCCGAGCCCTTTGAGTTCACGCTCGAGCTGCACGGCAACACCCGCACCGGTTTACAGCCGCCCCTCACCTTTGCCGATGTCATTGGCCGGCCGATGACCATTGGCATCCACACCCCGGCGCTGGACGCCAGCGGCCAGCCCCTTGCCGAGCTCTCCATCGGCCAGCCCGATGTGCTGGGCGATGCCTTTCGCGCCGCCATTGGCATCGGCCCGGCGGTGCCCGCGCTGCCGGCGGCGCTGACGCCCGCGCACCTGGCGCTGTTCAACGGCATCGTGGCCTCGTTTGCCATCGAGCAACCCGACGTCTACCGCATCACCCTGCGCCCGGCGCTGTGGAAGCTGGGCCTCACCAACGCCTACCGCGTGCACGCCCAGTGCAGCATCCGCCAGGCCATCGTTGATTTGATGCAGCGCCACCGCATCGATCATTCCGTGCAGGCCCTGGAGGGCTCGGACAACCCGGCCGTGACCCGCATCCAAGATTGGCTGCAGGCGGGCGAAAGCGATGAGGAGTTCTTGCACCGCCTGATGGGCAAGGCCCACATCTACTTTTACTTCGTGCACAGCGGCAGCTCGCACCAGGTGGTGTTTGCCAACCGGCCGGCCTACCCCCTGGCCATCGCCAGCGGCAGGCCGCTGCGTTACTGTGATACCGAGGTGGAAGCCGGCAGCCTGATGCAGGCCGACGTCATCACCCGCTACAGCTTCAGCCAAAGCCTGGTGCAGGGCGCGGTGCAATCGCTCCTGACCCGCGAAGAGGCAGCCTGGGAATCAGACGCCGTGGCCGGCCTGCACCACTACCGGGCCGACGCCAGCAGCAGCCTGGGCGCCAGCCCGGCCGATGCCCTGCCGTTCAACCTGTACCAGATCGTGCAATACGGCGGCAGCCAGGCCGAGGCCGAGCACTACGCAGCCGCCAGCCAGCAGGCGCTGGAGGCCGCGCGCAGCGAGTTCGCAGGCGCCAGCGGCTGCGCCCAGTTGCGCAGCGGCCACCGCTTCACGGTGACGCAATTCCCGCGGCGGGATCAGTTGCCCGAGCTGGTGCGCCCTGAGCTCGAAGGCAAGGCCTTCGTCGCCACCCGCGTCAAGCACGAGGCCACGCTGGATGGCAGTTATCAAAACGAATTCCAGGCCACCGATGCCAGCGCCCTGGTGGCGCCGTTTTCCATCCACGAGACCCAGCAAGGCAGCCTGCTTGGCCAGGTGGCCTCGGGCGTGTCGCCGCCGCCGGCCATCGATTGGCGCTATGCCCCGCTGGGCAGTTGCGACCCGCAATCGGCGGCCTTGGTCGATCACACCAGCAGCCCCAAGCGCTTGAGCGCGCGCGGCGTGTTGGTGCAGTTCCCGACCAGTGGCGCCAATTCCCCGCCGGTGTGGATCAAGCTGGCCGCGCACATGCAAACCGTGCCCGAAATCGGCGCCACGGTGGTGGTGGCGCGGGCCCAGGATCAATCGGAGTTGCCGGAGATCCAAAGCACCATCCAGAGCAACTGCAGCCAGGTCATCATGCCCTCGGGCTGGACGGCCAACACCAGCATCGGCAGCAGCTACTCCACCAACTACGGCGACGGTAAAAGCATTCGTTTTGGCCAGCACTCCAGCGTCAATCCGGACGCCGCCACCGACATGGTCGAGAGCAAGTACGCCAGCGGCGACTACCGCGAGGTGTCGTTTGCGCAGGGCGGCACCTACTCTTACGCCACCGCCGAGCAGGGCGCGGCCGGGTTGCTCTCGCGCTCGGATTCGCTGGGCTCGACCTACAGCACGCACACCGGCAAGGTGAGCTCGGCCACCACCACCTTTGCCGACAGCGATTCGACCAGCATCGTCTCTGGTGTGGCCAACAACACCAGCCAGCACGGCACGGCCATCACCAACAGTGTCACGGGGGTGTCGCTGAACATGAGCGCCACCGGCGAGTCGGCAGAGTTGAGCGCCGTCGGCGCCAACCAGCGCCTGCATGCCAGCGGCCTGAGCCACAGCGTCACCGCCATGCTGGGCAGCAGCGAGGTCACGGTCTCGGGGCTCACCTCTACCGTGTCGGTCAGGGGTGCGACCTCCAGCATCGAGATCACCGGTGTCGGCTTTCGTGCCGACATCGCCGCCCTGCGCATCACCTTCGAGGTGACGGGCGGGACCATCATCCTGTAGCCGCCATGAAGATCATCAAACCGATGACGATGGGGCTGCTGCACAAGCCCTACCAACAGGCCGGCCGCCAGCACCTGGTGGTGGCCGCGCTGGGCTTTTTCAAGCTGGGCGGTGTGCCGGCGCAGCGCCTGCTGCCCGAAGCGGCGCAGTGGCCTGTGCTGATGGCCGCGCTGCCTGCCGGCCAGCCCTTTGATGAGGTGATGCCCAAGGGGCGCGGCGAGGTGCTGGTGCTGGGCCAGGCCTGCGCGCCGCAGGGGCGCGCGGCGGCCGCGATGCCGGTGCGCTTGCAGTTGTGGGATCGCGCTGACGGCGGCGTCAGCCTGATCGACAAGTGCGTGCAGGCCATGGGTCTGCGCACAGCGCTGGTCAATGCGCGCGGTGAGATCACGCTGGGTCTGCCGCAGCCCTGCACCCAGGTGCCGCTGGGATGGGCGCAGGCCTGTGGTGGACTGGCGCAGGGGCCGGTGGCCGCCGTTGCCAACACCAACACCAACACCAACGCCAACACCGCCGCGCCCGGCCAGGGCGCCATGCCGCAGCTTGAATTCACACAGCCTGCTAACACCCAAGGCGACGATGGTGTGGCCAGCGCTGCCATGGGCCCCCAGCCCATCGACTGGGGCCCGCGCCGGCGTTTTGCCGGCACCTATGACGAGGCCTGGGTGCGCACCCAGCACCCAGGCCTGCCGCTCGATCTGGATTGGCGGCTCTACAACCGCGCCTCGCCCGACCAGTGGCTGGCGCGGCCGCTGCGCGGCGGCGAGGCCTATGCCCTGCACGGCATGCACCCGCAGCAGGCGGTCTTGCGCGGGCGATTGCCGGCGCTGCGCGTGCGCGCCTTTGTGTTGCCGCTGGCTGCTGTCGCACCCGGGCGGCCACCCGAGGCCACAGGGCCAAGCGCCCGGCAAGCCACGGCCGCAATGAAAGAGCTGCCGCTGCACATGGACACCGTCTGGTTCCTGCCCGAGGCCGGCCTCGGCATTGCCGTGTGGCGCGGCCAGATCGAGGTGGCCGACAGTGACGCGCTGGATGTGCAGGCGCTGATGCTGGCCTATGAAGACGCCAGTAGCGCGCCGCGCAGCGCCGAGCACTACGCCGAGGTGCTGCGCCTGCGGCTGGATCCCGAAACAGCGGCGCTGAGCGCCTTCAACGAGGGCCAGCTCGCGCCGCCGGCTGCCGAGGCGCTGCTGCGCGACCTGGCCGCGCGTGATGTGGCGCATGCGCAGCAGATGCAGCAGCGCCAGCAGGCCATGAGCGCGGCGCTGCAGCAGGAGATGCAGCCCGAAGCAGCCGCGCCCGGTGAGGCGGCAGCAGCAGCAGCAAGCACGGCGTCGGCAGCAGCAGCAAGCACGGCGTCGGCCGCAGCGCCAAAAGGCGCAACGGCGGCCGCATCGGCCGAAACCGCGCCCGCCCAGGCCCCACAACGACCGGCCATCCTCGCCGCGCTGGCCGCCCTGCAGCCGCCTGGCCCCTCGGCCATGGCCAGCGGCGATGTTGATCTCAACGCCATGGTGCAGCAGGCCCAGGCCGCGGCCGATCAGGTCAAGGCCTGGGGTGAGCAGCAGCGCGCGGCCTTGGGCCCGATGCCTGCCGGCTTGTCTGATCCAGCCCGCGCAACCGCCTCGACCGCACCGGCCGCGCAGGCCAAAAGTCCGTCCACTGGACCCGCCGGTCAGGCCCCCACCTGGCCCACCGTGTTGCAGCGCGCCCGCGTGCCCCTGTCGCCGCTCGAAGCCCGCGCCCGCCGCGCTGCGCCCACGCCCGTGGCCCATGCCGCGCCACTGCCGCCCGAGCTGGCGGCACGCCTGGGCCAGCAGGTGCTGGCCTGGCACGCCGCAGGCCAATCCCTGGCCGGGCGCGATCTCAGCGGTGTTGACCTGCGCGCTGCCCCACTGGCCGGCGCCGATCTGCGCGGCTGCATGCTGGAACACGCCGATCTGCGCGGCGCACGACTGCAGGGCTGTGATCTGCGCGAGGCCGTGCTCACCGCCGCGAACCTGGCCCAAGCCGACTGCAGCGGCGCCAATTTCACCGGCGCCAACCTCTGCGCCAGCCAGGCCCAGGGCGCGCGGCTGCGTGGCGCCAGCTTGAGCCACTTGCGTGCCCACGCCGCCAACTGGTCGGGCGTGGATGCCACCGGCGCCGTGCTCTCGCAGGCGCTGCTGGACGAGGCCAACCTGTCCCACGCCAACTTCAGCCAGGCCAGGCTGGAGGACTGCGTGCTCAACCAGGCCAAGCTGCCCGCCAGCCGCTGGCAGGGCGCTCACTTCAGGCGTTGTGTGGGCTGGCAGGTGCAGGCCGAAGGCGCTGATTTTTCGGGCTCGGATTGGCAGCGCAGCGCACTGGTCGACGGTGATTTGCGCGGCAGCCGCTGGCAGGGTGCGCGGCTGTCGCAAATGCAGGGCGGCGGCTCGGACTGGTCGAACGCGCAGATGACCGGCGTGCACGCCGAGCGCTGCGCCTGGCCCGCAGCCACGATGGTGCAGGCCGACCTGGCCGATGGCCGCTTCATCGAATGCGATTTCAGCCGCGCCGACCTGAGCGGCGCGCGCCTGTCGCAGGCCTGCCTGGCGCGCTCGCTGTTCATGCAAACCCAGTTGCCCCAGGCCGACGCGGCCGGCGCCGATTTCTTCCAGGCGCTGCTGCGCAAGGCGACGCTGCAGGGTGCCGATCTGCGCCAGGCCAGCCTGTATCAGGCCGAGATGACCGGCGCCAACTTCACCCAGGCCCGCGTCCAAGGCCTGCGCCTGGATGCCTTGAGGAGCCTGGCATGAGCCCGCCGGGCCGCCATCGCCCACAGGCCGATGGCCTTCGTGCCGTCCAAGTCCGCGCAGGCGGACTTGGAGCCGCGGCACTCAGCTCCCAAGGCGAACACCGCAGTGCGCAGCACGGAGCTTGCCTGATAAGCCTGCCCGGCCGCCCGATGGGCGCATTCACCGCAGTGCGCAACACGGAGCTTGCCCGATGAGCGCCCACGGCCAGCCATCGGGTGCGCCTGCCCATGCAGCCATCGCCGCACCGCCCGGCGCGGCCTGGGCGCTGATCGCCGCCGCCATGCAGGCCGGCCGCCCGCTGCACCAGGAGGTGCTGCACGCGCTCGATGCCCGCGGCCAGGTGCTGCGCGACCTGGTCTTCAACGACTGCCTGCTGCAAGGCGCGCGCTTCAATGGCGCGCAGATCGAAGGCCTGTGCTTCAGCGGCTGCGACCTGCGTGGCGCCGATTTCAGCGGCGCGCAACTGCTGCGGGTGGCCTTCAGCGATTGCCAGTTGCCGGCCAGCCTGTGGCAGCAGGTGGAGGGCGACAACCTGGCTTTCAGCGCTTGCGATTTGAGCGACAGCGATTGGCGCGAGGCCACACTGGGCCAGTCGGCGATGAGCGAATGCAGCCTGGCCAGGGCGAGTTTGAATAACGTCAAACTGACGCGCACAGGCCTGCTCGGCTGCACCCTGCAGGGCAGCACCTGGCGCGGCGCGGCGTTTGACCGCGTGGCCTGCAGCGCCACCGATCTGCGCGCGGTCGATCTGGCCGGCTGGCGCGCCACGGCCAGCGTCTTCATGGGCAGCAACTTCAGCGGCCAGGCCCTGGCCGGCGCCAGCCTGCAGCGCTGCCTGTTCAAGGATGCTGACTTCAGCCGCGCCGATCTGCGCCAGGCCGATGTGACTGAGAGCAACTGCAGCCAAGCGCACTTTGCCGGCGCGCAGATGGCCGGCCTGCGGGCGCCGCGCGCGCAATTTGCCAAGGCCAGTTTCAGCGATGCCGACATGGCCCAGGCGCTGCTGGAATCGGCCGTCTTCCAGGGCGCGAATTTGCAGCGCGTCACCCTGCGCGGCGCCCAGGCCAAGGCCTCGCTGTGGGCGCACAGCCAACTGCAGCAAGTCAGCCTGAAGCTGGCCGATCTGCGCCACGCCGATTTCTCCCACGCCCGCGGCCAGGGCATGGATTTCAGCCACAGCCGGCTGGAGCATGCCAACTTTCATCAGGCGCAGTGGCTGGAGGCCGACTTCAGCCACGCCAACCCTGGCGCGGCCCGCGCCACCGACGCCGCCCTGGCGCGCGCCGAACAACGATCCCTTGAAAAGGAAAGCGCATGACCACCACCACCGTGCCGCGCGCCGCGGCGCTCGCCGTCGTCGCAGCGCCATCGCCTAACCCATGGGTAGAGGCGACCATAGACGAGGCCTTGCCCGAGCACCGCTTCGCCCTCACCGATGGCCGCATCGCCGGCCAGGCGGCGTCCTGCCTGCTGTGCCCAGAGCCGGGCGACCGTGTGCTGGTCTACGAGGGCAGCGAGGGCCGCAGCATCACCGTGGTGCTGCGCCGCGCGGTGCGGGCCGGCGGGGCCGACAAGGCCAGCACGGCCGGTGCGTCCGGTGCGGCCAGCCCCATCGCCCGCCTGTCCGTGCCCGGCGCCGAGCACCTGCTCATCGCCCAGCAGCACATCGATGTTCAAGCCCACACCCAGCTTCGCCTGCAATGCCTGGGCGACGCTGCGCTCACCTCGGCCACCGGCACGGTATCGATCAGCGCCCAGCACCTGCTGGCCTCGGTGGCGGGCAGCCTGGTGCAGACCGCGCGGCACTGGGTCACGCAGGTCGAGCATGGCCTGGTGCAGGCCTCGGCCCTGCTGCGCCTGCACGGCGGCCAGGCGGTGATCACCGCCAAAGACGACATGAAGCTCGATGCCGAGCGCATCAGCCTGGGCTAGCACCATGTTCGCCAACACCTCGCTGTGCGTGCTCAATTTCGCCTTCCCGGATGTCTGCCAGGTGCCCACGCCGGCCGGGCCGGTGCCGACCCCGTTCCCGAATTTCGCCCTCTCCATCACCCACATCCCGTCGCAGTTTGTCGTCGTCATCGGCGGTGGCCTGGCCGAGAACCTGTTGACGCAAGGCACCATCAGCAATGGCGACGAGCCCGGCGTGGCCTTGGGCGTGGTCTCGGGCACGGTGATGGGGCCGGACCGCTACTTTCTGGGCAGCTTCAAGGTCATCATCGGCTGCGCTTTTGTGACGCGCCTGACCAGCCTGACCGGCCAGAACGGCCTGATCGGCAACATGGTGGGCATGTCCATCACGCCCTCGCAAATCTGCGTGATCGTGTTGGGGTGATGGCATGACACCGCAACCATCGCTCGCTGTTCAAGGCCGCCTGTTGCACTGGCTGGCGGCGCCCGTCTTGGTGTGCTTGACAACCCTGTTAGGTGGCTGCGCCCTGGGCAAGTGGGCCGGCATCGTGCCGCTGAACCCACTGAAAACCCTGGAAGTCGTCGCCCAGGTGGGCGCCAACCAAGACACCGCCACCGCCATCGACATCGTCTGGGTCTTTGACAGCACCGCCCTGGCGGCGCTGCCCAAGACCGGCCCGCTGTGGTTCGCCAACAAGGCCGCGTTGCAGGCCAACCTGGCCACCAGCCTGGCCGTGGTGTCACTCGAAGTGGCCCCGGCCAGCGCGCTGCAAAGCGTGCCGCTGCCGGCCAAACACGGCAAGGCCATCGCTGTGCTGGCCTTCGCCAACACCCTGGCCGTGGCTGGCCAGGCCGTGGGCACCCTCACACCCTTCAAGTGCGCGTTGATCACCCTGGCGCCCGCCAGCGTGGCCTACGCCGCCTGCCCGGCTTGAGGCCGGCGAACAGGAGACCGACATGCCCGAAGTCTTGCCCGATGCCGTGCAGTGGAGCGAGGGCATGCTGCTCTCGCCCCAGCACCTGCAGCAGGCCGATGCCTACTGGCAGAGCCAGCTGCGCCACCGCCTGGCGCAGGTGACGCCCTGCTACTGGGGCCTGGGCGTGCTGGAGCTCGATGCCGTGGCCCTGGCCGGTGGCGTGGTGAATGTGCAGCGCCTGGAGTGTGTGATGCCCGATGGCACGCCGGTGGTCTTTCCAGGCACCTACACCGAGGGCTTGGAGCTTGATGTCAGCGACCAGCTGCAGCGCGGTGGCGCGGCCTTGCGGCTGCGCTTGCTGATGCCGCTGCGCCTGGGCGGCGGCAGCACCGAGGGCACCTTGCCGCGCCACGATGTCATCGAAGGCCGGCCCGTGGCCGATGAGAACACCGGCAATGCCAACAGCGGCCTGGCCGTGCCTGTGGACAGGCTGCGCCCGCGCATCCAGCTGTTTGCCGGCGGCGCCGTGCCGGCGCAATACCAGGCCTGCCCGCTGTTTGAGCTGCACTGGCCGGCCGAGGCCCACCAGGTGCAACTCGGCGCCTACCACCCGCCCATGCTGCGCTGGGCGGCGGCGGACTTTTTGGGCCACCAGGCGCTGCGCCGGCGCGTGCGCGCCATCAACGAGGCGCTGTGGCTGAAGCTGCGTGAGCTGGGCCGCGACCGGCGCGACGACGCGCCCGATGATGAGCACTCGCTCGATGCCGATGGCCGGCGCCAACTGGAGATGGCGCGCAAGCTGGCCGCCGTGCTGCCACGCCTGGGCCTGCTGGCGGCGCGCGCCGAGGCCGCGCCCTTAGCGGTTTATGACGTATTGGCCGAGGTCATGGGCGCCATGGCCGGCTTTGGCGCCAACCCCATCGTGCCCATGCCCGCGGCCTATCGGCATGTGGATTGCGAACCGCAGTTCGCCCGCGCTCTGGCCTACATCGAGCGCAAGCTGGGCTTTGTCGACAGCCAGCAGCAGTGGCTGGCCTTCGAGCAGGTGGCCGCCGGCTGCTTTGAGCGGCGCCTGCCTTCATCACCCGGCGACGAGCTGGTGATCGAGCTGCGCGGCGCCACCGGCCTGCCGCCCAATGAGAGCGAGCGTCGCTGGATGGCGCAGTGGCTGGCCCAGGCCTGCATTGCCGCCGATGCGCAGCAGGCCCTGGCCCAGTGCACGCGGGTCAGCGCCGCGGTGCGCCTGCTCAGCGCGGCCGAATGCCGCCAGCGCCGGCTGGACCCGGCCGCAGCCTTGTTTGTCGTGGGCAACGAGGTGCTGGACGTGCCCGGCCACGGCCGCCAGGCGCTGTGGGCGGCGGAGTCCACCCTGGTGATCGATGGCCGCGCCATGGCCGGCGCGCCCGACAGCCTGGTGCCCGCGGCGGTGCTGCTGGTGCAGGCGCGCGGGGTGGGTGGGCGGATTCCAGCGCTAAGCGCTGACCAGGTGCTGCCTGCGCTTGGCGCGGGCCACCACCACCCGCACCGAGGCCCGGCCGAGTAACACAGCATGTGGGCGACTGACACCTCCGCCACCGCGCCGCAGGCCGCCATGCAGCCGGCGCCGCGCCTGTTGCAGCGCCTGGCCGTGTTGCAGGCGGCACTGCAGGCGATCACGCAGGCTGGCCCCAGCGCGGCGGATGCCGCGGTCGTGCACCGGCAGCTCAGTGAGCTGATCAGCACGCAGTGCAAGCAGGCGCAGGCGCTCAGCCCCGAGCCCCAGCACGCGCTGCTGGGCCAGGGCTTTTATGCCATGACGGCTCTGGCCGATGAAACCCTGCTGCTGGAGCTGGATTGGCCCGGGCGCGGCCAGTGGCTGTCGCTGTTGATCGAGCAGCGCATGTTCCATACCCGCCTGGCCGGGCAGCGGTTTTTCGAGCACGCCGAGCAGGTGCTGGCCGGCCCGCCCGAGCAGGCCCTGCAGCGCGAGGTGGCGGCCGTGCACCTGCTGGCCCTGCAGCTTGGTTTCAAAGGCATGCACCGCGGCGAATCCGGGCGCGTGTGCATCGCTGAGCTGCGCCGCCGCCTGCACGGCTTCATTGCCCGGGGCGACCCAGCCTGGCCCGGCGCCCAGGCCTTTGGCCAGGCCTATGGCCACACCCTGCAGTGCGCGCGCGATGAGCGCAACGCGCCGCTGCGGCCCTGGCGGCGCGCCCTGCTGGCCACGCTGGCGCTGTGGCTGATCGGCTCGGCGGCGCTGTGGTGGTGGCTGGTGCAGCCGGTGCTGGCTTGAGCCCGTGATGAGCACACGATGAGCCCCGTCTTTGCATTCAGCCTGATGCTGCTGGCGGCCCTGCTGCTGGCCGCGGCGGTGTGGCTGTGGCGCCGCCCGGCGGCGGGCGTGTGGGACCCGGGGCCCGTGCTCACGGCGGTGGCGGCGGCAATCCGGCGCGCCTGGAAGGCCCTGGCGCGGCGCCTGCGCATGCTGCGCCCGGACGATGACGCCGCGCGCTACGCCTTGCCCTGGGTGGCCTTGATCGGCGAGGCCGGCGCCGGCAAGAGCAGCCTCGCCGCCAGCCTGGC
This sequence comes from Ideonella sp., assembly GCA_043720415.1. Lineage (GTDB taxonomy): Bacteria > Pseudomonadota > Gammaproteobacteria > Burkholderiales > Burkholderiaceae_C > Pseudaquabacterium. The sequence continues at coordinate 35,530 of JAYSSS010000047.1, forward strand.
CGCGGCGCGCGCCTTGCGCGATGGCCCGCTGCCGCCGGCCGCCGCGGGCATGGAGCCCCCCGCGCCCGATGCCGTGGCCGACGCCACGCTGCTGGCGCTGCGCCAGGGCGTGCTCATTGACATCGATGGCGCGGCCGGCGCTGCGGCGCAGTCCAAGGCCGGTGCCGGCCGCTGGCGCGCCGTGCTGGCGGCGCTGGACGCGCTGCGCCCCGAGCGCGCGCTGGACGCCCTGGTGCTGGTGGTCAGCGCGCGCAGCCTGCTGCAGGGTGACGACGCGCTGCGCCGGCACATCGGCCACAGCGCCCGCGCGCAGATCGAATCCCTGGGCCGGCAACTGGGCCTGCGCCTGCCGGTCTACGTGGTCGTTAGCCAGTGCGACGCCATCGATGGCTTTGCGGCCTTCTTTGCAGCATCGCAGCAGGCCGCGCCGCTGCGGCCCGACAGCCGCAGCGAGATCTTCGGCTGGTCCGCCGCCGGCAGCATCGACGCCACGCCGCTGCAGCTGTGGATGGCCCATGCCTTCGATGAGCTCGGCCAGCAGATCGAGGCCCTGCAGGTGGCCGCCGCCGCAGCGCCCGCGCAACTGCCCGACGCGACGGACTTCTTCCTCTTCGCCCAGCGCTTTGCCGCGCTGTGCGAGCCACTGGCCCAGCACCTGGGCCTGGCACTGCGCGAGCAGGCCTGGCAGGACAGCATGGTGCTGCGCGGCGTGTACTTCACCGGCGTGTTGGCGCCGGTGACGGCGGTGGGGGCGGCGGAGGCGGGCGCGCCTGGCCAGGCAGACAGCGAGGCAGCTAAGCTAGCTGTCAACCGGACGATCAACCGGACGGCCAGCAGCGCTGTCAGTGCGTCTGGCGACAAGGTCGATGAGCCTGCGTTTGAAGGCCCCGGCCGCAGCGATGTGGTCTTCGTCAACGATCTGTTCTGCGCCAAGGTGATGGCCGAACGCGGCCTGGCCCGCGTCACCCGGCCCGGGCGCTGGTCGCGCGACCGCCTGCTGCGCCGCCTGCAGTGGGCCGGCGTCGGCTTGACCGCGGTGTTGGCCGTCGGTGTTGGCCTGGCAGCCTGGGAGCTGGCGCAGCGCGTGCGCGCCCAGGACAAGGCCCTGCAGACTTTGAACGACGCCACCCGCCAGCGCGGCGACGCAACCACGGCGCTGCTGCCCGCGGCCGCGGGCCAGGCCGCAACGCCAGCCATTTCGGCCGGCACGCCGATCAGTGGCCCCACCACGCCCACCACCACGGCAACCACCACGCCGCGCCATTGCCCCAGCGCCGCCGCCGTGAAGACCGCCCTGGCCGAGATCGCGGCGCTGGACCAGGATCTCACCAGCCTGTGGCTGCCGGCCTCGCTGTGGCTGACGCGGCCCAACCCGGCGCTGGCCCAGGCGGTGGCCGAAGGCGGCCTGGGCGCCACCGTGCTGCCGGCCCTGCGCTGCCAATTGGCCGAGCGCGTGGCCCAGCGCTCGGCGCGGTTGCGTGCAGGATCGGTGATGCCCGCCGTGGCCACCAGCCAGGCGTCCTTTGCCGCCCTGCGCCGCGAAGCGCTGGCCATGGCCCAGAAGACCCTGCTGCTGGAGCAGCAGCTCGATCAACTGCAGGTCGTCTCCACACCCGGCGCAGCGCAGCGCATGCCGGCCCTGGTGGCCTTGCTGTCCCGTCTGTACGACGTGACGCTTAGCCCCACCGAGCAGCGGCCGCAGTCACCCCTGGCCCAGGGCCTGGCGGTGGCCCGCAGCAGCCTGCAGCCCTGGCCGGCGGGTGTCACGCGTGAGGCCTTGCGCCAGCAGTGGTCAGACGATCTGGCGCTGTGGCCGGCGCAATTGCAGCGCGCGCTGCAGGCCGAGGTGAGCGGCGGCCCGGCCCTGCTGCAGCCCCTGAGCGTGGCGCGCGAGGGCCAGGTGGCCGACATGCTGGCCTTTGGCCGCTGGCTGGGCTGGGTGCTAAGCGACTGGCTGCCCTTCGATGGCGCCCAGGACCCCTGCAGCCAGACTGGCGCCGCGCTGGGCAGCGAGTTCAACGCCCTGCAGCAACAGCACCGCTACCCGGCCAGCCTGGGCACGGCCCTGCAGCGCCTGGCCGCGCCGGCGCAATGCCAGCAGCCGCTGCAGCAGGTGCTGCTGAAGTTGCAGCTCTCGCCCTATGGCAAGGTGATCGTCGGCGGGCCACAGGCGGCGGCGCTGAACCCGGCCCTGGCCGGCGAAGTGCGTGGCCTCACAGCGCTGGCCGCGCAGAGCTTCATGCAGCTCGATTCGGCCCAGGCCTTTGCCTGCCTGGCCACGACCACGCAGTGGCGCAGCGAAGACATTGCCCGGGCCACGCAGTACGCGGTGGATTACCAGCGCTTTGCCGCCGCACAGGGCTTGCCGCCGGCGGGAGTGTCGGCACCGGTCATGACAGCGGCCACCGCACTGACCACCGCAGCGGCCACCACCGTGGCCGCCAAAGCAGCGCCGGCCGCGGTGGCGATGCCATCCACCCAGCCGCTGTTTGATCGCATCGCCCGCAGCGCCCTGGAGCGCGCCATGAACGACGCCATGCGCGCTGCGCAGGCCCCCGGCAGCGGCGCCACCGCGGCGCCACTGGCCACCAGCGACGCCGCTCTACAAAGCCAATCCAGCGACATGGGCAAGGTGCAAGACGCCCTGCTCACGGTGCAGCGCCTGTATGGGCAACTGGGCCTGAGCGCCAGCGCGGCCAGGCTGTCGCAATGCACCGCGCAATTTGCCACTGCCGCGCTGCAGCGCGTGCGCAGCCTGGCCAATCAAAGCCGCCTGTACGCGCCCGATCTGAACAGCGCCGGTGGCCCCATGCTGGCCCTGGGCGGCACGGATGCCACGCGCGACTACCTGACCAGCCAGGTGGCGCGGGCGCAGGTGCTGGCGGCCTACGCCGAGCCCTTTGTCAGCCTGCTGCGCAATGGCGCCGGCAGCAGCAGCGGTGCCGGCACCAGCACCAGCACCAGTGCCAGCACCAGCAGCGGTAGCACACTGAATGGCACGACCAGCGACCCCTTGCCCTACTGGAGCAACAGCCTGAACCAGTTGGCGCGCTACCTGCAGTTCAACGACAGCGCCGGCCAGGTCGGCCAGATCAACAGCCTGCTGCAAAACACCCTGGCCGATATCACGCCCGACAACTGCGCCGCGCGCCTGGCCGCCTACAAGCCGGGTGAGGCGGGCAATGACCTGTTCTTTGAACGCCGCCAGGCACTGGTCACGCAGATCGGCTTGAATTGCACCGCCAATGCCTATGCGAGTTATCAGCAACTGGCCGATCGCTTCAATGGCCAGCTCAAGGGGCGCTACCCCTTTGCCGAGCTCAGCGCCGCCGACGCCAACCTGGCCGACGTCAAAGCCTTCTTTGCCGATTACGCCAGCCAGGGCCCGGTGCTGGCCGCCAACCTGGCGCAATCGCGCGATGCCCGCGCGCCCGCGGCGCTGCGGTTTCTGGGCCAGTTGGACAAGGCTGCGGCCTTCCTGCGCGCCAGCCTGGGCGCGGGCGATCTCAGCGCGCCGGTCACGCTGACGCCCACGTTCCGCCTGCTGCCGGCCAGCTCACCCGGCAGTGAGCAGGTGGTGGGCTGGGCGCTGAGCGCAGGTGCCCGTGTGCTGCGCTTCCCCGGCATGAGCACGCCCACGCTGGACTGGCCCTTCGGCCAGGCGCTGTCGCTGGACATCGTCTGGGCCAGCGGCTCGGCGTGGCGGCCCACACTGCCGGCGGCTTCGGCGGCCACTTCCGCGGCCACTTCTGCGGCGGCTTCGACACTCGGAGCGGGCGCGGCCTCGGCCGCAGCGGTCGCATTGCAGCCTGACCTCTCCGTCGAAGGCGCCACCGCCAGCTTCAACGCGCTGGGCGATTGGGCCCTGCTGCGCCTGATCGAAGCGCACAAGCCGCGCTACACCGCGGCCACCGATGTGCTGGACGCGCGCCGCCTGGTGCTGGAATTCAACGTGCCCACGCTGCGCGTGAACGGCAACGCGGTCGCCAGTGGCAGCGGCGCAGCGGCCGGCACCGCGGCCAGCGCCGCCACCAAGCCCAGCACCGCCGAGGCCCGGCTCTACCTGGGCCTGAACCTGAGCGTGATCGACCCCAAGACCCAGGGCCCCACGGCGCTGATCTGGCCCGGCAGCTTTGTGCGCAGCGCGCCTGGCGCATCCGCCCCCGCCCCAAGCACCGCTGCACCCGCTGCACCCGCTGCACCCGCTGCACCCGCTGCGCTGGCCATCAAGCCAACGCCCTGAACCTCTGCCCGCTAACCCATCAGTCAATGCGACCGAGGACTGCCATGCCCGACCTGCCAGACACCACCCAAGACGCGGCGCAAGCCACCAAAATTTCACTGCCACGCAAGCGCCTGGCGCAGCAGATCGAGGCCGAGCTGGGGGTGAGCGTGCAAACCCTGCTGGCCCCCATCGATGCCCAGGCGCCGGCCGGGCGCTCGCTGCGCGGCAGCCGCCTGGTGCAGGAGATCCAGGAGGCCCGGCGCGAGGACGATGCCAGCCTGCCCATGGGCCCCTGGCAGCATGAGTTGAAGCAGGCCGACTGGGCCGTGGTCTGCCGTGCCGGCGTGCAGGCGCTGTGCGAGCACAGCAAGGATTTGCAGGTGGCGGCCTGGTTGCTGGAGGCCCGTTTGCGCCAGGCGGGCCTGGCCTCGCTGGCGCCCATGCTGGCTTTGTTGGACGCGTTGATAGCAAGTTACTGGCGCGACCTGTTTCCGGCGCTGGACGGCGCTGATGCCAGCCACCGCGCCAATGTGCTGCGCTGGATCAACCGCAAACTGGTGACCACGCTCAAGCTGGTGCCGCTGCTGCAAGGCGTGGGTGAGCGCGAGCTCTCCTGGGCCGACTGGGAGCAGGTGCAGCACCTGGCCACGCGCCGCGCCGCCGCGGCCTCGAATGCGCCCGGCGCCGGCCGCCCTGGCCCGGGCGGCGGCGATGCCCACCGCGCCGAGCCCGGCGCCATCGACGCCAAGGCCCTGGCCGCGGCCTTGGCCGCCTTGCCCACCGCGCAGTGCCTG
>JAYSSS010000048.1:0-116795 GCA_043720415.1 Ideonella sp.
AGTCGACGCTGAGCACCTGTTGCGCGTCGAAGCGCACTTCTTCGTGGCGGCTGCGGCTCAGCGACATCAGCATGTTGGACTCGATCACACCTTCCAGGCTGCGCGGGTTGATGACCATGCCGCAATCGTGCGCGACGACGAAGCGCGTGGCGCGCCACTGGCCGCTGGCGCGTTCGACCTCGACCTCCGCGACGATGGCGACCACCGCGCCATTGCGCGGCGCATAGGCGATGCCGCGGCCGGTGAGGCGCTGTGCGTTGGCGGGCTGTGGATTGGGGCCGACGCGGGCCACCCAGCCGGCTTTGTCGGCCGCGGCGCGCACCACCGCGGCGTGGCGCGCCTCGCCCAGGTGCTGCAGGCGAAAGGCCACCGGGTCCAGGCGCGCGGCCAGTGCCAGCTCGTCGATGAAGCTTTCGCTGGCAAAGCAGGTGGCCATGCCATCGGGGTCGCGCAGGTGCGCAGTGCGCAGGCCGGTGGCGATGGATGCTTCCCAGGCAATGATGTCGCCGGAGACGCGCTGGTGGTCGAAGCGGTAGGACTCGGCGCTGACCTGGAAGAGATCGGTGCCCTTCGTCAGCGGCCCACCCACCAACTGGGCGCTTAGGCTGTCGCTGTAGCTGCCGGTGCCCGAGGGGCGCACCCGGCCGGAGTAGCCGCGCGAGTGGTAATCAAAGGCTGTGACGCGGCCCGCGCCATCGAGCCCGCCGCGCAGGCGGAAAACGCCGGGCGGGCCTTTCGGGTCCCAGGCGGTGGCGTCCAGGCGCGAGTACTGCAGGCGCACCGGCCGGCCGGCCAGGGAGGCGGTGCCAGCAAAGGTGCCAGCCGAGGTGCCAGCCGCTGCGCCGGCCGAAATCCCACCACCAGCGCCTGCCGCACCACCCGCCGCCAATTCACGTGCGATCAGCGCCGCATCCACCGCGCAATCGTCCGCGTCGTTCATGCCATAGGAGCCCGGGCCCGGCAGCCAGATCACGCGCACCTGGGCGACGGGCCGGCCCAGCAACTCGGACACCGTCTTGCGCAGCGGATAGGGCTTTTGCCCGCCCATCCACACGGTGGTCTGCTCGGGGCTGACCTGGGCAATGGCGCAGGCCGGGCCCATGCAGGCGTGGGACTGAAACGGGTATTCGTACTGCGCCTCGATGCGCTGTGCGGCGACGGCCAGCGCGGCATCGACATCGCCCTTTTGCCTATCGACCTTGCTGGCCTTGGCCGGCGCGCTGCGCAGTTGCGCGTACAAGGCGTCGTAGTCGGCCGAGAAGGCAAAGCCGGGCTCAGACCAGTTGAGCTTGCATTCGCGCGCCGCCTGCTGCGCCTGCTCTTCGCGCTCGCACACCACCGCGGCGAAGTTGCCCAGGGTGATGAGCCGCAAGAAGCCCGGCGTCGTGGGCTGGGCCTGCACACCCAGCAGCCGCGCGCCGGCGGTGGGCGGGCGCAGCACCCGTGCGTGCAGCATGCCGGGCAGTTTCAGGTCGACCAGAAAGCGGTACTTGGCAGCCACCTTCTCGGCGATGTCGTCGCGTGGTATGGGCTGGCCGACATAGCGGTACTGCGCCGGGTCTTTGAACGCGGGCTTGGCCTTGGGGTCCAGCGCCAGATCGAAACGCGCGCCTTGCAGCAGCGCGGCATAACTTGTGTTCAGCGCAGGCTCGGTGCGTACGCGCACCAGGCCGTCTCGCACTTCAAGCTGCTCGGCCGGGCGGCCCAACTGCTGCGCCGCGCGCGCCAGCAAAAACGCCCGCGCCTGGGCTGCCGCGCTGCGCAGCGCGCTGCCACCATCGGTGATGCCATTGCTCGAACCCGTACCGCGCTGATCCACCGTGGTGGCGGTGTCGCCCATGCGGATGTGCACCTGGGCGATGGCCACATCCAGCTCATCGGCGACGATTTGCGCCAGCGCCGTGGGCAGGCCCAGGCCGGCGTCGATCTTGCCCACCGAGGCCGTGACGCGGCCCTGGGCATCAATGGCCAGCCAGGAATCGAGCTGGGTGGCTGAGGGACCGCTGCCGCTGTCAGCGGCGGCCTCGGCATGGGGCGAGCCAAAGCTCAGCCACAGGCCGGCGCCGGCGGCCAGGAAGGCGCGGCGATTCATGCCATCGCCGGCACCAGATGCCAGCGCGCAGCTCAGCCGCGCGGCGCTCACTGGCGTACCTTCATGCTTCGCATTCAGGGATTCGCCCTTCGGGCGGCCGCGCGGGCTCATGCTGCCCCCTTGGCGGCCAGCAACTGCTTGGCCGCGCGCTTGACGGCGCGCAGCACGCTGACCTGCGTGCCGCAGCGGCATTTCAAGCCGCTCAAGCCCTCGCGCAGCTCCTGATCGCTGGCCCTGGGCTTGTCGGCCAGCAGCGCTGCGGCCGTCATGATCCAGCCATTGATGCAGTAGCCACACTGCGCGGCCTGCTCGTCGATGAAGGCCTGCTGCACCGGGTGCAAGGCCGTGGCATCGCGGGCACCGGCCTGCTGGCGATAGGCCGCGGCCAGGCCATCGAGGGTGGTCACCTCATGGCCCGCGGCCGCGCCCACGGGGTGCACGCAGGCCCGCACCGCGCGGCCATCGACATGCACGGTGCACGCGCCGCATTGCGCCAGACCGCAGCCAAAGCGCGGGCCGAACTGATCGAGCTCGTTTCTCAGCACATAAAGCAGCGGCGTGGCCGGGTCGCTGGCCGTGCGCACACCGGCGCCATTGAGTCGAAATGAAGTGCTCATGCCTTGAATGGGTTGAGTCGTCGCGCGCTGGAATATCCGGGACTTGCCCCCGAGCGTCAACTAATTTGTACATCATGGCGGACCGGCGTTCTTCTATGCGGAATCGTAAGGGGTATCCGCATTGACCCTCGCCAGCCCCGTCACTAGCATTCGCCGGCCTCACGCCGCCGCCCCTACTACCGACACCGGCACCGACACCTGCATCGACACCCGCACCAACACCCGCACCGACCCCACCATGGCCCACACCCTCACCCCTTATTGCGCCCGCCGTTGGCTGTTGTGCGCTGCCGTTGCCAGCCTGGCGGCACAGGCACTGCCCGCCGCGGCGCAGGATTACCCACAGCGGCCGGTGCGGCTGATCGTGCCCTTTGCGCCGGGCGGATCGGCTGATGTCTTTGGCCGTTATCTGGCACAGCGCCTGCAGGAATCCATGGGCCAAAACTTTGTGGTGGAGAACCGCCCTGGCGCGGGCTCAGTGATCGGCACCGATGCGGTGGCCAAGAGCGCGCCCGATGGCCACACCCTGCTGGTGATGTCCAACACCCACACCGTCAACGAATCGCTGATTCAGAACAAGCCCTTCGCGTTGATGCGCGATTTCTTGCCGATTGCGCCCATCAACTATTCCGACCTTGTGCTGGTGGCCAAGGCCGCCCTGCCGACAAACAATTTGCCCGACTTGATCAAGGCCGCCAAGGCCAAGCCCGATGGCATGTCCTATGCCTCATCCGGGCCGGGCACGCCTTACCACATGGCCGGCGAGCTGTTCAAGTCCATGGCCGGCATCGCCGTCGTGCACATCCCCTACAAGGGCAGCGCTGGCGCCCGCACCGATGTGCTGGGCGGCCAGGTGGACATGATGTTCGATGCCATCCCCACCATGACCGAGCACATCAAGGGCGGCAAGATCAAGGCCCTGGCCACCACCGGCAAGCAGCGCTCGGGCATCCTGCCCGATGTGCCCACCATGGCCGAGGCCGGCGTACCCGGCTACGAGGCCACCATCTGGCTGGGCCTGATGGCGCCCAAGGGCACGCCCGCGGCGGTGATCAACAAGCTCAACGCCGAAGTCGCCAAGATCACCGCCAACCCCGAAACCCGCAAGGCCTGGACGGCGCAGGGCACCACCGCCATGACCATGTCGGTCGATGAGTTCACGCGTTATGTGAATGCCGACATTGCCAAGTGGGCGCACATCGTCAAGGCGGCCGGCGTCAAGGTCGATTGAGCCTGCAGCGGTGAACCTCCTGCCTGTTGCCGTGGATCTGCGCGTGAACGGCGTGCCGCACGCGGTGGCGGCCGACGCGAACACGCCCCTGCTGGATGTGCTGCGGCATAACCTACAGCTCAAGGGGACGCGTTTTGGCTGCGGCGCGGGTGAATGCGGCGCCTGCCATGTGTTGATCGATGGCCGCTCGCAGGCTGCTTGCAACACGCCGCTGTGGGCCTGTGCGGGGCATGACATCACTACGGTAGAGGCGCTGGATGCCCACCTGCGCCAGGCCTTCATTGACGAGCAGGCGGCGCAGTGCGGCTATTGCAGCTCGGGCATGCTGATCGCAGTGGCGGCGCTGTTGCGCCAGGTGGCGCAGCCCAGTGCCGAGCAGGTGCGCACAGCGCTCGATGGCCATTTGTGCCGCTGCGGTGCGCACAACCGCATCGTGCGCGCGGTGCTGCGGGCGGCGGCGGCCATGGCCGGGGCGGGTGCGGGTGCGGCATGCGGGTGAGCTTTGTCGATGGGGGTGAGGTGCAGGGCAGCGCTGCCGTGCGGGTGCAGATTCGCACCGGCAAGGTCGAACTCGGCCAGGGCATCGTCACCGCCTTCACCCAGATCGCCGCCGATGCCCTGCAACTGCGGCCCGAGCAGGTGCAGGTGCTGGCCGCGGACACCCTGTACGGGCCCGATGAGGGCATCACCTCGGGCAGCTTGTCTATACAAGACGGTGGCACGGCCTTGCGCGCGGCTTGCATAGCGGCGCGCTTGGCGCGCGAGAAGGGCTCGGCGCCGGGCGACACCGCTCACACCCCATCCCCGCTGACCGTGATCGGCCAATCCTGGCCACGCCTGGATTTGCCCGCCAAGTTCGCCGGACGGCCGGCTTTCATTCACGACATGGAACTGCCGGGCTTGCTCTGCGGCCGCGTGCTGCACCCGCCGCAGCGCGACGCAATGCTGATCGAAGACGGTGTTGCCGCCGCCATGGCCGCGGTGCAGGCCGTAGCTGGGGTGCTGGGCGTGCACCGCGATGGCCGCTTGTTTGGCATCCTGGCCGAAGAGGGTGCCCGCGCAGATGTGGCGGCACAGCGCCTGGCTGGGGCGCTGCGCTGGCAGCTGCCGGCCAGTGAAACGCTTGGCGCGGATGACACGCTGCAGGCAAGCATGCTGCAGGCCGTAGCGGCAGACAGCCCCAGTGCGCCCTCCCCCACACCACAGTCCGCTTCCCCCGCCGCCGAACACGGCCACCTGCCCACTACTGCTGTGGCGCGCACCCTCAAGGCCAGCTACAGCAAACCCTGGATTGCCCATGCCTCGCTGGCACCCTCTTGCGCGCTGGCGCAGTGGGATGGCCAGATGCTGCGCGTGTGGACGCACAGCCAGGGCATCTTCAATCTGCGCCGCGATCTGGCCCTGGCCTTCGGCCTGCCTGCCCTGGCCGTGCGCGTGCAGCATGTCGATGGTGCCGGTTGCTACGGCCACAACGGCGCCGACGATGTGGCCTTTGACGCCGCCTGGCTGGCGCGCCAGGCCGCAGGACGCCCGGTTCGTGTGTTATGGAGCCGGGCCGATGAGCTGGGCCAGGCGCCCTTCGGCCCGGCCATGAGGATGCAGCTTGAGGCCGACCTGGATGAGGCCGGCCAGGTGCTGCACTGGCGCCACCATGTGCACAGCGCCGGCCACAGCAGCCGGCCCGGGCGCAGCAGCGCGCCGGCCTTGCTGGGCAGTTGGCAGACCGCCACACCCTTTGCCCAGCCGGCGGCCATCAACATGCCCCTCAAGACCGGTGGTGGCGCCGAGCGCAATGCGGTGCCCGGCTACAGCCTGCCGGGCTGGCAGGTCTTCAGCCACGCCGTGATCGACACACCGCTGCGCAGCTCGGCCCTGCGCTCATTGGGCGCCTTCGGCAATGTCTTTGCGGCGGAAAGCTTTGTCGACGAGATCTGCCAGGCCACCGGCGATGAGCCGCTGGCCTGGCGGCGCCGGCACCTGGCGCATGACCCACGCGCCCTGGCCGTGCTGGAGCTGGCGGCGCTGCGTGCGGGCTGGTCTGAGCAGGCTCACGGCACGCCGCGCAGCAGCCAGCAGGACGGCCCACACCACAGCACCGGCCGCGGCATCGCCTGCGCCCGCTACAAGGGGCTGGGCGCCTGGTGCGCCGTGGTGGCCGAGGTCGAGGCCGGGGCCACGCTGCGCGTGCGCCGGCTGACGATTGCGGTGGACGTGGGCTGTGTCATCAACCCCGATGGCGTGGTCTCACAGATCGAAGGCGGCGCCATCCAGGCCACCAGCTGGGCGTTGAAAGAAGCGGTTGCCCATGAAGGCCAGCGCGTCACCAGCGATGCCTGGGAACGCTACCCCATCCTGCGCTTCAGTGAGGTGCCCGAGGTGGCGGTGCACATCCTGCCCTCCACCCAGCCCTGGCTGGGTGCGGGCGAGGCCTCCATCGGCCCCACCGCCGCGGCCATCGCCAATGCGCTGTTCGATGCCCTGGGCCTGCGCGTGCGCGACCTGCCGCTCACGCCCGAGCGCATCGTCGCGGCCATGGACGAAGCCGCCACCTAACGCAACAACCATGCCGACAACAATTCACCCCTGCGGCCCAAGCCCGCAGACCGTGCCACGCACGCCACGCACGCCACTCACGCCACACGCGCCACGCACTCCACACAGGCCACCCATGCCACGCATGACATCCACCCGCAATCCACTGTTGACACTGGCCGGCAAGGCACTGTTGGCCGCCACCGCCCTGGCTGCCTTGAGCGGCGGGCTCGCCACCAGCGCCCAGGCCCAGACGGGCGACTACCCCAGCCGCCCGATCCGCATCATCGTGCCCTTCTCGCCTGGCGGCGCCGTCGATGGCCCCACCCGGGTTATCGCCCAAGAGCTGAGCAAGCGGCTGAAGCAGCAGGTCATCATCGACAACCGCCCCGGCGCCGGTGCCACCATCGGCAGCGAGGCCGTGGCCAAGGCGCCGCCCGATGGCTACACCCTGCTGCTGGCCTCGCAAACCAATGCCATCAGCGCCTCGCTCTACCCCAAACTCAGTTTCAACCCGATCGATGATTTCATTGGCATCTCGCTGCTCGGCCGCGAGCCCGGTGTGCTGGTCGTGCACCCGGGGCTGCCGGTGAAGAGCGTTGCCGAGCTCATCGCCCTGGCCAAGGACAAGCCGGGGCAGTTGAACTACGCCTCATCGGGCAATGGCAGCGGCCAGCACCTGTTCATGGCCATGTTTGCCTCGATGGCCGGCCTGAAACTGGTGCATGTGCCCTACCGCGGCAGCGGCCAGGCCACCACCGATTTGCTGGGCGGCACCGTGCCCATGGCCATGCCCGGCACGGCCGGCATGGTGGGCCACATCAAGGCCGGCAAGCTGCGCCCGCTGGCGGTCACCGGCACGGCGCGGTCACCACAACTGCCCGATGTGCCCACCCTGGCCGAGGCCGGCGTGCCGGGCTACGCCGCCTATGTGTGGATGGGCCTGCTCGCACCCAAGGGCACGCCCGCGCCGGTGATCGAGCGCCTGCACCGCGAGCTCAAGGCGGTGCTGGCCACGGCCGAAGTCAAGCAACACTTTGCCGAGGCCGGCATGGAAATCAATGGCTCCTCGCCGGCCGAGTTCGACAGCTACTTCCGCGAGGAGCGCGACCGCTGGGCGCGCATCGTCAAGGAAACCGGCGCCAAGATCGATTGAGCTTGCCGCCACCGCAGTATTCAGCCACGCGCACGCCCTGCCGCCCAAGCACCCCAGCCCCTTTCCCCTCACGAACACGTCGCCCTAACCCATGAGTCAATCCGCTAGCGCTTCTGCCACTGCCGCCACTGCCGCCACCGCTGTTACCGCCGTCACCGGCCAGGAACACTGGACCACCAAGCCCACGGCCAATGGCCCGGTGCGGCTTTTCCTGTGGGAAAAGTTCGTCGGCTCGGCTGCGGGCAAGCCCGCCGTGCTGTTCGTCCACGGCTCGTCCATGGCCAGCCAGCCGACCTTTGATCTGAGCGTGCCCGGCCGCCCCGATTCATCGGTGATGGACTGGTTTGCCCAGCAGGGCTTTGTGTGCTGGTGTGTGGACATGGAAGGCTATGGCCGCAGCGACAAAACGCGCGACATCACCTGCGACATCGCCAACGGTGCCGCCGACCTGGCCGCCGCCACCGATTACATCCGCGCCCAGCGCGGCATCGAGAGCTTTCTCACCTACGGCATCTCATCGGGCGCGCTGCGCGCCGCGCTGTTTGCCCAGCAGCACCCGGATCGCGTCTCGCGCCTGGCGCTGGACGCCTTTGTCTGGACGGGTGCCGGCAGCCCCACGCTGGCCCAGCGCAAGCTCAAACTGCCGCAGTTCCTGGCCGCCCGGCGCCGGCCGATTGACCGCGCCTTTGTGTATTCCATCTTCGAGCGCGACCACCCCGATTGCGCCGACAAGAACACCATCGAGGCCTTCGCCGATGCCATCCTCGGCCTGGACGATTCCATGCCCACGGGCACCTACATCGACATGTGCTCCAAGCTGCCGGTGGTCGATCCGCAAAGGATCAATGTCCCAACACTCATCATGCGCGGCCAATTCGATGGCATCGCCAGCCTCGATGACCTGATCGATTTCTTCAAACTGCTGCCCCACGCCGACAAACAGTTCAGCGTGATGAACGGCATCTCGCACGCCAGCTTCCAGCAGAAGAACTACAAGATGGCTTATCAGATCCTGCACGCATACTTCACCCAGCCCGTGCCGGCCTACACCTCGGCCGCGGCGCATTGAGCGCCTCGGCAAGGCTTTCCCCAACGGGTCAATCCCGACCCAACCCACAACACCTGGAGACAACATGATCACGAGATTTGCAATGGCGGCCACCGCGCTGTCACTGGCCGCCTGCCAATCGATGGCGCCCCCGGCGGCCAGGCCCGCCGCGCCGGCATCTGTGGCCGCAGCCGCACCCGCAGCCGCACCGCCGCCGGCCTGGCAGCAAGGCCGCAGCGCCGAGCTGGCCAGCTCCACCCTGGCGCCCGTGGCCGGCAAGATGACGGCCACGCCGGCCAGCGACATCCCTGTGTCCAGCTTCAAGCTGCCGCCCGGCTTCAAGGCCGAAATCTGGGCCACTGGCATGCCTGGCGCACGCGCCATGGCGCGCGGCGAGGGCGGCAAGATCTATATCGGCACACGTGGCATCGGCCGCGTCTACGAGCTCACCGACAACGGCAGCCAGCGCAGCAGCCGCGTGGTGGTGGACAAGCTCACCCAGCCCAGCGGCGTGGCCTTCAGGAATGGCTCGCTGTACGTGATGGCCATCGACAAGGTGCTGCGTTACGACGGCATCGAGCGCAATGCCGGCGTGGCTGCGGTGGACATGACCGCGGCGTTCAAGCTGCCGCCCGAGCAGCACCACAACTGGAAGTACATCAGCTTCGGCCCGGACGGCAAGCTGTATGTGCCCTTTGGCGCGCCCTGCAACATCTGCGTGCCCGGCGAAGAGTACGCTCAGATCAGGCGTTACAACGCCGATGGCTCGGGCATGGAAGTCATCGCCCGCGGCGTGCGCAACGCCCTGGGTTTTGCCTGGCACCCACAGACCCAGGAGCTGTGGTTCACCGACCACGGCCGCGACTGGATGGGTGACGACTCGCCTGAAGACGAGTTGAACCGCATGCCGCGCACTGGCCTGAACTTTGGCTTCCCCTACTGCCATGCCAATGGCGTGGTGGACAAGGACATCAAGCGCGACAACGCCTGCGGCAACGTCACCCTGCCGGTGCAAACCATGGGGCCGCACGCCGCTGTTTTGGGCCTGCACTTCTACACCGGCAACATGTTCCCGGCCGAGTACCGGAACATGCTGTTCGTGGCGCGCAAGGGCTCATGGAACCGCACCAACAAGTTCGGCTATGACGTGGTCACGGTGCAAACCACGCCAGACGGCCGCAACTCGAAGATCACGCCCTTCATGACCGGCTTCCTCAAGCCCGGCACGAACGACTTCAGCGGCCGCCCGACCTATATGCTGCAGATGCCCGATGGCGCGCTTCTGGTTTCTGACGAACAGCTGGGTGCGATCTATCGCATCAGCTATGCGCGCTGATCGGCTGGCGCGCAATGTGATGGGGCAGGCCGTGCGCATGGCAGGCCCCGCAGCGGCCCAGCCACTGCGCTTGGCCTGGGTGCTTGCAGCGGCCCTGCTGGGGTCGCTGCCGGCTGCCCAGGCCCAGCCGCGGCCGGCCACGCTGGCGGCCTGCGCGGCCTGTCACGGGCCCAATGGCAATTCGCTCATCGGCCAGTTCCCATCGCTGGCCGGGCAGCCGCGGGTCTTCATCGAAAACCAGTTGGTGATGATTCGCGAGGGCCTGCGCGAGGTGCCGGCCATGCAGGCGCTGATGGCCGACATCAAGGACGAAGAGATCGTCGATCTGGCCAAGCACTTCGCCGCGCAAACGCCGGCGCGGCCCACCACCGCAGTCAACGACAAGAGCTATGCGCAGGGCGCCAAGGTCTCAGCCCAGTTCCTGTGCGGCACCTGCCACCTGCCCAACTTTGCCGGGCAAAGCCAAGTGCCCCGCCTGGCCGGTCAACAGGAAGAGTTTCTGCAGCTCAGCATGAAGCAGTTTCGCGACGCCCCCGGACGCGGTCGCGACACCATCATGGCGGCCACGCTGCGCGGAATCAGTGATGCTGATTTGGGGCATCTGGCGCACTACTTGACGCACTTCAAGCCATGAAGCCCAGATCGGTGCGGGCAAAGTAGGCCAGGTTGGGAAAGACCGCGGGCATGGCCGCCGCGGACACGCCAAACCAGCGCGCCAGTGTGGCGCCGTACTGATCGAGCGCCGTGCTGGGAATGAGCACGCCGCGGTTGCCGGCGTCGTCGGGCCCGCCGAGCGCGGGCATGGGCAAGGTGCCGTAGAGGTCACCCCCGCGCACGGCGCCGCCCAACACCAGGTGGTGGTTGCCCCAGCCGTGATCGGTGCCACTGCCTGACGGTTGAAGTGAGCGGCCAAAATCGCTCTGTGTGAAGGTGGTGACCTGCTGGGCCACGCCCAGCTCTTGCGTGGCGCTGTGGAACGCCGACATGGCCTCGGCCACGTTGCGCAGCAAATCCCACTGCGCCCAGCTCTGGCTGGAATGGGTGTCAAAGCCGCCGATCGAGCAGAAGAAGACCTGGCGCGCCATGCCGGTGGTGGCACGCAGTTGAATGATCCTGGCCACCTGCCTGAGCTGCTGGCCCAGTGGCGTGCCCGGAAACAGAGTGGCCAGGTTGCCGGCGCCCCCGCCCGCCCCAGACCCAGCCAGCAGCGCGTTCAGCGATTGCGCATCCTGGCGCACCTTGTTGGCCGCCTGCACCAGGGCCAGGCCGCTGTCCAGTGTGAGGATCTGCGCCAGGGCGTTACGCCGGGCAGCCGCTGCGCTGTCGGGCCAGGCACTCATGCCATCGGCGGCCAGGTCAAACCCGGGAATGAGGCTGGCCGATGGCACCGTGGCGCCGGCGCAGAACAGCGCCGATCCAGCCATCGAAATGGCCGCTGGAAAGCGCGAGCTGCCATTGCGCGATTGCACCGCATCGGCACTGCGTCCGCCCCAACCGGTGCCGCCCGAGCCGGCCGCATGACCGGTCTGCATCTGCACAATTTGGTCGCTGTGCGAGAACAAATTGCTCGGCACCGGCACGCTGCCGGTCAGGAATTGCGCGCGTGTGGTGGGCCGCGCCAACAGCCCCACATTGGCCACCACCGCCAGCTTGCCCGCGGCCCATTGCGGGGCAATGGCGGCCAGGCCGCTGTTCAGGCCATAGGGCACCCCTGCCGGCGTGCCCACGCTGATCAACGAGGCATTGCCATCGGGCAGGGCCAGGCCGCCGCGCAGGGCACGGTAGGCGTTGTAGGGCGACGCACTGAGGGGCACCACCGTGCTGTGACCATCATTGCCACCGAGCATGAAGATGCACACCAGGGCGCGGTAATCGGTGATCGATTGCGCAGCCGAAGGTGCTGCCAAACCAGCGGCACCCACCAGCGCCGCGGCGCGCCGCAAGAAGCCGCGGCGCGCGCCGCCAAACAAGGCATCCGTGCCCTGGGTCTGGGTCTGGGTCTGGGCATAGGGGTTGAAATGCATGGTCATTTTTTGTGTTATCCCAGATTGGGGTCATCCCGGCTTTGCGTTGGCTCAGTTGGCATCAATGCTGCACCGCGTGCTGGCCCGACAACAGCGTAAGGTACAGCGCGGTCAAGGCACGGCTGCGGTTGTCGGGCTGCGCCGTGATGGCTGTGGCCAACGCCTGGCGCATGGGCACGGGCATGCGGCCGTAAAGCAGGGTCTGGTCCACCGCGTTGATCAGGCCAACGACATTGCCACCCAGGTTCACAAAGCGGCTCAGATCCAGCGGGAAATCGGCGCCCGAGTTGGACAGGATCTGCCACATGAGGTTGCCACGCAGCACGGCCTCGGTGGGCGTGTAGATCTGGAACTCGGGGCCAAACAGGCTGAGCTTGGGCGCGCGAAACAGCGGCGAATAAAAGCTGAACACCGAGGCCGGCGCCAGTGGCGCCTGGCCCATGCGGCCAAAGCTCCAGGCCTGTTGGTTGTTGGCCGAGATACCGCCGCCCAGGCTGCGCAGCAAGGAGGCAATGTGAAAGACCGGGTCCTTCAACCGGCCGCTGTAGGCGCCGGCGGCATCGTTGCGCGCTTGGCCATCCAGCAAGATGGCGCGCAGCGTGGCGCGCAGATCACCGCGCAGGCCCGTGCCGTTGTTGTTGAACACCGCCACCACCCGCGCCACATAGGCCGGGCTCGGGTTGCTGGTGACCAATTGGCGGATCAGCCGGGTGACCACGAACGGCCCGACGTTGGGGTGCGCAAAGATGCAGTCCAGCGCCGCCACCATGTCCTGCTGTGCGCCCTGCCCGGCTGGCAAATTACAGC
This sequence comes from Ideonella sp., assembly GCA_043720415.1. Classification (GTDB taxonomy): domain Bacteria; phylum Pseudomonadota; class Gammaproteobacteria; order Burkholderiales; family Burkholderiaceae_C; genus Pseudaquabacterium. The sequence continues at coordinate 12,844 of JAYSSS010000048.1, forward strand.
CCAACAGGCTCTTGGCGCGCATGTCGTGGTTGGCATCGCGTGGCTGCAGCGGGCCGCTGAAGTTCTCCCAGTTGTTCAGGCCGGCGCCGGCGTAGGTCCAGCCCGTGAAGGCCAATGCCAACTGCGCAACCGTGGCCTGGTCATAGGCCGGTCGCGGCACGCCGGCAGCATCGAGCACCACCGAGCCATCGGTGTTGAGCTGCACCAGGCCAATGGTGAACAACTGCAGCAGCTCGCGCGGAAAGTTCTCATTGGCGCCGCTGCCCACGCCCGGCTTGTTGCTGTTGGCCTGATCGAGGTACTTGCCCATCTGCGCGCTGGTGGCCAGCTCGGCCAGCAGGCTGCGGTAGTTGCCAAAGGCGTGGCGGCTGAGCAGCTGCAGGTGGGGGACGATCTCCTCGGGGGTGTTGTTCTTGTTGATCGAGACCACCAACAACTGCCCCAGGGCATGGGCCACGCGCTGGCGCAGCTGATCCGGCGCCGTAGCCAGGCGGCCCAGGTACTGCGCCTGCACCGTGCTGTTGGAGCCGTTGCCTGGGTCGGTGACAACGGTCTCGGGCATGGCAAATTGCTCATTCAACCAGCCGGCGGCCCCCAGTTGCTTGACGCGCAGCAAGGCCGACGGCGTGGGCCCGAACGCAGCCTGTTCCAACAAGCGGCCCGCGGCCAGATCGGGTGTGCCCAGGCCTGTGCCAGGATCGATCGGAGGTGGCGGTGGGGGCGGCGGTGGGGGCGGCGGGGGCGGGGGCGGGGGCGGGGGCGGGGGCGAGCCAGCCATAACTCTGATCTGCAGCGTCTCACTGGTGGTGCCGCCCACACCTTGTTGCACCACCACCAGCGGCACAACACTGCCCAGCTGCCTGGCCAGCGCCGTGCCGCTGACGCGCAGTTGCGTTGGCGAGACCCAGGTCGAGGCCAGCGCAAGGCCACCAAAACGCACCCTGTCGGTGGCGCTGAAGCGGCTGCCATTGAGATGGAGCGTGAAGGCCCCCACGGCCACGCTGCTGGGCGACGCGCTCCACAAGTGCACCGGCACTTGCGTGATGGTGACGGACACCGCGCCCGATTTATCGGGCTGCGCGATGCTGGTGGCGCTGACCTTGACAAGGGGTGCCACCGGCACCACCAAAGGCGCCTGGTAAAGCCCACTGGCGCTGACCGTGCCCCACTGGCTGTTGCCGCCTGCAACACCATTCACCGCCCAACGCACCATGGGCACGGCCAGGGGCACATAGGCTGTAAGTTGGCGGTTGCTGCCGATGGCCACCTTGGCGTCGCTATAGACGGTGATGGTCTGCGCCTGCGCACCCAGGGGCAGGGCCGCTGCGCCACCCAGGATGAGGATCAGGGCCAGCCGCTGCAGGGATGGGGGCAGAGAACCGAGTGGGGGCATCAGCATGGGCGAATGGCGGCGGGTGGGCAGGTGGGCGGACGGATAGCTTTCAGTCTAGGAAATTGCCATTCCTCAAGGGGTCAGCATCGGTGTCCAGATGCAAGTGATTCCGGTGGCTGCGCTCAAAAGCTGTGAGCTGGCCAGCCCGGTGGTGGCGCGATAGGCCGGGCTGGGCGCCTGGCCGGCGGGGGTTTGCCGCGGGTCGAGCGAATCGGCACTGATCCGGCTGCCGATGACAGCTTCGGCCAAGGCTTGCGCGCAAAGCAACTTGGCCTGAATGCAGTAAGTCAGGACCAATCTGCACTTAGCCGCTGACATGGCGGATGGCGTCATGCAGCTTGCACGGGCCTTACCGCGACACGGCCCACGGTGGGTGCCGGCTGACCCTCTTTCGCGGTGCGGCCATCGGTTTGATCAAGGCTTTACGTTGGTTTGAAGCATTCGCTCGTTCGATGAAACCTTGCAGTAAGGAAGCTGCGCCACATTCGCCTCGAGCACAAGAACGGCGCTGTTGGCGGGGTTCCGGTGAACCAACTACCAGACACCAACAGGCCTGAACAAGTCACCTTTGGCAAGAACCCATCGCTCTGGGCACAGGCCGTTGAGCGAATGAACGATCCGCAGTCTGACTGCGTACAGAACCGTCTGGACCCTGTGCCAGGCAATATTTGGAGCAATCGAAATGGCAACAGCTAGCGCATCAACCGCCGTGCGGGAACGATCCCGTCCGATGACCCCCGAAGAGAAAAAAGTGATCGCGGCTTCTTCCGCGGGCACGATCTTCGAGTGGTACGACTTCTATCTGTACGGTGCGCTGGCGGCCATCATCGGCGCCCAGTTCTTCACCGCCTTCCCCGAGAACACCCGCAACGTGTTTGCGCTGTTGGCCTTTGCGGCTGGCTTCATCGTGCGACCTTTTGGCGCGCTGGTGTTCGGCATGCTGGGCGACATGATCGGCCGCAAGTACACCTTCCTGATGACCATCGTCATCATGGGCCTGTCGACCTTCTTGGTGGGTGTATTGCCCAACTACGAAAGCTGGGGTGTTGCCGCGCCGGTGATCCTGATCCTGCTGCGCATGGCGCAAGGCTTGGCGCTCGGTGGTGAATACGGTGGCGCCGCGATTTACGTGGCTGAACACGCACCGGCCAACCAGCGCGGCTACTTCACGGCCTTCATCCAGACCACGGCCACCTTGGGCCTGCTTCTGTCGCTGATCGTGATTCTGTCCGTGCAAGGCTATGTCAACGGCAACTTCCCCGACGTGCCCCTGATGAAGGACGGCGTTGCGGTATTGCTGGCCGACGGCAAGCCGCAGGTGGTCAAGGCGTTCAACGCCTGGGGCTGGCGCGTGCCGTTCATCGGCTCGATCTTCCTGCTGGGGATTTCGCTGTACATCCGCCTGCAGATGAACGAAAGCCCGGCCTTCAAGAAGATGAAGGAAGAAGGCCGCACCTCCAAGGCGCCGCTGAGCGAAGCCTTCGGCAACTGGAAAAACGGCAAGATCGCCGTGATCGCCTTGCTCGGCCTCGTCGCGGGTCAGGCCGTGGTTTGGTACACCGGCCAGTTTTATGCGCTGTTCTTCATGCAGAACGTGATCAAGATCGACAGCTTCACGGCCAACGTGATGGTGGCCTGGTCGCTGATCCTGGGCACCGGCGGCTTCCTGGTTTTTGGCGCGCTGTCGGACCGCATTGGCCGCAAGCCCATCATCCTGGCTGGCTGCCTGCTGGCCGCTGTCACCTTCTTGCCGGTGTTCAAGTTCCTGACCCAGACCGCCAACCCGGCCATCTACAAGGCGCACCAGACGCCCGTCACGGTGACCGTGAACGCGCAGGACTGCTCGTTCCAGTTCAACCCCACCGGCACCGTCAAGTTCACGTCCTCCTGCGACATCGCCAAGGCGCAACTGGCGCGGACCTCGGTGAACTACGACACCGTGGAAGGCGCAGCCCCGGGCACGCTGGCGGTGGTGAAGGTCGGCGAGACGGTGATCCCGTCGTATGACGCAGGCAAGCTGGCCGGTGACGATCTGAAGAAGGCCAAGGCCACCTTCGACTCGACCCTGAACGCAGCGTTGAAGCAAGCCGGCTATCCCATGGTGCCGGCGGACAACACCACCATCGCCAAGGCGCAGAACTTCGTCGACATCTTCACGACGCAGAAGCTCACGATCATCCTGATCCTCACCTACCTGGTGATCCTGGTGACGATGGTCTACGGCCCGATCGCCGCGATGCTGGTTGAACTGTTCCCGACCCGCATTCGTTACTCCGGCTTGTCGCTGCCGTATCACATCGGCAACGGCTGGTTCGGTGGTTTGATGCCCGCGACTGCTTTTGCGATCTCGGCGCAGACCGGCAACATCTACTCGGGCCTGTGGTACGCCATCGTGATTGCGGTCATGACCGTGGTCGTCGGCACACTGTTCGTGCCGGGTGGTACCAACAGGAAAGACATCTTCGCTGGTGACAGCGACAAGTAAGCCCATCTAGGCAAACGGCAATCGCCGGGTCGGGGTCTCCCAGAGTCCCCGGCCCGTTTTGCTTGTGGCCCAGGAGAACCCGTCTTGATCGATCTTGTGCTTTTGCAATTGACCGACCTGTTCCGCATCGGGCTGATCATCGGCTTGGTGTACACGATGCATAGAACCGCCGCCGTGACGGGGCGCGTGTTGCCACTGGTCCTGGGAGTTGTGTTTGTGGCGGTGATGCTGCCGGCCACGATGCCCAGCACAACGGTGAGCTTCACCGACGCCATCCTGGCTGGGCTGGTTTCGAACACGATCATCTTGCTGCCGGTGCTGGCCGTGGCGGCGTTCATTGCGCGAAAGCAGCGCTGAGCACCTTTGCGCGAGGTTTGCACGCGGTTCGCTCGACGTTCCCGCCATGGCTTGGCTTTGACGACGTACGGGCGCCTTGCAGCTGATGTCCAGCAACCGATGCCCGACAGCTGACCCGAGGCTGACAGTGGCGCGGCGTCCCCAGCAGGCCGAAGCGGCCTTCGTCCTGGAACATCAGCCGCACCTGGCGGCCCAGCTCAGCCTGGCGCGCGACCTCTGGGCGTACCAATCGCTCCTGGTAGGCCCGCTGAATCTCCGCTACGGTCAGCATGCCGCCGGACTGGGCGCGCGCTACGAACGGCACCAGAAGCTCTTGCTCCTGCTCAGGGGTGAGGTGCTGGTGGCGTCTGCCTCCGCGGCCACGCAGATCGAAGATCGCGTCGCCCCAGATTCTTCATCCACGACTCCTCGAGGCACGTGGATAGAAATAACATCTAATTTATTGAACGCAAACTTATATCAGCGCTCGCGGCCAGCCTCTTGCGCGGCCTTGCGCAGCGGCGACAGCAGGTACTCGAGCACCGAGCGCTCGCCTTGATGGATCTCACCCATCACCAGCATGCCAGGCCCGAGCTTCAGGCGCTCGCCGGTGGCTGCGCTCAAAAGCTGTGAGCTGGCCAGCTCGATGGTGGCGCGATAGGCCAGGCTGGGCGCCTGGCCGGCGGGGGTTTGCCGCGGATCGAGCGAATCGGCACTGATCAGGCTGACCTTGCCATCGAGCATGCCATAACGCGGAAACGGGTAGGCGGCCACCTTGATGCGTGCCGGCTGGCCCACCGCCACAAAGCCAACGTCCTCGTTGCTCAGCAGCACCTCGGCTTGCAGCACTTCGCCCACCGGCACCAATGTGAGCAAAGTCGCACCAGCGGCCACGACCGCGCCACGCGTCGTCACCACCAGGTCTTTGACAACACCAGCGGTGGGCGCACGCAATTCCAGCAGGCCAGCCTTGACATCGGCCTTGCTCAACTCTTGCGTGCCGCGGTTGAGCTGCGACAGGGTTTCGATGCGCTCGTTTTCGAGCTGGCTGAGGTACTGCGACCGAATCGATTCGGCCTTGCGCTGGCTTTGCTGTAGGGCCGATTCCAGGCCCTGCACCGTGGCCGCCTGGGCGCGGGCATCCTGCTCGCGCTCGGCGAGCTCTCGATGCCGCTCCACCGCCGCCAGCTCGCCCACAAAGCCCTGTCCCACCAGCTTGCGATAGGCCTCGGCCGCCTGCTGGTAGCTCGGCAGGCTGCGCTCGAGTTTTTGCAGAATTTGTCTGGCCGCCAGCAGGTCTGACTGTGCGCGTTGGCCGGCCTCGGCCTCGTGTGCCAGGGCATCGTTGAGCGCCCGCCGCCGCGCTTGAAACTGGGCCTGCACCTGGCGCAACAGCGCCGGTGGTGCATCCGCCACGGCGACAGCTGGCTGCTGCACCAGTTCAGCCTCAATGTGGGCCAGCGACAAACGCCGCATTGCCACGTCCTGGCCCATCGCCCGCACATCGGCACCGGACAGGCGCGCGTCGAGCCGCAGCAACACCTGGCCGGCCCGCACGGTGTCACCCTCCTTCACCAGGATGTCGGTGATGACGCCGTTGTCCGCGGGTTGCAGCACCTTGGTGAAGCTGACGGGCACCAGCCGACCTTGGGCCAACGCGATCACGTCGCGCTTGGCCAGCGCGGCCCACAGCAGGGTCAGCGCCAGCAAGGCCATGACCACCCAGGCGATGACGCGCGGCAGGCGCTCGGGTGGTCGCTCCTGGATGGCCAACAGGTCGGGCGCGAAATCCAGCGCCGCCGGGTCCAGCGCAGTCGAATGGACGGCCGCTGCCACAGGGCCGCTCACCATGATGCTCGTGACGCTTCCATCATTGGCTTTGCACAGCCGTCACCGAACGCAGGCGTACGTTGGGCGCCGCGAGCAGCGCCCAACCAGCGGGCAGATCGGCCTGCAAGGCATCGTCAGGCGCATCCCATCCCAAGGGTGATTGCAGTGGCGACAAACCCAGCGCCAGGTCGGCCTCCATGGCCGTCCAGGCATCCACAAAGTCTGGCCCGGTGGCGGCCGCGGTCGATGCGCCTGGGGCGTCGGTCGCCGCCACAGTCTGCATCGGCACCACGCTGCCCGCAGCCTTGGTCTGGACAAGGCCGGTGGCGCGCCACTCGGCCACCGAGCCATCGGCGAAGACAAACTCTTCGATCACCGACTTGCCAGCGCTGTCCTTGGCCACGGTGATGCCGCCGGTGCCCGTGCCGGTATCGAGGATGAGTTTGAAGCTGCCCGTTGGCGCCACGGTGGCCACCCGTATCCCGGCCAGGGTGATGCCCGCGCCAAAGAACACACGATCAAAACCTGCGCTATCGGTGATGACATCGTTGTCGCCCATGCTGCGGCTGGCCAACAGGATGTTGTCGTCACCTGCATCGCCATTGATGCTGTCGCTACCAGCGCCGCCATCGAGGGTGTCGTTGCCTAAGCCACCGGTCAAGGTGTCATTGCCAAAGCCGCCACGCATGGCATCGTGGCCCGCCGTGCCGGTGATGAGGTCGTTGCCGGCCGCGCCGTCGAGCACGAAGTACCTGACGGTGTAGGCACTGAACTTGAGCGTGTCGTTGCCGCTGGTGCCAAGCACGGTGTTGATCCCGCGCGTGAGGTCGCCACCATCAAGCACCTGGATGTTTTTCAGGTTGGTCAAGCCACTTTGCACCAGCAGGGTGTCGGCGGACCAGCCGCCCACGATGGTGTTGGTGCCGGTGCCGCCGTCGTACTGGTCGAGTCCGTTGTCCACCCCTTGCGTGATCAGATGGAAAGTGTCATTGCCGGCACCGCCTGAGAGCACGTCATTGCCCAGGCCGCCGCGAATCGCATCGTCACCGGCTGTGCCAGTGATCGTGTCGTTGCCTGCGCCACCGTCAAGGGTGAAAAACCTGACGGTCATGGCCGAGAAGTTCAGCACGTCGGCGCCTGCAGTGCCCAGCACGGTGTTGTAGAGCAGGTTGGCGTCACCGCCATCGAGCACCTGGATGTTCTTCAAGTTGCTCAGGCCGCTTTGCACCAGCACGATGTCGTAGGACCAGCCACCGAGGATGGTGTTCACCCCCGTGCCGCCGTCGTATTGATCCAGGCCATCGTTGGCCACTTCGGTGGTCAACAAGAAAGTGTCATTGCCCGCACCGCCATTGAGCACATCGTTGCCCAGCCCACCCACCAGTGTGTCGTTGCCAGCGCCACCATCGAGGGTGTTCGCCAGGTCATTGCCGCGAAGGGTGTTCGCCAGCTCGTTGCCGGTGCCGCGCAGTGCCGTGCCCAGCAAGGTCAGGTCTTCAAGGTTCGCGCCCAGGGTGAAATCAACCGTCGATTCCACCCTGTCGGTGCCTTGGGCAGCCTGCTCGAACAACTGGTCCAGCGCACTGTCGATGACATAAACATCGTTGCCGACGCCACCCATCAAGGCGTCGTCGCCCTCGCCGCCATCGAGTCGGTCGTCGCCCAGGCCGCCCTGCAGGAAGTCGCGACCGGCCAGGCCAAACAAGCTGTTGTTGTCGGCCGAGCCGATGATGTTGTTGGTCAAGGCGTTGCCAGTGCCGCTGATCACGCCCAGGCCCATCTCCAGGTTCTCCAGGTGGTCGGCCAGGGTGTAGGTGCTGGCGCCCGACACCGCCACCGTGTCGGTGCCTTGGTCGGCAGTCTCGACCACGCGATCACCGGCGCTGTTCACCAGATAGCGGTCATCGCCAACCCCGCCCAGCATCAGGTCATCGCCCGGGCCGCCATCGAGCAGATCATTGCCGGCGCTGGCGTCCAACACATCCGCGCCGGCTTGGCCGTAGAGGCGGTTGTCGCCGGCGTTGCCGGTGATCAGGTTATCTTGGCCATTGCCTTCACCTGTTAGGCCAGCCTGGCCCAGTTCAAGCGCCTCCACGTTGGCCGGCAAGGTGTAGCTGGCCAGGCCACTGGTGACCACCGTGTCATAGCCCTCGCCCACCAGCTCGGCCACAACATCACCTGCGTTGTCCACGCGGTAGCGATCATTGCCTAGACCGCCGCGCATCTGATCGGCCCCGGACGCGCCATCGAGCACATTGGCCGCGGCGTTTCCTAACAACACATTGGCAAGGGAGTTGCCCGTGCCGTTGATGGCGCCGATGCCGGCAAGCTCCAGGTTTTCAATGTTGGCGCCCAGGGTGTGGTCGATGCGGCTGAGGACGGTGTCAGTGCCTTCGTCCGCCAGCTCGGTGGCCCGGTCCAAGGCGTTGTCCACCCCATAGCGGTCATCGCCCGTTCCGCCCAGCATTTCATCGGCGCCGGCCTGGCCGTCGAGCGTGTCGTTGCCGGCCAGGCCCAGCAAGCGGTTGGCGCCAGCGTTGCCCAGCAGCACGTTGGCCGCGGCGTTGCCCGTGCCGCTCAAGGCCGCATCGCCGCGCAGGCTGAGGTTCTCGAAGTTGACGGCCAGGGTGGTGCTCAACTCGGTGGACACGGTGTCGGTGCCAGCATTGGCGGCCTCGATCAGCACATCACCGGCGCTGTCCACACCGTAGCTGTCGTCGCCAGTGCCACCCTCCATCGTGTCGTCACCCGCGCCACCATCGAGCGTGTCGTTGCCGGCATCACCGTACAGCAGGTCGTTGCCGTCCATGCCGAAGAGCTCGTCGTTGCCGGCCTTGCCAAACAACGCGTCCCAGCCGCCTTCGCCAAACAGCCGGTCATCGCCGGCATCGCCGGTGATGGCGTCGCTGCCTGGCCCGCCCAAAATCATGTCGTTGCCGGCGCCGCCCAGGGCGATGTCATCACCGCCCTCCAGCACGATGAAATCGTGACCATCACCACCCAACACCAGGTCGTCGCCCGCGCCAGCGAACACCTTGTCGTCACCCGGGCCGGCGATGACGATGTCATTGCCAAGGCCGGTGTAGACCACGTCATCGCCCGCGCCGGCCTGCACCGCGTCGTTGCCACCGCTGTCCATGATCACGTCGTTGCCCGCGCCGGTGAAAAACCCGTCCGATCCATTGCCACCCAGCACGGCGTCGTTCGCGGCCGTGCCATCGGGGGTCTGCGTGGCCGCAAACGCCGGTAGGCCGGTGACCACGGGCTTGCCGTTGGCATCGTGGGTGATCGTCGCGTTGCGGTACTGCAGGCTCACATCGGCCAGGGCCAGCACACTGCCATCGGTCTTGATGGCGCGTGCAATGCCGTGCACGGTCTGGCCGTCGATCACCTCAAAGTGGCCATCGCTGACCAGCTCGATGCGGGCAATGCCCAGGGCGCTCAGCCCCTGCAGCTCACCGGCATCGGTCAGGCCGTTTCTGTTGGCATCGCGCCAGACACCAAACTTCGCCCACTTCTCGTCCGTCGCGCTGAAGACACCGTCGTGGTTGCTGTCAAAAGCGGCCAGGCCGGCCAGATCGGTTTGGCCATCCGGCTTGTACGGTATGAATGACAGCTCATCAATGTCGGTGATCTTGCCATCGCTGTTCTTGTCATAGGCGATGAAGCCGTCGGCCGGGTTGTTCCAGGCCACCCTGCGGCGCCAGCCATCGGCATTGACATCAAAGAACACGTTCGAGTCATCGACCTGCGTGAAGTGAAAGCCGTCGCCGTTCAGATCGATGGCGATGGGCTTCGCGCTGCCGCCCATGGCCACGGCCGGGATCGGCACGGGGCCAAAGTGCACCACCTGCCGGGTGACGGTTTGCGTGCGGCCATCGCTGCTTTGCAGTGTGAAGCTCACGTCCACCAGGGATGTCTCTTCGCCGCGCATGTGCCTGTCGGTCAGCACATTCACGCCCAAGGGCAAGCCGGTGTCACGCTGCTCGATGAAGCGGCTGCCGACATAGTCAAAGCCCAGCCCTGCGTTGATCGTGATCTTGCCCAACAAGGGGTTGTTCAACTCGGCGCCCGTGATCGACCAGACGGCATTGGGCTGATCGATGTCGGTGACACTGAGCACGCCAGCGTTGTCGGTCTCGGTGCCTTGCTTGGTGTCGTGCAGATAGAGCGGCAAATCGGCAGCCAGCCTGAAGTTCAAGCCACCGAGCTGCATCACCAGATCGGCTTCATCGAACTCGACGGTCTCAGCGATACCAGTGTCGATGACATCGCCAGTGGGCAGCCAAGCACCCGAGTCGGTGTCGCGCTCCACCACGCGGCCGGCCTGGGTCTTGAACGGCGCGTTGAAGGTCTGGCCCTGATTGGCGGTCAGGGTGGCCTCGAAGATGCTGCTGGAGGCCTCACCCGTCCCATGCTCAACCCAGGCACTGCTGATCAAGGTCGCCCAGCCGTAGACGTCGCGCACATTGGGTGTCAGCGTGATCTGCGGCGCGTCGGGCAGCGGCTCCACCATGACGGTGACTTTCGCTTCTTTGGTGCTGCCGTCGGGCGCCCTGACCGTGTAGTAAAAGCCGGAGACACCGTTGAAGTCTTTGGCCGGCGTGAAGGTGATGGCGCCACTGTTGAGTTCGACGCTGGCCGCACCCGCAACTCCGCCAGGCCGCACCGCCGTCACCACCAGGCCGTTGCCGAGGCCTGCCAGGCCGTTGTGGAAGTCATTGCGCAGCAGGTCGCCGGTGTTGATCTGCGCGGGCAGGTCTTCCAGCAGAGATTGCGGCAGGGCGTCGTCGGTGGGTGCCCAGCCGCTGCTCGCGAGGTCGCCGTGGCCGAGGATCATGACTGAGGCGCTCGGATTGGGGTCAAAGCGGTAGCTGTATTCGCCGCCGCCGGTATCGCCAATCAGCTTCATTGACACGACGCCACCGTGAGCGATGTTCTCGTACAGCTTATGGCTGAACGACTTTGCGCTTTCACCTTCAGCAAAGGACAACTCGTAAAAGGTCTCTGGTGGGTCACCAAAGTTCGTCCACGGCTTTAGCCCAATCAGGCCCAGTGCGCCAGTCAGCGTATAAAAGATCGGGCCTGATGCATAAGTTGTCGGGCCGGTGCGCGTCAAATTAAAGACCACGAAATCATCGCCATGGGTACTGACCACTACAGGTTCAACGGCCCGTATGCTGATCGATGGTGCATCGGGAGGAAGCCTGGAAACGCCATCGACGATGGTCACCACGGGAGACCGGGGCGTTGCGTAGAAGCCAAAGCCATAACCGCCAGTGCCTGACCACACGATTTGCTCTTCGCCTTCGGGCCGGCCGTCGTCATATATCCTGAAGCCGAATCTGGCCTCGGTCTGGCCCGCTGGGATGGGGACGTCTACAAAAGTGCCACTCCCACGAATACTGAGACCATTGGAGCCCGGAACAACATAGAAATGTGAGTAGTCGAGGTCGAATGGGTCAGCCAGCGCAAGGCCTGTGTTTCCTGCTACCCGAAATGACACATCGTGGTCCAGAGGAGCCGACAGCGTGGCCGTGAAGTAAACCCTGCCACCTTCGACAACACGTGTTTTGTCAGCAGTGATCGTGAGTGCCTCTTGCCAAGGCGCATCCAACACGGTCGCCACCGCGCTCTTGGCAACGGTGTTGTGCACCGTACGGGCCGCCAATGAAAAAGTTTCGTCGCCTTCCGTCAAGTGATCGCGCAGCAAATCCACGTCCACCGCAAACGTCGTCACACCCCTGGGCAGCAGCACATTGCCCTGTGCATCGGGCGTGAGGAATCCACCCGTCAATGCGGCCGGGCCATCCAGCGCCCCCTCAAACGTGACGTGCATGTCGAGGAAGTCCAGGCCCTGGATTGCCGTGCCATTCATCAGCGCCAAATTGACTGACAAGCCGGCGGAAGAAGTCACCATTCCCGTGAGTTGAACGAAAAATCGCACCCCAGACTGATTTTCATTGGCCGTATCCCCATAGACCTGCCGCACCGCCAACTCCGCAACCGCCACATCCTCACTGTGTATCGACGTGCTCACAAACGGCACGCCAATGCGCGCGCCCACGGCATCGTGCAGCAGCACGCGGAAGGTCTCGTCGCTTTCCAGCCGCGTGTCATTGGTCAAGGCCACTGTCACCTGCTTGACCAGCTCGCCAGGCTTGAAAGTCAAGGTGTCGGGTGGCACAGCCAAGAAGTCCTCACCCGCCACCGCGCCAATGCTCTGCGCCGACCACTTCACTGTGATCGCCGAAGTGCCCGCGCGCGACAAACTTACGCTGTACTTCAGCTCCGAATCAACGCCTTCGGTCACCGTCACCGGCCCTGAAATGCTGATCAGCGGCTGATCCACATCGTTGTCGATGATCGTGCCCACTGCAGCTGCGGGCAACAGATTCGCCGGCGTCTGCGCGCGCAGCTCCAGCGTTTCCACGGCCTCGATCACGCTGTCGTCGCGGGTGTCAAGGCGCACCACAAATTGCGTCTTGCCGGCAGGCACTTTGGCCAGGTAGATGGCCTCGCCGCTGGCGTTCAAACTGCTTGTTAGCGCCGTAAAGGTGAACCCGTCGTCAAACGACACGAGCACCGGCAACACCACGTCCTGCCCCGTGGTCTGGTTTGCGCTGACCAGGCCGTTGAACACCGGCACCAGCTCGATCTCCGTCACCCCCGCACTCGGCGCACTCAGGCTAACCACAAAATCAAGCGGACTACCCTCCACCGCCATCGCCGGCGCAATCGCGCTGGCCCCGGGGTAGTTCGTGGCATCGTTCACCCGGCTGACATTCAAGAGGGCGCGGCCATCGCTGAAGCTCACCAGGATGCCCTGCGGGATCACCGCCACATTGCTGCCAATGGCGGCCGCCTCCAGCACCGGGCTTTGCATGCTGTAGAGCTGGCCGTTGCGGGTGAAGCGGTTGTTGCTGTAGTCGATCTCGGTGATCCCCAGCTCGGCCAGTTTGGGTGCCTCGCCCGCATCGACCACAGCGCTGCCATTGGCATCGCGCCACACGCGCAGCTCGTTGAACACCGGGTCGGCGGCATTGAGCAGGCCATCGCCATTGGCATCCACCCAGGCCAGGCTGCGCACGCCTCGCCCAGCCTGCGCCACCCGCGCATTGCTGAACAGCTCAAACCCGCCATCGGCCTGCCCATTGGGGTTGCGGTCCAGCACCAGCAGGCCCTCGGTGGGCGCCACCCAGCCCACGGCCTTGTTGAAACCCGAGTCGTCCCAGTTGAAGAAGCGCCCGCTTTGCGCCTTGTCTTGCACGGCTATCAAGCCGTCGCCATTCATGTCCATGGCTATGGGCGTGAAGCTGGCGTTGATGGGCTTGCCATCGGCGCCGCGCTCGGCCAGCAGGCCCAGGCCGCGGGCGCGCTCCACATCGTTCAGGCCGGCGTTGGGGCTGTTGGCCAGGGTCTGCAGGCGTGCTGTTTCCACCTCCCAGCGCGGCGCCAGCGCGCCGCGCTCGATGGCCGAATAGAACATGCGCTCGATCAGGGTCTGGCCGGTCTGGGCCACGCCGGTGTTGGCGTTGATGGGGTTGCCGTAGTCGTCGTAGCGGATGTCGGGCAGGCGCGGCGCGCCGGTGTAGGGGTCCTTGTCGTCGAGCATGAAGCCGGGCTGGGCGTTGCCGCCCGCGCGCCAGTGGAGGATGGCCAGGCGCTGCGGGACGATGCCAAAGGGCTCGTTGGGGTGGGCGCTGTTCCAGGTGGCCACGGCCAGGCCCAGGTAGTTCAGCAGGCCGTGTTCGCCGCCCAGGATGAAGCCCAACCTGTTGGTCGCGAGCTGGTGGCCTTGGAGCTCAACGACGATGCTGCCATCCTGGCTGGCCAGCTTGGGCGCGCTGATGAGCACGCCTTGCTCGTCGTACACCGGCGGCTTGCCATCATCGAAGATGGCGTGGGCCACGCCCCAGGCTTCCTCGGGCTCCTCCATCGCCTGAACAACGCTGAGCGCGATCAGGAACCAGCCGAAGGGCGTGCCGGCAAAGCTCACGCCCGCTTCGAGCATGCCCAGAGCTTCGGCCAGGTGGCCGATGCCCATCGCGAAGCCGACCGGGTCCTCATTGCGCAGCGCGTTGATGATGGCCAGCCCGGGCAGGATGGCTGCGCCGTCGCCGCCTTGGGCGAAGAATTTGGCAATCTCCTGGCTGCCAGCGCCAACAGTTTGCAAGGCCGCGTTCACCGACGCCAGCGCGTTCACGGCCGTGCTGAAGATGGTGAACGCGTCGTCGCCTTCAGCGGCCTGCAGAAAGTTGAACACGCTCAGCGCAGCGGCGGCAATCGCCGTGGTCTGCGGCAGGCCGGGGATCTCATTGCGGGTGAGGGTGTTGAGCAGGCGCAGGCCGGAGGCCAGTTGGGGCAGGGGTTTGCCGCTGCGGATGGCATTTATCAGGGCGGCAAGGTCGCTGGCGGCGGTGGCCAGGGTTTGGGCGTGGCTGGGGATGTCGACGATCTTCTGTACGCCGTTTGAATCGGTCGCGATGCGGCGCTCGGCGCCGTCGGCGTAGATGATGGTCAGCGTGCTGCCGGCCGTGGTCTGCGTGAAATGACGGGTCTCGATCAATTCGCCGGTGGCGTTGCGGACGGTGTCGGTGTAGCCATCAATGGCAGGCTCGCGCAGCACTGTCTGCGCGATGTTGGCGTCGCTGTCGCGGGTGACTGTCAGCTCGGCCCCTGCCGGGGTCGAAGCGGTTGTGATGGAGGAGCCGTCGTCAAAGCGCTGTGTCGTCTCGGTTCGGGTCAGTGCGCCCGCTGCGTCACGGTAAGTGCTGGTCGATGTGCCGTCTGAGTTGAGTGCCGTTGTGCGCGTCTCGGTCAGCCCTGTTGCGCTGTAGGTGTGCGCAACTTCCTTGAGCAACAGTGCGCCGCCAAAGGTGAACTGCTGATCGATCTGCTCGCGCCCGATTAGCGCGCCTGATACATGATTAAAGCTACTGACGCTGCGCTCAATGTGGCTGCCTGCGCTTGGGCTGCTCCATTCCAGGCGCGTGGCCATTTCGACAACTACGGCCCCCTCGATGCGGGTGCTTTGAACCTGGACGGCAGCAACGGGGCCGCCGTCGGTGGCCACCGTCGTCGCCTGCTTGCTTACGACGACTTGCACGCCCTTGCCGTCATTCACCGTCCAGCGATCATTCAGCGCAAGCGTGGCGCCGTCGCCTTCCTGGAACGCCGCCTTGAAAACGGCACTGACAGTGGCCGAGTCGAGAGGGCCGCTTTCGTTCAGGAAGTAGGCGCCCTTGTCGAGGCCGGCGACGACATCGACGCGGCTGGAGTTGGAGGTGTTGGTTTGTGCGAGAAGCTGGCCCGAGAGTTGTCCTTCGCCAAAGTAGTAGGCAATGCCCGTCGCAACTTCCACGTCGTAGCCATTGACATGAATCGTAGGCGCCAGTCCTTCGGCCAACAGCAGTCCACCTTCCGGGTCGGCGTCGTCTTCCTGCGCGAGAAACCAGCG
Organism: Ideonella sp.; assembly: GCA_043720415.1. Lineage (GTDB taxonomy): Bacteria > Pseudomonadota > Gammaproteobacteria > Burkholderiales > Burkholderiaceae_C > Pseudaquabacterium. Next base: position 28,348 of record JAYSSS010000048.1, read on the forward strand.
TCTGCCATTGGGCGAGGGCCGAATCAACCAGCGCGATCCGCGGCTGACACCATTGGTAAAGCTTGTCCAGGCTCCATCCTCAGCTCGTTGCCAAGCGGGTACGGGCAAGCCGGGCCCATTCGCGGTCAGTGCCGGTACACCCGTGGTGGTGACGATCAACTGGCCCTGCGGATTGACTAGCACGAACCCCTGTGCAGCGCTGCCTATGAGGACGCCAGCGGTGCTGGGCTGGTCGCCCAACGCCAGGCGTTGGTTCAGTGCGTTGACCTGAGCCGCGGTGCCACCGCCGCCGAATACTGCTCGAAGCGCGAGCAGTTCGGGATCGCTCCGCATGGAGATCGGGTCCATGGCTTTGGACAATGCCGCCTGCCACATCGGGCCAAGGACGGGTGAGGCCTGCACGGCAATGGCAAGCTGCGCAGCAGATTCGGCCTTGAGCAACGCGTCGCGCGCATAGGCGTTCAAGGTTGTTGAAGCCTGTCGTGCAGCGAAGTAAGCGTCGGCTGTCGCACCCGAAGCAGCCGTGGCTCTCAGCCAGGCAGTCGCTTCCTTGACATTGCCCGCCTGATTGGCCTCCTTCAGCAGCATGACCAGCACACGCTGCTGATCGTTTGCGGACAGGTTGCCGAAGTAGCTGGTGCCTAGCGCGCCCGCGACTTTGTCAAGGGCGGACTTAATCGCAACGGTCTCAAGGTTCTGATAGACCCAGACCTTCCCGGTATCTGTGGCCAGGTACTTGTTGATGACGTCGCGATCACTCTTTGCAATCCAACTGCCCAGGTCGCGAAGTGTTGGCTCGTTCGAGTTAGCGGCATTCAGCCCACGGTACTGGAGCATGGTGCCAAGGGCTTCGGGAAAATCACTCACGGTTAGGCCATTTGACCGGGCCCAGCCCCGGACTTGATCGGCGAACGCCACAGCCAGCGTAGGCCGGTCCCATGCGCCCAAATCCACCTGCATCACCCCCAGGCTGTAGCCCGAAGCCGCGTTGGGCCAGCCTTGCCAGATATTGCCGCCGTTCCATTCGATTGATGCCGTGGCCTGACCGGGCCGTGGCCCGGCAGAAACCGTCAGTACGTAGGGAGTTCGGCCACCCTCTGTGGCCACGCCGACGGTCAGAAATGTCAGTGCGCGTTGTAGTTCCAGGGTGAGTGTCGTGGCCATGGAATCCTTCGTTGAAGTTGACTTCGTTGCCTGAGACTGCGGACGGTTACTTAAAAAAGTGCGCTACGACGGCTTTTTCGTACTGCGCCTTCAGCTCCAAGCACGAGCCGTCGCGCAGACCCATCGGTGGCACTGGGGCATTCGAACAGCCAAACTGTTGCCTGAAGTCGTCCCGGAAGGCCTTGACCTCGGCGAAGTCAAAAACCTTGATGCCTACCGGCAGTTGACCAATTGGCATCCCTGTTTGCAGGTCAATGCGAAAAGCGACCTGCTCGCCCCTGGACCCAGAGGTAAAGGCCATCACTGTCCCGTCACCGAGGTGGCTGCCAAGATGAACAACATCGTTGACGACCTTTGTCGTGTCTTCAGTGCAGCGTATACCCGGAATCGGCTGGGTGAGCCTGGCGCCGTAGAGCTTCACCCAACGCGGCACCCTTGTGCCCGGGTTGAGTACCAGAACCGGGTGCATGAGCGGCAGACAAAGGTGTTCATACATGCCGTCCCTGCGCTCATAGGGCCAAAGTATGTTCAATGCATCGCGAAGCGGATCAACAACGTCATTGAGTTCCTTTGCACCCCACTCGGGCTCCCCTCCGCAGCAGCCTGACTGAACGATGACCGATTGGGTGCTGTTCAGTCGACGAAGCACCATGTTGAGCATCATGTCAGGCCCTCGGTTGGGATGGACTTCTCGGTCAAATTCGACCTCAACAATCTCACTAGAAAAGAAACCGACGTACTGCAGGTGGGGGCGTCCTCCATGTCCATGCCTAGGGCAATTGCGTACTGAAAGAAAGACTTCCGGCTGGCCGTCGTCCAACATTCGCACCGGCTTCATGGTTTCTGCATCGAGTATGTGCAGCAACGTCAGCGGCCCCACGTGGCACCCCTGCTTGAACCACCAGACGCGTGTCGGATATCGGATACGTGTCGTCAAGGAGGCCGCCTCGACCGGCGCACTGATCACCTCAGCCTTTGGAGTAGCCGGCATCTGGTTGGTAGGCACCGGATCGGCAGCACCCTTACACGCCACCAGTGCCGCTGCAAGGACCAACGTCAAAACCGCCGATGCACCGGCGCTCGAACAACTTGTTTTCGCACTCATCCCACCCCCTTCACAAAATTCCCCCCCACCCACCCATACCCCATCCGCCGCGCATACCTTCCCACGCGTTCCGCATCGATCCCGCTGTTCACCCCGAAATTCACCTCCACCGCCCCGCGATTGCAGGCCCAGCGCTCAAACGCCCGCAGCAGCCGCGGCGCGTGCCCGCCCATGCGCGCTGCCGGGTCGGTGATGTAGTACATGACGCTGGCGCTGAAGGTCTCGGTGAACATGGCTTGCTCGACCACGCCCAACAAGCCGCCTACGACGCGGGCTGAGGTGTCCTGGGCCACCAGCAACACATACTTTTGCTGGCCCTGCCCAGTGACATCACTCAGTGCCTTGCGCACACGCTCGGCGCTGTACGGCAGCTTGGCGTAGCGCGACGCGGCATGCGTGGCCTGGCCCAGCGCCACCAGTGCCGGCACATCGCTCGGCGTGGCCAGGCGAATGCTCATGCCACCCGCCCCGGCGCGCCGCTGTTCATCACCTCCAAGCGATGCGCCCCGTCCTTGCCCAGCATCAACACCTCATCCACCTTCAGCCCACGCGGCAGGGCGTGGGTGATGAAGATCAATGTGACGCGGCCTTTGAGCTGATTGACGGTGCGGGCAAAGGCCTCGGCCGTCTCGGCATCGAGCGCCGAGGTGGCCTCATCGAAGATCAGCACCTTGGGGCCTTTGAGCAGGGCGCGGGCGATGGCCAGGCGCTGCTTTTGGCCGCCCGAGAGGCCCGCGCCGCGCTCGCCCACTTCGGTGTCGTAGCCTTGCGGCAGGGCCTCGATGACATCGTTCACGCCGGCCATTTTGCAGGCCAGGGCCACCTGCTCCAGGCTGGCCGCGGGCTGGCCGGCGCGCAGGTTGGCCAGGATGCTGCCGCTGAACAAGGTGGTGTCTTGCGGCACCACGCCAAAGTGCTGGCGCAGCTCGTTGGCGCTGAGGTGACGCAGGTCGACGCCGTCGATCATCAGGCTGCCGCTGCTGGGCTGGTAAAAGCCCAGCATCAGCTTGGCCAGGGTGCTTTTGCCGGTGCCCGAGGGGCCCATGATGGCGACAGTGCGGCCGGGCTCGATCGTGAGGTTCAGGCCGGTGAAGAGCATGGGCCTGTCCTCACCGTAGCGAAAGGCCATGGCGCGCGCCTCGATGCGCCCGGGGCCGCCGGCCGGGCGGCTGGGTGTGAGGCGATAGGGCTCGGCGGGCGCATTCATCACATCGCCCAGGCGCTGCACGCTGAGTTTGGCCTGCTGGAATTGCGACCACAGGCCGACCAGGCGCAGCACAGGCTGGCTCAAGCGGCTGGCAAACATCTGAAAGGCCACCAGCATGCCGATGGTGAAGGCCGGCTCGGTCATCACGGTGTAGGCGCCCAACATCAGCACGCCCAGGGTCATCAACTGCTCGGCGGTGTTGGCGAACACCTGGTAGCTGTTGCCGATTTGCTTGGTGCGAAAGCTGCTGTGCAGATAGCTTGCCAGATAGCCTGAATAACGCTGGCGCAGCTGGGGCTCGATCTGCAGGCTCTTGAGCGTCTCGAAGCCGCCGATGTGTTCGGTGACGAAGGCCTGGTTGCGGGCGCCGAGCAAAAACTGCTCGTTCAGCCGGGCCTGAAAGATCGGCGCCATGACGACGCTGGCGATGGCGATGAGCACCAGTGCGGCCAGCACCAAGGCGGTGAGCGGCAGGCTGTACCACAGCATCACGCCCAGGCAGATCAGCAGGAAGGGCAAATCGAGGATCAGCGTCACCGCCGCGCCAGAGACAAATTCGCGGATCGTCTCCACCCCCTGCAGGCGCGCGGCCACCACGCCGGTGGGGCGGTGCTCAAAATAGCGCAGCGGCAGTTTGAGCAGGTGCGCCCACACCGCCGCGCCCAGCACGGCATCGACGCGGTTGCCGGTGTGCAGCACGAGGTACTGGCGCACCCAGGTGAGCAGGCTGCTGAACACCAGGAAGAGAGCCATGGCCGTGCCGATGGCGATGAGCGTGCTCTGCGTGCGGTGCACCACCACCTTGTCGATGATGGCCTGGGTGAACAGCGGCGTGGCCAGGCCAATGATTTGCAAGGCGGCGCTGGCCAACAGCACATCGCGCCAGACGCGGCGGTGTTTAAGTAACTCGGGAACGAACCAGGCGAAACCGAAGTGGCGCTGGCCCTGGCCGGTGCCCAGGGTGCCCACGGCATCGGGGTCGTGGGGCGCCTCAACCGCCCTGGCCACCAGCCAGGCCTGGCCGCTGCACACCGCGGCCAGCTCAACCAGCGTGAGGGTGACGGGCTCGTGGCTGCCGGCCCGAAACAGGATGGCCTGGCCTTGCTGGGCGGCGCTGATGATGCCGATGAGCGGGGGCTGGGTTGGGCCGGCAGCGGCGGGCTCGCCACGGGCTTGTGCCGGCGACGCGGCGCCTGCCGCTACCCCCCCCCCGATCACATGGCTTTCGGTGCCTAACGGCGGCTTCAAGCCGACCAACAGCGGGAACACCATGCGCTCAACGCGCTGGGGCTTGAAGCGCAGGGCCTTGATGCGCAGGCCCAGCGCGCGGCCGGCGGCGATCAAGGTGTTGTGGCTGTGTGGCGGCGCAAATTCGCGCGCCAGCAACTCGGCCGAGAACGGCTGGCCCAGCAAGGAGCACACCGAGCCCATGGCCCATATGAATTGATCACTTGGCAGCGAGCTGCCAATCTCTTGACTTGGCAGCATGCTGCCACCCACCTGAATCGCCATGCGATTGCTCTGCTATGACCCGCAAGGCGATGTCTGCCTGCAGCTGCAACGAGTTGTTATTTCGGCAGATCGTAGCGGCGGTATGGTGGAGCCACGCTCAGGGTTTGTCCCGTGTGGCGATTCAGTCAGCGCCTGCCGATGTGCGCTGGCTGGGCATGAATCGCAGCGCTATGCGCGACGCTTCATCGCCCTCAAACTGCAAACTGCTGTCGCGCTGCGACCTGCCGCTCGATGTCCCCTAGCGTGGGCAATGTCTTCAATTCGAAGTTGGCCTGCATCACCAACCAGGAGGCAGCATCACCGCCGAAGTACTTGGCCAGGCGCGCCGCAGTATCTGCAGTGACCGCGCGACGTTCCTTGACGATTTCGTGGATGCGCGTGGCCGGAACGCCCAGGGCAATGGACAGCGCATTGACGCTCATTCCGAGCGGCGCGAGATAGTCCTCACGAAGCACCTCGCCGGGATGAACGGCGCGCATGCGATTCAAAGGCGGTGCCATTTGGATTTCTTTAGCGGTAGTCCACGATCTCAACATCAGCAGGCCCGAGACCGCTCCACTTGAAGCAGAGCCGCCACTGGTCGTTGATGCGCATACTGTGTTGGCCCCTGCGATCGCCTTTGAGGGCTTCGAGGTGGTTGCCGGGTGGGGCTTTCAAAAAATCCAGTGATTGAGCGGCATCGAGTTGAGCGAGCTTTCGTTCCGCGACGCTGATCAACGCCTTGAAGCGCCGAGGACTTTTCCCTTCGTAAATGGCCAGCGTGTCTTTGCACTTGAACGACTGGATCATGCCGATAAGTATATGACGCGTGACGTAATACGGCGCGCCAGTCGAGAAGTCATCGCCCGATCAACACCTCAATCACCTGCATCGCCTGCGGGTGATAGGCCAGGGCCGACTCGCGTGCCGCGGGCGCATCGCCCTTGGCGATGGCCTTGTGCGAGGCCGCAGCCAGGCCGAAGAAAAAGCGCCGCAAGCTGGCTTCAAACTAAAACTCAGTCCGAATCGACCACAGCTCGGGGAAAAATCGGTGCTCGGTCACCTGCCGCAGCCAGCCCACGCCTGCCGAGCCGCCGGTGCCGGGCTTCAGGCCCAGCAGGCGCTGCATCGAGACGAAATGCCGCCAGCGGTATTGCGACATCTGATCGGCCAGGGCCACCAGGGCTTCGGCCAGGCGGAGCAGATCGATGCTTTGGTAGTCGACATAAGGGTTGCCCGTGCCCTGGAAATCGACCACCGGCTGGCCCCCGGTGGCCTGGGCGGTGTAGGCGCGCGAGGCATCGCTGGTGGTGGCCATGGGCCGGGCGTAGGCGCTGGCCTGCACGCCGGCGGGGTCGATCAGTTGGGGCTGCTGCGGTTGGTAGCGTGGCATGGTGCGTGGCCTTGTGCGGTGCTTGTACTTTTTACGGGTTAGCCGATGCGGCGGGTGGCCGCGTCGATGGGCTCAGGCCGCCGCCAACAGCGCCAGGGTGCGCCGGCCCAGATCGGTGGTGGCGTCACTCAGGCCCAGGATCACATCGAAGTGGTTGCGGGCTGGGACTTCAAGGCTTTGGCAGCCGATGCCGGCGGCTTGCAACTGGCCGGCAAAGCCCAGGCTCTGGCGCTTGAACTCGGCCGTCTCGATCTCGCCCCAGCACATCAGCGTGTGGGGGAACTGCCGCAGCGGCAGCAGGGCGGGGCTTTGCGCCCGGGCACTGGCGGCGTCCAGGCCCAGGGCAGCGTTGATGGAGGTGCCAAGCAGCGGCTCCAGCTCGTAGATGCCCGACACCAACACCGCCGCGCGCAGCGCCTGCTGCGCCGCCACCATGGCCGCCAGGTGCGCACCCGCCGAGCTGCCGGCGATGACCACGCGCCGGGCATCAAAGCCCAGGGCCTGGGCGTGCTGCAGCAGCCAGGCCACAGCGGCGCGGCACTCGGCAACGATTTCGGCCAGGCGGGCCTGCGGCGCCAGGGTGTAGTCAATCGCAGCAAAAGCGTGGCCATGCTGGATGCAGCCGGCGGCGGCAAACAGTGAGTGTTGCGCCGAGAGCTCTTGCCAATAGCCGCCGTGGATGAAGACCAGCAGCGCGGGCTTGGCAGGCTGCGCCGCCGCCGCGACGGGCAAGCACACATCCAGCCGCTGTGCCGGGGCGGCGCTGTAGTGATGCTCGCTCCACGACGCGCCCAGCGCGCGCGTGGACAGCACGGCCGCGCTGCTGTGTGTGGCATAGGCGGCGATGAAGGGCTGGTAGTGCCCACCGATGCACGAGCTGGGCGAGTACTCGCGCTCGCGTTCGGCAGCGCTGAGCGCACGCCAATCAGTCACCTCTGATCCCCAAGGCCGCGCCCACCGGCTTCAAACCCAGCGCGGCGACCATCAGGTCACCGCCTTGCGTTGCAAGAATTCCGGCGCCTGCCAAGCCCCCGTGGCCATGATGTCCTTGAGCGTGGCCACCGCATCCCAGATGTCGGCATAACCCACGTACAACGCGGCCATGCCAAAGCGCAGGATGTTGGGCGCACGAAAGTCACCAATCACGCCGCGGGCAATCAAGGCCTGCATGATGGCGTAGGCATGCTCGTGCAGCAGGGCCACCTGGCTGCCACGGTGGGCGTCCAGCTCCGGCGTGGCCAGGCCGAACCCTGGCGCCTCTTGCTGCACCAGACGCATGAACAGGCCGGTCAGCCCGAGGCTCTTGCGACGCAGCGCCTGCAAGTCCACGCCATCAAAAGCGTCAAGCGCCGCCTCCAGGGCGATCAGACCGAGCTGCGAGGCCGTGCCCACCAGCATGGCGTCCATGCCCGCAGCCGGCCGATAGCCATCGGCAAATTCAAATGGCGCGGCGTGGCCATGCCAGCCGCTCAGGGGCTGGCGCATCTGCGCATGGTGGCGCCGGGCGGCAAACACAAAAGCCGGCGCGCCGGGGCCGCCGTTGAGGTATTTGTAGCTGCAGCCCACGGCAAAGTCGGCGTCGCAGGCATTCAATGCACAGGGCATGGCGCCGGCGGTGTGGCACAGGTCCCACACCACCAGGGCGCCCACGGCGTGCGCGCGACGGGTGATCTCGGCCATGTCGTGGATGCGGCCGGTCTTGTAGTTGACATGCGTCAGCGAGACGATGGCCACGCTCTCGTCGATGTGATTGATAACTTCGTTAGGCTGCACAGCCACATACTCGGCCGCCATCAAGTCGGCCACACCGATGGCGATGTAGCCATCGGTCGGGAAGTTGCCCAGCTCGCCGACGATGCGCTTGCGCCCGGGCCGCAGGCGCAGCGCCGCGGCCAGCACCTTGAACAGGTTGACCGAGGTCGAATCGGCCATGATGACCTCATCGCCTTCGGCGCCGATCAACTGCGCCACGCGCGCCCCCACACGCTGCGGCGCCGGGTACCAATCGGCATCGTTCCAGGATCGGATCAGGCCCACGCCCCATTCCTGCTCCACCGCGCGGGTCAGGCGCGCGGCTACACCATTGGGCAGGGCGCCGAGCGAGTTGCCATCGAGGTAGATCACGCCGGGGGGCAGGCAAAAGCGCTCGCGGCAATGCGCCAGCGGGTCGGCCGCGTCCAGCGCCAGGGCGTCGTCGCGGCGGAGGGCGGCGCCGGGCTTGGCAGCCGGCAGGCTGGTGGGTGAACTCTGTGCGGTGCTCATGGTGTGCGCTGCTCGTCTTCGGTGGTGTGTCGGCAGTGGTGTGTCGACGGTGGTGCGCCGACAGTGGTGCGCGGGGCCTCGCAGCGCGTCGGCTTGACCCTTCAGTAATGCAGGGCCTTGGGCATGCCGCCGCCCACGGCGATGACATCACCGGTGATGGCGATGGAGCGTGGCGAGCACAGAAACGCCACGACATCGGCCACCTCGTCGGCTTGGACGATGCGGCCGATGACATTGCCTGCAGCCATCTGCGCCTCGATCTGCTCGGGCGGCACACCCAGGGCCGCGGCGCGTGCGGCCACCAGGGGCGCGGTGCGCTCGGTGCGCGTCAGGCCAGGGTGCACGACGGTGACGTTGATGCCGCTGGGCCCGAGCTCATCGGCCAGGTTCTTGCTGAGTGCGGCCACGGCCACGTTGCGCATGCTGCCCACGGCATTGCCGGTTTGCCGCGCAGCAAGGCCGCTGATGTTGACGATGCGGCCCCAGCCCTTGGCCGCCATGCCCGGCGCGAGTTCGCGTGCGCAGCGGATGTAGCCCATGACCTTGGTGTTCATCTCTGCATGGAAGAACTCACCAGTGATCTGCGCCAACGGCGGCGGCCCGGCAAAGCCGGCGGGCTCGGCCGCGGCGTTGACCCGGATGTCGATGCTGCCGCCGAGCTGCTGCGCGGCGTCTTGAATGGCGCGGCGCACCTGCTCATCGCTGGTGGTGTCGGCGCTCACGCCAATCACCTTGCGGCCACTCAGGCCGGCCAATTCGGCCGCGGCCGCGGCCAGGGTGGTGGCGTCACGGGCCAGCAAGGCGACATCGGCGCCCTCCATGGCCAGCACGCGGGCGATGGCTTTGCCGATGCCACGGCTGCCGCCGGTGATGAGGGCGCGCTTGCCCTTGAGTTGCAGGTCCATGGTGTGCTTTGTGGGGTGAGGGTGGGTGATGTTAAGTGGCGCCTGTCCGGGCTCGCCTGCGGGGCGACAGGGCGCAGAGCCTGCCCACGGCCCTGCGCAGCACAATTCGGCCACCCATTCAAATGAGGATGCAACATGGTCAACGCCGACCCAAGCCTTCAGACGCATCTGCGTGAAATCACCGCCGACACGGTGCGCGCCATCTGCGACCTGTCGGCACAACCCACGGGTTATGTGGCGCCCAACGCCATCTCCATCGCACAGGCGCACTTTCATCCTGAAGCCTGGATCCGTGCCGTTTACAGCGGTGAGGTGCCGATCGGCTTTGTCATGCTGTCGGACAGCTCGCTGCTCCCGCAGCCACCCGCCGAGCTGGAGGTCAGCCTGTGGCGCTTCATGATCGATGTCAAGCACAAGCGCCAAGGCCACGGCCGCCAGGCGCTGCGGCGGGTGATCGACGCCGTGCGCCAGCGCCACCCTGGTTTGCGGCGCTTTCAGGCCTCGTGCGTGCAGGGACCAGAGACGCCACGGCCGTTCTACGAATCCATGGGTTTTGTGTTCACCGGCGAGGTGGACGATGGCGAAGAGGTGTTGGCGTTGGCGCTGGACAAGACCGGCGCATCCGCGGGCTGAGCGGCACAGGGCACGGGGGCCGCCTGCGCCGGCCCAGCAGGCCTGCCCGCCAAGGCTGCCAACACCTGGCCACGCACCACCGCTTCATCCACCACGGCGGCCACCCAGGCGTTGGCCTGGGCGCGGCGCGGCACGCGACGCTCCACCACCGTCATGCCGCGGGTGTGGCGGCCGATCAGTTCAACATCGATGCGCGCCGGCGCGAACAGCACGCTGCCCGGCGCCACCAGGGCCGCGGCGGCCACGGGGTCGTACAGCGGCATGGGCGCGCTGGCATCGGCACTGGCGACACGCACATAACCACCGAGTAAATCGGACAGCACGAGGCAGCGCTCGGCCTGCTGATGGGTGGCTGTGGCGCCTGCAGTCACACGCAGCGCTGCCGCTTCAGCCGTCACACGCAGCGCCGCCACATCGGCAGCGTGCACCCGCACCTGTCGGCAGGCATCGAGCCCGACCATGTGCAGCGCCACGCCGGCATCGAGCACAGCCTGCACGCTTTCGGGATCGACCGCGGCGTTGAACTCGGCCGCTGCCGTGTGGTTGCCCGGGCCGGCGCTGCCGCCCATCCACATCAGCCTGCCGATGCGCGCGGCCAGCTCGGGCGCGCGCTGCAACAGTGTGGCCAGGTTGGTGAGCGGGCCCAGGGCCAGCACGGTGGCGGGTTGGGCGCTGCTGCGCAAGTGCTGGGCCAGCGCGTCAACCGCGTCGATGCAGGCCAAGGCCGTGCGCGCCTGCGGCAAACCACGGCCCGTGGAGCGCATGGCGTCGTCGCCCAGGATGTTTTGCGCGGTGACCAGCGCGCAGGCCAAGGGCTTGGCGCAGCCGGCGTGGATGGGGAATTCCCAACGGAAGAAGTGAGCGGCGCGCAGCGCGTTGTCGATCACCACCGGCAGCGGCGCATTGCCCGCCACCAGCGACATACCGGCGATGCGCCAGGCCGGCGCCTGCGCCACGGTGAGCACGGCGGCCAGGTCATCAAAGCCCATGTCGCAGTCGATCCACACCGGCTGTGCAGCGCTTGACCCGCGCGCTGGGGCTGGGGCTGGGGCTGACGGTTGCATTGGCGTTGGCGTTGGCGTTGGCGTTGGCGTTGGCGTTGATGCCGGTGCCGGTGCCGGTGCTGGCCGCGGTGGGTTCATTTCAGGCTTCCAACGCCACGGCCGCTGCCAGCGGCAGATCGAAGCGCAGCATCTCGCCCACGCCGTGGCGTGGCGCATCGGGCGCGGTCTGGGCCTTGATCGCGCCCGCGGCGGACTCGATCAAAACCTCCATCGACTCGCCCAGGTAGGACACCCCCAACACCCGACCCTCGTGCGGCCCCTGCCCCAGCAACACATGGCGCGGGCGCCAGGCCAGGCCGGGTTGGCCATCTATCCAAGGCGCTAGCACGGGCGTGTCGGCAGGCGCGGCTGGGTCATGCCCGGCCGGGTCACGCGATGTGCCTGGCGCCGCAAAGACATTCTCAAAGCCCACAAAACGCGCCACAAAGGCCGTGCGCGGGCGCTCGTAAATGGCCTGCGGTGCACCTTGCTGGGCGATGCGGCCCTCGCGCATCACCACCACGCGGTCGGCCAGGGCCAGGGCTTCGGACTGGTCGTGCGTCACGTACAGCATGGTCACGCCCAGCTCACGCTGCAGGCGCTGCAGCTCGCTGCGCATTTCCAGCCGCAGGCGCGCATCCAGGTTGGACAGCGGCTCATCCAGCAGCAGCAAGCGCGGCCGCACCACCACAGATCGCGCCAGCGCCACGCGCTGCTGCTGGCCGCCAGAGAGCTCACGCGGCAGGCGGCGCTCGAAGCCGCCCAGGCCGACCATGTCGATGGCCTCGCCCACCCGGCGTTGCAGCTCGTCGCCGGCCACATTGCGCAGGCGCAGGCCGAAGGCGACGTTCTCATGCACCGACAAGTGCGGGAACAGCGCATACGACTGGAACACCAGGCCGACCTCGCGCTGATGCGCACTGACGCGGGTGATGTCGCGCCCGGCCAGCACGATGCGCCCGGCGCGCGGCGCCAACAGGCCGGCGATGGCGCGCATGGTGGTGGTCTTGCCGCAGCCCGAGGGGCCAAGCAGGGCCAGCAGCTCGCCCTCGCGCAGGCTCAGATCGAGCTCGGGCACGGCCGCTGGGGCTTCGCCCTTGCCGGCATTCGTGTCACTGCTTCGCCCATCATTTCGCCCATCACTTCGCCCATACGCCAGCGTGAGCTTTTCAAGCCTCAGGAAATCCGCGGCGCCAGAAACTTCAGTCTCAGACATAGCGCGACAGCCCCAAGGCACGCTCGGCCACCGCGACGATGGCGATCGACAGCAGGGCCATCAGCGCCGAGAGCGCAGCAATCGACGGGTCGTAGACAAATTCCATGGAGGTGAGCATGTCGATGGGCAAGGTGGTGATGCCCGGACCGGTGAGGAACAGGCTCACCGGCACCTGGTTGAAGGAGGTGATGAAGCCCAGGATGAAGGCCGCGATGATGCCGCTGCGAATGTTCGGTAGCACCACCCGAAAGAAGGTCTGCACCCGGGTGGCACCCAGCATCACCGCGGCCTCTTCCACATCCGGGCGCAGGTTGTCCAGGCTGGCCGAGACCACGCGCACGGCATAGGGCACCACCAGCACGGTGTGCGCCAGCAGCAGCGCCCAGTTCACCCCCATGTCCAGCGGGATGACGGCGTGGCGCAGCAGGGCCAGGCCGACGATGATGCCGGGCACGATCAGCGGGGCGATCAAGACGGTGCGCACCAGCTCGCGCCCCGGCAATGCATAACGCGCCAGGCCGTAGGCGGCGGGCACACCCAGCAACAGGGCCAGCGCGGTCGAACCCACGGCCAGTTGCATCGACAAGATGAAGCTGGCGCGGAAGTTGTCCATCTGCAGCACGGCGAAGATCCAGCGCAGCGACAGGCCTTGCGGCGGAAAGGCCAGGGTCTCGCCGGCCGACAGCCCCGCCAGGCCGATGATGACGAAGGGGCCGAGCAGAAACAGCAGCACGGCGGCCAAGACCAGATAGCCAGCGGCGCGCATGGCGTTCATTGGCGGCTCATGGCCAAGGGGTAGGACTCAGGCTCATCGCCACGCTTGTGATCATCTGCCGTCGTCAACAAATCGACCCCCGCATCACCGCCGCCGCGCCGCCGCCGCCCGCCGCAGCAGCGCATGCGTGACCACGCTCATGCTGATCAGAATCACAGCGATGACGCTGGCGGCGACAAAGTCATTGGCCACCGCCACGCGCTGGAAGAGCAGCGTCTCCAGCATCAACACCTTCGACCCCCCCAGCACCGCCGGTGTGATGTAGGCCGTGACGGCACCGGTGAAGACCAGGGTACCGCCGATGACCAGGCCCTCGCGCGTGAGCGGCAGGATGACCTTGAAGAAGACCTGCAGCCAGTTGGCGCCCAGCACGCGCGCCGCGGGCACGACATCGGCGGGCAGGTTCTCCAGCGCGCTGACCAGACTCAGCACCATCAGCGGCAGAAAGAGTTGCACCAGGCCGATGAAGACGGCTGTTTCCGTAAACAGCAAACGCAGCGGCTCGGCCGACAGGCCCAGACCCGTGATGGCCTGGTTGACCAGCCCGGTGCGGCCCAAAATAACGATCCAGGCGTAGGTGCGCGCCACGGGCGAGATCATCAGCGGCAGCATCACCAGGCCGGTCCAGCGGCCGCGCCAATGTGCGGGCGCATCGACGATGGCCAGTGCGGCCGCATAGCCCAGCACAGCGCAGGTCAGCGTGACCAAGGCGCCAAGCTTGACGGTGCGCCAGAAGACCTCGACATACAGCGGCTCGCCGAAGAACTCAGTGAAGCGTGACAGGCCCCAGCCCTGATCGGTGGCAAAGCTGCCCGAGAGCAGGATGCCCACGGGCAGCATGAAGGCCGCCGCGACGAACAGCGCCGCCGGCAGCGTCAGGGCGTAGCCGATGCGCCTATCGTCAAACATGCGCGTCCAGTGCTAACGCGCAATCTTGGCGTTCCAGCCGTCCACCCAGCTCTTGCGCCGCAGCATCATTTGCGTGGGCGGGATCAGGTTCAGCGCGGCCGCCGTGTCCTTGCCATAGGTCAGCACATCGGCCACCTCGGGCGGCAGCTTGACCTCTTTGTTGACAGGGCTGTCCACCAGATCCATGGCCAGGCGGGTCTGCGCCTCGGTCGACAGCCACTCGTCGATGAAGGCGTAGGCCAGGTCCTTGTTCTTGGCGTTCTTGGTGATCACCAGCACATTGGTGCCGCCGGTCAGGCCCTCTTTGGGCACCGCCCAGACCAGGGGCAGGTTCAACTTCTTGAGCAGCGGCCAATTGAAGCGCCCCACCACCGCGGCGTGCACCTCATCCTGCTGAAACAGCTGCGCCACCTGCGCGGCGCGCTCGTAGAAGGTGACGACGTTGGGTTTGAGCTCGGCCACTTTCTGGATGCCGGTGGCGAAATCGGGCGTGGTGCCGCCGAAGGCTTTATCGACCATCATCAGCATGGTCGGGCCTTGCGTGGTGGTGATGTTGGGCAGGGCGACGCGGCCCTTGAGCGCCGGCTGCCACAGATCCGTCCACGAGTTGATCTTCACCTTGTCGCTGCGGTAAATGATGCTGGTGGCGAAGTAGGTGTAGCCCACGCCCATGAAGTTGCCAATCGGGTTCTTGGCCATGTCGTGCAGCTTGCTATAGTTCTTCAGCTTGGCCACATCAATCGGCTCGATCAGGTCTTTGGTGGCCGCTTCCAGGCCGTTGAAATCCGACAGCACCGCCACATCCACTTCGGGGTTGCCCTTGCGCGCCTCCATCTTGGCCAGGCGGTCCGCACTGTTGCCGACATTGACGACGATCTTGCACTTGCACTTGGCCTCGAAGGGCGCGTACAGGTTTTTGCGCATCAGGTCCTGGCTGGCGCCGAAGGCGGAGACGACGAGGGTGCGCTCTTGCGCCAGGGTGTTGAACGTGACCAGCAGCAGGGCGGCACCAAGCAAGAAACGGCTACTCGAAGGTCGTGCGGGCGCGGCGCTGAACATCGGTGAATCCTCAATGCAATGGGGCCGCAAGACTATAGCGGCCCCATCTTTTGTGCTGCGCGGGCTGGCCGCGCAGCGATCAAGCGCTCAGACCCGTGGGCCGACGCTTGATTTGCCCGGCACCTTGCCGCCGCCGAGCACCGCGAAGATGTCTTCGGCGATCTTCAAACCCAGTGGTGCGCCACCCATGTTCTGGCTGTAATCGGGCTTGCCGTTCACATCCAAGGCAAAGGCATCGAAGAACCAATGCACCCCCAGGTAGACGCGGCTGAAGCCGCTTTCTTCGATCATTTGCCACAAGCCGCCCGGGAAGCTTCGGGCATGTCGAGCACGCACTACACCCTTGTTATCACGCGCCACGCCATCGCACTCCTCTGACACAAAGGTGCCCGGAAACAGCGCGTCGTTGGCCCGGTTGCCGGCAGGCACGTTGTAGAACAGGCGCAGAGTGTGCAAGACCGCCGCGCCAAAGGTGGCGTGGCCAGAAGGGTAGGCCGGAAAGGGCGGCGTGAAGTTCGCTTCCGTGCTGTTGGTGGCGGGCGCACCCAGGGGCAGCCAGGCGGGATCGCAGTCGGCGTCAAAGGCCGGCGCAGGCGACGTGACCGGGCCCATCGATGCATCGTGCTCACGCACCCCCAGCACCGGGCGCCACAGGTTGTGAAGGTATTTTTTGATCCCAGGCCAGGATGCCGGCGTCGCCCAGTGCGGCGTTGACCAGTGCGAACAGCCGGGCGTTGGCATCGACGCCGTTGCCCTTTTGCTTGGCCACCTCGCGCGCAATCAGGTTATACAGGCGCGGCGGCGTGCCCAGCTCGCGCACACCGTCATAGGCCCAGTACACACCGATCAAAGTTTCCTCGGGGTCGCGCTTGGGGTATATCGCCGGCACCGTGCCCATCAACTCCGGCGCAACGCCCTTGCCGCGCACTTGCACCAAGGCGTCTTGGTAGGCCGAATCGGCAGTGGCCGGCGGCGGCAACAGGCCGTGCCGGGCCGTCACGGCGAAGCACTTGGATTTGGCGCCGTAAAAGGGCGCGTGCGGGGTCTGCCCGGGGTTGGCGGGGTCGGCCCGGTGACCGCGTTTGCCGCCAGGCGAAACATAGCCGCCGTCGCCGGCCCCCGGATCCGCCGCGCGATCCGCCAGGTGCGCCAAAGCCACGGCGCGACCGAAGGCGGCTCCAGCTGTGGCAGCAGCCCCCATCAACCCGACGCCGGCCAGGGCCTGATCGAAGTACGCGGTCTGGCGCGGGTACAGCTTGACGAGGCAGTCACGCGCCGCATGCGCCACGGCCACTGCGGCGCTGGCGCCCGCCGCAGGTGCGGGCAAGCCGGGCAAGTGAGGCGGCAGATTCACCCCGCCCACCACCCCGGCGTGCGCGTCATACATCGCCAGGTGCACGATGGCCAAGGCGCGCGAGCTCAATGTCGGCCCGCCTTGCTCGTGCATGGGCCTGTTGTTGCCAGGTGCGTCGCTGAAGTCGCGCCGATTGGCTTCGAGCGCGACGCTGTTCCAGTAAAGGATAGGGTCCAAAGCAAACTCCTTGAATGTCGTTATGGCCTCAGCTTGAGGTCGGAGTGGATGGTGGCGCTTCTCGAGACCATGCGCTTCATCAAAGTTAGAAACTCGACCGCCAAAACTGCGAAGCTGGGGGGTGTGTGAGTTCCCAGTCAATGTCCGCTTGATTATGATGTTAGGCTTAACTACAGGTTTTAGCGCACCCTTAGCTGGCGAGCTAGGCCCCGAGGGGCAGAGCTGCCAGCCGCGCAGCGGCTGCAGGCCGGTTCGTTGATGTTCGTTGAGCTACATTGAGCCTCGATTCACGCTCACTTGACACCAGCTTTTGGCCAGGGAGGCGCCCAGACCATGGGCAGTTCAGGGATGGCGGGCGCTCAAGCCCCCGACGCATTGCGGCTTCGCCTGACCGGCGCGCCGGCTCTTGTGCGCAGCGACCTGGCGTCGCTGTCGCTCGGGCTGCACGACGCGGCGCTGCTCGCGCTGCTGGTGATCGACGGACCATTGCCGCGCCGCCGTGCTGCGGCCTTGCTGTGGCCCGACAGCGATGCCAAGCGCGCCAACATCAGTCTGCGCCAACGCATCTTCCGGCTCAAACGATGGGCCGGGTGCGACCTGGTGGTCGGTGACGCCAACATTGGATGGGTCGACAGCCTGGCACATGACCTGGATGTCAGCGGCAATGCAGGCGCAGAAGGCGTGCCCCAAGGTGAGCTGCTCGGTGGCCTGGATTTCAAGTCTTTCGACGAACTTGGCGCCTGGGTGCAGTCGGCCCGGCAACGATGGGCAAGCCAACGCGCCGAGCACCTGTCGACGCAACTCGCCGGGCTTGAACAAGATGGCCGCATCGCGTCGGCGTTGCCGCTGGCACAGCGGCTGATCGAGCTTGACCCCAGTGCTGAACATGCGCACCGAAGACTGATGCGCTTGCACTACCTGCGTGGTGATCGCGCCGCCGCGCTGGCCGCATTTGATCGGTGCAAACACTGCCTGCACGAACAGCTGGGCGAGCCCCCCAGCCCAGAAACACTGGCCTTGGTGGAGGCCATCGGCCGCAACGAAGTGCTTGCTGCGTCCTTGGCGCCGCTGCCGATCACGCTGCTTCGGCCGCCTCGGCTGGTGGGGCGTGAAGCTGCTCTGGCGGCCATCGATCAAGGTCTGTCGAGAACGCCCTGCGTGCTTCTCAGCGGCGAGGCGGGCATGGGCAAGTCACGATTGCTGCAGGAGCTTGGGCAACGCGCACCAGGCCGCATCAAGTGGGTTCGAGCCGAAGCCAGCGACCGCGCGGTGGCTTTTGCACTGCTGGGCAAGCTGTTTAACGCCGTGCTTGAAATGACCGGCGCGCTCCACGTGGATTCGGCGCCGCGCTGGCTTGAAGGGGGCCACACCGGGCCCGTCACAGGTGCGTTGCTGCGCCATGCGACGGCTTGGATTACAGACCAGGCCCGAGGGCGCGTGGATTGCCTGGCCGTCGACGACCTGCATTTTGCCGACGAGGCGTCGGTCGAAGCGCTGCTTTCAATGATCGACGCCAGGTCCCGCGATGCCCCCGATGCGCTGCGTTGGCTGTTCGCGTTTCGTGCCAACGAATGCCCCGATGCCCTTCGCGCTTGGGCCGACACAACGGACGCCGACCGCTTCCAGCGCGTGGCGCTCGATCCCATGGGGCATGCCGCTGCAGTTGAATTTCTTGACAGCCTGAATCTGCCCGGCCTGGACCTTCAGGCCTGGGCTGGAGCACTGCTGCGCCATGCCGGTGGCAACCCGCTGTTCATGCTCGAAACGCTGCGCGCGGTGCGGGATCGCGAAGGTCGCGTGCCGACCCTACCCGATCCGGCGATGCCCTCTGCGGCCGCCGTTGGCGTGCTGATCGAGCGGCGCCTGCGCGCGCTGTCCGCCCCGGCGCGGCGCCTGGCCATGTTGGCTGCCCTGGCTGGCGTTGATTTCAGCTCGGCGCTGGCCGCCCAGGTGTTGCAAGTGCACGAGATCGATTTGGCTGTGCCCTGGCGAGAGCTGGAGACCGCTGACGTGTTGCTTGGCGCCGAATTCACGCACGACGCCGTGCGCGAGGCCTGTCTGCGCGAGGTGCCCAGCGCCGTGGCCGCCGGCGTCCATGCGCAGTTGGCGCGTGCCCTGCAAGCGGCAGAAGTTGCCCCCGCCAGGTTGGCCGAACATTGGTGGCGGGCTGGCGCCTGGGCCGATGCTGCGGCGGCACTGCGCGCGGCGGCTGCGATCTCGTTCAACGCCAGCCGCCGACGCGAAGAAGCCGCGCAATTGCAGCGCGCCGCCGAGGCCTTCGATCGCGCCAACGAGCCCGGCCCAGCCTGGCAAGCACGCTGCGATCGATTGGGGGCACTGATCCAGTTCGCGTCCCACGACGAGGTACGCGCAGCCAGCGCGGACTTGCGCCGTCTGGCGCCGGGACCGATCGAGCTGGCGCTGAGCGACATCGCTGCGGCAGAGGCGCAGATCGTGTTCGGCGAGTTCGAGGCCGTCGTCAATGCCATGCCTGCGGCCATCGACGCCTGCGCCGCCAGTGGCGACATCGAGAGCCAGCTTCTTGCCTCCAGACGATGGGCCGTGGCTTGCGTCAATCTGGGCCGTGGCGATGAAGGCGCGCGCTTGCTGGCAGACGTGGCACCGCTGCTTGACCAGCTGCCCTCGCTGCGCCCACGCTACGAATTTCTCGGTGAGCTGGGCACGGTGCTGGAGCGCGCCGGCCGGCGTCAGGAAGGACGACAGGCCATTGAGTCGGGTCTGCGCTTGGCAGTGCAGGCGCGCGACCTCAGTACTGCAGCGACGATGCACGTCAACCTTGGCATCAACCACGTCTATTCGGGCAATGCCGAGGCGGCAGTGGCCGCCACCGAGGCCGGCTTGGCCTTGCGCGAGCAAGACGACGGCGTGTCAGGGCTGGCCACCGCCATGCAGATGACACTGGGGGCCATGTGCCGCGATGTTGGCCGCTACGGCGACGCCATCGGCCACCTTGAGTCGGCCTTGGTCGGATTCGAGGCCGAGGGCAACGCGCTGTGGATCGTCAACACCGGCACCCACCTCGCGTTGACCTGGCTGCAGCTGGGCCAGGCCGCGCGGGCCGAGAGCCTGCTGCGCCAGAAGGCCGCGCAGTCCATCGCCAACGGCGGCATCCCGCCGTTCATCGCTGCGCGGCGGCTTGCGGCGCTTGGCCTGATCGAGAGGGCGCAGGGGCGCAGCGCCCTGCCGTTGTTGGAGCGGGCGCTGCAAACCATGGCACACGCTGATCGGGCCGACGTGAGACTTTGCATCGCATTGGAGCGCTGCGCTGAGCAGGACGCCGCGGCCGTCGTCTCACTTTGCAATGCCGCATTGAGTGAAGCCGCGAACCATGAACTGGCAGGCCACCTGTTCGCCGCCAAGGTCTACAAGCTCGACGCCTGCACTCGCCTGGCTGAACACGCCAGCGGCTTCGATGAGGCCCGGCCCCTGGCCTTGGCCTTGGCCGCCGACCCGCTGGCGCTCGCACCCTCGGGCGTCTACCGCATCGACCTGTGGCACCTGCTGGCTCGCTCGTTTGCGCGCGTGGACCTGCCAGGTGCAGCCCAATCCACCCAGCAAGCCATTGATCACTGGGTGGGCCGCGCGGCGGCGGCCACCCCTGCCGTCTTTCAGGCGAGCTTCATGCAGCGCAGCGCAGCACACATGCAGCGCAGTGGCGCATTCAGGCGGCGCTGAGCTGGCGCCGCGCTCGAACGCGGCCTGCCACCGAAAAGGCCAGCGCGGCCAACACCAGGCCCAAGCTCGCGGGCTCCGGCACTGTGCCGCCGGTCTCGATCAGCAACTTCCGGCGAACCGCATCCGAGACGTCAGCGAAGTCAGCGGCAGGCACCACGAAGCCATTCGCCGTGATCACATTGGCAGCGTAGAAGTTGGTGATCGCGGTGCCACCGATGGGCAAGCCGTTGATCGTCATCTGGTGGCTTGCAGCGCGGTCCCGGGCGTCCCGGCTGAGAGCGGCAGAGCTGGTGCCATCGCCCGATACGTCGATGACCATGTGGCTGGTTCCGTCCAACTCGCCATTCGCTCCGATGGCCGCCAGCAACAAGTCGATGGCGCGATTGGTGCCGGCGTGGACCGTGGTGCCACCCGAGCCAGGTCGCGAGAAGCCGTCCAGCAGGTCGGCAAAGTGGTTGATCTGCGCGCTGTTGCCGAGCACGGCAAAGTTCTCCAGCGCCGTGGAAATAAAGTTGGAAGAGAAGAAGACGACGTTCACCGCCGTGCGCCCATAGCTGCCATTGAGCATGTTGGCCTGAACGGCCGAGTCGCGCAGCGCGTTGGCGTAGCCGTCCATCTGCAAGTTGTACTCGGCGGCGCTGACGCTGCCCGACACATCGATGACCAGCGACAAAGCCAGGTCCACTGGCGCGGCCCTGGAAGGCACGGCCGCCAGCAGCGATCCGGCGATCAGTGCCGTGGTGGCCAACATGGTTTGAAGTTTCATTGGGTTCCCCTTTTGATGGTGGTTGTGAGCGTGGATGACACCGTGCTTCGGTGTCGGATCAAAGATATCGGGCCGGCGTTACCGGCGGGTTACTGGCACGCCTCAGCGCGCAGCGGCGTTACCCTGCACTCACCTGTCCCGGCGAGACCGCTATGCAAACATTCAAAGTTGATGTGGCCATCATCGGCGCCGGCACCGCTGGCATGTCGGCCTACCGCGCCGCACTGGCGCACTCGCAAAGCGTGCTGGTGATCGAGGGCGGGCCCTACGGCACGACCTGCGCGCGTGTGGGCTGCATGCCGAGCAAGCTGCTGATCGCGGCGGCTGAAGCCGCGCACGGCGCGGCCCACGCGTCGGCCTTTGGCGTGCGCGCCGGCCCGGTGCGCATTGATGGCGCCGCGGTGATGCAGCGCGTGCGCGATGAGCGTGATCGCTTTGTTGGCTTTGTCACCGAGGCGGTGGCGGCCTGGCCCGCCGAGCACCGCATCCGCGGCCACGCCCGCTTCATTGATGAGCACACGCTGCAGGTGGATGAGCACACCCGCGTCGAGGCCCAGCGCATCGTCATCGCCACCGGCTCACACCCGAACGTGCCCTCCGCCTGGCGCGCCGCGGCGAGTGATCGCTTGATCATCAACGACGATGTCTTTGCCTGGCAGACGCTGCCCGAATCGGTGGCCGTGCTGGGCGCGGGCGTGATCGCGCTGGAGCTGGCGCAGGCGCTTTGTCGCCTGGGTGTGAGGGTTAGGGTGTATGCCCGGGGGATGCGCGTCGGGCCGCTGGGTGACCCGGCCTTGCAGGCGCTGACGCGCAGCATCTTGGGCCGCGAGCTGCCGATGACGCTCAATGCCGGCACGGTGCAACTGCGCCGTATCGGCGATCAGGTGTGGGTTCGGTCGGCTGGCGCCGACAGCGCGGTCAGGGGCAGCGACGACAGCCCCGGCGACGCCGCCAGTGAAGAAGCCTTCGACTGGGTGCTGGCCGCCGCTGGCCGCGCGCCCAATGTGCAGGGCCTGGGCCTGGAGCTCACCCGCTTGCCACTCGATCCCCAGGGCCTGCCGGTCTTCGATGGGCGCAGTGGCCAGGTGGGCAACAGCACGGTATTCATCGCCGGCGATGTCACCGGTGAGCTCGAGCTGCTGCACGAGGCCGCCGATGAAGGCCGCATGGCCGGCGACAACGCCGGCCGCTTTCCCGATGTGCGGCTGCGCCCGCGCCGTGCGCCGCTGGCGGTGGCCTTCACCGACCCGCAGCTCATGATCGCCGGCGCTGGCCATGCGCAATTGCTGCAATCGGGCGTGGCCTTCGAGACCGGTGAGGTGTCGTTTGAAGACCAGGGCCGCAGCCGCGTGATCCTGAAGAACCAGGGCGCCCTGCGTGTCTATGGCGAGCGTGGCACGGGCCGCTTTCTGGGGGCCGAGATGATCGGCCCGGCGGCCGAGCACATCGGCCACCTGCTGGCCTGGTCGGTGCAGCGCGGCGACACCGTGCAGCAGATGCTCGACAGCCCCTTCTATCACCCGGTGATCGAAGAGGGCCTGCGCACCGCGCTGCGCCACTTGCAGCGCGCGCTGCACATGGGCCCGCCACCGGTGGAGCGTTGTCTGGACTGCGGGCCGGGGGCTTGAACGGCGAGGTTTTGTGCGGTGGTGCTCGCTGGCACCACGGGGGCGACATTGGATCGAAGGTGGATCGACGGCAATGTTCACGGCGCCGTGAACATTCGATGAGGACTCGGTGACCGGGTCTTCCTAGCATCGCAGCCATGGGCTCAAGGCATTGGGCCCCTTGGTTTGATTCAAGCCTGTTCAGCCACCCCTGCACTGCCCACTGGAGCTTCACCATGCCACTTTCTCGTCAACACATTGCCTTCACTGCCCGCCGCGTCACGACACGTACCGCGTCGCTGATCGCGGCAACGTCCAGCTTGTTGATGTGCGCCGCCGCCAGCGCCGCGCCGATCAATCTGCAGGTCACCATCAGCAATCTGGCGCCGACCCACAGCGTGAGCTTTGCGCCGCTGCGCCTGGGCTTCCACAGCGGCACATTCGACGCCTTCAACAACGGCCAGGCGGCCACCGCGCCCATCATTTCGGTGGCAGAAGGCGGCAGCGGTGCCGACTGGTTTCCGGCGTTTGCCGCCGCCGATCCCACCGCCACCATTGGCTCCATCGGTGGCGCCCTGCTGCCGGGCCAGTCGCGCAGCGCGGTGTTCAGTGTCGATCCGGCGATCAACCCATTCTTCACCTTCGCTTCGATGGTGATCCCGAGCAACGACTACTTCATCGGTAACGATTCAGCGACTGAATATCAACTCTTCGACGCGTCCGGCAAGCTGGTGCTGGGCAGCATCGATCAGCTAGGCAGCGACATCTGGGACGCCGGCTCCGAGCTCTTCGATCCGGCCGCAGCGGCCTTCCTGGTGGGCGGCAGCAATGGGCTGCGCACGGCACAGAACGGCGTGGTGAACTTTGACTTCGCCGAGCTTGCCGGCTTTGATGGCCTGACCACCGCTGCAGGCTATGTGTTCAGCAGCCAGCTCAGGGCCGACACCGGCGTCTACCGCATCAACTTCACGCAGATCCCGGAGCCCGGCAGCGTGGGCCTGATCAGCGCCGCACTGCTCGCCGCGGGCTGGGTGTCGCGGCGCCGCAGCGGCCTGGCGCAGGGGCAAGCAGCAGGTGCCTGACGGGCTAGGACTGGGCGGGCTCATCCGCATGCGCGGCGGCCGGCACGCTGGCGTCGACCTGTCTGCTCCAATCCAGCCGGAATGAATGAACACCTCTTGCTCGTCGAAGATGACGACGCCATCGCTGATGCCCTGCGCCTGCACCTGGAGGAAGCCGGCTACCGGCTGCACCGCGAGGCCGATGGTCACCAGGCTCTGGCGGCGATTGATCGCCAGCGCTGGGACCTGGTGCTGTTGGACCTGATGCTGCCCGGCGTGGACGGCTGGGAGGTCTGTCGCCACCTGCGCGCACGCCACGCTGGCGTGCCGGTGATCATGCTCAGTGCGCGTTCGGCCGAGGCGCACCGCGTGCTGGGTCTGGAGCTTGGCGCCGACGACTATCTGGCCAAGCCGTTTTCCATGCTTGAGCTGGTGGCCCGGGTGCGTGCACTGTTGCGCCGCATTGAGCAGCTGCGCGCCGCGCCGGCGCCCACCGCGCAGTTGGCCTTCGGGCCCTACCGGCTGGACACCGCCCGGCGCGAGCTGTTGCGCGCTGGGCACAGCGTGGCCCTGACTTCGCGTGAGTTCGACTTGCTGCACTTTCTGCTGCGTCATCCTGGCCAGGCCTTCAGCCGAGCGCAGCTGTTGCAGCGTGTGTGGGGTGCGGGCTTTGATGGCTATGAACACACCGTGAATTCACACATCAACCGGCTGCGCAGCAAGATCGAGGACGACCCGCGCGAGCCGCGCCACATCGTCACCGTTTGGGGTGCCGGCTATCGCTTCGAATTGCATGTGACCTAAGGCGTGGCGCCGATGAAGCAACGACTGCCCTTCACCGCTCGACTGACGCTGGCCCTGGCGCTGATGTTGCTGCTGTTTGGCAGCCTGGTGGCCATGATCGGCCGCCACGCCGCAGCCGAGCAGGAACAGGAGTCGCTGCAGCGGCTGTCGCACGGCCTGGCACGGCACATCGTCCTGCACTGGCCGGTGATCACGCAGGCCAACCCCGACCTGGCCGAGCAGGCCGAGCGCGCGGCGCTGTTGTCGATGCTGATGGTGGTCAACCCCGGCGTACAGGCCTACGTGCTAGATGCCCAAGGCCGCGTCTCGGCCTACATCGGGCCGGCCGGCATGGTGCAGCAGCAGCAGGTTGACTTGCGTCCCGTGCGCGCCTTCCTGGCCGGGGCGGCGCTGCCGCTGCGTGGCACCGATCCCATGGGCTCGGCCGAGCCTCGCATCTTCAGCGCGGCCATGTTTGCGCCACGCTCCGGTGACAGTCGACCGCCAGGCTATTTGTACGTCGTGCTCGATGGGCGGGCGCGCGCGCAGGTGGCCGCGGCATTGGGTTCGCAGCGCCTGTGGCAGGGTGCCGCGCTGGCCATCGCCGTTGGCCTGCTGGCAACCCTGGGCATCGGCGCACTGGCCATGCGCCAGATCACCCTGCCCCTGCGGCGACTGGCCGGGCGCATGCGCGACTATGGCCAAGTGCCAAGCCTTGGCGCGGCGCCGGCCCCAGGCATGGCCCCTCGCCGCGGCGGCACGGGTGATGAGGTTGGCGCCATCGCACAGGCCTTGGACGAGATGACCTTGCGCATCGAGGGCCAGGAGCTGCGCGAGCGCCAGCAGGCCGAGGCCCACCGCGAAATGATGGCCAGCGTGGCGCACGACCTGCGCACGCCACTGACCGCGCTGCATGGCCACCTGGAGGCGCTGACAAGTACCGAGCTGCAGCCCGACCGGCGCGAGCGCAACCTGGCCGCAGCCTTGGCGCAAAGTGACAAGGTGCGCAGGCTGTCGCAGCAGTTGTTCGAGCTGGCGACCCTGCAATCGAGCCACCAGGTGCTGCACCGTGAGCGCTTTCGGCTGGATGAGCTGGTGACCGATTCGGTGCAGAAGTTTGCCCTGGGCGTGGGGCCCTCACCGGTGACCTTGAGCGGCGATCCGCCCGGACCCTTGAACCTCGATGGCGACCTGCAATTGATCGAGCGTGCGCTGACCAACCTGATCGACAACGCGGTGCGCCATGCGCCTGGCGCGGCACCCGTGCGCATCAGCCTGCGCAGCGACGGTGTGCAGGCGCAAATCCTGGTCGAAGACAGTGGCCCGGGTTTGCCGCCTGAACTGATCCGCCGCCTGGAGCAAGGCCAATCGCTGCGCGATCCACCGCTGCGCCGCCCCGGTGGTGGCATTGGCGGCTTGGGCCTGGCCATCGCCCAGCGGGTGGCCGTGCTGCACGGTGGCAGCCTGCTGCCCATGCCTTGCGCGGGCGGCGGCACGCAACTGTGCCTGGCCCTGCCGCTGGCCAGTTGAACGGCCACGCCGGCCGGCCCTGCGACATCGGCGAAACTCGCACTCCCGATTCGCCGCTGCCAGCACGCCACTGCCGCGGCGCCCACTGGCCCATCCAATGAAGCTGCGCACACCCGCCCCCGTGAGCCTGCCCGGCCGCCCGAAAGGCGAATACCGCAGTGCGAAGCACGTAGGTTGCCTGATGCGCGCTGCCCGCGTGCCCCTGGTCCAACCTGGCACGCGCCCCGAGCTGGCCGAGATTGAAGCGCGCATCCTGGCCGAGCGCGGCCGCGTCTCTGTGCTCTACCAGGCCTTGCTCAACAGCGCGCCCATCGCCTCGGGCTGGGAGCGCCTGCTCAGCGCGGTGCGCAACCACAGCAGCGTGCCGGCAGCGCTGCGCGAGCTGATGATCCTGCGTGTGGCGGTGCTCAATGGCGCCGCATTCGAGTTTGACGCGCATGTGCCGCATGCCCAGCGCGCCGGCGTGAGCGAGGCGCAAATCGCCGCCGTACAGGATGTGCCCATCAGCGCCATGCACTTCAACCCGATTGAAGTGCTGGTGCTGGAGCTGACCGACGCCATGACCCGCGACATCACCGTGCCCGATGCGCTGATGGCCCGCGTGCAACAGCAGTTTGATGCCCAGGGCGTGGTCGACGTGGTGGCCACAATCGCCGCCTACAACATGGTCTCGCGCCTGCTGGTGGCGCTGCACATCGGGCATTGATCAGCCAAGGAAAGCATGATTCAAAAACAAGTTGCCAGCCTGCAAGCCGCTGTGGCCGGCGTCCCCGATGGCGCCACCGTGATGATCGGCGGCTTCGGCACCGCGGGCCTGCCTAACGAGCTGACCAATGCGTTGATCGAGCAAGGCGCACGCAACCTCACCATCATCAACAACAACGCCGGCAATGGCGAGACCGGCCTGGCTGCCCTGATCGGCGCCAAGCGCGTGCGCAAGGTGATCTGCTCCTTCCCGCGGCAAACCGACAGCCACCACTTTGATCGCCTCTACCGCAGTGGCGAGATCGAGCTGGAGCTGGTGCCGCAGGGCAATCTGGCCGAGCGCATCCGCGCCGCGGGCGCCGGCATCGGCGGATTTTTCACGCCCACCGGCTATGGCACCGAGCTCGCCAAGGGCAAGGAGGTGCGCGAGCTGAACGGCCGCATGCAGGTCTTCGAGTTGCCCCTGCACGCCGACTTCGCCTTCATCCGCGCCGAGCGCGCCGATCGCTGGGGCAACCTCACCTACCGCAAGGCCGCGCGCAATTTCGGCCCGGTGATGGCCACCGCCGCCAAGGTGACCGTGGCCACGGTGCATGAGGTGGTGGCGCTGGGCGAGCTCGATCCCGAGACCGTCGTCACGCCGGGCCTGTTTGTGCAGCGCTTTGTGAAGATCGCGCGCACGCCAAAGAATGTCAGCGGCGCTTGAGGGCGGCCATCGCGCGCATCGGCCCGTCCTTGCGCCTAGCTTCCCGATCCGCCCACGCGATCCGCCCGTCCTTGCGCCCGTCCTTGCGCCCGTCCTTGCGCCCACTCGCCGCACCATTCAAGGCCTGCCATGACCTCACCTAACCCCACATCCAGCGGACAAGCAGCCCAGCCGGCCGCACCCGCCACCCCACGCTGGAGCCGCGAGCAGATGGCCGCGCTGGTCGCCCAGGACATCGAGGACGGCGCCGTCGTCAACCTCGGCATCGGCCTGCCCACCCTGGTGGCCAACCACCTGCCGGTCGGGCGCGAGATCTTGCTGCACAGCGAGAACGGCATCCTCGGCATGGGCCCGGCGCCGGCCGCCGGCGAGGAAGACTACGACCTGATCAACGCCGGCAAGCAACCCGTCACCCTGCTGCCCGGCGGCAGCTACTTTCACCACGCCGACAGCTTTGGCCTGATGCGCGGCGGCCACCTCGATGTGTGTGTGCTCGGCGCGTTCCAGGTGTCGGCCCGCGGCGACCTTGCCAACTGGCACACCGGCGCGCCCGGCGCCATTCCGGCCGTCGGTGGCGCCATGGATTTGGCCGTGGGCGCCAAGCGCACCGTGGTGATGATGGAGCACTGCACCAAGGAAGGCGCGAGCAAACTGGTGGCGCAGTGCAGCTACCCACTCACCGGCGTAGCCTGCGTCAAGCGCGTCTACACCGAGCTGGCGGTGATCGAGATCGAGGCCGAGGGCCCGCGGGTGCTGCAGTGGGTGGATGGCTTGAGCTGGGATGAGCTGCAAGCGCGCACGGCCGTGGCCTTGCGGCGCTGATGCATCGAAGCACTGCAGCGCCGTGGCGCCGTGGCGCCGTGGCGCTTTGGCGCTTTGGCGCTTTGGCATTGCAGCCTCAAGCCTTGAGCAGCTTCACCCCTGCCAGGGGCGCCATGGCCCGATCAAATGTTGCCGTGGCGTCGCAGCCCAGGCGAAGATTCTTGGCAGCGATCAGGCAGTCCGAGAAGTCAGCGGCCGAGCCCTCGAACAGGCGCAGCGCCTGGCTGACGCTGTCGCGGTCCTCAAAGGCGAAGGTCAGGGCCGACAGCAGATGGCCGAGCACGCTGGCCAGGGTGTCGCGCTCATAGCCGTACAGGCGTCGCAGCGTCCAGACCAGCTCGACCAGGACGATGTCGTTGATGAGCACCGATTCGGCCTGGGCGTCCCGTGGCGCAAGCCAGCGGCGCACGGCAGCCGCCTGGGCCGCGTCGTCCTCGGTCAACAGACGCAGCAAGATGTTGGTATCGACACCGACCACGGCCCTGGCCCCGACAGCGCTCAGCGTGCCACGGGCTTGCGCTGACCCGTGGCGGTGTGGCTGCGGGTGCCTGTGCCTGGGTCGGTACCTGTGTGGCTTGCGCTTCGCGTGCCAGTGGCGCCAGCCTTGCGCGCTGGGTTGAGAGGGTTGAGCGTCGCCGCGGTGGCTTCAATGGCCGCGTCGATGTGCTGTTGGGACGCTGGCTTGCGGCCGGCCTGACGCAGCAGGCCGGCCAGGCCCAGGGCGGTGGCCGCCACGGGCCTGGCAGTGATCACGCCCGCGGCATCCACGCTGAAATCGAGCCGACTGCCGGCGCCAAGCTGGAACTGCTCGCGAATCGCCCTTGGCAGGGTCAGCTGCCCCTTGCTGGTGAGGGTGGCAAGCATGGTCGGGCTCCTTACGATGTCGAGAAATTCCGACGAATTGTATTTCTCAAGGCCCTGTCGATGTGGATTTCATCGGTGATCGGTTGGCATTCCCGCAGCGTTTTGCACCGCCTTCGGCCCGATCAAACCCAGCGCCAAGGCCGTGCCCAGCAGCACCACCGCGCCGCCGCCCAGCATCTGCAGCGTGACCCCTTCGCCCAGGTAGGCCGCGCCGCCGACAAAGGCCACCACCGGGTTGAGGAAGGTCACCGACATGGCGCGCACCGGGCCGATGCGGCGCAGCAGGCGAAAGTACATCAGGTAGCCCAGGCCAGAGCTGGCCGCGCCCAGAAACACCACCTCGGCCCAGGCGCGCGCGCTCGGTGGCTGCGCCGGCCAGCTGGCCCAGGCCCAGGGCGCCAGAAACAAGCCCGCCACCGCCAGCGTGCCCACGGTGACGGCCAGGGCATCGATGCTGCTCAGGTGCTTGCGCGTGTAATTGGCGCCCATGCCCCAGGACAGTGAGCAGGCCAACACCGCCGCCACCGCCAACAGGCCATCGCCGGATTTGAACGACACCGAGCCCGCCGTGAGCAGGGCCACGCCGGCAAAGCCGATGACCAGCCCAATGCCGCGCCAGCGGCCCAGGTGCTCTTTCAATGCGAAGTGCGCGATGAGCGCGGCGAACAGCGGCGCCGTGGCGTTGAGCACCGCCACCAGGCCGGCGGTGATGTGCTGCGAGGCATAGCCCAGCAGCATGAAGGGCAGCGCCGTGAAGAAGAGACCCACCAGCAACATGGGCCGGGGCTTGCTGTAGAGCAGCGCGACATCGCCGCGCCACAGCAGCAGCGGCATGAGCAGCGCCACGGCGATGCCAAAGCGCAGCGCGATCATGGGCGCCGGGCCAAAGGCCGGCACCGCCGCACGCATGAACAAATAGGCAGCGCCCCACAGCACGCTGAGCAACATCAACTCCAACAGGTCTTGGGGGCGCATCGCCCGAGCTTAGTGCACGGGGTGGGCGTCCCTAGAATCACGGCTCTTCGGGCGGCGCCACGCCGGCGCCGCTTTTTCAATCCCCCACCCATCGGAGCACGCCATGCGCGAATACCTCAAGTTCTACATCAACGGCGCCTGGGTTGACCCGGTCACGCCCAAGACGCTGGACGTCATCAACCCGGCCACTGAAAAATCCGCCGGGCGCATCTCCATGGGATCGGCGGCCGATGTCGATCACGCCGTGATGGCTGCGCGCAAGGCCTTTGCGAGTTATTCATTGACCTCGGTCGAAGAGCGCGTGGCCCTGTTCGAGCGCATCATTGCAGAGTATCAAAAGCGTTATTCCGACATGGCCGCAGCCATCACCGAGGAGATGGGCGCGCCGGCCGTGCTGGCGCAAAAGGCCCAGGCCGCGATGGGCGTGGCCCACCTGCAATCGGCCCTGGGCGTGCTCAAGCACTATGCGTTTCAAGAGCTGCGCGGCACGACCCTGATCTCCAAGGAGCCGATCGGCGTGTGCGGCCTGATCACACCCTGGAACTGGCCGGTCAACCAGATCGCCTGCAAGGTGGCGCCGGCCCTGGCCACGGGCTGCACCATGGTGCTCAAGCCCAGCGAGATCGCGCCCTTCTCGGCGCAGATCTGGGCCGAGGTGATGCACGCTGCGGGTGTGCCCGCCGGTGTCTTCAACCTGGTCAATGGCGACGGTCCCACCGTGGGTGCGGCCATCTCCTGCCACCCCGAGGTGGACATGGTGTCCTTCACCGGCTCCACCCGCGCCGGCATCGAGGTGGCGCGCAATGCCGCCCCCACCGTCAAGCGCGTGCATCAAGAGCTGGGCGGCAAATCGGCCAACATCATCCTGCCTGATGCCGACATCAAGCGCGCCGTCACCGCGGGCGTGCGCGGTGTGATGACCAACTCCGGCCAGTCCTGCAATGCGCCCACGCGCATGCTCGTTCCTAACGTCAAAATGGACGAGGCACTGGCGGTGGCCAAGGCCGCCGCCGAGGCCACCACCGTGGGCGCGCCCGACAGCGGCGCGGCACTCGGCCCGGTGATTTCGCAGACGCAGTGGAACAAGATTCAAGGCCTGATCAACACCGGCATCGCCGAGGGTGCAGCCGTGGTCGCCGGCGGCCCGGGCCGGCCGGCCGGTCTGGAAGTGGGCTACTACGTCAAGCCCACGGTCTTTGGCGGGGTGAACAACCAGATGACGGTGGCGCGCGAGGAGATCTTCGGCCCGGTGCTCTGCATCCTGGGTTATGACACGGTGGATGAGGCCGTGGCCATCGCCAACGACACGCCCTATGGCCTGGCCGCCTATGTCTCGGGCACCGATGCCGATGCCGCACGTGCCGTCGCATCGCGGCTGCGCGCCGGGCAGGTGAACATCAACAGCGCCGGGCCGGACATGATGGCACCGTTTGGCGGCTACAAGCAATCGGGCAATGGCCGCGAATGGGGTGAGCACGCCTTTGGCGAGTTCCTGGAAATCAAGGCGATGCTGGGATATGCGCCCAAAGTAGCCGCCTGATCTGCTTCCGGTGCGCTTGGGGCTCAAGGTACGGCCAGGGTTGCCGACAACCCGACAGGCCTGCCACCGATCCGGTGGCGGGCCTGCACAACCCCATGGCCAAATCCATTCACCTGACCCCCACACGATTGCGCATTGGACTGATCGCACTGGTCCTGATGCTCAACACGCTGTTCATCGGCCTGGTCGGTTTTTCACTGCACCAGAGCCGCAGCAACTATCAGCAACGCGCGGCGCTGCTGTCGCAGAACCTCGCCTCTGCGGTTGACCAAAACCTCACCGCCAACATTGCCAAGGTCGATCTGGCATTGCTCAATGTGGTGGATGCACTCGAGCTCGCACTCGGCCACGACAAGCAGCTTGCGGCCAACGCCTACCTGGAGCGCCAGACCCAGCACAACCCGGGCCTGGAAGGCATTCGAGTCACCGATGCCCATGGCAAGCAGATCCTGGGCCCGGATGCCGACATCACCGGCAGCAGCGACGCCTCGCAGCAGAGCTGGTTCAAGACGCACCGCGATCAAAGCGATGCCGGGGTGGTGGTGGCCAAACTCGTTCGCCATGGCAAGACCCAGCAGTGGCTGGCGTCCTTCAGCCGCCGTTACAACACGCCCGAGGGCAAGTTTGCGGGCACAGTGAGTGCTTCAGTGCCGCTGGCGCACTTCACGCGATTGCTCTCGTCGCTGGATGTGGGCGCCAGTGGCATCGTGGTGCTGCGCGATCAGGCGCTCGGTCTGGTGGCCAGGGTTCCGGCCGTGATGGACGGCAAACCCGTCGAGGTGGGCCACAACAAGGTCTCACCTGAGCTGCGTGACCTGGTCGCCAATGGTGCCGCGCAATCGACCTACCACACCCGCAACACCGCCGATGGCATCGAGCGGACCGTGTCATTTCGACGCATGCTGGCGGCGCCTTACATCGTCATCGTTGGCCTGGGTTCGAACGATTACCTGGCCGGTTGGCGCACAGAAGCGCGCACCATGCTGGCGTTTTGCCTGGTCTTTGCGGCGTTCACATCGCTGGCCGGTGTGCTCTTGCAGTGGGCACTGAATGGCCGTCGTGCGACCCAAGCGCGCCTGGGCCTGTTGGCCAACGTCTTCCAGCACAACGGTGAGGCCATCGTCATCATTGGCGATGGCAACCGCATCATCGATGTGAACGACCGCTTCACCAGCGTCACCGGCTACAGCCCGCAGGACGCCCATGGCCGAGACGCGCGTGAATTCATCGCGGCCACCGACCTGCCGGCCTTGGTCAAGGCCGTCGCCCATGCCGTTGACCATGAGAGCCATTGGCAGGGCGAGATTTGGCTGAAGCACAAGACGGGACACGCCCTGCCGACGCTGCTGACCATGGCTGCCATGCGCAATTCGCGCGGTCACATCACGCACCGCATCGTCAGCTTCTCCGAGACCACGGTGCTCAAGCAGGCCGAGGCCGAGATCTTGCATATGGCGCACCACGATGCGCTGACCAAACTGCCCAACCGTGCCAGCCTGCAGGAGCGCTTGAACCAGGCCATTGCGCTGGCACGCCGTGAGAAACGGCAATTCGCCCTGTTGTTCATTGACCTGGATCACTTCAAGATCGTCAACGACACCTTGGGCCATCCTGTGGGCGACGAATTGCTGGTGCTGGTGGCCCAGAGACTGACGGCCCTGGTGCGCGAAAGTGATGTGGTGGCCCGCATCGGTGGCGATGAATTCGTCGTGGTGCTCAGCAGCGAGTCCGGCGCCATCAGCGGCCACGCCGCCACTGTGGCGGCCAAGATTTCTGAGGAATTGGGACGGGCCTTTCAGGTGCAAGGCCGTGCGCTGCACGCCACGCCCAGCATTGGCATCGGCATCTTTCCCGAGGACGGGCAGGATGTCGAAAGCCTGATGAAGAACGCCGACGCGGCGATGTACCACGCCAAGTCGGCGGGCCGCAACAACTTCCAGTTCTTCACCGCCGAGATGAACGCCGCGGCCAGCGAGCGCCTGGCGCTGGAGAGCGGCCTGCGCCGGGCCATCGAGCGCGAGGAATTCCTGCTGCACTACCAGCCGCAGATCGACATGCGCAGCGGCGAGGTGGTGTGCTTCGAGGCCCTGGTGCGCTGGCGCCACCCCGAGCGCGGCCTGGTCTCACCCATGACCTTCATCCCCCTGGCCGAGGACACTGGCCTGATCGTGCCGATTGGCGACTGGGTGCTGGCGCAAGCGCTGCGCCAATTGGCCACCTGGCGCCGGCTGGGCCTTTCGGAGCTGAAGGTCGCGGTCAATCTTTCTGCCAATCAACTGCATGTGCCCAATTTCCTGGCGCGCGTGACAGAGTTGTTGGCGCAATCCGATCTGCCACCCAGCGCCCTGCAACTGGAAATCACGGAGAGCGTGGCCATGCAACAGCCTGAGCGCACCGTGGCGTTGTTGTGCGAGCTGCGGGCCTTGGGCGTGTCGCTGGCCATTGATGATTTCGGCACCGGCTACTCGTCGTTGTCTTATCTCAAGCAGATGCCCTTGAACTGCCTGAAGCTGGACCGCTCATTTGTGGGCGACCTGGAGCACGACGCCAACGACGCGGCGATCTGCACCGCCACCATCTCAATGGCCCACAGCCTGGGCCTGAAGGTGGTGGCCGAGGGTGTGGAAACGGCGGGCCAGCTTGAATTTTTGCGCGCCCTGGGGTGCGACAGCGTTCAGGGATTCTTCTTCAGCCCGCCGGTGCCGGCGGCAGAGTGCAAGGCCTATGTGGACGCCATGCATGCTGTGCCCTTTGTGACGCTGCTGGAGCCGGCGTAAACCTGGCGGGGGCTCAGGCCGTCCAGATCCAGGGTCTGGCCAGCCGATCCACCTGTTCGAAGGCGGCGATGGCCGCGCGGTGCTTGAGCGTCAGGCCAATGGCGTCCAGCCCTTCGAGCAGCATGCGGCGCTCGCTGGCCGGAACGCTGAAGGCCAGGGGCTGGTCTTGACCCTGGCCCTGGCCATCGCGCACCTCGCAGGCCTGCAGATCGACCGTCAAGCGCAGCGTGCCAGTCTGCGCTGCGTGCCCCAAGGCCTGCACCTGCTCAACCGGCAACACCACCGGCAGCAGGCCATTGCGATAGCAGTTGTTGCGAAAGATGGCGCCAAACGAGGGCGCGATGACGCAACGAAAACCGAACTGCCGCAGCGCCCAGACCGCAGCCTCACGCGATGAGCCACAGCCAAAGTTGTCGCCAGCAATCAGGATCGTGGCCGATCTGAACGGCGCCTGGTTGAGCACGAAATCCGGGTTCTCGATGCGCTGGCCCTGGGCATCGGTGGTGTAGCGCCAGGGTGAGAGCAGCTTGGCGCCGAAGCCGGTTTTGGCCGGGCTGTTGATCTCACGTGAGGGAATGATCAGGTCGGTGTCGATGTTGGCCTGCAGCAGGGGGGCGGCAATGCCGGTGTGCGTGGTGAACTGCTCCATGGACGCGTCTTTTATAGGTTATGCGAAGCTCACCGTCAACGCAGCAAATCGCGCGGATCGGCAATGCAGCCGGCAATGGCCGAGGCCGCCACCGTGGCCGGGCTGGCCAGGTGCGAGCGCACGCCCGGGCCCTGGCGGCCCTCGAAATTGCGGTTGGTGCTGGTGATGACGCGGCGCGCCGGCTTGCCTGGCTGATCAAAGGTCTCACCCCCCGCGAAGAAGCACAGCGAGCAGCCGCTCTCGCGCCACTCAAACCCGGCATGGGTAAAGACGAGATCCAGGCCTTCGGCCTCGGCCAGGCGTTTGACTTCGCTGGAGCCGGGCACCACCAGGGCCTTGACGCCTGGCGCGACGCGCCGGCCCTGGAGCACCTGGGCGGCCGCGCGCAAATCGGGCAGGCGGGCGTTGGTGCACGAGCCGATGAAGGCGGCGTCGATGGCCAAGCCCCGCAGCGCCTGGCCGGGCTGCAGGCCCATATAGGCCAGGGCGCGGGCGGTGTCGGCTGAGCCGGTCGCCGTGGCCGCGCTGGCGCTGTCCGTTTGATTAGGCGTTAGGCCATTGATCGCACACACCTGCCCCGGGTGGGTGCCCCAGGTGACTTGTGGCGCCAGGCCGCTGCAATCGAGTGCCAGCCGGGCATGCCAATGCGCCTGCTCGTCCGAGGCCAGCTCGCGCCAGTGCGCCACCGCCGCATCCCACTGCGCGCCCTTGGGGGCATAGGGCTTGCCGTGCAGCCACGCGAAGGTGGTGTCGTCGGGCGCCACCAGGCCTGTCCAGGCACCAAACTCCACCGCCATATTGCACAGCGTCAACCGGCCCTCCACACCCAGCGCGCGCACCGCCTCGCCGGCAAATTCAATGGCATGGCCCGCGCCGCCGGCCACGCCGTATTTGCCGATCAGCGCCAGGATCATGTCCTTGGCGCTAACCCACGGATCAAGCCGACCGGTGAAATCCACGCGCATCAGCTTGGGCCGCGCGCGCACCAGGGTTTGCGTGGCCACGGCATGCTCGCCCTCACTGCTGCCAATGCCCCAGGCCAGGGCGCCGATGCCACCCACCGTGCCGGTGTGGCTGTCGCAGCACACCAGGGTGCTGCCCGGCAGCGCAATGCCTTGCTCGGGCGCGACCACATGGCCAATGCCCTGCAACGCATGGCCCATGTCGAACAAGCGGATGCCGTGGCGCAAGGAGCCTGCGCGAAACTGCTCGATGAAGGCCCTGCCGCCCTTGACAAGCGTGTCATCACCGCGCCCCGGATGGGTGTCGATGATGTGGTCCATGGCGCCGTACACCAGCTCGGGGTGGGCCACCGCGCGGCCGGCCTCCTGCAGACCGGCGTAGACCGCTGGGCCGGCGCGGTCGTGCAAGAAGACGCGGTCGATGTGCAGCAGGCTCTGGCCCGGCGCGGTGTTGGCGCCCTCGGCCTGGTCGTCTGGATCGGCGGGGATCTCCATCACCACATGCTGATCCCAGATCTTCTCGATGATGGTGCGTGGGGTGGACAAGATGCTCAATCCTTTGCGTGTGCCGCAGTGGCTGCGGGCAGTGTGCTGCGGCGTGTGTGCTGCGCCGAGTGGTCCACGGAATGTGGTCCGCGAAATGGCGTCCGCGGTGTGTGGCCCGCGCTGTCCTGGGCCTAAGGTGGGGTGCTTTAATTGTGCATGGCCTGCCTGTGCTCAAGCGGCCGACCCGGTGGCCGCGCCACCTGTGGCACTTGATCCGCGGCAGCAAGAACCAGGTCGATTCAATCTGAGCGTGTAGCTAACACGTTATCTACACATCCCATTTCAAAAGCTTTCACCCACCCATCCCAACCCACAAGGCGCACATGCTTTTCCCCACCACCATCGTCGGCAGTTTTCCCCAACCCGATTGGCTGATTGATCGGCAAAAGCTGCTCGGCCGCTTCCCGCCCCGCGTGCGCGCCAAGGAGCTGTGGCGCGTGGCCGAGCCTCATCTGCAGCAGGCCTGGGAGGACGCCACCGTGCTGGCCATTCGCGCCCAGGAAGAGGCCGGGCTGGACATCGTCAGCGATGGCGAGATCCGCCGCGAGAGCTATTCCAACCGCTTCGCCACCGCGCTCGATGGCGTCGATCTGGACAACCCCGGTACGGTGATCAACCGCTCGGGCCAGGCCAACCCGGTGCCACGCATCGTCGGCAGGATCCGGCGCCGCCATGCGGTGGAGGTGGAGGACCTGTTGTTCCTCAAGCGCCACACCACGCGCCAGGTGAAGATCACCGTGCCCGGGCCCTTCACCATGGCGCAGCAGGCACAGAACGATTTCTACGGCAGCGAGGAAGAGGCCACCATGGACTACGCCGCCGCCGTGAACGAGGAGATCGCCGATCTGTTCGCCGCCGGTGCCGACGTGGTGCAGATCGACGAGCCCTATATGCAGGCCCAGCCCGACAAAGCCCGGCAATTTGGCCTCAAGGCCCTGAACCGCGCGCTCGATGGCATCACCGGCACCACGGCCGTGCACATCTGCTTTGGCTATGCCGCTGTGGTGTCGCAGCGGCCCAGCGGCTACTCGTTCTTGCCTGAGCTGCGCGGCTGCAGTTGCAAGCAGGTGTCGTTCGAGACGGCGCAGTCCAAGCTCGATTGCTCGGTGCTGGCGCAGCTGGACGACAAGCAGTTGATGGTGGGCTGCATTGACCTGTCTGACATGGCCATCGAAACGCCCGAGGTGGTGGCCGCGCGCATCCGTCGCGCCCTGCCCTATGTGGCCGCCGAGCGCGTCATCCTGGCGCCCGATTGCGGCATGAAGTACCTGCCGCGTGAGGTGGCGCAGGGCAAGCTGGCGGCCATGGTGGCGGCGGCCAAGATGCTGCGGGCGGAGCATTCAGGGGGGTGATGCCAGACTTGGCCGAGCCTGCACAGTGGTGGCTCAGTGGGGGCCCAGTGGTGGCCCAGTGAGGGTCATTGCGGTTCATTGTCGTTAATGCAACAATTGTCGTTATGGACGCAATGGACGACAACGGCGCTTCTTACGATGCCATCGAAGTGCGCCGCCCACAACTGGCCAAGACCTATCTGGGCCTGATCCAGTCCCAGCCCGGCCGCCCCTTGGCGATGTTTGCGCCACGCCGCGTGGGCAAGACCCACTTCCTTGATCACGATCTGGCGCCGGCCGCGCGCCGCGCTGGCTGGCTGCCGGTCTACGCCGATCTGTGGCTGCAGAAAACGGCGCCGCTGGATGCCATCAACCACGCGCTGGAAGAAGCGCTGGACGACGCCACCGTGCCGCGCGGCGCCGCCGCCCGCCTGGCCAAGACGGTGATCAAGAAAATTGGCGCGCTCGGTGCCTCGCTCGATCTGGGCGAAGCCCCTGCGCGCCGCGCCCTGCCCACGGCGCCCGAGCTACGCCTGGATGCCCTGGTGGCGCGGCTGCACACGGCTGCGGGCAAGCCCATCTTGCTGATGCTCGATGAAGTGCAATCGCTGGGCGATGCGCCCAATGGCCAGCAGATCATGGGCACGCTGCGGGCGGTGCTGCACAAGCGGCGCGACATCCTCAAATCGGTGTTCACCGGCTCATCGCAAGAGGCCATGGCACGCATGCTGTCCAGCGCCGGCGCGCCGATGTACCAGTTTGCGCAGTTGCTGGATTTCCCGGCCCTGGGCGATGAGTATCTGCAGGCGCTGGCGGACCGCTTTGCCAAGGTGCACCGCGGCAAGCGCTTGAAGCTCGATGCGCTGCGCAGCGTCTTTTCGAGAATCGGTTTCAAGCCGCGCCTGATGCGCGATCTGGTCAAGGCGCTCTCGGCCGAGGGCGACACCGATGTCGAATCGGGCGTCAAGCGCTACATGCTCGATGATCGCCAACTGGCCAGTTGGCGTGCCCTGCTGCAACCGCACGATGTGTTTGACCGCGCCGTGCTCATCGTCATCGCCCAGGGCCACCCGCCGATGTCGCGCGACACCCTGCTGGCCTTGGGCCGCCTGCCGGGCCCGCCCGCCACCCTGGGCAAAGTGCGCGCCGCCATCGAGCGGCTGCGCCGCGCCGGGCTGTTAACCAAGACCCCAGGTGCCCCAGCGGCCATTGACGACCCGATGTTTGCCGAGTACCTGCAGGGGGCAACGCTGCGGCAACTGCTGTGAACCAACAGGCCACAGGCCGCCTCAGAGCGCCAGGTTTGGCTAGAACACCATCAGGTAAAAAGTCGCCAGCATGGCCGCAAAGGCCGGGTAGCCCAGCCATTCCCAGCGCCGTGCATAACTCCAATAAAGATTAGGTAATTCCGTGCCTTCGCGCGCCGCCCGTTGGGCCAGGCAGCCACTTCAGCGCAAGCTAGGTGCTCATGGCGGGATGGCGGTTGACGACTTTGCAGGTGCGGCCGCCGATCCCGGCACGGCGCCGACATCTTGGCGTGTGGCTAACTCGTTATCTGCGCGACATTCCATTCGCTCCTCGATCACCTCGACCACCATGCCCCAGCGCTCGAACTCGGGCGCGAAGTCGTCCAAGGTCAACAAGCCCAAGCACGCCTGGGCGCCCAGTGGCAAGGCGCCGCCGTGCGCCAGCCTGCGGGCCAGCAGGATCGCGGCCATGCAGGGGATCTCCGGGCCGTGATCGTTGTCGGCGGTGATGTGCCAGGCGCATGCCCGGCCCCGCCCGGCGCCAACCACACCGCGCACGCGCAGCACCATGCCGCCGCAGGCGCTGCCAAAGCCGTCCAACAGTGGCGCCACGGCATTGAGCAGCGGCGCCAGCCGGGCCAGCGGCGGCAAGCAGCCGGCTGCGCGCCAGTGGGCCAGGGTGGCAAACACCTGCTGCGTGAAGCGCACTTCCAGCGCCGCGCGAAACATCACCCGCTGGGCCACGGCGTAGCGCTGCGGGAACAGTTCCAGATCGGGGATATCACACAAAGCACCCAGGCGATGGGGCATGCGAGCAAAGGCCACGGGCACCGGCCGCGCCCAGCCGGGCAGCGCCTGCCAACGCCCGCCGTGCCACACGGGGATGGGCTCGCCGCAGTAGCTCAGCACCGCGGCCAAGGTGGCCACGCCGCGTGGCGCGGTCTGCGCCGGGGCGATGCAGATGTCGATGCTGTCAATGCCTTGCCAGCCCTGGCAGAGCCCATCCACGATCGCTGAGGACAGCGCCGGCACGGTGCTGGCGCCACAGATGGCGCTGCGGCCTGTGGCGCGAAATGCAGGGTCCATCGCGGCCGCAAAGTCGCACACAAAGCGCCGGCCATCGGCCAGATCGATGTAGTGCGCACCGGCCTGCGCCGTGGCCTGCGCCACCGCATAGCCCTGCGCCTGAAACGGCCCGGCGGCGTGGATCAGCAGCTCGATGCCCAGGGCACGAAGCCGCTGTGCGAAATCGCCCACGTGGTGGTCCACGGCCGCGGCATACACCCCAGCGGCGGCCCCGCCCAGCGCATCGGCCAAGGCCTGGGCGCGCCGCCCATCGCGCCCGGCGATCCACAGGGTGATCGCGGCATCGCCGGCCAGGGCGCGGCAGATGCGCGCGCCAAAGTTGCCGTAGCCACCCAGAACCAGAATCTTCATGGCCGCATCACTGTGCTGGCCCCAAGCCCACCGACCTGCACCGCACGGGCCCTGCCCTCACCAGCCCTGACCTCACCAGCCCTGACCTCACCAGCCATTTGGCGCGGGTTCAATGGATCAGCCCCTGGCCTGCACCCGCCCTGCCATCTGCGCGATGAAGGCGGCCGTGCCCTCGGCCTGCGTCACAGGCAGCATGTGGCCACCATCGACCAGGGCCAGGGTGGCGCCGGGCAGCACATCGATCAAGGCCTGGCCCTGCTCGGCCGGGTTGAGCAGCAGATCGCCGCGGCCATAGAACACGCCCACGGGCAGGCGCATGCCGGCATAAGCGCTTTGCATGCTAGGCAGATCCTGCATCACCGCGGCCAGGTCGGTCGAGGCCGCAATGAAATGGCTGGGCCGCACGCCCAACAGGCCGTAGGCGCGGGTGCCGTAATCGGCCGGCGCCGCCTCGGGCCCAAAGACGATGGCCAGCGTGGCATCGCGCTTGGCCATCATGGCCGGCAAGGCCAGGGTCCAGGCCACCGCGGTGCGCACCCAGGCCCGCGTGATGACCAGGCCGCTGAACACAGTGGACATGGCCCTGGGCTCATGCGTCAGGGGCGCGATCAAGGCCAGGGCAGCCACACATTGCGGGTGGCGCTGCGCCAGGGCCAAGGCCAGCGCGCCACCCAGCGAGTGCCCAGCCACGACCGCTGGCTGATCGACCTTGAGCGCGTCGAGCAGCGCCGCCATCACATCGGCCTGCGCAAACAAATTGGCCGCCGCCCCGGGGTGGCGAACCGAGTAGCCCGAGCCTGGCCTGTCCACCGCGATCACCCGGTGCTGGCTGGCCAGGCGATCCACCACGCCGTAGGTGAAGTGGCCCAGTTGCCCGGCCAGGCCGTGGATCAGCAGCAGCGGCGGGCCCTGGCCAATGTCGACCACATGCAGCCGCGCGCCGGGCACATCGATGAAGCGGCCCTGCGCTGGCAGCGCGGCCTCGACCTTGCGCGCGGTGCGCCAGGTGAACAGGGCCAGCGCGGCCAGGATGGCGGCAAGGATCAGGACAAGAATCAACAAGGTGTTCATTCGGGGGTCTCCGGTCTGCGTTCTACGTGCTGCGGCAATCGCCCTGGCGGCGGCCCAGCGCAATCATGTTTTGACAAGATGTGCTAACACACGCCAGTAGCGAACAGGGGCCAGGCGTTCGAGCAAGGCGACGATCTTGGCGTCATTGCCCACCAGCACGCGATCACGCCGCTTCTCGACCGCGCGGACGATGATCTCAGCGGCTTTGTCGGGTGGCATGCGCAGCATCGTCTCGGCCCGCGCCTTGCGCAGGGCCACATCCTCGGGCGGCGCGCCGGCCGGCACCCGCGCGCTGCGGGCAATGGCCGTGGCCACACCGCCCGGGTGCACCACGGTCACGCCCACGTGGCTGCCAATCAACTCATGGCGCAGGGCGTTGGAAAAACCCCGCACCGCAAACTTGGCCGCCGAATAGGCGCTTTGCCCGGGCGGCGAGACCAGGCCGTACAGGCTCGAGAGGTTGACGATGCGTGCTTCATCACTGGCCTGCAGCAGCGGCAAAAAGGCCCGCGTCATGCGCACCAGGCCGTTGAAATTGATGTCCATCAGCCAATCGAAATCGGCCTCGCTGACCTGCTCAAATGTGCCGCCGACGGCGACACCGGCGTTGTTGATCAAGAGATCAACACGCGAATGTGCGGCCAGCACCGCCGCGGGCAGTGCGGCCACGGCCTCGCGGCTGGCGACATCCATCACATGCTGGCTGACGCGCACGCCCAGCGCGGCAGCCTCTTGCGCGGCGCGGGCCAGGCCGGCGGGGTCGATGTCGGCCAGGGCCAGGTGACAGCCACGGCGCGCCAGGGCCAAGGCCAGGCCGTGGCCAATGCCGCTGCCGGCGCCGGTGAGCACAGCGATTCGATCGCGCAGCTTCATGGTGTGGGTGCCCTCCTCAGGCGTGGTCGCTCGGTGCGGCGGTCGGCCGGCGCAGGAATGGCGCGCTCAGCGGGCCGGTCAGCCCGAGGATAGCCGCGGCGGCCGGAGCCACCCACGGCTGAGCCACGTACTCATGTTCAACCCCCCTTCCGGCCGCTGCCTGTAGTTGCCGCGTCCTTGCGCAGCAGAACTCGTCGGGCATTTTTTCTGTCGAGCGAAGAATGCGGTCCGCGGGGACTGTAAAAGTCGATGTAGCGCACGGTTCCACGTTCGCGTGCATGTCATTCAGCTTGGCCAACCCGGCCAAGCTGCGTTCGGCCCTGATGGCATCCAACGCCGCTTTGGCCTTGAGCGTGAGTGAGTGATTCCGTCGTGCTCATCTGTTCATGATCATCCTGCTCACTCGGCTTGCCACCCGCTTGGGTGTCGCCGAGTGTCCACGTTGCGTTGCGCTCGGATTTCCGCAAGCCCTTGGGTCGCGATGCCCGCGACGGGATGAATTGGAATGTGCCGCCCCGTCACCCGCTTGCGCTGCCTCACCAGCGGCAGGCAGCGCTGGTCGCCTTGATAGATTTCAGCGCAATCCAGGCACTGGAAGCACTCGCTGTAATCCACCTGGCCGGCAGGGGCGATGGCCTGGTATTCACAGCGGTGGCGGCAGGTCTGGCAGGGCGTGCCGCAGGCCTCACGCCGTGGAATCCAGGCCAACAGCCGCAGGCGGCCAAACAGCGCCAGCGCGGCACCCAGCGGGCAGATGTAGCGGCAGTAGCCGCGAAAGACCAGAACACTGAGCCCGGCACATGCCAA
The DNA here is from genome assembly GCA_043720415.1 of Ideonella sp. Classification (GTDB taxonomy): domain Bacteria; phylum Pseudomonadota; class Gammaproteobacteria; order Burkholderiales; family Burkholderiaceae_C; genus Pseudaquabacterium. The sequence goes on from JAYSSS010000048.1 coordinate 71,796, forward strand.
GGCCCACAGCACATAGGGCCAGCTGCGATCAAAGCCCAGGCTGATGGCGGTCTTGAAGGGCTCGATCTCGACCGCCGTGTCGGTCCACGCCGCCGACATGTCGGTGCCGTCCAGCAACACGGCCAGCACCCCGTACTTGATGCGCTTCAGGCCCGCGTCGAGCCGCGTGTGCAGGCGCCGGGGCTTGAAGTGCAGGCGCTGTGCGGCCAGGCTCAGCAGCTCTTGCATCGCCCCGAACGGGCACAACCAGCCGCAGAAGGTGCCACGCCCCCAGACCACCAGCGTGAGCACCCAGGCGCGCTGCACCACTGTTGGCTTCAGCGTTGACCAGAGGTCGGGCCAGGCCCCGGACCCGGCGCCGAACAAAGCGCCAGTCACAGCGCCGGCCCCGTCACCCGGCTCAGCATCGAGCTGCTGACCGTCCGCACCGATCACGCCCAGGCGCTGCGTGAACACGGTCTCAACGCGCCGCAGCGCATCACCGCCCATGCGGCGCAGGACCACCGCCTCCACCGCGAGCGCCTGCCCTGGCGCCAACGGCTGCGCCCAGGGTCTGCCACAGCCGCACCTGTGGGACGGCGCCACCCACGCTGCGCGGCGCCGCCCAGCGCACCCCGGGCCGGGTGTCGATCTCGACTTGCTCAACACGGTGCTCGCTCTGCTTCAAGCGCAGGCGCAGGGCCGGTGCGCTGGGCGAGAGCCGGCCGCTGTCGTAGACGACGAGCACGAGTTCGCCGCTGGTGGGACGCGCGTGCACGCGCTCCCAGGTGGGGCCGTCAAGCAGGCTGCGGCCCAGCCGTTTCAAAGGTGTGGCCGATGTGTTGCAGCCCGCTGCCCAGGCGCCGAAAAATCGGCCACACCGGCAGCACGCGGCTGGGTTCACCCACCACCAGCGGCGGCGGAAACAACGGCTCAAGCGTGGCACGGGTCATCGTGGCGGCGCTGGCGCCGAGTGGCGCACACGACAGAAAAAAGCTGATCGACCAGAGCGTCAGCAGCCGCCACAGCGCGCCCGCCAACGCCGGCCACGAGTAACTGCCTCGTCTTGACGCCATGGAGTTGGACTTGCCCCACTTCCGCGGACGGTTTAGGTTCAGGCTTTTCTCACTTTGTGTGTCGCAGGGGCGAGGGTGAACGCCGACCGAAACGCTAATGCGCATCTGCTTTCACCTGCTCACCGCCGCATCCTGCGTTGTCGACAACTTATCCCACAGCAAGACGAACGGGCTTGCCCACGCGGCTGAGCATCTCGACCAGCGTGTCGATCGTGAACTTCGAGGTCTTCTGGTTAACGACATCGGACACCCGTGGCCTGGACACCATCAGAATCTGGGCGGCATCGGCCTGCCGAAGCTGATGCGCCGTGATCCAGTTCGACAGCTCGGTCATCAACTGCTGCTTGAGCAGGCGGGTGTCGTTGATCTGCTTGCGCGACGCAGCTTGCAGTTTCTTGGCCTCCGCAGCCGAGAATCCCATCTCCAGGAACAAGTTGGCGCCAGGCTTGGTGACCCAGCGGATCTCTTTGTCGTCTGCAGTCGAAGACATTGGTATAAAAGTTTATACGCGTCGCGGACCCTGGTCAACGAACGAACCGACGCCGCACGGCGACGAGAGGCGAGCGGACGCAGAAGCTTAAAACCGTGCGTCACTGCGGTGGGACGTGCGAAGACGGCCCGGGTTCACGTGGGTTAGGGCGGGACGACGCACCTCATCCGAGCCAGGCTTGACTGCTCCATCTCCAACTCGACTCAGACTCTATTAGCAAGGACCATCGCGCCGCCAGGCGCGCCCGTCATTCGACCGTCACGCTCTTGGCCAGGTTTCTCGGCTTGTCCACATCCGTACCCCGCGCACAAGCCGTGTGATACGCCAGCAACTGCAGCGGGATCACATGCAGGATGGGTGAGAGCGCGCCGTAGTGCTCAGGCATGCGGATGACGCGGATGCCGGGGCCGGATTCGATGTGGCTGTCGCTGTCGGCGAAGACGAAGAGTTCGCCGCCGCGGGCGCGCACCTCTTGCAGGTTGCTTTTCAGCTTTTCCAGCAGGGCGTCGTTGGGGGCGATGGTGACCACGGGCATGGCCGAGGTGACCAGGGCCAGGGGGCCGTGCTTCAACTCGCCTGCGGGGTAGGCCTCGGCGTGGATGTAGCTGATTTCCTTGAGCTTTAGCGCGCCTTCCAGGGCGATGGGGTAGTGCAGGCCACGGCCCAGGAAGAGGGCGTTTTCCTTGCGCGCAAAGTCCTCAGACCAGGCGATGACCTGGGGCTCCAGCGCCAGCACGGCTTGCACGGCGGCGGGCAGGTGGCGCAGGGCCTTGAGGTGCATGGCCTCTTGCGCCTCGGTCAGGCGGCCGCGGCTTTGACCCAGGGCCAGGGTCAGCAGGAACAGGCCCACCAATTGCGTGGTGAAGGCCTTGGTCGAGGCGACGCCGATCTCCACCCCGGCGCGGGTGAGAAAGGCCATGCTGCACTCGCGCACCATGGCGCTGGTGGCCACATTGCACACGGTGAGCGTCTTGTCCATGCCCAGGCCGCGCGCATGTTTGAGTGCGGCCATGGTGTCGGCCGTCTCGCCGCTTTGGCTGATGGTGACGACCAGGGTGCGCGGGTTGGGCACGCTGTCGCGGTAGCGGTACTCGCTGGCAATTTCCACCGCGCAGGGGATGCCGGCGATGCTCTCGATCCACTGCTTGGCGGTGAGGCCGGCATAGCTGCTGGTGCCGCAGGCCAGGATCAGCACCTGATCGATCTGCTTGAAGGCGTGGTAAGCGCTGTCGCCAAACAGCTCGGGCGTGATGCCGCCCACGCCTTCGAGCGTGTCGGCAATGGCGCGCGGCTGCTCGAAGATCTCCTTTTGCATGTAGTGCCGGTAGGGCCCGAGCTCGGCCGCGCCCGAATGCGCGTGCACCGTGTTCACCTTGCGCTGCACCGGCTTGTGCGTGCCATCAGCCTGGGCGGCCACGATCCAGTGCTTGCCCAGCTGCAGATCGACAACGTCGCCCTCTTCCAGGTAGGCAATCTGGTCGGTGACGCCGGCCAGGGCCATGGCGTCGCTGGCCAGGAAAGTCTCGCCCTGGCCCACGCCTAACACCAAAGGTGAACCCGCACGGGCGCCGATCACGCGCTGCGGCTCATCGCGGCAAAAGACAGCGATGGCGTAGGCGCCCTTCAGGCGATGGGTGGCGCGTTGCACGGCATCGAAGATGTCGCCATCGTCGAGGTGGTTGATGAGGTGGGCGATGACCTCGGTGTCGGTCTGGCTCTCGAAGTGGTAGCCCTTGGTCTTCAGCTCGGCACGCAGCTCGTCGTGGTTTTCGATGATGCCGTTGTGCACCAGGGCGACCCGCGCCTGGCCATTGGGGCCGGTGGAAAAGTGCGGGTGGGCGTTGTGCACCTCGGGCGCGCCATGCGTGGCCCAGCGGGTGTGGGCGATGCCGGTGCCGGCGGCCACACCTTCGGCCGCCACCTGCGCGTCGAGCTCGGCCACGCGCGCGGTGCTGCGCGTGCGGCGCAAATTGCCGTCCTGGTGCACGGCCACGCCGCAGGAGTCGTAGCCCCGGTATTCAAGCCGCTTCAGGCCCTCGACGAGGATCGGAACGATGTTGCGATGGCTGACGGCGCCGACGATGCCACACATGGGGGAGCTCCTTGCAGGGTGGTTGGGGTGAACCGGGTTTGACGGGGCATGAACTGATGCGGCCGGATGCTAGTGACACATCGACGGCATTGGTGATCAAATTTCTGCACTATTTGGCGAAATCATTCATGGCTTGCTAGTAATGAAATAATCGCTCTAATTTCATTGATCATAGAAATATATGGCCGACAAATCTGAGATGGATGCCGTCGATCTGAGGCTGCTGGCGCTGCTGCAGGCCGACGCCTCGCGCTCCAACCTCGACCTGGCGGCTGCCGCGGGGGTGTCGCCGGCCACCTGTCTTCGGCGCGTCAAGGCCCTGGTTGAGACCGGCATCATCGAGCGCCGTGTGGCATTGCTCGCCATCGACAAGCTTGGTGCCGGCCTCACCGCCTTGATCGAGCTGACCCTGGACCGCCAGGGCGCCGAACACCTGGACCGGTTTGAGGCCCGGGCCGTGGCCGAGCCACAGGTGCAGCAGTGCTACCGCGTCTCGCCAGGGCCGGATTTCATGCTGGTGGTGTGGGCGCCCGATATGCCCAGCTACCAGGCGCTGGCGCAGCGGCTGTTCACCGAGGATGCGAACGTGCGCAACGTCAAGGCCTTCTTCAGCGTCAAGCGCGCCAAGTTCGAGCCCGCCATCGGCCTGTCGCGCCTGCCGGGCCTGCCGGCAGCGGGCTGAAACCGGCGGGCAGCTGCGCGATCGCCGCGGCCCCCTTCAACGCCGCACGATGGCCAGGCCCTTGAGGTACTCGCCCTCGGGAAAGCAGATCGTTGTCGGGTGATCGGGCGCGGCCCCTAACCTCTGGATCAAGCAGCCATCGACACCGGCATCGATGCCCGCGCCGGCGACGATCTTGTGGAAGAGCTCGGCACTGATGCCGCCCGAGCACGAAAAAGTGAGCAGCAGCCCGCCCGGCGCCAGCAACATCAGGGCCAGGCGGTTGATGTCCTTGTAGGCGCGCGCGGCGCGTTCGGCCTGGGCCGCACTGGCGGCGAATTTGGGCGGGTCGAGCACGATGGCATCGAACTGCTGGTCGGCCTTCAGGGCCTCACGCAGGGTGTGGTTGACATCGGCATCGATGAACTCGCAACGCGCCAGATCAAAGCCGTTGCGCGACACATTGCGCTGCGCCTGCTGCAGCGCGGCACCAGATGAATCCACACTGACCACATGGGTGGCACCACCGGCCAACGCGGCCACGCTGAAGCCGCCGGTGTAGCTGTAGCAGTTGAGCACGCGCTGGCAGCCCAGTTGGCGCACCAGCTCAGCCAGGCGCAGGCGGTTGTCGCGCTGGTCCAGGTAGTAGCCGGTCTTGTGGCCCAAAGCCACGTCCACGCCCAGTGACCAGCCGTGCTCGGTGATGGAGATGTTGGTGTCGCTGCCGTGGCCATCCTCATGCTCGGCGCCAAACAGCCAGCCGCTGCGCAGCGGCAGGCCTTCGAGCGTGCGCACCTTGGCATCCGAGCGCTCATAAAAGCGCGCCACGCCGGTGATGTGCATCAGGCGCTGGGCAATCACCTCGCGCCAGCGCTCAGTCCCGGCCGAGAGGAATTGCGCGCACAGCGTGTCGCCATAGCGGTCGACGATCAGGCCGGGCAGGCCATCGGCCTCGCCGTGCACCAGGCGCACGCCGTCGCTGTGGATGCCCAGGCGCGCGCGCAAGGCCACGGCCTGGCGCAGGCGGGCGTCGAAGAAGGCCTCGTCGATGCGCTGGGCTTCATCAAAGCTCCAGGCGCGCACACGGATTTGCGAGCTCGGGCTGAAGGCGCCCCAGGCCAGAAAGCGGCCGTCGTGGGCCTGCACGCACACCGTCTCGCCGCTGTCGCCCCCGCCCTTGGCGATGCTGCCCTCAAACACCCAGGGGTGGCGGCGCAGCAGCGAGCGCTCCTTGCCGTCACGCAACTGGATGGTTTTCATGGGGGCGATTTTCACTGGCGGCTTGGGCGCGCCGTAGCGCAGCTCGGCATAGGGGCCTTGGCTGCCCACAGACCGGCCGGTCTCGACCCAGCCGCAGCGCGCGTAAAAGGCCAGGGCGCGGGTGTTGGCGATCACGCACTTCAATCGCCAGGGCTGGGGCAGCCAGGTCTGCAGCCAGGCCAGCAGGGCGCGGCCCACGCCCTGGCGCTGATGGGCTTGATCGACATACAGGTGGTGGATGAAGGCGCCGGCCGCGTAGACCGAGACAAAACCGGCGATGGCGCCATCGGTGGCTTCGAACACCGCCACGCTCTCGCCGCTGGAGTTGCGCGCAAAGTCGGTGTCGTGCTCGGCGGCGCCGGGCAGCCAGTCGCTGCTCTGCAGGCTGTGCGCAAAGATGCGCTGCACGGCCGGCGCGTCTTGCGGCCGCGCGGGGCGCACACCCGGGGCAGGCTGCACATCGATCAAGGCGTGTCAATCCAATGAGATCAAAGCGGCCGGCGGGTAGCATGCGCCGCTTCGCCAGGCCAATGGGTCCCATCATGTCCGAATCACGCAAGGTGCTGCTGGTCGACGACCACGAGCTGGTGCGGTTCGGCGTCAAGACGATGTATGCCGAGCTGCGCGACACGCCCATCGAGTGGATCGAGGCCGGCTCCTTGCAGGAGGCCATCACGGCCTACGCCGCACATGGCCCCATCGATGCCGTGCTGCTGGATCTGAACCTGGCCGATTGCAAGGGCCTGCAAGGCCTGCGCCAATTTCTGCTGGCCCACCCCAAGGCGCGGGTGGCCGTGTTCAGCGCCACTCAGGATGAATTCGTGGTGCGCCAGGCGCGCGCCCTGGGCGCCGTGGGCTATGTGGGCAAGAGCAGCCACATGGCCGAAATGCGCGACACCCTGCTGGCCCTGCTGTGGCCCAGCGCCGTGGGTGAGCAGCGCGCCTCCACCGGCACCACGGGCAAGCTGTTCCCGCGCTTTCCTTCTTCGGCCATGTACGACCGCGTCGCTGAGTTGGGGCCCAGGCACCTGGAAATCCTGGAGCTGGTGCTCTCAGGCTGTACCAACCAGGAAATCAGCAGCTCGACCAGCCTGTCGCTGGGCACGATCAAGAACTATGTCTCGTCGCTGCTGCTGGCGCTGGATGTGCGCTCCAGGTCGCACCTGATCAGCCTGTTTCGCTAGCGACGCCAGCGCGCCACCATGGCCTCAACCGCGACCCCGCGCGCGGCGCCCAATGCGGCGCCCAATGCGTCGCCCAATGCGGCCCGAAATCCGGCCGGCCCCTTGGCCACTTATGTCGCGGTGGGCGCATCCAGCGCGGCCGCCGCGCCGGACGCAGAAGAATCGCGCGCGGCCGAGCTGAGCTTGACGCTGCTGCGCCTGCATGAGGCCGCCCTGCGCGCCGTGCTGGCCAATCTGTCCTTGTGGGGTTTGGTCATGGCCGCCGGTGCCGTGTTGCTGGCCACAGCCATGCCCCTCGATGCGCTTCGCGCGCCCTGGCTGGCGGCCACGTTGGGGCTGGCAGGCCTGGCGCTGTGGCCGCCACTGCGCCTGGGCCGACAAACGCCCACGGCCCTGAAACTGCGGCGGATTCAGCAACAGCTGATCGGCTTGACGGTGCTGGTCGCGCTGGCATTTGCCGTCCTGCCCTGGTTGGCCCCGAGCCGCGGCATCGTGCTGGCTGCCGTTGCTGCCAGCGTCAGCCTGGTGGGCGCAGCGGCCCTGGCGCCGATGCGCGCACTGGGCAGCTTCCTGTGCCTGGTGCCGGCCTCGATGGCCGCGGCCGATCTGGCCAGCGGCCTGGGCCCCATGGCCTTGCGCTCAGCCGCGGCCGACGCGCTGCTGGCGCTGGCCATCCTGGTGGTGGCCCGCATGCGCCACCGCGCCTGGCGGCACAACGCCCTGGCCTTGGTGGAACAGACCGATCGCATCCGCGACCTGGAGGCCGAGCGCGATGCGGCGGCCCGCGCCGATGCCGAGAAAAGCCGCTTCCTGGCCATCGCCAGCCATGACCTGCGCCAGCCTGTGCATGCCCTGGCGTTGTTCACCGCCACCTTGCACAAGCGCATGCAGCGCTCGGCCGACGAGCCCCTGGTGCGCAACATGGCGCATGCCATCGATGGCCTGGAGCGCTCCTTCAATGCCTTGCTGGATATCTCAAGGCTCGATGCCGGCAGTGTGTCGCCCTCACTGCAGACCTTCAGCCTGCGTGACCTCTTTCGCCGCCTGCACATGCACTACGGCGGCCAGGCCGAACTGGCGGGTCTGGGATTGCGCTTTTCTCCCGGCGGCAAGACGGTGCACAGCGACCCACAAATGCTCGAGCGCATCCTCGGCAACCTGATCCAGAACGCCATCAAGTACACCGAGCATGGCGGCATCGTGGTGGTGGCGCGCAACACCGCCGAGATGGTCAACGTCGAGGTCTGGGACACCGGCAAGGGCATCGCAGCCAGCGAGTTGCCACGCATCTTTGATGAGTTCTACCAAATTGGCCGGCCCGAGCGCGACCGCTCGCATGGCCTGGGCATGGGCCTGGCCATCGTCAGCCGCTTGACCCGGCTGCTCGGCCATCGCCTCACCGTGGCCTCGCGCAGCGGCCGTGGCACGATGTTTCGCGTGGGCATCCCGGTGGCCAGCCTGCCCGATCTGCAAGATGCCCTGGCCCCGGCCGACACCGTGCCCATGCAGGTGGCGCAGTCGCAGATGGTGCTGGTCATCGACGATGAGGAGCCCATCCGCGAGGGCCTGCGCGGTCTGCTGCAGGAATGGGGCTACCAGGCCGTGACAGCGGCGTCGGCGGCCCAGGCCGAGCAGGTGACCCAGGCCCTGGAAGGGCGCGTCGATCTGGTGCTGTCCGATCTGCACCTGGGCGATGGCGCCGATGGCCTGGAAGCCATCGAGGCGGTGCGCCGCCTGTGCCGGCACGATGTCATGGCCATTTTGATCACTGGCGATACGGCCGCCACCGAAATCACGCGAATCACGGCCAGCGGCCACATGGTGCTTTTCAAGCCGGTGCAGCCGCGGCGTTTGTTTGACGCGCTGAACAACCAGCTCGGCTGATGGCCGACACGCCTTGATGCCAATGCACACCCGCATGGGCGGGCTCATCAAACCTAGGGATGCGACCCGAGCGGGGCCAGGGCAAAGTGACTTTCGACCAGCACCGGGCCACAAGCCCGCTTCTAGAGTCCGTGCCAGATTTCGCCACAGTCTTTGAGGCTGCCAGACCCCCATGCTCGACATTGAGTCCTTGCTCACACCCCTAGCCGACGACGCGCCCAGTGGCGCCAACCTCGAACACGACCCGGTGTTTTTGCAGCTCGAGCTGGTCGGTGAAGGCAAGCTCGAGCGCCAGTACGGTGACAAGGTCTACCCGGCCGAGCCGCCGGATTGGCAGGCCGTGCGCGAACACGCCCAAGCACTGGCGCTGCGCACCCGCGATCTGCGCGTGGCGGTATGGCTGACGCGCAGCGCGGCGCGGCTGGACGGCATCGCCAGCGCCGTGAATGGCCTGCAACTCGTGCATGGCCTGTTGCAGCAGCGCTGGGCCGACGTTCATCCCCAGCTCGACGCCAGCGATGGCAACGACCCGACCATGCGGCGCAACGTGCTGGCGCCCCTGGCCGCGGCCAACGCCACCTTGGCCGATTTGCGCGCGGCTGCGCTTTCATCGGCACGCGGCAGTGCCACGGTGCGCGACCTCGAATTGGGCCTTGGCCTGGCCGAGGCCAATGCCGGAGAGGCCACCCCCAGCGCCGATGGTGCGCTGCAAGGGCTGCGCGCCGCTCTGGCACGCTCGCCTGAGCTGGCCGAGGCACTGGCCACCGGCCGTGAGGTGGCGCAAGGCATCGCCGCCATCGTCGATGCCGAGTTGACAGGCGCCGCGGCACTTGACCTGCAGGCCCTGGTGAAATTGATGTGCGGGCTCGACATCGCCTGCAAGCGCGTCACGGGCGTGAGCGACGGCCAAGCCGCACCCTCTGACAGCGCGCAGGCCGACGAGCACGGTGCCACCCAAACCGGAAGTTCGAAGTCATCGGCCATGGCCATGGGCAGCGTGGCCTCGCGCGACGACGTGGTGCGCGTGCTTGATGAGCTGTGCGCCTGGATCGAGCACAACGAGCCCAGCAACCCGGCGCCGTTGCTGCTGCGCCGCGCACAGCGGTTGATGACCATGAGCTTCATCGATATCGTTCGGGACTTGATGCCCGAAGGGCTGGAGCAGATCGAAAAGCTCGCCGGCATTGATTCGCGTTCGAATTGAGTTTGACCGACACCCCGCACAAGCGTCCCGCCGCAACCCCAACACCCTCTAAGGACAGTCATGGCAACCAGCAGCCAGAAGTTCATTGCCCGCAACCGCGCGCCGCGCGTGCAGATTGAATACGACGTCGAGCTGTATGGCGCCGAAAAGAAGATCCAGCTGCCCTTCATCATGGGCGTGCTGTCGGATTTGTCGGGCAAGCCCAGTGAGCCGCTGCCCGCGGTGGCTGACCGCAAGTTCGTCGAAATCGATGTCGACAACTTCGATTCGCGCATGAAATCAATGAAGCCGCGGGTGGCCTTTCAAGTGCCGAACTCGCTCACCGGCGAGGGCAACATCGCTGTGGACATCACCTTCGAGAGCATGGATGACTTCTCGCCCGCCGCGGTGGCCTCCAAGGTTGATGGCTTGAAGCAACTGCTCGAAGCCCGGCAGCAGTTGGCCAACCTCATCACCTACATGGATGGCAAGACCGGCGCCGAAGAGTTGATTGCCAAGGTCATCAAGGATGAAGCCCTTCTGAAATCGCTGGCTGCGGCCCGCAAGCCTGAGGGCGAAGGCGCCTGATCGCGCCTTGAGCCTCACCACACAAGCCCATCAGGAGCCCCACCATGGCAGAAACCTCAGCATCACCCGCATCCAGCCTTCAGGGCGTCAGCTTTGAAGGCGGCGAATTTGCCTCCTTGCTGAACAAGGAATTCAAACCCAAGACCGACGAGGCCAAATCCGCCGTCGAACAGGCGGTCTTGACGCTGGCCCAGCAGGCGCTGTCGCAGACCAATCTCATTGGCAGCGATGTGCTGGGCTCGATCGAGGCCATGATTGCCGAGATCGACACCCGGATGTCCAGGCAGGTCAACGCCATCCTGCACGACAGCGCCTTCCAGCAGTTGGAGAGCGCCTGGCGCGGCCTGCACTACCTCGTCAACAACACCGAAACCGACGAGATGCTGAAGATCCGCGTGATGAACATCAGCAAATCCGAAGCGGCCAAGACGCTCAAGCGCTACAAGGGCACCTCGTGGGATCAGAGCCCGCTGTTCAAGCGCGTCTACGAAGAAGAGTTCGGGCAGTTTGGCGGCGAGCCCTATGGCTGCCTGGTGGGTGATTACTACTTCGATCAAAGCCCGCCGGATGTGGAAATGCTGGGCGAGATGGCCAAAGTCAGCGCCGCGTCGCTGTCGCCCTTCATTGCCGCGGCCAGCCCCACGGTGATGCAGATGAGCTCATGGCAGGAGCTGGCCAACCCGCGCGACCTGACCAAGATTTTTGGCACCCCGGAATACGCCGGCTGGCGCTCGCTGCGCGAATCCGAAGACGCGCGCTACATCGGCCTGGCCATGCCGCGCTTCCTGTCGCGCCTGCCCTATGGCGCCAAGACCAGCCCGGTGGAAGAGTTCAACTTCGAGGAAGAAACCGCTGGCGGCGACCACAGCAAGTACACCTGGACCAATGCCGCCTATGCCATGGCGGTGAACATCACCCGCTCCTTCAAGATGTACGGCTGGTGCTCGCGCATCCGCGGCATCGAATCGGGCGGTGCCGTCGAGGGCCTGCCCACCCACACCTTCCCCAGCGACGATGGCGGCGTGGACATGAAGTGCCCCACCGAAATCGCCATCAGCGACAGGCGCGAGGCCGAGCTGGCGAAGAACGGCTTCATGCCCCTGGTGCACAAGAAAAACAGCGACTTCGCCGCCTTCATCGGCGCGCAATCGCTGCAAAAACCTTTTGAGTACGACGATCCCGATGCCACGGCCAACGCCAATTTGGCGGCGCGCCTGCCGTACATGTTTGCCTGCTGCCGCTTTGCGCATTACCTCAAGTGCATTGGCCGCGACAAGGTGGGCTCCTTCAAGGAGCGCGCCGACATGGAGAAGTGGCTGAACAACTGGATCATGAATTACGTCGATGGCGATCCGGCCAATTCATCCGAGACCACCAAGTCGCAAAAGCCATTGGCCGCGGCCGAGGTCACCGTCGAGGAAGACCCGAGCAATCCGGGCTACTACAAATCAAAGTTTTTCCTGCGGCCGCACTACCAGCTCGAAGGGCTGACAGTGTCGTTGCGGCTGGTTTCGAAGCTGCCTTCACAAAAGCAGCAATAGGCGTCTTTTATCAATCACCGCCCGCCCCGCGGGTTCAAGGAGTGAATCACCATGGCTACCGATACCCATATCAAGTTTGACGGCGTAGACGGCGAATCCACACACGACGACCACAAGGGCGAGATTGAAATCTTGTCGTGGTCCTGGGGCGTGAGCAACGTCAACACCGGCGCCACCTCGGGCGGCGGCTCTGGCAAGGGCAAGGCCACGCCAGGCGACCTGCACTTCACGCACAACTACGACAAGGCGTCGCCCGTGCTGGCCAAGAAGTGCGCCCAGGGCGTGCACTTCCCGACCGTGGTGCTGACCGCACGGAAATCTGGCGAAGGCCAGAAAGACTTCTTCAAAGTCACGATGAAAGAGGTCTTCATCACCTCGGTGCAAGCCTCCGGACACAGTGCGGGTGACATCAATGAGAGCGTCTCGATGTCCTACGCTGAAGTCGAATTCGCCTACAAGGCCCAGGACGCCAGCGGCAAGTTGGGTGGTGACGTCAAGTTTGGCTGGAACGTCAAAACAACCAAGATCACCTGAGCGCCGACAGCCCATGCGCCAGCGCCCCGTGGATGGGGCTCGGTGCACTTCGCCCCGGGCTTGCGCTTGGGTGCGGTGCCACCCCTGACGACACACCACCAGGTCATTGCCCATGCCCATCAACCGCACTGCAGACGCTGGCGCCAACTCAGGCAATGGCGCAGATGTCAGCTTGTTCGTCAAGACCAAGCGCGCCGGCGTGGTCAAGGGCGAGGGCAAATCGGCCAACCACATTGACGAGATCGTGTTGCACGGCTGGCGCTGGGGTGTGGAGGCCAGCTCCGGCCTGGGCCACAGCGTGGCCACCTCGCGCCGCTCGTACAGCGGGCTGACGGTTTACAAGCGCATTGATCTGGCGACCACGCCCTTGCTGTCGGCGCTGGCCACCAACGATGAAGTGACCGAGGCCAGGCTCACCATGCGCCGCGCCGGCGGCGATCAAGAGGTGTTTTTCACCATCACCCTCAAGGGCGCGCGCGTCAGCTCGGTGCAGCATGAGACCGACGGCGACGGGCAAACCAATGAGGTGTTGACACTGATGTTCACCAAGGTCGATGTTGAATATCGGCCGCAAAAGAGTACGGGCCTGCGTGCCGGCAGCATGACCTTCAGCGATGAGCTGAGCCCCATCGCGTAATCTGAGCGTCCGACCCGCGCCACTGGCGCATCACCCCGAGGCCCCACTTGAGCAGCGCAGCCGATCTCATCGCCCAGGGCGATCCCGATGCCGCCCTGGCGGCCCTTCAAGCCCAGGTGCGCGCCAATGCGGCCGATCCCAAGCTGCGGGTGTTTCTCTTCCAGCTGCTTTGCGTGTTGGGCCAGTGGCCACGCGCGCTGGCGCAACTGCAGGTCTGCGGCGAGCTCGATGCCGGCGCCTTGGCCATGGTCAACACCTACCGCGAGGCCGTGCAGTGCGAGGCCGTGCGCGAGGCGGTGTTTGCCGGCAAGGCCCTGCCACATTTGTTTGGCCAGCCCCCGGCCTGGGTGGCTCTGTTGGCGCAGGCCCTGCAGGTGGATGCGGCCGGCGACGCGGTCCATGCGGCGCGCCTGCGCCAGCAGGCCCTGGATGAGGCCGAGCCCACCGCGGGCCGGCTTGATGGCCAGGCGTTCGAGTGGATCGCCGACGCCGATTCGCGCCTGGGGCCGGTGCTCGAAGTGGTGATCAACGGCCGCTATGGCTGGCTGCCCTTTGCTGCCCTGCTCAAGCTGCGCCTGGAGCCGCCCGTCGATCTGCGCGACCTGGTCTGGATGCCGGCGCAGCTGATGTTGCGCAATGGTGGCGAGGTGGTGGCGCTGGTGCCCACGCGCTACGCCGGCAGCGGCGCGCAAGCCGATGCCGCACTGCGCATGGGCCGCAAGACCGAATGGCTGGAGCTGGCCGATGGCCAGTACCGCGGCCTGGGCCAGCGTGTGCTGAGCACCGATGTCGCCGAGTGCGGGCTGCTGCAGGTGCGTGAACTCGAGTTCACGCCAGTGGCGGACGCAGGCAACGACAGCGCCAGCAGCGACAGCGCCAGCAGCGGCGGCAGCGCCTGAGGCCCTTCATGGCCACCGCCATCGAGCCCCGCGAGCGGCTGCAGCCGGCCTTGCTTGACCGCTTGACCGACGAGGCCCCAGGCGAGCGTCGCGAAGCCGAGGCGCAGCGCGTCATGTCCAAGACCCAATTGCGTGCTGCCGTGCTGCGCGATCTGAGCTGGCTGTTCAACGCCACCCAGCCGGCGGGCAAGCTGGTTGAAAATTATCCTGGGCTGGCCGCCAGCGTGCTGAACTTTGGCCTGCCGGCGCTTTCCGGGCAGTTGGCTTCGAAGGTGGATATCAGCCAAATTGAGCGCGCCATTCGTGACTGCGTGCTGCGCTTCGAGCCGCGCCTGCTGGCCGATACGCTGCAGGTGCGTGCGCTGGAGGCGACCAGCGTGCTCGACACCCACAACATGATCGAGTTCGAGATCCGCGGCCACCTCTGGGCGCAACCTGTCCCCCTGGAGGTGCTGCTGCGCACGCGGCTCGATCTGGAGGCCGGTCTCGTCGAGGTGCGCGACGCCGCCCCCGGCAGCGCGCGCCGGGGGCGCTGAGCCGCATGGACCCACGCCTGCTGCGCCTGTATCAAGACGAGCTCACCCACCTGCGCGAGGTGGGCGCCGAGTTCGCCCAGGAGTTTCCAAAAATCGCCTCGCGCTTAGGGCTGGAAGGCCTGGAGGTCGCCGACCCCTATGTCGAGCGCCTGCTCGAGGGCTTTGCCTTTCTCGCCGCCCGCGTGCAGCTCAAGCTCGAGGCCGAGCAGCCGCGCCTCATCGCCCACCTGCTGGAATCCATCTACCCCAACTTCCTGGCGCCCACGCCGTCGATGATGGTGCTGCGCATGGTCGCCGATCTGGCCGACCCCAACCTGGCCCGCGGCCACAGCGTGCCGCGCGGCAGTGCCGTGCAATCCAGGCTGGTGCGCGGGCAAAACACCCAGTGCGAATTCCGCACGGCACACGCCGTGACCCTGTGGCCGATTGAAATCACCGGCGTGCAGTACTTCAGTTATGCACCCGATTTGCCGCTGGTGCAGGTGCCGGCGGCGCAAGCGGCCAAGGGTGGTCTGCGCATTCGCCTGCGTGCTGGTGGTGGCCTCAAGTTCAGCCAGCTCGGCCTGCAAAGCCTGCCGCTGTACATCAGCGCCGCCGGTGATTCGGCGTTTCGATTGCATGAGCTGCTGATCGGTGCGGCGCTGGGCAGTTGGGTGTCGGCACCCGGCGCCGCATCGGCCCAGGGCTGGCGGGGCAAGGAGAGCGTGCAGCCCTGCGGCTTTGATGCCGATCAGGCCCTGCTGCCCGAAACCTTGCGCGCCTTCTCCGGCCACCGCCTGCTGCAAGAGCTGGCCGCGCTGCCGCAGCGCCTGTTGTTCATCGAGCTGCAAGACCTGGGTGCACGGCTGGCCGCGGTGCACGGCGACAGTGTGGAGCTGGTCGTGCTGTTCGAGCGTGGTGACGCCACCCTCGAATCATTGATCGACAGCAGCAGCCTGGCGCTGCACTGCACGCCGGCCATCAACCTCTTTGCCAAACGTCTGGACCGCGTGCAGCTCGGCCCGGGAAGCTGGGAATACCACCTGGTGGCGGACCGCACCCGGCCCATGGATTTCGAGGTGCACAGCGTCGAGGCGGTGGAAGGCCATGGCGCTGGTCGCGACGCACGTCGGCGGTTTCGGCCCCTCTATGAAACCACCCATGGCCAGGGCGCCGAGGCACTGGGGCCCGACGCCCTGGCGCATGGCCACTTCTCGCTGCGCCGCGAGCCGCGCCTGCCCTCAGAGCGCGCCCGCGCCCAGGGGCCGCGCTCGTCCTACATCGGTGAAGAGGCCTATTTGTCCCTGGTGGATGGCCGACACGGCGCCTACCGCGAAGAGCTGCGCCAGTTGTCGGTGCTCGCCTGGGTCACCAACCGTGATTTGCCGGCGCTGTTGCCTGTAGGGGCGGATGGCAGAGGGGCGGATGGCAGAGCCCAAGACGGCAAGGGCGCCTCGACCTGGCAGTTGGAATCGCCCGGCCCGGTGTCGGGCATTGCCGTCATGCGCGGGCCGACCCGGCCGCAGTCGCGCCAACCCGGTGGCGCCATCGGCTGGACCCTGGTCAGCCAGCTCAGCGCCAACCACCTGGCCTTGACCGGTACCTCGCCCGAGCAAGCCGCCGCGGGGCTGCGCACCATGCTGCGCCTGTATGGCCCCATCGACGATGTGGCCTGGTCGCGCCAGGTGGATGGCCTGCGCAAGCTCAAGGCCGAAGCCCAGGTGCGGCGCCTGCCCTACGCCGGCCCCTTGAGCTTTGGCAGCGGCATCGCCATTGATCTGGAGATCGACGAGCTGGCCTTTCAAGGTGCCAGCGCCTTCATGCTGGCGATGGTGCTGGAGAGCTTTTTCGCCCGCCATGCGGCCATCAACAGCTTCACCCAGTTGAACCTGCACAGTAGCCAGCGCGGCCTGGTGCACCGCTGGCCACCGCGAATGGGCGCCAGGCCATGCCTGTGACCCCGCCCGCCGCGGCGGCCGATTCCGGCACGCCCGCCGCAGCGGCCGATTCCGGCACGCCCGCCGCAGCGGCCGATCCCGGCACGGGTGGCGCGGCCCTGGCCACACTGCTTCTGGGCCTGCAGCGCGAGCCCTGGGCGCACGATTTTTTTGCGCTGATGCGCCGCATTGAAAGCCTGCAGCCGCAGGCGCCGCGCATCGGTCGCGCCCAGCGCCCATCGCAAGAGCTGCTGCGCCTGGGCCAGGTGCCGGAGATGGATTTCGCCCCGGCGCCCATTGCACGATTTGAGCGTGCCGCTCAGGGCGCTGGCGATGGTGACGCTGCCGGCGTGGGCGGGCGTGCTGCGCCCACGCCGGGCATCACCCACCAAGGCCGCCTGGGCGTGCGCTTCTTTGGCCTGCTCGGCCCGCAGGGGCCCATGCCTCTGCACCTAACGGAATATGTGCGCGAGCGACAACACCAGCATGGCGACCCCACGCTGGCGCGATTTCTCGATGTCTTTCACCACCGCATGCTCAGTCTGTTTTACCGCGCCTGGGCGCAGGCCCAGCCCACGGTGCAAATGGACAGGCCCGCCGATGACCGCTACGGCGCCTGGCTGGGGGCCAGCTTCGGCCTGGGCGCGGGCACCCATGCCAGCGATTCGATTGCCGATTCGGCCAAGCGATTTCAGGCCGGCCTGTTGGGCAGCCGCAGCCGCCACCCCGAGGCCCTGGTCAAGGTGCTTCAGCAGTACTTTGGTGTGGCCGTGGCCCTGCACTCGCACCAGCCGCAGTGGCTGGCCTTGCGCACCGAAGATCGCTCGCGCCTGGGCCAGGCCGGCAATCGCCTGCATGGCTTGGGCGGCGGCTTGGGCGGCGGCTCGGGCGGCGGCTTTGGCGGCGGCTCGGGCGGCGGCTTGGGCGCCAATTTGGCCGGCGGCGGCCTGCGCGGCGCCGTGGCCCAGCTTGGCGTCAGCGCCAATGCCGGCCACAAGGTGTTTGATCGGCAGTTCAAGTTTCGACTGGACATCGGCCCCTTGAGCCTGCCGCAGTACCTGAACTTCTTGCCCGGCGGGCGCGCCTGGGCCGAGCTGCGCGACTGGGTCGCGCTGCTGGCCGGGGCCGAGATGCGCTGGGACGCCAGGCTGGGCCTGCGCCAGGCCGAAGTGCCACCACCTCAGCTGGGCTCGGGCGTGCGCCTGGGCCTGACCACCTGGCTGGGCCGGCGCCCGGCGCCGCAACGCCGCACACCCACCACCACCACCGCCGATCACCTGGCCACGGGCGAGCGCTGGGACCTGCGCCTGCGCCTGAGCTCGGCGGCCACAGCGTTGCCACCAGCCCGCACGACCTGTACGACCCGCACGACCCGCACGACCCGCACAAACCCCAGCGCCACCCCATCCGACCGAACCCGCCGCCCAGGAGCCCCTGATGGCTGAAATCTCACGCGCCGCCCTGTTCGGCAAGCTCAACCCCCTGGCCTACAAAGCCATCGAGGGCGCCACCGTGTACTGCAAGCTGCGCGGCAACCCTTTCGTTGAGCTGCAGCACTGGATACACCAGATCCTCAACACCGCAGACAGCGACCTGCACCGCATCATCAAACACTACGAGCTCGACGCCGGCGTCCTGGTCACCGACCTCACCGCGGCCCTTGATCGCCTGCCGCGCGGCGCGGCCTCGATCAGCGATCTGTCGAGCTTCGTCGAGAACGCCGTTGAGCGCGGCTGGGTCTATGGCTCGCTGATGTTTGGCGATGCCCAGGTGCGCACCGGCTACCTGCTCATCGGCCTGCTGAAGACGCCCTCGCTGCGCGGCGCGCTGCTGGCCATCTCGCGGCAATTCGAGCGCGTCAAGCTCGATGACCTGTGTGATCGTTTCGGCAGCTTGCTCGCCGCCTCGCCCGAGCACGCGCAGTCGGCCAGTGAAAGTGGCGGCGCGCCAGGTGAAGCCAGCGACGCCATGGCCCCAGCCGCCATGGGCAAGCAAGAGGCGCTGAAGCGCTTCACCACCGATCTGACCGAGCAGGCCCGCGGCGGCAAGATGGACCCCATCGTCGGCCGCGACGACGAGATCCGCCAGGTGGTGGACATCCTCATGCGCCGCCGCCAGAACAACCCCATCCTGGTGGGCGAGGCCGGTGTCGGCAAGACCGCCGTGGTCGAGGGCTTTGCGCAGCGCATCGTGCGCGGTGATGTGCCCCCGGCTTTGAAAGAGGTGGTGCTGCGCGTGCTGGACGTCGGCCTGCTGCAAGCCGGGGCCAGCATGAAGGGCGAATTCGAGCAACGCCTGCGCTCGGTGATCGACGAGGTGCAGGCCTCGCCCAAACCCATCATCCTGTTCATCGACGAGACCCACACCCTGGTCGGTGCCGGCGGCGCCGCCGGCACCGGTGACGCCGCCAATTTGCTTAAACCCGCGCTGGCCCGTGGCCAACTGCGCACCATTGGCGCCACCACCTTTGCCGAGTACAAGAAGTACATCGAGAAAGACCCGGCGCTGACCCGCCGTTTCCAGAGCGTGCAGGTCGAAGAGCCGAGCGAAGCCAAGGCCATCTTGATGATGCGCGGCGTGGCCTCGACCATGGAAAAGCACCACCAGGTGCAAATCCTCGATGAGGCCCTGGAAGGCGCCGTCAAGCTGTCGCACCGCTACATCGCCGGGCGGCAGTTGCCCGACAAATCGGTCAGCCTGCTCGACACCGCCTGCGCCCGGGTGGCCATCAGCCTGCACGCCATGCCGGCCGAGGTGGACGACAGCCGGCGCCGCATCGAGGCCCTGCGCACCGAGCAAGACATCATCGGCCGCGAGGCCGCCATCGGTGTGGACACCGCTGAGCGATCCACCAAGGTAGACGCCCTGCTCGCCGACGAGCAGACACGCCTGGACGGCCTGCAGGCGCGCTGGGACGCCGAACGCGCCCTGGTGGATCGCCTCCTGGCGCTGCGTGCCCGCCTGCGCGGCGTGGCCGGGCCGGTGGAAGGCACTGGCAGCGCGCTGGAGCAGGGTGCCCAGGCGGTGGCAGCGGCACCCGCAGCCGCCGCCCAAGCAGCAGCCCCCGCCGAATCTGCCCCGCACCCGGACGACGCCGCCCGCGCCGCCGCCATGGCCGAGCTGCACCAGGTGCAGGCCGAGCTGGCGGCCCTGCAGGGCGAATCGCCACTGATCCTGCCCACCGTCGATTACCAGGCCGTGGCCAGCGTGGTGGGCGATTGGACGGGCATCCCGGTGGGCCGCATGGCGGCCAATGAGATCGAGACCGTGCTCAACCTGCCGTCATTGCTAAACCAGCGCGTGATCGGCCAGGACCATGCGATGGAGATGATCGCGCGGCGCATCCAGACCTCACGTGCCGGGCTGGACAACCCGAACAAGCCCATCGGCGTGTTCATGCTGGCCGGCACCTCGGGCGTGGGCAAGACCGAGACCGCATTGGCCCTGGCCGAAGCGCTGTACGGCGGCGAGCAAAACCTCATCACCATCAACATGAGCGAGTTTCAGGAGCCGCACACCGTCTCCACACTCAAGGGCGCGCCCCCTGGATACGTCGGTTATGGCGAGGGCGGCGTGCTCACCGAGGCGGTGCGCCGCCGGCCCTACAGCGTGGTGCTGCTCGATGAGGTGGAGAAAGCCCACCCCGATGTGCACGAAATCTTCTTCCAGGTCTTCGACAAGGGCTTCATGGAAGACGGCGAGGGCCGCCACATCAACTTCAAGAACACCCTCATCCTGCTGACCACCAACGCCGGCACCGAGATGATCGCCAGCCTGTGCAAGGACCCCGAGTTGATGCCCGACCCCGAGGGCATGTCCAAGGCGCTGCGCGAGCCGCTGCTGAAGATCTTCCCGCCGGCGCTGCTGGGCCGGCTGGTGGCCATCCCCTATTACCCGCTGTCGGACGACATCCTGGGGCGCATCGTCGGCTTGCAGATGGGCCGCATCAAAAAGCGCGTCGAAGAGCGCTACAAGGTGGCGTTTGAGGTCGATCCCGAGGTCGTCAAACTGGTGGTCTCGCGCTGCACCGAAAACGAATCCGGCGGCCGCATGATCGATGCCATCTTGACCAACACCATGCTGCCCGCCATCAGCCAGGAAATCCTGCGCCGCGTGATGCTGGGCCTGCCCATTGCGCGCGTGGCCGTGCTGGTGCGCGACGGTGATTTCAGCTATGACTTTGGCTGACCCGAAACGCCAAAAGCAGCGCCAGCTCACGGCGCTGGCCGCGGCCGCGGCGGCACGCCAGCCCACCCTGGCCCAGGCCTTGGCGCAAGCCATTGCGGCGCTGCGCGCCGAGCGGCTGGATGAAGCCGAACAGCGCTTCAGCGCCGTGCTGGCGCGCTGGCCCGAGCAGGCCGACGCCCTGCACTACCTGGGCGTACTGCGCCACACCCAGGGCCGGCACGACGAGGCCGTGGCCCTGATCGAGCGCGCCATTGCGCTGATGCCCGCGACACCCGGGCCCTGGAACAACCTGGGCAATGTGTTCATGGCGGCGCAGCGCATTGATGAGGCCCAGGCCGCCTACGAGCGCAGTGTGGCCGTGGCCGGCGATGACCCCGGCGCCGCCGATGCCTTGAACAACCTGGCCAGCATCCACCGCAAACACCATCGCCTGGAGGCCGCCGAGGCCAGTTGCCGGCGCGCACTGCAACTGCGCCCCGATTTCGCCGACGCCTGGTACAAGCTGTCGCAGGTGTTGATGTCGCAGGGCCGCATCCATGACGGCCTGATCGCCAACAGCCGCGCCATCACCCTGTGGCCACGCCATCTGCAGGGGCGCGACCAGGTGCTGCGTGCCCTGCTCCTTCTGGGTGAGCGCGAGCGCGCCGCGCAGCTCTACCGCGAGTGGCTGGCTGAGGAGCCCGACAACCCGGTGGTGCAGCACCAACTCGCCGCCTGCCTGGGTGAGGCCGCGCCAGTCCGCGCCAGCGATGCCTATGTGGAGCGCGTGTTTGACGGCTTTGCGCAATCCTTCGATGCCAAGCTGGAATCGCTGAACTACCAGGCACCCTCGTTGGTGGTGGCCGCGCTCAAGCAGGCCTTGGGCGAGCCGGGCGCGGCGCTGGATGTCGTCGATCTGGGCTGTGGCACGGGCCTGTGCGGCCCCCTGCTGCGGCCCTGGGCGCGCCAGCTGGTGGGTTGTGATTTGTCCGTAGGCATGCTGCGCCGGGCCAAGCTGAGGGCTGTCTACGACACCCTGCACAAGGCCGAGCTGGTGCACTACCTGGCCACTCAGCCCGAGCGCTTTGACGCTGCCGTTTCTGCCGACACCCTGTGCTACTTCGGTGACCTGTGCGCTGCCATGCAGGCCGCGGCCAATGCGCTGCGCTCGGGCGGCTGCCTGGTCTTTACTGTCGAGGCCTTGGCCGAAGGCGATGACGCGCCGCACCGCCTGCAGAGCAATGGCCGCTACGCCCACCACGCACAGCATCTGCGCACTGCACTGGCCGGCGCCGGCCTGCAATTGCGCGACCTGAGCACACACACGCTGCGCCATGAGGCCGGCAAGCCGGTGCTGGGTTGGCTGGTGCGGGCGAACAAGCCATGAGCCGCGGCCCAAGCCACTGGACAAGCCCTGCGGCTGAACAAGCTTGCACCTGGGTGCTGGAGCGCAGGGCCTGCAGGTATTGCCATGGGCATGACCTTTGGCGCTTCCTTCGCCGTGGGTGCTCAACGACCATGCGGCCCAGCGGTCCCCTCACCGGGCCCTGTTCAGCCGCATCGCCGGCCTTCATGATGGACTTCCATGACCCCGCCCATCACCCTGCAATCGCCCCTGCCCGCCGCCGACCTGCGCTTCGAGGCGATGTCGCATACGGCCAGCATGGGCGCGCTGGAAGAAATGCGCTTGCAGATGCTGAGCGACAAGCCCGACATCGCCGCAGAAAAACTGCTGGGCCAACAGGTGTCAATCACCATCGCCTTGCGCGACGGCGCACAGCGCCACATCAACGGCTATGTCACGCGTTTTGGTTTTGGCCGCCACCAGGGCCGCTACTTTGGCTATGAGGCCACGGTGCGCCCCTGGTTGTGGTTCCTGACGCGCACCGCCGACTGCCGCATCTTCCAGGATCAAAGCGTCAAAGAGATCGTCGAGACGGTGTTTGCCGACCATGCGGCGATTGCCAAGTTCGAGTTCAAACTCTTCCGCAGCTACCGCAAGCGCGTGTACTGCGTGCAATACCGCGAGACCGATTTCAATTTCATCGCTCGGCTGCTGGAGGACGAAGGCATCGCCTGGTACTTTGAGCACACCGAGGGCGAGCACAAGCTCATGCTGGTGGATGCCAGCAGTGCGCACGGCGCCGTGCCCGGCTATGAAGCCCTGCCTTTTTACGCCAATGTGGGCCAGGTGCCGCCGGACACCGAATACATCTCCAACTGGAACTTCGCGCGCAGCGTCGAAACCGGCAAAACGGCCTTGACCAGCTACGACTTCGAGCGCCCCTCCACCTCGCTGCTGGTGCAAGCCGAGCTCATCCGCCAACACGAACAGGCCGATCACGAGCAGTTTGACTATCAAGGCGACTACACCCAAAAGCCCGATGGCCAGCAACTCACCGACAGCCGCATTGATGAGCAACAAAGCCACCATGAAACCCTGAGCGGCGCCACCAACGCCCATGGCCTGGCCAATGGCCACAGCTTCAAGCTGCAACGCCACCCGCGCGCCGATCAAAACACCGAATACCTGTGCCTGCAAACGCACATCAACGCCCAGGTCAATGGCTATGAATCGGGCAACGCCGCCGGCGGGTTTCAGTGCAGCTTTGCCGCCATGCCCAGCGCCCAGCAGTACCGGCCGCCGCGGCGCACGCCCAAGCCCTTTGTGCAGGGCCCGCAGACCGCGGTGGTGGTAGGCCCCTCGGGCGAGGAAATCTTCACCGACAAATACGGCCGCGTGAAGGTGCAGTTTCACTGGGACCGCCTGGGCAGCAAGAACGAAAAGAGCTCATGCTGGGTGCGTGTGAGCTCACCCTGGGCGGGCAAGAGCTTCGGCTTCGTGCAACTGCCGCGCATTGGCCAGGAGGTGGTGGTTGACTTCCTGGAGGGCGATCCGGATCAGCCCATCATCACCGGCCGCGTCTACAACGCCGAGCAAATGCCGCCCTGGGATCTGCCGGCCAATGCCACGCAGTCCGGCGTGCTCAGCCGATCAAGCAAAGGCGGCGCCTACAGCCATGCCAATGCCTTGCGCTTCGAAGATAAGAAGGGCAGCGAGCAGGTCTGGCTGCACGCCGAGAAAAACCAGGACATCGAGGTCGAGAACGACGAGACGCACTGGGTCGGCCATGACCGCAGCAAGACCATCGACCACGATGAGACCAGCCACATCAAGCACAACCGCACCGAGACGGTCGACAACGACGAAACCATCACCATCCACCACGACCGCACGGAGCGCGTGGACAACAACGAGAAGATCAGCATCGGCGTCAATCGCAGTGAGGATGTGGGTGTCAACGAGAACATCAGCATCGGGGCCAACCGCACGGAGTCGGTCGGCGCCAACGAAAGCATCAGCATTGGTGCCAATCGCTCGATCACCGTCGGTGCCAGCGAAACCGCCACGGTGGCGCTGCAGCGCACGCATGCGGTCGGCGTGAATGAATCGATTGCCATCGGCGCGGCACAAGAAATCGCCATCGGTGCGGCGCAAAGCGTCACCATCGGCGCAGCGCAGAGCATCAGCGTCGGCGCCAACCAGTCGACCAGCGTGGGCGCCGACCAAAGCCAGGACATCGGCGCCAATCGTTCGCTCAAGGTCGGTGGCGATCAGAGCACCGACGTCGGCAAGGGGCGCTCCACCCAGGTCGCCAAAGACGATGCCCTCAAGGTCGGCAAGAACCTGGTCATCGACGCCGGCGACTCCATCACCATCAAGACCGGCAGCGCCAGCATCACCATGAAAAAAGACGGCACCATCACCATCAAGGGCAAGGACATTTCGATCAATGGCTCAGGCAAGATCAATGTCAAGGCCAGCAGCGATGTGGTGATCAAGGGCAGCAAGGTCGGCATCAACTGAGGGCGTGCGCATGGGCACCATGGACGATCCGTTTCTTGCTTTGGCTACGGGCACACTGGCCGAGGCTGAGCCAGCCGACGACTTTGCCGCGCTACAAGCCCGCGCCGTGGGTGCGGCCACCGACGCTGGGCCGGCCATGGGGGCCGTGGCTGGCACAAGCGCCGCCGGCGCCACCGGCACCACCGCTGCCACCGCCACGGTGGCCAGGCTGCACGGCTTTGACCTTCTGGACCAGCCCGTCATCGGCGATCTGCCGCAATGCCCGGGGCAGCTGATTGCGGCCCGATCGACCGTCGCGCTCAAGCGCAGCATGGTCGGCGCCGATGTGGTCGTCATCTTTGATGGTGGTGATCTGCACCGGCCCATCGTCATGGGTGTTATCACATCACCTCGTCTGGCTGCTGTTGCGAGCCCGGTCGCGCCCACCGGCACCACCATCCACGCTGACGATGAGCGTTATGTCGTCACCGCCGAGCGCGAAATCGTGCTGCGCTGCGGTGACGCCAGCATCACCCTCACACGCGCCGGCAAAGTCATCATCAAGGGCCACTACATCTTGAGCCGCTCCAGCGGCTACAACAAGATCAAGGGTGCCGCGATCGACATCAACTGAAAGCGGGGGCCGGCGCCATGTGGCAGGTCGATAACCGCACGCCGTTTGCTGCCGAACGGGCTTGGGTGCGCGGGCGCGACGGCGCCGAGATCTGGCTGGTGGCGGTGAAGGCCACCTTCGACATCCAGGCCGATGGCAGTACCGCAATTTCCAGAGAGCAGCCCACCGTGTTGCGTCTGGCCGAGCACCATGGCGAGCCCGGCCGCAGCAGCATCAAATACGACGCCGACCTGGTGCTGACCAAGGCCACGACCGATGTGCTGGTGGTGGGCCACGCCTACGCGCCGCTTGGCACCACGGTGACGCACACCGATGTCGGCTTCAGGCTGGGCACCATGCAAAAGGTGCTGCGCGTGTTTGGTGACCGCAGCTGGGGCAGCTTCGGCATGACGGCACCGCAGCCCTTTGCCAAGATGCCACTGGTGTACGAACGCGCGTATGGCGGTGTGGACAGCCAGTCCGCACAGCCTGAGAAGGATTGGGACTGGCGCAACCCTGTGGGCACCGGTTTTGCCATCAACAGCAAGAACGCCAACGGCCTGCCCCTGCCCAATATCGAAGACCCCAAGGCCTTGATCGGCGCCTGGAACGACCGGCCGGCGCCGGCCGGCTTTGGCGCCATCGCCAGCCATTGGCAACCCCGCGTGGCGCTGGCCGGCACCTATGGCGAGCACTGGATGAAGACGCGCCAGCCGTTGCTGGCCGAAGACCTGGACGACCGGCACTTTCAAAGCGCGCCGCTCGATCAGCAGGCGCCCACGTTTTTGCGCGGCGGTGAAAGCGCGGCCCTGCACCGGCTCACGCCCGAAGGCCGGCTGCGGTTTGTACTGCCCAAGCTCTACCTCGGTTTTGAGACGCGCTTTTACGACGGCAGCCGCGAGCTGCACAAGAACCGCAAACTGCACAGCGTGATCATCGAGCCCGACTTTCCGCGCGTCTCGCTCGTCTGGCACAGCGCCCTGCCTTGCCACTTCAAGGTGCACAAACTCGAACGCACCATCGTCAGCCTGAAGACCGACATGAGCACCGGTGAACCCGCCGCCGACGAAGCCGACCTGGAGCTGGGCTGACATGGCCGAGCGCGTGGTCATCGTCGCCATGGGCGCCTGCACGCCGCTGGGGCGCGACGCCTGGGCCAGCGCCGCCGCCGTGCGTGCCGGCATCAGCGGCTTCAGCCAGCACCCCTACATGATCGACACCGCAGGCGAGCCCATGCGCGTGGCCATCGTGCCGTGGATCGACATCGGTTTGAGTGGCGCCGAGCGCCTGGCCGCGCTGCTTTTCCCGGCCATGGATCAGGCCCTGGAGCCGATGGCCTCAACAGCCGGCAAAGCCTTGAAGGTCGCACTCGCCTTGGGACTGCCCGTGCCCAAGCCGGGCCTGGCGGACGACATTCAAAGCCAGATGATGAAGGCCATAGGCCGGCAGTATGCGCAGCGCTTCACCGCTGCCGCGCCCTTTGTGGCCGGACACGCTGCGGGCCTGATGGCTTTGCAGGCCGCGACCCAAAAACTGCGCCGCGGCGAGCTTGACGCCTGCGTCGTGGCCGGCGTGGACAGCTACATCGAGCCGGAAACGCTGGAATGGCTGGAGGCCTGCGAGCAACTGCACAGTGCTGGCCCGCTGAACAACGCCTGGGGCTTCATCCCCGGCGAGGCTGGCGCGGCCCTGCTGTTGATGCGCGAATCCGTGGCCAAGACTTGTGGGCTGCAGCCGCTGGCCGCCGTGCTGGGCTGTGGCCAGGCGATGGAAACCAAGCGCATCAAGACCGAGACCATCTGCATCGGCGAAGGCTTGACACAGGCCTTTCGGGCGGCGCTCGCCGCCGCGCCTGCTAACAGCAAAGTGACGGATGTTTACTGCGACATGAACGGCGAGCCCTACCGCGCCGATGAGTACGGTTTCACCTGCCTGCGCACCAAGGAATATTTCGCTTCGGCCTCGGACTTTGTCGCGCCGGCCGATTGCTGGGGCGATGTGGCTGCGGCCTCCGGGCCTTTGCACGTCATGTTGGCCACGGCCGCTGGACACAAGGGTTATGCCAATGGCGACCTGGCCTTCGCCTGGGCCAGCGCCGAGACCGGTGAGCGTGCGGCGGCCTTGCTGATCACCGGCAGGGGCACCTAGCCATGCCGGTCACCGTCAAGGTCAATGGCACGGCGAACTCGCTGGTGCACAAGGGCAGCAACGGCATCTCCATCGCCACCATCCCGGACGTCTGCAAGACGCCCTCGCCCGGCGGCCCCATCCCCATCCCCTACCCCAACATCTCGCAATCGGCCACCCTGGCCAAAGGCACCACCACCGTCAAGGCCGACGGCGGCATGATGATCGCCATCAAGGGCTCAGAGTTTTCGCTCTCAAACGGCGACAACCCCGGTGTGGCCGGCGGCGTGAAGTCATCGACCTTTATGAAGGAATCGACCTGGATTCTTTACTCGTTCGACGTGAAGATGGATGGGAAGGGTGCGGCACGGCTGAGCGATAAGAAATTTCAGAATCATGAGAATACGGCGGACTTGTTTGGCACCATCCAAGTGCCAGTCATGCCACTGGCGACGCCCGAAGAGTTCCTCAAGGAAATTGCTTGCCGTTGCGACAAGGTTAAGAAGAACAATGCGAAGAAAAGGGGCAAGCCGCTGTCTTGCGCAAAACAGGGTCGTGAAAAGCATGCTTGCTGTGAAAAGGCCTTAGAACGCCACAACAAAAGTGGGCGCGACCCTAAAGTCGGCGGCGAACAGGGCTACCACGCAAAGAGTGGGCGGCGCATTGCGGCGCCTGGACGCGAACAGCGGTTTGTTAGCGGAACATTGCCAAAAGGAAGTTGCTGGCCTGATGCTGCCGCGTTGGGGCCAGATGGCAAACCCACTCAGTTCTTTGACTTCAAGTTCAAGTGCGCGACAGCGAAGAGTACGTACGCTGGCCCGCCCACTTGGAGCAGTTCGCCGGGCAATGCGAGTCAGTTGAAGAAGTATGAAAAGCTGAGCGCGCAGAGGGGCATCGATCCAGACACGTCGCCACCCACGATCGTGCACAACCAGGGTTGCGCTTAGCTGTGCAGAATGCCTAGATGTTCCTCGACAAGGCTATAGCTACGAAATTGAGCGTCACCAAGGTCGCCGACGGCAAAACTTTTGTCATCGTTAGGCCGGGCCTCGTGGCCACCTATTACCTGAACGCGCCAGTTATTGAGGCCAGCAGGTTGATCGCTTCAAGCGTCTCGCGATACCTTGAATTTGTGGGGCCTGACGCAATCCGTGGTCACTTGGCGCAGAACGGCACTTTCAAGACGCTCACAAAGGATCGCGTCAATCGTGATTTAAAGGTTTTCAGGGCCGTAGTGGCTGGGGAGCCTGGACCCGACTTGGAATACTCGTCAGAAGTCGATGGCAGCGTCGGCGCATACGGCATCTCGGTTCGAGGTGCCGACAACGACGATGCCGTTTTTCCCCTGTCCGTCAGCTTGCTACGTTTGGAGTTCCCGGAAGACACACTGCTGCGCATCGGCAAGGAGCAATTCCTCGAGTTCGCGCTGGGGGAGGCCATGCAAGTCAAGGCGCAGAGTGGGACGGTCGGGTGGGGCCTAAAGCGCGCTGTACCGTTCCCGCAGGACGCCACAGCGGCGATCAACGCACTGCTGCCAAGGTACCTCGGTATCGACCCTTGCTACAACGGCTTTGGGCGGCAGATGAGAGGCAATACGCCGAGTCCGAACTGGATCAGCTTCCTTGACGAAGAGCTTTTCGCCGCATGCGGTGGTGATAGGCGCTGCCGTGAAGTCGCAGCCGGTGCGGAATGTGTGCACAGCGATGGCCTGGTTATGTTGCGTTCGGCTACTACGCCCATGATCGGCGACCAGCATGAGCAGGCAAAGGACATCGGTGCACTTCCCGAAGTCGCGCGTTTCTTTGCCCTGCGCCGGGTGGCCATCGGCGGTTTAGGCGACAAAAAATTCGACGCACGCGCTTGGTTGGAGCGATTTGACGCACTTCCGGCCAGACCGTGGACCGAAGAATGAGGCAGGCTGTCTCGGTCGAATGGGAGCATGGGCTGCGCGACGGCGCCGAGATTGAGTTGACCGTGGAAGCCGAAGCCGCGATCGAAGGCCAGTCGCCGTTCTCGTTACCGCAGTTGGTAAGGTCTTTCGCTACGCTAGCTGACTTTGGCGCCTTCTCGAAAAAGGAGATGTCGCGCGAGCTATCGCACGACGCGTTCTCGAGTGCTCAGGTGACCCGATTTGCTGCCCAGTGGATCTTGGCTCACTCCGGCGATGACATTGGCGCAACTGCCGTGTTACGCAATCTGATTCGCTTTTCTGCTCGTCGTGTCGCACCGCTGCGTTGGGCCCGAATTAGAAGCATGCTGTCGCCGCAACAAGGCGCGCATGAAACGATGCCTTTGATTCGTTTGCGGCCGATGTCTTTTGATTGGGAAGTCTCGCTTGACAGCGATGTTGCTTCAGTCTGCATCGATTTCGGATCGCCGCCAGACAACGCGACGGCAACAGCAGTCGACGAGCTGCTAATTTCGTGGCTACACGTGGCTGCCGCCGGTGGGATGTCGCCAGACGTTGCCGAAGTGCCGCGCCCGATGGTGATAGCGTACGACGGGCCGGTGTGGGTTGGCGGGGAGGCGTGGTTGAGCCTTTCAAACGTGGATCTCGAGGAGACAGCTTTCGTGCCGCTGCTCAATGCTCTGCACACTGTACATATGAAGGTCGCGCCGATCCTCAGGTTTGAAGTCGGGTAGATGACGATAACGCGGGCACTGCGAGGTCTGCGCTTTTCGTAGGGTTAGCGGGGTCAGCTCGGCCAGGCGTTTCAAGCTGTCGTCCTACGACGCTGCCTATTTGGAGCTGGCCTTGCGCCAAGGCCTGCCCATCGCGACCCTGGATGTCGATCTGCGCCGGGCGGCGGTTCAGGCAGGTGCACCCCTGACCTGATCGCAAAACATCGGCATGGCGCCTCTGCCCACCCCCACAAAGTCACCCACTTGACGTATGGACCCACCGGCTCACGGCAGGCATGATGCGCACCATCCTTGAGCCCGCCAAAAATGTCCGACAACGATCCCAAGACGGTGCACCTCCCCCGTCCTGCGCCACTGGCCAGCGTCGCCGACATCGACGCCACGCAACCCTTCACCGGTGTCCTGCCGCCCTTTGTCCCACCGCCCGCAGCACCCACCGCACCGTCGCCCGCACCGTCGCCCGCACCACAGTACGACCAGGAGCTGGCGCCCACACTGATCCTCAGCGCCGCCCAGGGCGGCAGAGTGCGGCCCTCAAGCGAGAATGAGGCGACCGCCATCGAGCCACGGCGCCGCAGCGCCACCTTGCCCGGCACCAGCCCCGGCGCCGAGCCCGATTTGCGCCGTGCTGGCCGCTACCAGATCCTCGACAAGCTCGGCCGCGGCGGCATGGCCACGGTGTTCCGCGCGCACGACCCTGGCATTGGCCGCGATGTGGCCATCAAGTTCTTGCATGCCTCGCTGTGCGAGGACGATGCCTGTCGCATCCGCTTTCTGCGCGAGGCCGGTGCTGCCGGGCGACTGTCGCACCCGCACATCGCCACGGTGCACGATGTCGGCGAGATCGACGGCCGCCCCTACATGGCCATGGAGCTGCTGACCGGCGAATCGCTGGCCGAGGAGCTGGAGCAAAAGAAGACGCTGCCGGTGCACGAGGTGGTGAACATCGGCATCGAGCTGGCCATGGCACTGGATTACGCCCACAGCAAGGGCATCGTCCACCGCGACATCAAGCCCGGCAACATCTTGCGCGCGCCCGACAGTCGGGCCATCAAGGTCACCGATTTCGGCATCGCCCACATTGAAAACCCCATGGATGAATCCGGCGGCACGACCCGTGTCGGCGACATCCTGGGCACGCCGCAGTACATGTCGCCCGAGCAGGCGCGGGGCGACAAGATCGATGGCCGCTCCGATCTGTTCGCCGTGGGCATCGTCCTTTATCAAATGATCACCGGCAAGCGGCCCTTTGGCGGCGACAGCCTGGTGGTGGTGGCCACGCGCATTGCCAACGACACGCCAGCGCCGATCGACAAGCAGCGCGCCGATGTGCCCGCGGCCTTGCGCCGGGTGATTGACCGCTGCCTGGCCAAGCAAGCAGCGAACCGCTTTCAAACCGGCGCCGAGCTGGCCGCGGCCTTGACCAAGGTGCAGGCCGACATTCAGGAGGCCGCGCGCCACAAGAACCGCCCCCACATCGTGCCCTTGCGCGTGAAGTGGGCGGCCACCATGGCGCTGATCGTGGCGGTGGTCATGGGCCTGACGGCCACGCTCATCATGCAGCGCCAGCAGGCGGCCATGATGGCCCAGGTGAGCGACTACGGCTCATCAATGGCGCGCTTCATCGCCGCGCAAAACGCTGCCAATGTGCTGGGTGAGGAGTGGGATTCCATTGAAGTGGCGGTGCAAGAGATCATGAAGACCGGCAACTTCGAGCGCGTCGTGGTCATCGATCTCGGTGGCATTGCCCGCGTCTCCAGCGTGCAGGGGCAAAGCGGCATTCCGTACAAGCCCGCGGTGGCTGAATCGCTGGCTGGAGTGGGTGATCGCACGGCGGTGTCGCGCTATGCCGTCAATGGTGAATCCATTCTGGGCTTCGATGCGCCTATTACTTTCCAGGAGCGGCGCGTCGGCCGCGTCGCACTCGGCATCCCTGAAAAACCTTTGACCCAAGTGGCGCGGCTTTCCATGCTGCTGATGGGCGTGTTGGCCCTGGTTACCGTGCTGTCGGTGGCCATCGCCATGTACTTTGTGGCCAACTGGTTCGCTGCGCCGGTGCGCTTGCTCAGCGAATCCATGGACGAGATCGCCAAGGGCCGCTTTGATCACCGCATTCGCGAGCAGCGCAAGGACGAGTTCGGCCAGCTGTTTCAGGTGTTCGACAACATGGCAGCGGCGCTGCAGGCCAGGGCCGAGTCCGCGCCCGTGGTGCCACCCACTGCACAGGCCACACCGGCCGTGATGGGCGCCGTAAACCCTGCCGCCATCGGCGCCCAAGCCGAGCTCAAGGCCACATCGGCAGCGCCACCCGGCGCCGCCGCCCCCAGCGCGCCGGCGGTATGACAGGCGGTCTGCTGCACAGTGCCGCACAGCGCTGGGCGGCAGCGCCGCGGGCAGCCGGGTGGCGCGTTTGGGTGCAGGCCCTGGCCTTGGGCCTGGTGGTCGGCTGTGCGGCGACACCACCCACCACACCACCCACCACACCATCCACGACAGCACCGCCAGCCTCGCCCGAGGCGCCGCCTGCCGCCGACCCACCGCCACAGGCCAGCGTCGAACCCCGTTCACCCGTGACTGCGGCTCTGTCCTGGCCGAACACGACATTGCCGCAGGCCAGGGGGCAGGTGTTGGGCCGCAACGAGCGCATGCTGCTCTACCGGCCAGAAGCAGGTGACCAGATCGCCGCGATAGCCGAGCGCTTTCTGGGCGATGCCAGCCTGGCCTGGCAGATCGCTGAGGCCAACGGCTCGGCGCCCCTGGTGCCCCGATTGCCAATGCTGGTGCCGCTGCAAGCCCTCAACCCCCTGGGCGTGCGACCCGAGGGAGTGCAAACCGTCCCGATACTTTGTTATCACCGTTTTGGCAACGGCAACTCGAAGATGATCGTGTCGCCGGCACGTTTTGCCGCGCAACTGCAATGGTTGGCGAGCAACGGCTATCACGTCATCCGTCTGGCCCATGTGGCCGACTTCTTGGCCGGGCGCCGGGCGCTGCCAGCCAAATCGGTGGTGATCACCATCGACGATGGCTACGAATCCACCCATCGCCACGCCTTCCCGCTGCTGCAGCAATACGGCTTTGCTGCCACCTTGTTCGTTTACACCGATTTCATGGGCTCGGGTGATGCCCTGCGCTGGCCGCAATTGCAGGAGATGCACGCCAGTGGGCTGGTCGACATCCAGGCCCACTCCAAGACGCATCGCAACTTGATCGAACGTATCCCCGGCGAAAGCGAGGCCCGTCTGCGGGCCAACCTGGACACCGAGCTGCTGCAGCCACGCGAGCTCTTGCAGCGCCGCGTGCCAGGCGCCCTGGTGCGGCATCTGGCCTATCCCTTCGGCGACGCCAACGCCGTGGTTGTCGAAAGGGCCCAGCACCATGGCTATGAGCTCGGGCTCACCGTGGTGCCGGGCGGCAATGCCTTTCACGCCCAGGCCATGCTGCTGCGTCGAACCATGATCTTTGGTGACCTTGATCTCGAAGGCTTCAAGGCCAAGCTGCAGACCCGGCGAGGTTTCACGCCGTGAACATGGGCCGGCCTGGGCTGTTGAGCCTGCTGTGCGCGGGCGTGGCGCTGGGCATGGCGGCGTGCTCGCTGCCCAAGCCGCCGGTCGCGGTGGCCAGCCCGGTGCCAGCACCACTCCCCCCGGCACCGCCCGCAGCGCCACCACCCGTGCCGCAGCGCCTGCCTCCGGCCGGCGACCCCTTGCTGGAGCGCTTTGTCGCCGACCAACTGCTGCGTGCGCAGCAGGCTGCGCGCGGGTCGCGCCTGGCCGACGCCGCCCTGGCCTGGGAGGCGCTCAGCCTGGCCGTCCCCGAGAGCGGCGAATTTGCCGCCGGCCTGGCACAAGCGCGCCAGGCCATTGCCCAGGCCGTGGCCCAGCGCATGGCGCAGGCGGCGGCCGCACGCCAGCGCGGTGACACGGCCATGGCCGAGCAGGCCTGGCTGGAGACACTGGCCTTTGACCCGTCGTACGGGCCAGCGGCTGCAGCGCTGCGCATGCTGGAGCGCGAGCGCCATCACGCCAGCACGGTTGGCCGGTTCAGCGCGCCGCCCGGGTCGACATCCCGCGCCTTCACTGCAGCAGCCTTTGCCGCCCCGGCGCCGGCGGACTCCGCCGCGCGCGGGCGTTTGCCAGAGCCGGCGCAGATCAGCGCGACACAGCGCAATCAGCTGGAGCACGCCAGCCTCATGGCCAGCCAGGGCCACACCGAAGCAGCTATCACGCTGTTGGACGAACAGTTGCAACGCACGCCGCAAGACGGCGCCACCCGCGCTATGTTGGCTTCGCTGCATGTGCAGCGTGCTGAGCAACGCAGCGCCGCAGATCGCAAGGCCGCGATCGCCGATTTGGTGAAGGCGCTGCAGCTCAACCCACGCCTGGATGCCGCGCGAGAACGCCTGCTGCAGTTGCAAAAGCCAGCGCGCTAGGCTGAACCCCTTTGCTGGCCCGCAGCGTGCCCAGCTTGGGCCCAACTCAGGCCCAACTTCAAAGCCCGAGCTCCTGCTGGAAAAGGCGCGTCGCCGCCCTTGGCAGCGAGCCCGCTACTTGGGCAGCTTGTCCAGCTTGGCTTTCAAGTCAATGGCGCGCTGCCGCTCGATCTTGGCGCCATCGTTGCTCGGGTCGAGCTCGAGCACGATGTCCCAGTTGCGAATGGCGCGCAGCAAATCCTGGCGCGCATAGGCCGCCTTGGCGGCCCGCGTCGCCGCGGCCACTTTGGCCTGGCGTTCGCGCTCGGCCTTGGCTGGGTCGACGGCGGGTGCCGCTGCCGCTGCCGGTGCTGGCGTCGGCGCGGTGACAAGCGATGGGGCAGCGGCGCCAGCGGCGCCGGCTGCACCCGCGGGCGCCTTACCCGGCACCTTGATCATCTGGCCGGCCTGCACCTGCCTGGGCACGCGAATGTCGTTGTACCGCGCCAGGATGTAAAACTGGTAAAGATCGCCCATGAAGCGCTGCGCGATCTTGGACAGCGATTCACCGGGCTGAACGCGGTACGGAAAGCTCTCCCGACCCAGCACGGCGACAGGGTCGGCCTGGATCTGGCGCAACAGGCTCTGCGCCAAGCGGTTGTTGGGGTCACCCTGCAAGGCACGCTGCAGCTCGGCCAGTGCCTGCTCTTCCTGTCCCGCCTCCAGCATGTCTATGGCGGACG
The DNA here is from genome assembly GCA_043720415.1 of Ideonella sp. Classification (GTDB taxonomy): domain Bacteria; phylum Pseudomonadota; class Gammaproteobacteria; order Burkholderiales; family Burkholderiaceae_C; genus Pseudaquabacterium. Next base: position 106,807 of record JAYSSS010000048.1, read on the forward strand.
TGGCCTGGCGCTGGGCGTTTTGCATGGTCACCGGCGTCACCGGCGTCTGGGCCGGCGCTGCGGGCACAGCCGCCACCGCGGGTGGTGTTGCCTCTGGGGCGGCCACCGCTGCGGCCTCGACAGGCGCTGCAGGTGCCGGTGCGCTCACGGGCTTGGCCGGGGTGGGCACAGCGGAAGGCACGGGCGGTGCCGCGCAAGACGCCAAAAACCCCGCGCAGGCGATGCTGGTGAAGAGAGCGTGCAGGCGTTTATGCTGGTCCAGCTTCATGGTCTCGAGTTCCATTCCCGGGTTGCCGGTGCACCGTGGGCATCCTCGATCCAGGATATCACCTGCACTCTGCACCCATGGCGCTCGGCAAGGCAATGACTTTGGTTCGATGCGGTGGCGGCGGCGCTCGCGCACCATGCCCACACCATGCCAGAGCCCAGTGTGAAACCGGACGCAACAAAAGGCCACCTGCCCATAGACGGCATCGTTCAGCAGCATGCCGACGAAGCGGCGCTGCTGCGCGAGAACCGCTCAGTCCTGCTTCGTGCCGCGCATGTCTCGCTGCCTCTGCTGCTTAGGCACGACAACCGCATTGCGGCGCACCTTGACGGCCTCAGCGTGGCGGGCGCGAACGGACTCGCACACTGTCAGGCGGCATTGCAAGACCCCGGAGCTGGCACTGTGTTCGCGGCGGCAGTCTGTGCACTGGACAGTGAGAGTCCGCACCGCATTGAGCCACTGCTTGAGCTTGCCGGCAGTTCCGGGTCTGCCCAACGCGGGCTGCTCAGCGCCCTGGGCTGGATGAGCCCGCCGCGTCTGCGCGGTGTGGTGCGGCGACTGCTGGGCGCGCAAGCGCCGGACTTGCGCCGCTTGGGGCTGGACGCGTGTCGCCTGCACGGCGTCGATCCGGGTGCGGCATTGAACCTGGGCTTGGCCGATGCCGATGCGGGCGTGCGGGCTGCGGCCTGCCGTGCGCTCGGCGAGCTTGGCAAGGCGGATCGCCTGGCGAAACTGCACCAGGCCCTGGGCGATCCCGAACCCACGGTCGCACTGGCAGCGGCCATGGCCTCGTGCCTGCTCAGCGGCCCATACAACCAAGGCACCAGCACTGAAAGCCACCAGCGCGCGCTCGCGCTGTTGGACGGCGTGGTGCACAGCGTCACTTCAGAGCTTCAGCCCGCGGTGGCCGACAAAGCCTTGGCGCTTTACCTCCTGGCCAGTGAATCTGGAGCGGCCGCCGAAAGCGTGCGCAAACTTGCAGACCAGTCCAGGGCGCAGCCGGGCAATGCACTGTGGCGGCGTCGCCTGCTTCGTGCCTGCGGGCTGCTCGGCGAGAAGCGCCATGTTGCCTGGTTGATCGAGCAAATGGCCGACCGCAGCGCGGCGCGGCTGGCTGGTGAGTCCTTCAGCTGGATCACCGGCGCTGACCTTGCCGCCTTGGGCTTTGATCAAACGGCACCCGACGAAGGCCAGGCCGGTGCCAGCGCCAGCGAAGACCCCGAGGATGAGGATGTGTCGCTGGATGCGGACGAGAGCCTGCCCTGGCCCAAGGTGGCCGCCATTCGATCCTGGTGGGCCGCAAACTCAACGAGCATTCCTGCCGATGTGCGGCTGTTCATGGGCCAGGCCGCCGGCGCGCCGGCGGCTGCTCGGGTGTTGCATGAAGGCGGCCAGCGCCAGCGCGCGCTGGCGGCCATTGCACTTTGCCTGGCCAGGCCGGGCACACCGTTGTTCAACGTGGCCGCACCCGCCTGGCGACAGCGCCGCTTGCTGGCGGACATGTTCCCCGCAGCGGCCCGGCATGGGGCGGATTTGGCGGCGGATTTGGCGGCGGATTCGGTGGCCGCGCCGCTCTCAGCGTCTCGCACCGCATGAACCCGCGCTGGTTGATGCCGCTGCTGGCGCTGTTGTTTGCCGCACTGGCGCTTTGGCGCATGGGGCGTGTCGGTCGCATCGATCCCGGCGCGCGCACATGGGGCCTGTTGGCGGCGCTGTTCGGTCTGGTGTCCGTTTGGCTGCACTGGGCGTTGCCGTGAGGATGGCGGGCAAGCTGCGGATGACTTTCGGACATTGCCGCTGCGCCCTCGGCACCCGACCATGGCCGGCCGCGACCCAGGCCATGGGCGCGTCACGCTGCCACCTTGCCCCATCCCCATGACGCTCACCCTGCTGGCGGTGTCGCTCAACGACATCCCCCTGTCCCAGCCCATCACCGCCAGCTTTGATGGGCGTGGCGGCACCATTGGCCGTGCCGACCACAACACCATGGCCTTGCCCGACCCGGAGCGTCACATCTCCCGTTTGCAGGCCGAGGTCAGCAAGGTCGCCGCCAGTTTTCGCATCAAGAACGTCGGCGCTGCCAACCCCATCAGCGTGGCCCGGCGGCCACTGGCGGCGGGCGAGTCCAGCGCACTGGCCGATGGCGATGAGGTGCGCATTGGCGGCTACTTGCTGCGTGTGATCGATGGCCACAGCAGCAACCTGGCCGGCGCAAAGGTCGCCCGCGGGCGCGCCATGGTCAACGACACCCTGGCCGGGCAGGCGCTGCCGCCCATGGCCGACACCTCGCCAGCCTTGCGCAGACCAGTGCTTGCCAAGGCGCCGGCACCGGCGGCAGCGCCCTTCAGGGCGGCGACCGCTGCACCGGCACCCGTCGAAGCGCCGATTGCAGCCCCACATCAGGCCTTGCGACCGGCTTACATCGCACCCCAAGGCCAGTCCGCGGGCGGCGCCAGCGGCTCGGCGCTGCCCAAGCTGGCCGAGCCCTTGTCCAGCCACAACCCGTTTGCCGATCTGCTGGGCACAGCGGTGTCGGCCCCGCCCGCTGGCGCCGGCCGGGCCGGCCCTCCGGCGGCCGATCCCTTTGCCGATCTCTTCTCACCCGCGGCAGGCGTGCCCGCAGCCTCGCCCGCCTGGGCCAGTGCACCAACGGCCGCGCCTGCGCCCTTGCTGCCCGAGGACTTTGATCCCTTCGCCGCGCCGGCGCCGCAGCGCGGCAAGGCTGCCCCACGTGCCCCCACCGATCCGTTTGCCGATTTGATGCCCGCTGGCGATGCGCGCTCGATCGACGCCCTGTTCGACCTTGGCAACGGCGGCGCCGCGGCCGACGCCCTGGCGCGATTTGGCAGCCAGTCACCGGCGGCAGGCCATGCCCGGCTGGAGGCCGGCACTTCCACCGACCCCATGGCGATGTTTGGCGATGCCGCTGCGCCCGCGCCAGCGGCAGCGCCGGCCGCCAATCACACGCCCAACCTGCGGGCCGCCTTTGTGCCCCCCAAACCCCTCGCGCCACGGGCGTCGGCCCCGCCTTCGGTGGCTTCAGCGTCGGCACCCTTGCAGGCACCTGCGGCGGCCGCACCTGCCCATGCGCAAGCGCCGGTGATTCCGCTCGATGCCACCTGGCTGCGGCCGGGCGCTGCCCACCTGCCAGCGCCGCTTGAACAGGCCGTGCCGACGCCGGCCCTGCGGCCCTGGCCAGCACACCCGCCGCCCTCGGCCAACACCGAGGCCAGCGATGCAATCGAATTCGGCTTCGCGCTGGACCCGGCGGTCGCTAAGCCCTCGCGTGCCACCAGCTTGGCCGCCACCGAAGAGACCGCCGCACCCCCAGCGGCCGCCACCGCGCCCTCGGGCGACGCGCTGTGGCAGGCCTTTTGCGCCGGCGCCCAGCTGGACCTGCCGCTGCCTCAGGGCCTGAGCCCGCACACCATGCACGAGATCGGCGCTTTGCTGCATGCTGCCGTGGCTGGCGCGATGCAGCTGATGGCGGTGCGCGCCAGCACCAAACAAGAGCTGCGCGCCGACGTCACCATGATTCAGCAGCGCGCCAACAACCCCATGAAGTTCTCGCCCGATGCGCAGACTGCGCTTGAGCAACTGCTGCGCCCGCCGATGCGCGGCTTCCTGCCCGGGCCAGAAGCCATGACCGAGGCGATGAACGACCTGGTGGGCCACTCCATTGGCACCATGGCCGGCATGCGCGCCGCGCTGGATGGCGTGCTGGGCCGCTTTGCGCCCGAACAGCTGGAGTCCAAACTCAGCGGCACTTCCTTGCTTGACAGCCTGTTGCCGATGAATCGCAAGGGGCGGCTGTGGGACTTGTACCTGCAGCACTTTGATGGCATTCGGGACGAGGCCCAGGACGACTTCCACACCTTGTTCGGCAAGGCCTTTCTGGCCGCCTACAAGCAACAGCTCGAACGCCTGCGCCCCGGGCGCGGCGCCGAGTGAACCCCTGACCTTGCTGCTTCGCGAAGCACAGCCCCTATGCTCAACATCGTGACGGCCGCGCGCAGCGGTCAAGGCCAACGCAGCAACAACGAGGACAGCCTGTGTCACGGCTCGGCACCGGGCGGCTTCTATGCCGTGGTGGCCGATGGCGCCGGTGGCCATCGCCGTGGCAGCGAGGCCTCGAGGCGCACCATCCATGTCATCGAATCGATGCTGCACAGCGCCTCGGAGTCGGCCTTCGCGCCGCAGACCTTGAGCCGCATCGTTTCCAGCGCGCACGCCGAGCTGCAGCGCCATCAGGTGGCCAATGACCCAGCGGCATCCATGCACAGCACCGTGGTGGTGTTGTGGATCGACCCGGCTCGCCAGCACGCCCTGTGGGCCCATGTCGGCGATTCCAGGCTGTACCGCGTGCGCCATGGCCTGGTGGATCTGGTCACCAGCGACGACAGCGTGGTCCAGCAAATGGTCACCGCCGGGCTGATCACCGCCGAGCAAGCGCGCAGCCACCCCTACAAGAACCAACTGGTGGCAGCGCTGGGCGTTGAGGGCGCTGTGGACCCGCACACCGTCGTGCGCCCCGTCGGCCTGAAGGAGGGCGACGCCTTCTTGTTGTGCAGCGACGGCTGGTGGGACAGTATTGACCCCGCCATCATCGCCGCCACACTGGGGCGGGCGAGCACGCCCGACGACTGGCTGGCCTTGATGGAGCAACGCATCGAGCACCGCGCGCTGCCGCGGCAAGACAACTTCAGTGCCGTGGCGTTGTGGGCGGGTGATCCAGCCGCCACGCTGGATGCCTCGGCCGAGGACACCATTCCGCTGGCGCGGCGTTGATCGGCCGCGGGCACCAGGCGCGTGCGCCCTGCCCTCAGGCTGCCGACGACAAAGCGCCGACTACCAGCTGCCGGTCAAGAGCTCACTGAACTGCGCCGCGGGCGGCAGGCCTGCCGCTACGGTCAGCGCCGAAGCCTGGCCGGGCTCAACCAGGGGCCACCACAGGCTGCAGCCCGAGAGCTGGCCCAGCAAGGCCTGCGAGGCCCAAACGTCCGCAACATCGACCAGGCCACTGCCGGCGGTCAGGGCGATGCGCCGTCGATCAGCCACGGAGGCCACCGCCAGCGGCGCCGCACTGCGGGCCGAAGGCCAAGGCATCAGGCCCGCCAGATCGGCCTCGAATTCGGCCACCGAGGCCTGTTCCTGCAGCGTCTGCATGGCCGCCTGTGACACCTGTGCCCACCACAGTTCCAGGTGATCCAGGCCAAGCCGATCACTGGGCGCGCGCTCACGCGACTGCGCCACCACCAGCGGAAAGTAGCGCCCGACGTTGTCGCAACTGGCCATCAGCACGCCAAACCACCAGGCCTTGTCGATCACCCCCGGCGCCCAGGCGAAGCGCCAGACCGGCGCCGAGAGGTAGTGCCCTTGCCACGCCGGCCCCAACTGCGCCTGGCTGGCGCTCATGCCACTGGCCAGCCAGCCATCGCAGGATCCGACCCAATCGGGGGGCAAGCGGCGGGAAGCAAAGTCACCCAGCGAGGACAGCTTGCCAAACCAGCCGGGCGCCGCCGCCAATGGGTCAAGACTCATCGCAGGCCCGGCGCGGCTGGCTCACAGCCCGTTGGGGCAGGAGAACTCACCCAGCTCGCGCAGCCGGAAGGGGTTGCGCACGCTGCTGGTGGTGACATCGAAGTTGGCCTTGCGGCCATCCAGATCGAACACCGCGCGGAAGCGCTCGGTGCTGGCCCCGGGCTGAATGCCCACGCGCTCGAACATGCGAAACAGCGCCCAGGGGCCGCTGAACGACATGCCGGCGATGCCCGCTGGCGTGGCGCTGACCTGCACCAGGCCGCTGCCCCGTGGGCCCGGCCACTGCACGGTGACCGGGATCTGCGGCCCGTGGCGATAACTCACGATCTGCCCGTCCACATCGAGCGTGATGCTGGCCAGGCTGGCATCCATGTCCACCGGCGCGATGGTCAGCCGCATGGCCGTGCCGCTGCCACCGGCGAAGAAGGTCTCGCGGATGGCAGCGGCGCGCTGGAACTGCGGCAGGCTGCCGACATCGGTGCCCAGGGGCGTGCCATCGACGGCGCGAAAGGTCCACGACGGCCGGGTGCTGATGTCGATGTAGGGCGCCAGCTTTTGCTGCATCAAATCAAAGCGCCCACCCGGGCCGAACACCGCGGCGAAATCCGCGGGCGTGACCTCGCCGCGCGTGGCGCTGCGGTCAAACGGAAAACGCCCCTGCACCGCCTGCTGGCAGAACTCGCCCACCTGGGCGCGCACCTCGCGCGACAGCGATTCGCGCAGCTGCATCTGCGCCACCCTGGCGCTGGTCGAGCCCAGGTTCTCCAGCAGGCCGCGCAGCGGCTGCGGCACGTTCAGGGCCTCGCTCTTGAGCTGGTTGGGCAGGGGCGAGGCCTGTGGCGCGACGCCGCCTTTGAGGGCGGAATCAACGGCCGTCAGGTGCACCTGCAGCTCGGCCAGGCGCGCCACCACGCCTTCGATGGGCGCCTTGCCGCCCTCGGGCGCGGTGACCAGGCGGCGCAGGGCCTCGAAGCGGTCGTCGACGATGCTTTCGATGCGTGCCGAGGGCGCGCCGGTGGTCAAGGGCTTGGGCGCCAGCCTGCCCAGCACCCTTTCGCTGCCGGCCTTGACGACCTCGCGCACGGTGTTGGCGGCGGCATCGACCACCGTGCTGCTGGCCAGCAGCGTGGTCTCTTTGGACATGGCCTTCATCAGGGGCAGCAGGGGGTTGTCCGGCGCCGACAGCACGCGCGTGGTCTGCACCGCCTGGTTGATGCTGGTCACGGGCACCAGGCGCACGTCGGCGATGAAGGCTTCCCAGACGGACGCGTACTCGTTGAGGTAGAGCCGGCGCACATCGTCAACCAGCTTGTTCGATCCGCCCAGCGCGCCCAAGCTGTCACGGGCGCTGTTGGCATCGCGTGCGGTCGCCGCCTCGGGCGCTATGCCCAGCACCCAGCCCTGCTCATCGGCCAATTGCTTGGTGACCTCACCCACCACCGCTTGAAAGCCCTTGTGGTAGCCGTTGTAGGTGAACAAGCCCGGCACACCCTTGGTCAGCGGCAGGCCGCTGGCCCGGGTGAACGCCAGCGGCGCATTGCCACCGCCGGAGCGGACCACGGTGAAATCCGCAAACTCACTGCCCAGGCCTTGCTGGCGCAGGCGGCTGTACACGCGCTGCGGCAAGGGCACGCTGCTCAGCCGCAGGCGCACCGCCTCGATCAGCGCCTTGTCCTGCGGCAGCGGCGAGAGCGCAGCCCCTTGGGCCAGCAAGGCATCGACATGGCGACCGAGCTGGTCGCGTTGCTCGGCCGTGACTTCACGACCCAGGCGCGCATCCCAGTCGGCCTCGATGTGTGCCTTCAAGGCGACGGCATCGAAGCGCTCGGGGTCATACATCATCAGGTAGGCCTTGAGGGCCTCGTACTGCGACTCTGGCTGATCGATGGCGCGCAGTTGCGCCTCGATGCGCAGGGCCAGTCGGGGCAGCACGGCATCGATCAGCATGCGCTCGTAGGCGGCTTCGGCGGCGCGGTCGAGCTTGGCCCCCTGGTACAGGCCAAAGCCCATGGACCAGGGCACCGCGCTGCGGCCTTGAACTGGGGCTTGAGGCTGGGCCTGGCCCTGGCCCTGTGCCGACACCGGGGCGGCGGCGTTCGCCTTGGCTTGCGGCTGGGCCTGCAGCTTGGCCTGGGTCGGGCCAGCACCGCCGGCCTCGGCCAGGCCACGCGTGGCCTGCAACGCGGCGACGATGGGGCCCAGATCGGGCGAGTGACGGTTGGGCGTCTCCTGCACCAGGCGGCGCACGCTGTCGGTGCGCGCGGCCACGGCCTCGATGTAGCGGCTGTTGTTGCCGTGGCTCACCGTCCAGGCGGCGATGGCGCCCAGCGACAAGCTCGCCACAGCGGCATAGCCGGCGATCACCAGCAGCTTGCGGCGCTGCTCCCAGCGGCGGTGGGTGCCGGCCAGGCCCTGCTCGGCAAACACCACCTCGGACAGCAGGCGCGATAGAAAGTAGCTCTTGCCGCTGGCCTGCAGGGGCGTGAGGGCTTGGCGCTCGACGGGGAAGCGTCGGGCCAGGGCGCCGAGCACGCGGTCTATGGGTGTGCCCTCTTGCGTGCCACTGACGAAGTAGACGCCGCGCAGCAAGGGCTGGGCCTCGAAGGCCGAGGGCGAAAACACCGACTCGGAGAACTCACGCAGCACATCGCGCAGCGCCGCAAACTGGCCGGGAAAGCCGTAGATGCGGGCGCGCCTTTGCACATCGGATTCGCCCTGCAGCCGGTCCACCAGGCCATCGTCGAGCCGCGCCACCAGGGCATCGAATTCACTGTCGAAGGCGGCCAGGCCGGTGCCACCAGCAGTGCCACCGGGGTGGGCTGGGCCGGCGCCTGGCAGCGCGAAAGTGAAGCCCCAGGGCGCGGCACGCTGGTCTTTGTCCAGCGGGCCGAACATGTCCATGAAGCCCGACATCAGGTCGCACTTGGTGACCAGCAGGTAGACGGGGAATCGGATCTGCAGCCGCTCATGCAGCTCTTGCACACGCAGGCGCACGGTGGCGGCGTGGCGCTGGCGATCAGCGGCACTGCGCGCCAGCAAATCCGACACCGAGACGGTGACCAGCACACCGTTGAGCGGCTGGCGCGGGCGCGAGATTTTCAGCAGATCGAGGAATCCGGCCCAGGAGGCGCTGTCGTTGGCCTGGTCACTGTCCTGGGTGGTGAAGCGCCCGGCGGTGTCGATCAAGACCGCCTGGTCGGTGAACCACCAGTCGCAGTTGCGGGTGCCGGCCACGCCGCGCACAGCCGCCTCGCCCTGGCCCCCAGCCAGCGGGAAGCGCAGGCCCGAGTTGCGCAGCGCCGTGGTCTTGCCCGAGCCCGGCGCGCCGATGATCACGTACCACGGCAGCTCGTACAGGTAACGCTGGCCGACACGCGCCGAAGCGCTCGACCACAGGCTGCGGTTGCCGGCGAAGCGCGCTTGTTTGAGCGTGCTCAGTGCCTTCTGAAAACGCTCGTTGATGGTGGCGAGCTCGGCGCTGGCCGCGTCACCGCCGCCCTTGGGCGCGTCGGCGAGCATGTGGTTCACGACCGCGCTGTTGGTGCGCCGGGCGCTCCAGGCTTTCCATGCTTTTTGCAGCAGGTAGAGCAGCACGATCGCGCCGATCACGCTCAGGCGCACCGTGGCGCTTTCGAGCGGGCGCGCGTCGCCGATGCCGATCATCGGCCCGACGATCCAGACCAGCAACGAGATCGCCAGCAGCCCGAGGATCGCGAGCACCCAGCCGTTGAAGATCAGACCGAACAGCTTCTTCATGACGCCGCTCCGGTGCGGGCCGCGACCAGCGTCACTTCGACACGCCGGTTGATCGAGCGGTTGCCCGGCGTGTCGTTCGCGACCACCGGCTCGCCGTCGGCCCGCCCTTCGGCGAGCACGCGGGCAGGGGCCACGCCACGCGACACCAGAATGCCGCGCACGGCTTTCGCGCGTTCTTCCGACAAATGCCAGTTCGACGGGAAGCGCACCGAGCGGATCGGCTGGTTGTCGGTGTGCCCGGTCACGAGGATCTGGCCCTGCACTTGCGCCAGCGCTTCCGCGATGCGTTTCATCAGCGCTTCGCGGTCGTCGCTCAGGCTCGCGCTGCCGGGGTCGAACAGGCCGTCGCCGCGGATCGTGATCACGCTGCGGTCGAGGTCGTCACGCACCGCCACCAGCCCGGCCTTGATCTCGCTCGCCAGGA
>JAYSSS010000049.1:0-40173 GCA_043720415.1 Ideonella sp.
GGAACCTGACATGGCATGGACCGAAGCCAAGGCCTGGCTCAAAGGCAGCGCTCATCAAGACCTGTACCAGCAACTGCTGGACGACGCGGCTCAAGCACCGGCACGCAACGCCAAGCGCAAGAAGGTCGTCAAGCCCGAGGACATGCCCTGGGAGATGGCGCGGCAAGGCTTGCTCAAGCATCTGCTGAACGACAGCATGAACACGCGCATGGAGACGGTGGACGCCTACATGCAGATCATTCCGCCGGGCAGCCAGAGCGGCAAACACCGGCACCTCGCCGAAGAGTGCCTGTACGTCGTCGAAGGCCGCGGCTACGACCTCCACCAGGACTGTGATGTCGAGATTACCGACACCTACCACTGGACGCCGCAGCTTGAAATCAAGCGCTACGAATGGGAAGCCGGCGACGTCATCTACATCCCGCCCAACACCATCCACCAGCACTTCAACGCTAGCCCCGACCGCCCCGTGCGGCTGATCTCGGCCATCAACCGCATCTTCAAGTACAGCGGCTTGAACGATCTGGAGCAGCTCGACGACGCGCCCGAGTTCGAGCCCGGCATCGCGCTCACGGCCGCGTTGGTTAAGCGTTATTTGACGAAGACTTCCACTTGAGCAATGCCCCCATGAGCACCACCACGCCCACCAAGAACGCCCTGGTCTCCGAGGCCATCGCCTCGAAGTTCGCCACCGAGAAGGCCACGCCCTATACGCGCTGGGTCGCCGCCGAAGGCCTGGACATCATCGATTCGATGTACGTGCGCAATCTGCACACTGTTGAGCTCAAGCCCTGGGCGCGGCGCGGTGGCCGTGGCGTCTACCTCAACCACGACGCCTCGCGCACGTCAAATGATTGTTATGTCTGCGAGATCCCGCCCGGCCAGCAGCTCGCGCCACAGCGCCAGTTGTTTGAAGAAATGATCTACGTGCTCGACGGCCGGGGCTCGACCACGGTGCGCAACGAGGCCGGCGCCAGCGTCAGTTTCGAGTGGAAAGCCGGCGCCATCTTTGCCATCCCGCTGAACACCCTGCACCAGCACTTCAACGGCTCGGGCAAAGAGCCCGCACGCTTTGTCTCGGTGACCAACGCGCCAGTCGTCATCAACTCGTTTGGTGACACCGATTTCGTCTTCAACACGCGGCGCGACTTCAAAGACCGCTTCGCGGGCGAGAGCAATTACTTCGCCAACGGCGGCGAGCAAAAAGGCCTGCTGCTCGACACCAACTTCGTTGCCGATGCCATCAACCTGCCCTTGATATCAGCCAAAGAACGTGGCGCCGGTGGCGGCCACATTCGATTCAGCATGGCCAAGGGCAGCATGAACAGCCACATCTCGCAGTTCCCCGTGGGCACCTACAAGAAGGCCCACGCCCACGGCCCCGGCGCCCACGTCATCATCATGAGCGGCCAGGGCTACAGCCTGATGGCACCCGAGGGCGAGCCGGTGCAGCGCTTTGACTGGAGCGAGGGCGCGATGATCGTGCCGCCCAATATGTGGCTGCACCAGCACTTCAACACCGGCACCTCGCCCGCGCGCTACCTGGCCTTCAAGGCCGAGGGCGTGTCCATCCGCAATGCGCAGGGCGTGCCCAAGGCCTGGATCAGCAAGCGCGTGGGCGGCGACCAGATCGATTACGCCGATGAAGGCCCCGAGGTGCGCGCCGGCTTTGCCGCCGAGCTGGCCAAGATCGGCATGCAGCCGCGCATGGACGAGGCCTATCAGTCCGAGCTGGCCGATTTGCCGCCCAAAGTGTTGCAAAAAGCTTGATTGCGGGACGCCCCGAATTGACACGCACCCGCGCGAGAACCATCCTTGCGCCCATGTTCCGCCCGACAGACCGAAGTTCCTTTATGCGGAACGATGATCGCAACGGGCCACGACCCCTTTCTCTGCCAACCCCCTACTCCTCCAGCGAGCTTTGACATGAAAAAACTCCCCCTGATCCTGGCTTTGGGCGCGGCATCGCTGTGCTCGTTCGCGCAAGCCCAGTCCGTCACTGTGTACGGCAAGCTCTATCCCTATGTCGAGGAAGAAAAGGGCGGCGGCGCCAGCCCTGTCGGCACGGTCATGTCCACCCTGGCGCCAGCTGCCACTGGCATCAACTTGGCGCCCAAGGTCAAGGGCATGTCGGCCGGCAACACCTACCTCGGCTTCCGTGGCAAGGAAGACATGGGCGGTGGCTTGAAGGCCATCTTCCAACTCGAAGGCGTGGCCTTGGTCGATAACGGCCAGGCGGCGGGCTACACCTTTGGCCGCAACACCTTTGTCGGCGTCGAGGGCAACTTCGGCACCGTCAAGCTGGGCCTCATGGACACCGTGTTCAAAGAATACGGCGACACGCTGGGCATCCTGGGCATCAGCAGCGGCACACCGGTGTCGTCCAGCAACATTCTGCGCAAGGCGCCGTTTGGCACCAGCAACACCTCGCGCTTTCACGAGCGCCGGGCCAATTCGGTGCGCTACGACTCGGTCAATTTTGGCGGCGTGCAATTCGGTGCGCAGTGGGCCACGCAAGAAAACGCCACCGCCACCTTGGCTGCCGCCACCACCCAATCGATCGGCGTGAAGTACGACAAGGGCGCGTTCTACGCCTCGCTGGCCTACGAAATCCACAATAACTTCTTCGGCGGCTCAGTCAACTCACCATCGGCGCTGCGCAACAACGGCGCGGCCGACACCGTCACCTCGCGCGACACCGCCTGGCAGGCGGCCTTCGAGTGGCGCTTCATGCCCGGGCAGAGGGTCGAGTTCGACGTCATCAAGAAGTCCTACAACGAAAAGGCCGTGGTCAACAACCGCTTCCAAAGCTACAACAACACGGCCTACTTGGTGGCTTACGACGGCCGCTTCGGCCAGTGGCGCGTGATGGGGCATTACGTCAAGGCCGACGCGGGCTCGTGCAGTCGCCTGAATGCGGCGTGCAGCACCGCTGGCCTGGAGGGCAACCAGCTCACCGCCGGCGTGGCCTACTACCTGAGCAAGCGCACCTATGTGTTTGGTGCGTACACCAAGATGACCAACGGCGCGTCGGCACGCTACGCGGCCAATGATTTCGGCTCTGTGTCGCCCGGCCAAGATACCCGCCACCTGTTGTCGGGCATCGCCCACAGCTTCTAAATGAGCAGCGCCCTGCGTCGCCGTCTGCTCGCGGCATCGGCCGGCGCGCTGTTGGCGCCGCTTGCACCATCGTTGCGCGCGCAGGACCACAGCGCGCGCAACCGCGAGCTCTACCTCTACAAGGGCGCCGACCGCGATGCCAGGCTGCTGGCCGGCGCCAAGAAAGAGGGCCAGGTCAACCTCTACACCTCGCTCAACACCAAGGATTCGGGGCCCATCACCGAGGCCTTCGAGAAGAAGACGGGGGTCAAGGTGCTGCTGTGGCGATCCAGCTCCGAGAAGGTGCTGCAGCGCGCCGTCACTGAGGCCCGCGCCGGCCGTTTTCTGTGTGATGTGCTCGAGACCAACGGCCCCGAGATGGAGGCTCTGTACCGCGAGAAGCTGCTGGCCGAATTCCATAGCCCGCACTTCAAGGATTTGCCGCCCGCGGCCTTCCCCAAGCACCGGCACTATGTCGCCACGCGCTTCAACTTCTTCACCATCGGCTACAACACCAAGCTGATCAAGCCCGAAGAGGTGCCCAGCAGCTACGCCGATCTGCTGCACCCGCGCTTTGCCGGCAAGCTGGCGCTGGAGGCCAGCGACACCGATTGGTTTGCCGCCATCGTCAAGTTCATGGGCGAAGAAAAAGGCCTGGCCTTTTTCCGCAAGCTGGCCGAGACCAAGCCGCAAATGCGCAATGGCCACACCCTGATGGCCGAGCTGGTCTCGTCAGGCGAGCTGCCCATCACGGCCACCATCTATAACCACAATATTGAGCGGCTCAAGGTGCGCGGTGCGCCCGTCGAGTGGAAGGCTTTGACACCCACTTTCGCCCGGCCGAACGCCATCGGCCTGGTGCCGCGCGCGGCCAACCCGCACGCCGCGATGCTGTTCACCGATTTCATGCTCTCGCCGCAGGGCCAGGAATTGCTGAAAGAGCGCAACCGCGTGCCTTCCAGCCTGGCGGTGGACACCAAGCTCAACAAGTTCCCCTTCGAGATGATCGATCCCGTGATCACGCTGGACGAGGCCGACAAGTGGGAAAAACTTTGGTCTGACCTGTTCCTCAAGGGCGCCAAGGTGACCAAAGAAACCGAATAGGCATCCCCACGCGGGGATGGCACACAGCCATGGCCACGATCAACCGGCGCAAGTTCAACACCTTCAGCAGTGGCGCCTTGGCGGCCTTGGCGCTGCCACAGGCGGCCTGGTCGCAGGCCAAAGTCAACATGGCCGAGCTCGCCGCCTACGCTGGCGCCGATCGCCAGCAGCGCCTGATCGACGGTGCCAAAAAAGAAGGCCCGCTCAACATCTACACCTCGGCCCAGTCCGACGACATGGGTGCCCTGATTGCGGGCTATGAGAAGAAGTACGGCCACAAGGTGACGGTGTGGCGCGCGGGCTCCGAGAAGGTGCTGCAGCGCGCGGTGACCGAGGCCAAGGCCGGCCGGCACACGGTGGACATCGTCGAGACCAATGGCCCCGAGATGGAATCCATGCACCGCGAGAAGGTGTTCCAGGCCATCAAGTCGCCTCACCTGTCGCAGCTCATCCCGCAGGCGTTGCGCCCGCATGGCGAGTGGGTGGGCACGCGGCTGAATGTGTTCGTACAGGCCTACAACACCAAGCTGGTGAAAAAAGAAGAGCTGCCCAAGACCTGGGCCGATCTGGCGCACCCGCGCTGGAAGGGCCGCCTGGGCATCGAGGCCGAAGATCAAGACTGGCTGGCCGGTGTCGTCAGCGAGCTGGGCGAGGCCCAGGGCACCAAGGTCTTCAAGGACATCGTCGCCACCAATGGCATGTCGGTGCGCAAGGGGCACACCCTGCTCACGCAACTGGTGGTCTCGGGCGAGATCCCCTTCGCGCTGACGGTCTACAACTACAAGGCCGAGCAACTGAAGGACAAGGGCGCACCCATCGATTGGTTTGCCATCGGCACGCCGATCGCCCGGGCCAATGGCGTGGGTGTGGCGCGCAACGCACCCAACCCGCACGCCGCCATCCTGTTTTATGACTTCGAGATCAGCGAAGAGGGCCAGAAGATCCTGGCCAGCCGCGATTTCGTGCCCACCAGCACCAAGGTGGAAAACCCCTTCGGCAAGGGCGGGCTGAAGTTCGTTGATTCGCGCATGATGCTCGACGAGTACGAGAAGTGGACCAAGCTCTACGAAGAGATCTTCGGGGCCAAAGGGCGCTGATGATGGGTGTTAGCTTCTCCAGGGCCTGGGCCAGGGCCAGGGCCAGGGCCAGGGCCAGGGCCAGGGCGGCAGCGCCGGCCGTGTTTGCGCAGTTTGCGCTGCTGGCGCTGCTGGCGCTGGGCCTGGCTGCCCCGATGTCGGCACAAGCTCAAGCCGCGTCGCCGGCGCCCATGGCGACTTCAGCGCTGGCCACCTACGAGGGCGCGGACCGCATGGAGCGGCTGATCGCCGCGGCGAAAAAAGAGGGCGCGCTGACGCTCTACACCACCATCGCCGAGAAAGATCTGCCGGTGCTGATCAAGCCCTTCGAGGCCAAGTACGGCATCGCAGTGAAGGTCTGGCGCGCCGGCACCGACAAGGTCTTGCAGCGCACCCTGGCCGAGGCCCAGGCCAACCGCCACGAGGTCGATGCCATCCACTTCGGCTCGCCCGAGATGGAAGCCCTGTCGCGCGAGAAAGTGCTGCAACCGGTGCACTCAATCAGCTACAAGCTGCTGCAACCGGGCTCGGTGCCGGCGCACAAGCAGTGGGCGGCCACGCTGCTGTCGGTGTGGGTGCAGGCCTACAACACGGGGCTGGTGAAGAAGGAAGACCTGCCCAAGACCTATGCCGATTTGCTCGACCCGAAGTGGAAGGGCAAGCTCGGCATTGAGGCCAAGAACCAGGATTGGTTCGCCTCGGTGGTGGAGCTGCAAGGTGGTGGCGACAAGGGCCTGAAGTTCTTCCAAGATCTGGTCGCGCGCAACGGTGTTTCGCCGCGCACCGGCCACACCCTGCTGACCAATATGGTGGTCTCGGGCGAGGTGCCGATGGCGCTGACCGTCTACAACTACATGCCCGAGCAGGCGAAGAAAAAGGGCGCGCCGATCGAGTGGTTTGCCATCGAGCCGGCGATTGCCAGGTCCAACGCCGTTGGCGTGGCGCGCAAGGCGCCGCACCTGGCCGCGGCCCTGCTGTTCCACGAGTACATGCTCACCGAGGCGCAACCGCTGATGGCCGGCATCGATTACGTGCCCAGCAACACCACCGTGCCCTCGCCACTGAAGGGCGTGAAGATCCTGATCACCGACCCCATTCGCTCGCTCGACGAGGCCGAGAAGTGGGGCAAGTTGTTTGAAGACATGGTCATCAAGCGGCCAGCCAGATAACAGATTATGAGCGCGACTTCGGTTGCAAATGTGGCGGCCATGGGCAGTGCAGAGCGGCCACCGGCGCCACAGTCCTTCCGCGATGTCTGGCTCATCACCCTGGGCCACTCGCTCACGCACTGGTACCCGGCCACTTTCTACCTGCTGCTGCCGCTCATCGGCAATGAGCTGGGCCTGAGCTTCAGCCAGATCGGGCTGATCATGACCTGCCAGTACATCGCCGGCGCGGTGGCCAATGTGCCCGGTGGCGTGCTCGTCGATACCGTCGGGCGCAAGGGTCTGTTGATGGCGGTCTCACTCTTCTGGGTGGGATTCCCCTATCTGCTGATGGGCTTCACCCACGGCTACGCGATGCTGCTGGTGTGCGTGGTGATGGTGGGTGTGGGCAACAGCCTGTGGCACCCGACCGCCATCCCCACGCTGGCCCAGCGCTACCCGCAGCGCAAGGGCTTTGTGCTCTCTCTGCACGGTATGGGTGGCAATGCGGGCGACGCCCTGGCGCCGCTGGTGGTGGGCGCGCTGCTGGCCTGGCTGTCGTGGCGCGAGGTGGTGATGCTCAATGTCATCCCCGGGCTGGTGGTGGCACTGCTGCTGTTGGCTTACCTGGGCAGCTTGAAGCTGAGCAAGACCACGGCCAGCCCGAGCAAAGCGGCTGAATCGGCAAGCCAAAGCCTGGCGCAGTACGCCCAGGGCCTGCGCCAACTGCTGCGCAACCGCAGCCTGGTGCTGCTGGCCACCAGTGGCGCCTTTCGCTCGATGACGCAGATTGCGCTGCTCACCTTTTTGCCGCTGTTCATGGCGCGCGAGCTGGGCTACTCGCCCTTTGCCATAGGCGCGGCGCTGTTCGTGCTGCAGGTGGCTGGCCTGTGCGCCGCACCCGTGGCCGGGCATTTGTCCGATCGCCTGGGCCGGCGCAGCATCACCATGGCCAGCATGGCCATGACCGCGGTGCTGCTGCTGCTCATGGCCGTGGCCGGCAAGACCCAGGCCTTCGTCGCCATCATTGCCGTGTTAGGTTTCTTCCTCTACGCCCTGCGCCCAGTGCTGCAGGCCTGGACGCTGGAGACCACGCCCAAGAACATGGGGGGCAGCAGCATAGGCATCCTCTTCGGTGCGCAGTCGCTGGGCGCGGCGGTGGCGCCGGCCATTGGCGGCCTCATCGCTGACCGATATGGCCTGGGCGCGACCTTTTACTTCCTGGCGGGCACCATCGTCTGCGCCAATCTGTTCATCTTGATCATGCCCAAGGGCGAGGGCCGGGTGGCTTGATCGGGGCGGCCGCATTCGGTGTGTGGCGCCGAATGCCTACACGGCAAGATCGATGCACCGCAGCTGTCAGGAGGGCCGATTCGAAAGCTTCGTGCCCACAGGTCATGACCACCTTGACTGTCTCCTCGAAGGGCCAAATCGTTTTGCCAATTGCCCTGCCCATCTTCAAGAAGAGACCCAAGTCACCTTCATGTAGGCGGTCGATGCCAAGGTCTTGTGTCGTTTTTTCGTCGTCGTTGATCGCCGCCTGGCCAAGCGCGCCAAGGCCTTGGCAAGCGTGCCGCCCGTCGAATTGCTGGCCTGACATTGGCCTGCAGGCAAGGCCGCCCACGGCCCTGAAAAACTCTGCCTTCGGTGTTCTACCTAGAAGAACGCAGTTCCACATACGAGAAAAAGCCGATAGCATGGCGGCATGCCCAGCCCTGCCTCAAAGCCCCTGCTGCCGACGCTGAGAGAGGCCTCATCGGCCGCACAGGGGGTGGCCGCAGTGGCATCGGCGGCAATGGCATCGCCTGCAGTGGCATCGCCGGCAGTGCGGCCCGCCCGTGAAACCGCACCCGGGCGGCTGTCCTCGGTGACCTCGGCACTGCTGGTGCTCAAGGTCTTCTCCGAGGAAGAGGCCGAGATCGGCATCAGCAGCCTGGCCAAGCGCCTGGGCCTGGCCAAGAGCACGGTGCACCGTCTGGCGGTGACGCTGGCCGCTGAGGGGTTCTTGGAGCAGAACCCGGAGAACGGTCGCTACCGGCTCGGCCTGTCACTCTTCGCCTTAGGCGCCCTGGTGCGCCAGCGCATGGACGTCTCCAACCAGGCGCGGCCGCTGCTCGGCACCCTGCGCGACAACACCCAGGAGGCGGTTCACCTGGCGATCCTGGCGCAGACCTCGATCATGGTGCTCTACAACCTGGAGACCTCGCAGGCCATCGGCATACGCTCCTACATCGGCACACGCAAGCCGGCGTTTTGCACCAGCGAGGGCCGCGCGCTGTTGGCCTTTGCAGGGCCCGCGGTGCTGGCCAGTGTGCTGGCCGAGGGCCTGGTCGCGCGGACGCCCAAGACCAGCACCGACCCGCAGGTGCTGCAGCAGGTGCTCGATGAAGTGCGCAATCTGGGCTACGCCATCGACGACGAAGAGAGCGAAATCGGCATGCGCGGCATTGCCGCACCCATCCGCGACATCTCGGGCAAGGTGATTGCCGCCGTCGGCCTGGCCGGGCCGATACAGCGCCTGACAAAGAAGGATCTGCGCGCCTTTGCGCCGCAGGTCATCACCACCGCCGATGCGATCTCGGTGCGCCTGGGCTACAAGCCGCGCTGAGGCGGCGGTCGTGTCCGGTCCCGCCCTTCGATCCACACCGCCCGCCCGCTGCCCCCATGGCCCACAGCCTGCTAGACCATCGCCTGGGCGCCGCCCCAGGTGTCGCGCATGAACACGGCGACGACAGCGACCATGATCACGACCACGACGATCTCGGTGCCGATGCCAGTGCCGCTGGCCCCGGCGACGCCCTGTGGGTGCAGGACAACGTCATCCTCACCAGCGTGGGCATCGACATCGGCTCGGCCGGCACCCAGGTGGTGTTCTCCAGGATCCATCTGCAGCGCGTGGCCGACCAGCTTTCCACCCGCTATGTGGTGATGTCGCGTGAGCCGCTGTACCAGTCGCCCAACCTGTTAACGCCTTATTTGAGCGACAAACAGATCGACAGCGTGGCGCTGGGCACGATGATCGAGCAGGCCTATGCCGCCGCCGGCGTGCACGCCGATGGGGTGGATGCCGGCGCCGTGATCCTCACCGGCGAGGCCCTGCGCCGCGACAACGCCCAGGCCATCGCCGCCGTGCTGGCCGAGCAGGGCGGCGAGTTCGTCTGCGCCACCGCCGGCCACCACATGGAATGCATGCTGGCGGTCTATGGCTCAGGCGCGGCGCGGCGCAGCTTTGATGCCGGCAGCCGCATCCTCAACATCGACATCGGCGGCGGCACCACCAAGCTGGGCCTGGTGGACAAGGGCGAGCTCATCGCCACCGCGGCGGTGCATCTGGGTGGGCGCGGCGTGGTGGTGGAGGTGGCTGATCTTGCCGAGCCCAGCAGTGTCTCCGAGTCAGACAGCGTGACAGAGCCGGCCGAGCGCGGCCTGGCAGTTGGCGCCGGCCGCATCACCCGGCTCGACCCCGCCGGCCGCGCGCACGCCGCCCGCGTCGGCTTTGACTGGCAGTTAGGCAGCGTCGTCACCCGCGCGCAGATGCAGCGCGTGGCCGAGGGCATGGCCGATGCGCTGTTGCGCATCGTGCAGGGCCTGTTCAGCGAGCAGGACTTTGCCGAGCTGCTGCTCACCGACCCCCTGCCCGAGCTGCACAACATTTCTGGCGTGATGTTCTCCGGCGGTGTGGGCGAGTACGTCTACCGCCGCGAGCCGCGCGATTTTGGCGATCTGGGCCAGCTCTTCGGCCACGCCGTGCGCGAGCGGCTCGATGCCGGCGCCCTGCGCTGGCCGCTGCTGCCGGCCGGTGAATGCCTGCGCGCCACGGTGCTGGGCGCGTCGGAGTACAGCGTGCAGCTCAGCGGCAACACCACGTTCGTCTCCAGGCCTGGCGCCTTGCTGCCACGCAAGAATCTGCAGGTCGTGCCGCTGAACTTTGCCCTGCCCGAGCAGATCGAGCCCGCCGCCGTGGCCCAGGCCCTGCGCCAATCCCTGCAGCGCCACGATGTGCAAGAGGGCGAGCAGGACAACGCCATTTCGCTGCGCTGGAGCGGGCCGCCCTCCTATGCGCGGCTGTCGGCGCTGGCCGATGGCATCCTCACCGCCCTGCCCAAGACCCTGGCCCAAGGACGCTCGCTTTACGTGGTAGCCGATGGCGACATTGCGCTGACATTGGGCCATCTGTTTCAGGACGATGAGCGCGTCACAGGCGAGGTGCTGGTGATCGACGGCATCACCCTTTGGGGCTTTGATTTCATCGATCTGGGGCGCATCCGCATGCCCTCGCTCACGGTGCCCGTGACCATCAAGTCGCTGGTCTTCAGCGAGGACCCGCGCTCGCATGGCAAATCCGACGCGGGCGATTGGCATCAGCATGGCGATGGGGCGATGCACCATCACCGCAGCGGCGCGGTCAGTGGCCATGATCACGGTCACGGTCACGGTCACGGTCACGGCGATCACCACGCCCAAGCGCATCACCACAGCCACAGCCACAGCCATCACCCCGAGGCCGCAACGACATGACCGCGCCCGTGATGGACGCTGGTTTGATGTCCTCCCTGGCCCTGGTCGCCATGCTGGGCTTTCGCCACGGCTTTGATGCCGATCACATTGCCGCCGTCGATGGCATGACGCGGGCGCGGCAGTTGCAGTGCTCCTATGGCGCCGCGCGCCGGGTGGGCCTGCAGTTCGCGTTGGGCCACAGCGCGGTGATTGGTGTGGTCTCGCTGCTGCTGTATGGCCACAGCAGCCACCTGCCAAGCTGGCTGGATGGCGTGGGCGTGTTCATCTCCAGCGCCTTCTTGCTGGTGATTGGCCTGAGCAACCTGCGCCACGCGCTGCGGCCCGCCCATGGCGGCCATGCGGCCAGCCCCGTGGCGGCGCTGCTGCTGCGGGTGAGCGGTGGCAATCTGCACCCCATGCTGGTGGGCATGGCCTTTGCCATGTCCTTCGACGCCATGGCCCAGGCGGCGTTTTTTGCCAGCCGGGGCGGCGCCATCAATGGCATGGCCGCCGTGGCGCTGTTGGCCGCGGCCTTTGGCGCCGGCATGGTGCTGGCCGACGCCGCCAACGGCGCCTTGATCGCCTGGTGTGCGGCGCGCGGTGATCAGGCCGCCCGCCAGGCCAGCCGCTTCATCAGCGGCTTCATCGCGGTCATGGCCCTCGTGACCGTGGTCGCAGCCGCGTGGCGCGAGACCGATGCGGCCTTCGCCCAGGCCTGGCAGGCCCTGGGCATGTGGGTCGGCGTGGGCCTGATGTTGGCCACGGTGGGGGTGTTCACTGGGTGCATTGCCTGGCGCCGCATGCGTGCGCAGGACGTGCCTTTGTGGCACTAGAGCTGCAACCATGAGCCTGCCCGGCCGCCCGAAAGGCGAATACCGAAGTGCGAAGCACGGAGGTTGCCTGATGAGCCTGCCCGGCCGCCCGAAAGGCGAATACCGAAGTGCGAAGCACGGAGCTTGCCTGATGAGCGAGCCCACCCGTGCCCCGGCATCGGTGACCGAGCTCTTTCTCACCTTCAGCGCCCTGGCCCTGCAAAGTTTTGGCGGCGCGCTGGCTCTGCTGGAGCGCAGCCTGGTGCAGCGCAAACGCTGGCTCAGCCGCAGTGATTTTCTCGGCCTGTTTGCCATCGGCCAGGTCTTGCCTGGGCCCTCGGGCATCGCCCTGTGCGTGCTGGTGGGGGACCGCTTTTTCGGGCTGCGCGGGGCGCTGGCGGCGCTGGCCGGATTTCTGCTCGTGCCGGCGGTGGTGGTGCTCAGCGTGGCCAGCGTGTTTCTGCAGTACCAGCACCTGCCGCCCGTGCAGGGCGCCTTGAACGGCATGGGTGCGGCCAGCGCCGGCCTGATCATCATGATGGCCGTGCGCATGGCCACGGCCTTGCGCGGGCGCCGCGTGGGCATGGCCGTGGCGGCGATGAGCGCGGCGGCCATCGCCGTGTTTCGCTGGCCGGTGGCCTGGGTGGTGTTGAGCCTGGGCGCGGCCTCGGTGGCCTGGGCCTGGTATGAGCTGGGCCGTGCTGCTCAGGCTGAAGCGGCGGCGCAGCCACCGCCAAAGCCCGGCGACAAGACGGGGCCGGAGCCATGACGCCGGGCCTGCCTTTGCCAGCGTCGGCGCCGCTGCCGCCCGGGCTGGATGGGCTCGGTTTGGGCGCACCTGGCCTGGGCGCACCCGGCCTGGACACGCTCGACCTGGACGCGCCCGGCCTGGACACGCTCGGCCTGGACGCGCCCGGCCTGGACACGCTCGGCCTGTGGTCGCTGTTCCTGCACTTCCTGTCCTTGTCCGTGTTTGCCACCGGCGGCGCCATGGCCCTGGCCTCGGACATGCACCGCTATGTGGTCGATCAGCATGGCCTGCTCAACCACACCCAGTTCGTCAACTCCATCGCCCTGGCCCAGGCCGCGCCGGGGCCCAACCTTTTGTTCGTCACCGTCATGGGCTGGCAGATCGCCGGCTTGACCGGGGCGTTAGCCACCACCTTGGGGCTGGCTCTGCCGGCGCTGATCTTTCCGTTTGCCGTGTCGCGGCTGGGGCGTTTGAAGCAGTTCGCGCGCACGCTGTCGGCGCTGCAGCGCGGCCTGGGCCCGGTGGCCATCGGCCTGATGGCGGCCACCTGCTGGCTGCTGGTGCGTGGCGCACCGGGGCAGTGGCAAGGCATGGCCATGGTGGCGGTGAGCGTGCTGCTCCTGGCCACCACCCGCATTCCCCCCGTGGCCCTGATTGTTTTGGCCGGCGTCGCCGGCGCCTTCATCCCGTGGTGAGCCACGGTCTACAGGAGCTTGCATGACACCCACCTCACGCCTTGAACTTCGTTGCACCACGCGCATGGCTGCGCCACCTACAGCGCGCACGATGGTCAGTACCCTGGCGCTCGCCCTGGCCTGGCCTGTGCTGATCGCCTCCGCCGCGGCCCATGCCCAAACCAGCAGCCCCACGGCGGGCGTGCCTGCGGCCATGGTGCCCAGTGGCGATGCGGTCGAGCGTGGCCGCCTGCTCTACATGGCCAACGCCTGCTTCAGCTGCCACGGCACGCTGGGCCAGGGGGGTGACCGCAGCGGCGCGCCGCGCATCGCCCCCGATCCGCATCCCCTGGAGGCCTTCAAGACCATGCTGCGCAAGCCGCGCGACGCCATGCCGCCGTATGAGGCGCGCATGGTCAACGATGAGCAGGTGGCGCTGATGCACCGCTACCTGCAGTCCATCCCCAAAGGCCAGGCGGCCAAGGACATTGCCGCACTGCAGGCAGCGCCCGCACGGTGATGCACGGCCTGTGCCAATTCACCTGACGCGTTAGGCGTCACGCACACCGCCCTGCCACTGCCCGACAACGACAACGCCATGTCCTTCACCGCCTTCTTGCTCGCTGCCATCGTCCTGGCCATCACCCCGGGGCCGGGCATCGCCTATGTGGTGGCGCGCACGGTGGCCGGCGGCCGCGCCGAAGGCCTGGCCTCCTGCCTGGGCACCGGCATCGGCGGCATGTTCCATGTGGGCGCCGCTGCGCTGGGCCTGTCGCTCATCGTGGCCCAGTCGGCCTGGGCCTTCAACCTGCTGAAGTATCTGGGCGCGGCCTACTTGATCTACCTTGGCCTGCGCCTGCTCTTGCGCAAGCCGCAGGACCTTCAGGTCGCGCCGCTGGCCGCACAAGGCGCGCGGCGGGCGCTGCTCGAAGGCATCACCGTCGAAGCCCTGAACCTCAAGACCGCGCTGTTCTTCCTGGCCTTCCTGCCGCAGTTCGTCTCCCCCACCGAGCCCCTGGTGGCGCAGCTGGTGCTGCTGGGCAGCATCTGCGTTGTGCTGAACACGCTGATGGATGTGGTGGCGGTCGTCGCGGCGGACCGTCTGCTGAAGTCGACCACGGCGCGTGCCACGCGGGCCTTGCTGCTCAATCGCCTGTCCGGCGCCACGATGATCGGCTTGGGCGTCTACCTCGCCTTGGTGCGGCGCGAGGCCTAACCTGAATTTCAAGCCGACGCATCGCGGCAGCTTCGCCTCACCTTGTTCACCTCAGACCCAAGGCCCCCACCCATGTCCCACCAACCTGCCTCCGCCGCCCTGCAGCGCTTTCGCGTCATCGATTTGACGCAGGTGCGCGCCGGCCCCACCGCCTGCCGCCAACTGGCCGACTGGGGCGCCGATGTCATCCAGGTGCAGATGCCCGAGCACCTGCGCAGCGACGACACCCTGGGCGGCC
Source organism: Ideonella sp. (assembly GCA_043720415.1). Classification (GTDB taxonomy): domain Bacteria; phylum Pseudomonadota; class Gammaproteobacteria; order Burkholderiales; family Burkholderiaceae_C; genus Pseudaquabacterium. The sequence goes on from JAYSSS010000049.1 coordinate 14,613, forward strand.
AGGCGGGCTCGGACTACCAGCACACGCACCGCAACAAGCGCTCGGTGACGCTGAACCTGAAAGAGCCCGAGGGCATCGCCCTGCTCAAGCGCCTGGTGGCCACAGCCGATGTCGTGGTGGAGAACTTTCGCCCCGATGTGAAGCACCGCCTGGGCATCGATTACGAAGCGCTCAGCGCGCTGAACCCACGCCTGGTCTACGCCAGCATCTCGGGCTTTGGCCAGACGGGGCCCTTGGCGCAACGCCCGGGCTTTGACCAGATCGCCCAGGGCATTGGCGGCCTGATGTCGGTGACCGGCGCGCCGGGCCAGGGCCCCATGCGCGTGGGCATCCCGGTGGCCGATCTGTGTGCCGGCATCTTTGCCGCGCAGGGCATCCTGGTGGCACTGCTGGAGCGCGAGGTCTCGGGCCGCGGCCAGTGGCTGCACACGTCGCTGCTTGAGGCCATGGTGGCGATGATGGATTTTCAAACCGCACGCTGGCTGCTCGATGGCGAGGTGCCCGGCCAGGCCGGCAACAACCACCCCACCAGCATGCCCACCGGCGTGTACAAGGCGCGTGATGGCTTCATCAACATAGCTGTCTTTGGCTCGAAGATCTGGGAGCGCTTTTGCGACATCCTCGGCGCCCCGCAGTGGATCACCGACCCGCGTTTTGCAGGCCGCGAAGTGCGGTCGACAAACCGCGACGCGCTGAACGCCGAAATCGAGCAGCGCCTGGCCCTGCAGGATAGAAGTTATTGGATCGAGCGCCTGAACGCTGCCGGCGTGGCCTGTGGCCACATCAACAACACCCAAGAGGTGTTTGAGGAGCCGCAGGTGCAGCACCTGGGCATCGTCAAAGAAGTGATCTCGCCGCGGCACGGCAAGCAGCGCATCGTCGGCCAGGCCGTGCAGTTGCAGCGCACTCCCGGCACCATCGCCCGGGCCACGCCACTGCGCGGTGAGCACAGCGCCGAGGTGCTGCGCGAGCTGGGCCTGGGCGAGGATGAACTGACCGCATTGAAAACCAAAGGAGTGATTTGATGAGTGCCACCGTGAGCTATGTCTCGCCCACCGAGCGTGTGCAGGTGTGGTGCGAGGCCAGCACCTTGCACATCCGCTTCAACAACCCGGCCCGGCACAACGCGCTGTCGGTCGATATGTGGGAGGCCGTGCCGGCCTTGCTGAAGCAGGCCGAGGGCGACGAGGCCATGCGCCTGGTGGTCTTCTCCGGCGCCGGCGGCAAGGCCTTTGTCTCGGGTGCCGACATCTCGCAGTTCGAGGACCAGCGCGCCGCGCGCGAGGCCGTGTTGCGCTATGAGGCCATGGCCGAAGCGGCGCTGCAGGCCATCGAGCATTGCCGCGTGCCCACGCTCGCGTCGATTCAGGGTTATTGCATTGGCGGCGGCATCAACGTGGCCATCGCCTGCGACATGCGCATCGCCAGCAGCGACTCGGTCTTCTCGGTGCCGGCAGCGCGCCTGGGCCTGGGCTACCGCGCCTCGGCGATGAAGAACCTGGTCGATCTGGTGGGGCCCGGCGTGGCCAAGGATTTGTTCTACACCGCCCGGCGCATCGGCGCGGCCGAGGCGCAGGCCCTGGGCCTGATCGGCCGCGTGGCCCCGGTGGCCGATCTGCCGGCGCTGCTGGCCGAGTACACCGAGGCCCTGGCGGTGAACGCGCCGCTGACCATACGCGCGGCCAAGGTCATCACCGCCGAGCTGCTCAAACCCACGCCGGATTTTGATGAGGCGCGCTGCCAGGCCCTGATCAGCGCCTGCTTTGACAGCGCCGACTACGCCGAGGGCCGCAAGGCCTTCATGGAAAAGCGCAAGCCAGTGTTCCGCGGGCGCTAAAAAGGAGACTGAAATGAAATCACATTGGATGCAAGTCGTTGACGGCCAGGCGGTCCTCACGTTGCGCGACACGCCCACGCCCACGCCCGGGCCCAGCCAGGTGCTGCTGCGCGTGCGCGCGGCCTCGCTCAACCGCGGCGAATTCATCCTCGGCCATGGCCTGCACGGCAGCGGCGCCCAGGCCAAGGCGGTGGGCATGGAGGCCGCCGGCGAGGTGCTGGCCTGCGGGGCCGAGGTCAGCGGCGTGCGGGTGGGCGATCGCGTCATGGGCCGCTGCGGCGGCGCCTTTGCCGAGATGGCGCTGATGGAGGCGCGCGAGGCCACGCCCATGCCGCCTAACTTATCTTTCGAGCAGGCGGCCTGCGTGCCGTTGGTGTCGCTGGTGGTCTACGACATGCTGGTGCAGCAGGGCCAGTTGAAGGCCGATGAATGGCTGCTGGTGGCGGGCATTTCCTCGGGCGTGGGCGTGGGCGCCCTGCAATTGGCCAAGGCCATGGGCGCGCGGGTGATCGGCACCTCGGGCTCGACCGAGAAGCTGGCCAGGCTGCAGGCCCTGGGCCTGGATCTGGGCCTGCACACCCGCGCCGCCGATTTCCATGCGGCGGCGCTGGCCGCCACCGGCGGCAAGGGCGTGAACCTGGTGGTCAATGCGGTCGGCGGCTCGGTCTTTGCCGAATGTGTGCGCAGCATGGGCTTTGAGGCGCGGCTGGCGATGGTGGGCTATGTCGATGGCCAACTGCTGGGCGAGATCGACATCGAGGCGCTGCACGCCAAGCGGCTGCGGTTTTTCGGCGTTTCCAACAAGCTGCGCAATGCCCAGCAGCGCGGCTCGGGCCTGCCGGGATTCCGCGCCGATGTCCTGCCCCACCTGGCAGCTGGGCGCATCACACCGGTGGTGGACAAGGTGTTTGCGTTCGAGCAACTGGCGCAGGCCAAGGCCCACATGGAAGCCAATCAGCACCTGGGCAAGATCGTGCTGGCGGGGGCGGTATGACGGTCAAGCGGATGGCCGCGGTGGCTGTTGCAAGCAGGCCGAACCGTCGCCTGCGAAATTGGGTTAGGTGGCCGGCCGCGCTGATCGGCCTGCCGCTGGCCACCTTCAGCCTGGCACTGCCCGCTCAGCCCGTGGCCTACCCTGGCAAGCCCATCAAGCTGATCGTCGGCTTCGCCCCCGCGGGCGCGGCCGACTATGTGGCGCGCAGCCTCAGCGAGGCCCTGGCCAAGGCCCTGGGCCAAAGCATCGTCATCGAGAACCGCGCCGGTGCGGGCTCCAGCCTGGCAGCCGAGTTCGTGGCCAAGGCGCCACCCGATGGCTACACCCTGCTCATCGCCAGCCCCAGCAGCATCTCGGTCAACCCGGCGCTCAACCCCAAGCTGGGCTATGCGCCGCGCGATCTGCTGCCGGTGGCCAAGCTCACCAGCTCGCCCCTGGTGATCGCCGCCCACCCGGGCAGCGGCATTGCCTCGGTGGCCGATCTCATCGCCCGCGCCAAGAAGGCCCCGGGCAGCCTGAACTACGCGACCTCGGGCAATGGCTCGGCACCGCACTTGGGCGCGGCGCTGTTCAGCCAGGTGGCCGGCGTGCAGATGGTGCACATCCCGTTTCGCGGCGGCGCGCCGGCGATCCAGTCGGTGATCGCGGGCGACACCCAGCTCACCCTGGGCACGCCGCCCTCGGTGCTGCCCATGGTGCAGGCCGGGCGGCTCAAAGGCCTGGCGGTGACGACCCGCGAGCGCTCGCCCCTGGTGCCCGATCTGCCCGGCATGGCCGAGGCTGGTTTGCCCGACTTCGCCATCGAGTTCTGGTACGGCTTCTTTCTGCCCGCCGGCACACCCGCGGCCATCGTCAAACGCGTCTTCGAGGCCACCCAGGTGGCCATGCAGCAGCCGGCAGTGAAGGCTGCGCTGGCGCGCGAGGGCACCGAGGTTTCGTTGTCGGCATCGCCCGAGGCCTTCGCGGCCTTCTTGGCCGAAGACGCCAAGTTCTGGACCAAGCTGGTGAAGGATGCGGGGGTGAAGGCGGAGTGAAGCGGGGCGCGGGTCTGCTCAATCGGCCTTGATGTTGTTGTCCTTGACGACCTTCGCCCAGGTGTCCATCTGGGCTTCGATGAACTGCTGTGCGGCTGGGGCCGACAGGGTGCTGGTGGCAATGCCCTGGGCGGCGAGCTTGGCCGCCACCTCGGGTGACTTCAAGGCCTTGTTGATCTCCTCGTTCATGCGCTTGACGATCTCGGGCGGGGTCTTGGCCGCGGCCAGGATGGCCCACCAGGCCGGTGCATCGAAGCCGGCGAAGCCGCTCTCGGCGATGGTGGGCACGCCGGGCAATTGCGGCGAGCGTGCCGAGGTCGTCACCGCCAGTGCGCGCAGGCGTTTGCTGTCGATGTGCGGCTTGGACAGGAAGACCGAACCTATCGCCAAAGGGACGTGGCCGGCCAGCGCATCATTCATCAACGGCCCGCCGCCGCGATAGGGCACGTGCAGCAAGTTGAGCTGCGCGCCCTTGGCCAGCAGCGACACCGCCAAGTGCCCCAGGCTGCCCGCGCCAATGCTGCCGTAGCCCACGCCCGCGCCAGTCTTGCCGGCGCCCAGCACATCGGCCAGGGTCTTGTAGGGCGAGTCGGCAAAGGTCGTCAGCACCATGGCGCCGGTGCCCAGCAGGGCCACTGTGGTCACATCCTTGCGCGCATCGAAGGGCATGCTGGCGATCAGGCTGGGGTTGACCGCATGCGTGTCGAAGACCACCGCAAAGGTGTAGCCATCGGCTGGCGCCGTGGCCACCGCCGCGGTGCCGATGGCACCCGAAGCGCCGCCCTTGTTGTCTACCACCACCGTCTGGCCCAGCTGCTGTTGCAAGGCCGGCGCCAGGATGCGCGCCACCTGGTCGGCCGAGCCCCCGGGAGGGAAGACCACCAACAGCTTGATGGGCTGCTTGCCTGGCCAGGCCTGGGCTTGGGCGGTGGGGGTGGCCAGGGTGGCAGCAAGGCTGACCATCAAGGCCGGGGCCAGGGCCAGCAGCAGGGAACGGCGGGGGCGACGTGGGGTCATGGTGGGCTCACAGTTAGAGGATCGACGATGCAGCGGGCCGCGGGTGCACCTCGGGCGACGCGTGTGCAGTGTTCGCGGTGTGGCAATTGCGGTGCTGCATTCAAGGTGCGGCCTTCATTCTCCCTGGCTCACATTGACAATCGGCCGCCCGCCACATCTTCCAAGCCACCGCACCCATGTTTGAGCAGACCTTCAAGAACATCGACGACATCCTGCACAAGGATGCCGGCTGCACCAGTGAGCTGGATTACACCGAGCAATCGAGTTGGCTGCTCTTCCTGAAATACCTCGATGCCCTGGAGCACGACAAGGCCGACGAGGCCGAGTTGGTGGGCAAGCGCCATACCTTCATCCTGGCCCCAGACTTCCGCTGGGATCACTGGGCCGCACCCAAGACGGCGCAGGGAAAGCTTGACTACAACGTGGCCATGACCGGCGAAGACCTGCGCGATTTCGTCGCCGGCAAGTTGTTCCCTTACCTGGCCGGCTTCAAGCAGCGCGCCAGCGGCCCCCACACGATTGAGTACAAGATCGGCGAGGTCTTCAGCGAGATCAAGAACCGGGTGCAAAGCGGCTACAACCTGCGCGATGTGATCGACCTTGTGGACGAGTTGCGCTTTCGCTCGCAGCTTGAAAAGCACGAGCTTTCGCACCTGTACGAGGCCAAGATCAAGAACATGGGCAACGCCGGGCGCAACGGTGGCGAGTACTACACGCCGCGCCCGCTGATCCGCGCGATGATCCAGGTGCTATCACCCAAAATAGGTGAACGGATTTACGACGGCGCCTGCGGCTCGGCCGGTTTCTTGTGTGAGGCCTTCGACTACCTGCTGCCGCATGCCACCAAGGCCGATGACTTGAACACGCTGCAGACGCGCAGCTTCTACGGCAAGGAGAAAAAACCTCTGGCCTATGTGATCGCGATCATGAACATGATCCTGCACGGCGTGGAAGCGCCCAACATCGTGCACGCCAACACCCTGGCCGACAGCATCGCCGACATCCAGGAGCGGGATCGCTACGACGTGATCCTGGCCAACCCGCCTTTCGGTGGCAAAGAGCGCAAGGAAGTGCAGCAAAACTTCGCGATCAAGACCGGCGAGACGGCGTTCTTGTTTCTGCAGCACTTCATCAAGAGCCTGCGTGCCGGTGGGCGGGCGGCCATCGTCATCAAAAACACCTTCCTGAGCAACACCGACAACGCCTCCATCAGCATCCGCAAACTGCTGCTGGAGAGCTGCAATCTGCACACCGTGCTGGACATGCCCGGCGGCACCTTTCAAGGCGCTGGCGTGAAGACCGTGGTGCTGTTTTTTGAGAAGGGTGCGCCGACACGCAAGCTCTGGTTCTATCAGCTGAACCCGGGGCGGAACATGGGCAAGACGCAGCCGCTGAACGACGATGACATGGCCGATTTCGTGGCGCGGCAAAAGGCGTTTGAGGATTCGGCGAAGAGCTGGTCGGTGGAGGCGGCAGGCGTAGATTTGGCGAGCTTTGATTTGTCGGTGAAGAACCCTAACGGTGATGGTGAGTTGGCGATGCGGGCACCGGTGGACATCCTGGATGAGATGGCGGAGCTGGATGCGCAGGGTGCGGAGGTGCTGGCGGCGGTGCGGGGGCTGCTGTGTCGGGGGTAAGCATCGAGACAGTGGCCACGAAGACCGGCGGCCGTGCGGCGTCGACAAGGCACATACCGCCACGACTGGCTTTGGCCGTTGGCATGCCGTCGCTGGCACCGCCCAGAGGCTGGCAATGGCGGCCGCTTTTAGAGTTGGCACGACTTGAATCCGGACACACACCGAGTCGGCGGCATCCTGAGTACTGGAGCGGCAACGTACCGTGGATCAGTATTCCGGATGCCAGAGCCCATCACGGAGGTGTCATCGCCGATACGGCGGAGCAGACGAACGAGATGGGCATTGCGAACTCGTCTGCCCGCATCCTTCCGGCAAGAACGGTTTGCCTGTCGCGGACGGCCTCAGTTGGGTATGCGGTTGTCACCGACAGGCCGATGGCAACCAGCCAGGACTTTGTGAATTGGATTTGTGGCGACAGGCTGGAGCCAGAGTTCTTGCAGTACTTGTTCATTGCCGAGGGTGATGAGCTCTTGCGGTTCGCGAGTGGTGCGATTCACAAGACCATCTACTTCCCCGAGGCCAAGGCATTTCATGTTTGCGTCCCTGACCGCGCGGAACAGCGCCGCATCGTCGCCACCCTCGACGAAGCCTTCGAGGCCATCTCTACCGCCAAAGCCAACGCCGAAAGCAACCTGCCCAACACCCGCGAACTCGGTGAATACGAGCTTGAATCGTTGTTCGCGGCCGGCGCCACCCGGTGGCCGGAGCAGCCCCTGCAGCAGGTGGCCCACATCATCAATGGCTATGCCTTCAAGAGCACCGATTTCCAGGCAGCGACTGGTGTCAGATCGATCAAGATCACCAACGTCGGCGTCAAGGAATTCGTGGCCGACAGCGGCAACTTTCTGCCTACTGCTTTGGCCGATAGGCATGCTGGCGTGGCGGTCGCCGAAGGCAGCATCGTCATGGCCCTGACGCGGACCCTCATCTCCACCGGCCTCAAAGTTGCGGTGGTGCCCGCAGAGTTTCATGGCGCACTGCTCAATCAACGCGTCGCAGCGATTCAGCCGCACCGCGCGCAGCTCGAATCGGCATTCCTGATGGCCTACCTGTCGACGCGCCGGGTCACAGCCTACGTCAAAGCGCGGGTCAACACGCTGATGCAGCCAAACCTGTCGATTGCGGACCTGAGGGCGCTGCCGATCCCGCTGCCTGCGCTGCCCGAGCAGCGCGATGCGTTAGCGAAGTTGCTCAGGCTTGAAGAGCAAACCCAACGTCTTGAGTCGATCTACCGCCGCAAGCTCGCCGCGCTCGACGAGCTGAAGAAATCACTGCTGAAGCAAGCCTTCAGCGGCCAAATCTAAGGTGCGCAATGAGCACAAATCCATCAAGTGCAGGTGTTGACCCGGCGGGCCGTCTCGTCTATAGCGAGATGGCCCGCGCTCACTTGACCAAGGAGAAGCTCAGCCCAGAAGACGTCCGCGTTGGCCTCCTTGACTTCGGCCTCTTTGGCGAAAAGATGCCTCCATGCTTTGTCTCTGTAGGCCTAGCTGCCATCGTGCGGGAAACGATGGGCGGCATTCTGGACGAGGCTGACGAGAAGACTTTGCGAAAACGCATCGACGATGCTGGGCACGACTATGTGCGATACGAGGCGTTGCGCGACATCAACATCCCGCGCCACTTTGGCATCCCGCACCCAGAGTGCTATGCAGTTCAAGCGTTAGCTATAGCGAAGTTCTGGAACGAGATCGCTGAACACACCAATAGCGCCAAGCCCGCGATTAGCCGGGTCCATGTGAGACATGTTGGCAACGGCAGAATCTTCAAGATGAACTACAAGGGTGTGGAGCGCTTTCAGCTTGAGGAAGAGGAGATTCGCTGGAGAGCTGGCGCCCAGTATCTGGTCGAAGCCGATATAGCTTCGTGCTTCCCCAGCATCTACACGCATTGCATTCCGTGGGCCATGCACGGCAAGCCCGAGTCGAAGAAGAACAGCAGTCTTGTTGCCATGGTAGGCAACCTATTGGACAAGTGCACTCAGAACACACGTGATCGCCAAACCAACGGGCTACTTATAGGGCCGGATGCTTCGAGCATCATTTCCGAAATCATCCTCACGCGAATCGACACGGAGCTGCAGTCAAAAGGCCGCGCGAAGGTCGTCCGTCATATCGACGACTACCGGTTCTACGCTGACACCGCCGAGGAGGCGGAAGGCTTCATCAGGGACCTTGGGTTGAGCCTTCGGGCCTATGAGATGTCATTGAATGAGAAGAAGACGAAGATCCTCAAGTTGCCTAGACCAAGTGCAGAAAACTGGCGGCTAGCACTCAACAGATTCGTCTTTCCCGAGGGACAGGACATCAGGTTCTCGGTCGTTCGTTCATATCTGGATTTGGCACTTGAGTTTGCGCAGACGCTAGAGAAATCGACTCCGTTGAACTATGCGATCAAGGCACTTGCAGGTCGCCCCAATCCACGCAGGCTCAACGTGCGCGCAAAGCGTATGTACGGGCAAGAAGCCATGAACCTGGCGCTTGCATTTCCGTACCTGGCGCCTTTGCTGGATGAGTGCGTCTTCATCCCCTACTGGCACGACGGGATGCATGCGCGTATCGCAGGGTTTTCAACTGCGTTGGCAAGGTTGGGCGCCAACAAGCTCTATTCGGACACGATCGCGCATGCGATCTTTCTGGCACTCAAATACCAAGTTGTGCTCGAGCTGGGTGAGGCTGAATTTTCTTCAATCATCCAACTCGACGACTGCGTGACGAATGTCTTGCTCCTGGAGTACGCAAAGAAGCAGGGGCTGAAGAAGGTACGCGCCGCAATCACGAAGCGATCAGCATTGCTTAAGGCGGACGATCAGCGCGAGCGAGATAGGCACTGGCTGCTGATCTACCAGACATGGTCGATGGCCGATTTGAAAGGAAATGGACAGGGGTTTCTTGCAATGCTCAAGGGCAAGGGTTTCCAGTTCTTGGCGATGCCATCCAACACGAATGCAGGTGTTCCAGCCGCTGAGGAGTCCGGGACAAGTGTCGCAACTGCATGACACGGCCCTAACGGTCGCTGGCACGCGATCAATCTGGCCGAATCTCGCTTCGAGCAACTTGATGCCGCCATCAAGAGCACCGATCAAATGGCAGCAGCAGAAGATACGGAGCTTTCCTCCCTTGTCGTATAGGACATTGCCCTGCTCCACCGAGTTTTCAGCGGCGCGCTGTAGTGCGGCATCATGGCGATACACGGATATTCAGGGAGCGAACAGATGAAGACACTGCCTGCCCAGTTTGAGGGTCAGGACATCCGGCGCCTCTATGACGAGGCCGCGGATGTCTGGTGGTTCTCGGTCATTGATGTCGTGCAGGTACTGACTCAACAAGCCGACAACCTGACAGCGCGAAAGTATTGGAATCAGCTCAAGCGCCGCTTGAGCAATGAGGGCAGTGAACTGGTGACAGCCTGTCACCAGTTGAAGATGCCTGCAGCCGATGGCAAGCAGCGCCTCACCGACGTGGCCACCGCACAGACCCTGCTGCGACTGGTGCAATCGGTGCCCAGCCCCAAGGCCGAGCCGATCAAACTGTGGCTGGCCAAGGTGGGTTACGAGCGCATGCAGGAGATGGCCGACCCGGCGCTTTCACTCGACCGGGCGCGCCAGACCTGGCAGCAGCATGGCCGTAGCGACAGTGGATTCAGCAGCGCAAGACGGGCCAGGAGACGCGCAACAAGCTAACCGACTACTGGCGCGGCCATGAGATCAAAGAGGGACAGGAGTTCGCCATCCTGACGAACATCATTCACCAGGAGTGGAGCGGGGTCAGCGTCAAGGATCACAAGGCGATGAAGGGCCTGAAGAGCCACAACCTGCGCGATCACATGTCGGAAGCCGAGCTGATCTTCACCGCGCTGGCTGAGTTGTCGACGCGGCAGATCGCCGAGAACACTCAGGCCACGGGCTTGCCAGCTAACAAGACAGCGGCGCAGGCCGGCGGCGGCATCGCCAAGCGGGCGCGGCTGCAACTGGAAGGCCAGACCGGCCGGCGCGTGGTGTCCGGCGACAACTACCTGGCGCCGCCGGTAAAGAAGGCGCTGAGGGCGCCTCGCAAGGCTTGACGGCCGCGCCATGAACGAAGCCGAGACCCGCGCCGAGCACATCGATCCTGCGCTCAAGGCCGCCGGCTGGGGCTTGGTCGAAGGCAGCCGCGTGCTGCGGGAGCACGTCATCACGCTGGGCCGCTTGCAGCCCGGCGCCTCGGGTGGCAGCCAAGGTGCATTCAACCTGCGCGCCCGGGCCGATATCGCCGACTACGTACTGGTCTACCGCAACACCAAGCTGGCCGTGATCGAGGCCAAGGCCTGGGACCGGCCGCTCACCGAGGGTGTAGGCCAGGCCAAAAGCTACGCGGCCAGGTTGGCCATTCGCCACACCTACGCGACCAACGGCCAAGGCATCTACGCCATCGACATGGCCACTGGCGCCGAGGGCGAAGTGGCCTGCTATCCAGGCCCCGAGGCTCTGTGGGTCTCGACCTTCGCGCACGCCAACGCCTGGCGCGATCGCTTCGCTGCCGTGGCGTTTGAAGATCGTGGCGGCAGCTGGCAGGGCCGCTATTACCAGGACATCGCCGTCACCCGCGTGCTCGAAGCCATCGCCGCCGGGCGCGACCGCATCTTGCTCACCCTGGCCACCGGTACCGGCAAGACCTTCATCGCCTTTCAATTGGCCTGGAAGCTGTTCCACAGCCGCTGGAACCTAAGGGATTGGCGACGCGACATCGCAGCGCCCGCGCCGATCAGCCGGCGGCCACGCATCCTGTTTTTGGCCGATCGCAACATCCTGGCCGACCAGGCCTACAACGCCTTCTCGGCCTTTGCCGAAGATGCACTGGTGCGCATCGCGCCCGACGACATCCGCAAAAAGGGCCGCGTGCCGAAGAACGGCAGCGTCTTTTTCACCATCTTCCAGACCTTTCTGAGTGGGCCGACTGAAAGCGCGTACTTTGGTGAATATCCCGCCAACTTCTTCGACTTCATCGTCATCGACGAATGCCACCGGGGCGGCGCCAATGACGAAGGCAGTTGGCGGACCATCCTGGACTACTTTGCGCCGGCTGTGCAACTGGGCCTGACGGCCACACCCAAGCGCGAGATCAATGCCGACACCTATGCCTACTTCGGCGATCCGGTGTTTGTGTATTCGCTCAAAGAGGGCATCAACGATGGCTTCTTGACGCCGTTCAAAGTGCGCCAGATTGCCACCACGCTGGACGAGTACGTCTACACGCCCGACGACCAGGTGGTGCAGGGCGACATTGAAGTGGGCAAGCGCTACGAAGAGGCCGATTTCAACCGCATCATCGAGATCAAGGCGCGCGAGGCCTATCGCGTGAAGTTGCTGATGGGGATGATCGATCAGCGCGAGAAGACGCTGGTGTTCTGCGCCACCCAGGCCCACGCGCTGGCGGTGCGCGATTTGATCAACCAGGCCAAGATGCTGGATGCGCACGGCCGCGACCCGAACTACTGCGTGCGCGTCACGGCCGACGATGGCGCCTTGGGCGATGAGCACCTGCGCGCGTTTCAAGACAACGAGCTGACGATCCCGACCTGCCTGACCACTTCGCAGAAGCTGTCCACCGGTGTGGACGCGCGCAACGTGCGCAACATCGTGCTGATGCGGCCGGTGGCCTCGATGATCGAGTTCAAGCAGATCATCGGCCGGGGCACGCGCCTGTACGACGGCAAGGACCATTTCACGATCTACGACTTCGTCAAGGCGCACCACCACTTCAGTGATCCGCAGTGGGATGGTGAGCCTTTGGAGCCCGATCCACCCGGCCCCCGCCCGCCGCCCCCGCGACCGCCGCCGCGCCCTGGGCCGACCGACCCCCCGCCACCACCCCCACCCCCACCCCGGCCCGAGCGTATTCAAGTCACTTTGGCCGACGGCAAGGCGCGCCAGATCCAGCACATGTCGGCCACGATGTACTGGGGTGCGGATGGGCGCCCGATGTCGGCGGCGCAATTTCTGCATGCGCTGTACGGCGCGCTGCCCGAGTTCTTCAAGGACGAAGACGAGCTGCGCCGCCTGTGGAGCCTGCCGGACACACGCAAGGCCTTGCTCGCCGGACTGGCCGACAAGGGCTTTGGCCGCGAGCCGCTGGCCGAGATGCAAAGGATCATCGCGGCCGAGCACTGCGACCTGTTCGATGTGCTGGCCTACGTGAGCTTTGCCGCCGCGCCTGTGGCCCGCGTGGACCGCGCCGTCGCTGCTCGCGCCGCCACCGCTGCCGAGGGCACCGACAAGCAGCGTGCCTTCATCGACTTCGTGCTGGCGCAGTACATCCGCCAGGGCGTGGACGAGCTCGATGCTGACAAGCTCTCACCGCTGCTGCGGCTGAAGTACGCAGGTTTGAACGACGCCTTCGCCGAGCTGGGCCGGCCCGATCAGGTGCGCCAGGTGTTCGTGGGCTTTCAGCGCCATCTGTACCTTGCTGCGGGCTCGGCATCTGTGGCGGGGGATGTGGCGAGGGCATAGCCCGGGTGTTTGCTGGCGCGCCGTCGCGCGTCGAACCGACCCACCTGAACCCGTCGCCCGCCGCCCTCAGGCCAGCGGCCGGCGCCACACGCTGGCCAACCAGCCCTGCTGCTCAAACGGCAGGCCGGCAGGGCGGTAGTAGTGGTCGATTTCCACAAAGCCCGCCGCCTGCAGGTGCGCGCGCCAACCCGTGAGGTCGTGGTAGGCGCCGTAGCGCTCACCACTCCAGCCCTCCTGGCCATCGCCACGCGGGTTGGAGCTGAACAGCACGCCACCGGGTTTGAGGGCCTGAAACAAATGCCCTAACACGCCAGTCAATGCCACGCTGGGCACATGGAACAGCGAGGCGTTGGCGAACACGCCATCGAAGCGGGCGCTGGGCAAATCGAGCTGCAGGAAGTTCTGCTCCAGCACCTCGCAGCCGCTGTGCGTGCGTGCCATGGCCGCCAGCTCGTGCGAGCCCTCCAGCCCCACGGCCTGGTGGCCCAGGGCGGTGAAGGCCATCAGGTCGCGCCCGGGGCCGCAGCCGAAATCCAGGATGGTGAAGGGCGGTGGCGCAGCGATGGCGCCAAGCAAGGCCTCGATGTTTTGCCGCACATCGTGGTCGCGCGTGCCGGCCCAGAAGGCCTGGGCGCGGGCGTTGTAGTGGGCCAGGGTGCGCTGGGCGATCTGCGTCAGATCGTCGCTGTTGCCGGGGCTGCCGCTGTTGCCGTGGCCGCCGCTGTCGCCGCCGCCGCCGCTCATGCCAGTGCCGCCCATGGTGCGGTGATCATCACGCCCGCACCTCAAACACCAGGCAGGTGCTGGTGCCATGCGCGTAGAGCTTGCCTGCGGCATCGACGATGCGCGCTTCGGCCGTGGCCAACTGCCGCCCGCAGTGGATCACCTGGCCGATGGCGCGCAGCGGGCCGCTTTTGTGCGAGGCCGCGCGCACGATGTTGCTGCTGAGCTCGGCCGTGGTGTAGCCCTGGCCGGCGCCCAGGCGGGTGTGCACCGCGCAGCCCATGGCCGAATCCAGCAGCGTGGCGTGCCAGCCGCCGTGCACGGTGCCCAGGGGGTTGTAGTGCGCCAACTGCGGCGTGCCCTGAAACACGGTGCGGCCCCACTCAACCTCGACCAAACAGAAGTCAAGCGTCTGGCCGATGTGCGGCGCCGGCAGCTCACCGGCGAGCACGCCTTGCATGATCTGCAGCCCGGTTTTGCCGGCCAGCTCTTCGGGCTGGGCGATGCCGTAAACGGGCCGGCCCGCACGGGCGGCCAGGGCGCGGCGGCGGGTGTCTTGCAGGGCGGCGTCCCAGTCCGCGGGCTGGGGCCTTGCGGCGGGGGCGTGGGGCAGAGGGTCGGGGTTCATGGCACTGCGCTTGGGCGTGGGCAAGGGCTGTCGTCGGGCCGCAAGGTTAACGGCTGCCGGCCACAGCCTGGATGCACCCACGCGACACGGCCGGTGCTGCAAATCCCCGACACTGCGGGGCCACCGCTTCGACCCCGCCCCTTGATGAGCCCTACCTCCGCAGCACCCAGCCGACTCTGGCCCCTGTGGGCCGTGTTGCTTGCCGCCGCCGGCACGGCGGCCCTGACCATGGGCTCGCGCTCAACCATGGGCCTGTTCATCAGCCCCATCAACACCGCCACGCAATTGGGCCTGGCCAACATCAGCCTGGCCTTCGCCTTTGGCCAGCTGTGGTGGGGCATCACCCAGCCCTTTGCCGGGGCCATGGCCGATCGCCTGGGCGCCGGCCGCGTGCTGGTCGTGGGCGTGCTGCTGGTGGCGCTGGGCAGCTTCATCACGCCGTGGATGACGAGCACGGCCGGCCTGATCTTTGCCATCGGCGTGCTCGCCGCGGGCGGGGCCGGCATGTGCGGGCCGGCGGTGCTGATGGCCTCGGCGATTCGCAAGATCCCCGAGCGCAGCCGTGGCATGGCCACCGGCATCATCAACGCCGGCAGCTCCACCGGGCAATTCGTCATGGCGCCAATTGCCGGCGCGCTGCTGATCGGCCTGGGCCATGTCGGCGCGATCCAGGTGTTAGGTTTGCTGGTGCTGCTGGCCTTGCCGGCGGCCTGGGTGCTGGGGGGCCGGCCACCGTCGGCACCTTTGACACCGGCCGCAGCACCGGCTGCCGCGCCAGCCGCGTCGCCACAGACGAGCGCAACCAGCGCGCCAGTGGCCACGCCAGCCACATCACCGCAGGCGCCCCTCACCACCCGCGCGGCCATCGCCGCGGCGCTGCGCCACCCCAGCTACCTGATGCTGGCGGCGGGCTTCTTTGTTTGTGGCTTCCATGTCGCCTTCCTCAGCACCCACCTGCCTGGTGTCATTGCCGCCTGCGGCCTGCCGGTGCAATACGGCGCCTGGTCGCTGGCCATGCTGGGCCTGTTCAACATCGCCGGCAGCCTGGCCATGGGCTGGGCCGTGGGGCGCTGGCGCATGAAGTCGTTGTTGTCCTTGGTGTACGCAGCGCGCGCCCTGGCGGTGCTGGTTTTCTTGCTGGCGCCCAAGACGGGCCCCGGCATGCTGCTCTTCGCTGCGGTGATGGGCTTGACGTTCTTGTCCACCATCCCGCCCACCGCCGGTCTGGTGGCCAAGTTCTTTGGCACGCGCCACATGGCCACGCTGTTCGGTGTGGTCATGCTGACGCACCAAGTGGGCGGCTTCCTGGGCGCGTGGCTGGGCGGCAAGGTCTTCGATGCCACCGGCAGCTTTGATCTGGTCTGGATCATCGACATCGCCCTGGCCGTGGCTGCCGCGCTGATCCACCTGCCGATTCGTGAGGCACATCCTGTGCGGGCGGTGGCGGCATGACGACGGATGCGGTGCTCTACGTCTACTACAAGGTCGAGGCCGGCGCGCATGCCGAGCTGGCGCCGCGGGTGCGGCGTTTTCAGGCCGGGCTGGCCACACGCTGGCCGGGCCTGGAGCATGAGCTGATGCAGCGGCCCGAGGCCGCCAATGGCATCGAGACCTGGATGGAGACCTACCGCCACGAGTCCGGCATCGGCGCCGACATGGTGGAGGCCATTCAAAGGATGGCCAGCCTGATCAAGCTGCCCATGCCACGGCATGGCGAGCTGTTTGTGCCGCTGCGCTGAAGGCAGGCGCAGCCCCTGACGTAATCACGTTATTTCAAACCACACGGAAGGACTGTTCAATGCGCTACCGCTGCATGTGCCTGGTGATCCACGCCCCCAATGACCTGCGCCTGGATGAGCAAGACGCCGGTGAGATCGGCCCCGGCCAGGTGCTGGTGCGTGTCGGCATGGGCGGCATCTGCGGCTCCGATCTGCATTACTTTCACCACGGCGGCTTTGGCACGGTGCGCATCCGCGAGCCCATGATCCTGGGGCATGAAGTGGCCGGCACCGTGGCCGCGCTGGCCAGCGATGTGACCACCTTGAAGGTGGGCGACCGCGTCGCCATCAACCCCAGCCGGCCCTGCGCGGCCTGCAAGTTCTGCCTGGAGGGCCTGCCCAACCAGTGCCTGGAGATGCGCTTTTACGGCAGCGCCATGCGCATGCCGCACATCCAGGGGGCCTTCCGCGATCACCTGGTGTGTGGGGCTTTTCAGTGCCACAAGATCGCCCCGGGCGTGCCCATGGAGCAGGCCGCACTGGCCGAGCCCTTTTCGGTGGGCCTGCACGGTGTGAGTCGCGCCGGTTCATTGTTAGGCAAGCGCGTGCTGGTCTCGGGCAGTGGCCCCATCGGCGTGCTGGCGATTGCCGCGGCGCGGGTGCATGGCGCGGCCGAAATCGTGGCCACCGATGTGGTGGATGAACCCCTGGCCGTGGCCCGACGCATGGGCGCCGGCGAGACCATCAACGCCGCCACCGACAAAGACTGGGCGGCACGCAACTCGCGCGACAAGGGCAGCTTCGATGTGATGCTGGAGTGCTCCGGCAACGAGCGCGCCTTTCGCGATGGCCTGGAGGTGATGCGCCCGCGTGGCGTGGTCGTGCAGCTCGGCCTGGGCGGTGATGTCAGCCTGCCGCAAAACCTGGTCGTGGCCAAGGAGCTGTCCATCTGCGGCTCCTTCCGCTTCCATGCCGAATTCGCTTTGGCGGTGAAGCTGATCAATGAGCGGCGCGTCGATCTGTCGCCGGTGATCACGCGATCATTTGCCATGCAGCAGGCGACCGAAGCCTTTGAGCTGGCCAGCGACCGCAAGCGGGCGATGAAGGTGCTGATTGATTTCGGGGCGGCCGCCTGAGGCAGCGCCCGCAGCAGCGGGTTCTCAGACCGCCAGCGCGGGATCGAGCGTGTCCGCAGTGACGCCGGTGTGCTCGGTGAGCCTCGGCGCTGCACGGGCGCTTTGCCGGGCCTGCAACCAGGCCTCGAGCTGAACCACCGTCATCGGCTTGCCAAACCGGAAGCCCTGCAACTGATCACAGCCCAGGGCGGCCAGAAAGGCCTGCTGCTCTTCGGTCTCGATGCCTTCGGCGACGGTCTTGAAGCCTAACGCATGGGCCATGCCGACGGTGGCGCGGATGATGGCCTCGCTCTTGCTGCTGTGGCCGATGTCGATGATCAGGGAGCGGTCAATCTTCAGGTCGTCCATGGGCAGCCGGGCGAGCTGCGAGAGGTTGGAAAAGCCGATGCCGAAATCATCGATGGCGACGCGCACGCCGGCCTCGCGCAGCACCGCCAGGCGCTGCGCCGTGGGCTCGAAATCCGTCATCGCCATGGATTCGGTGATTTCAATGGAAAGCATGCCGGGCGGCACGGCCGCTGCGCTCAGGCAGGATTGAATGCGGTCAATGAAGCCGGGGTTGGCGAACTGCGACGGCGACACATTGACCGCCACCGGGCGGTGGATGCCGGCATCGAGCCAGGCGCGGCACTGCGCCACGGCCAGAGACAGCACCTGATCGCCGAGCTGCTGCATCAGCCCGCACTGCTCGGCCACCTGAATGAACACCGCTGGCGGCAACAGGCCGCGCTGCGGGTGCTGCCAGCGCACCAGGGCCTCCACCCCGCACAGTGCCAGGCTGTGCGTCTGCAGTTTTGGTTGGTAGTGCAGGACCAGCTCGTTGCGCTGCAGCGCCACACGCAACTCGGCCTCGACTTGCGTGCGCACGACGATTGCGTCCCGGATCTGCTTGTCAAAGAACATGAAGCGCGACTTGCCGGCCTGTTTGGAGCTGTACATGGCCAGATCGGCAAAGCTCAACAGCTCGGCCGCGCTGCGCGTGTCATCGGGTGCGATGGCGATGCCGATGCTGGCGCCCATGGTCACGTCCTGGCCCTTGATGCGAAACGGCTCTTGCAGCGCGTCGATGACGGCCACGGCGACCTGCGCCAAGGCCTGGCGGTTGGTGATGCCGGGCAGGATGGCCACGAATTCGTCGCCCGCGAAGCGCGCGAAGACGATGTCCTCGGGCAGGCGGCTGCAGGGCAGGCCAAAGGCATCCAGGCAGGTGTCGATGGTCTGCGCGCTGCGGCCCAAGCCGCGCTCCAGGATGCGCCGGCTGGCCTGGCGCAACAGCTCGTCGCCGCCGTCGTGCCCGAGCGTGTCGTTGATGCGCTTGAAGCCGTCCAGATCAATGAAGACGATGGCCGCGCGAAAGTTGCCCGCGCGATCCGGTGCCAGCGCATAAGCCAACAGGTGATCGACCACGCTGCGGTTGGGCAGGGCGGTGATGGGGTCGGTGTAGGCCAGGGCGTTCATGCGCAGGATGTTGGCGTTCAAGCGCGAGGTCATCTTGCGAAAGCTGTTGGCCAGGCCGCCCACTTCGCAGGCGCAATCGACATTCACCGGGGTGTCGAAGTCACCCGAGGCGATGGCCTCGGTGCTGCGCTTCAAGGCCGCAATCATGCCGGTGAGCTTGCTCGCCATCAGGAAGGTGATGCCCGAGACGGACAGCACCAGCACGGCCAGGCTGGCCAGATCGGCCGGCGTTGCATCGAGCGCGCGGCCCAGCGCCAGCTCGCGAGTGGCCACGCCAATCAGGGTGAGCACCGCACTGGCCAGCGCAAAGCGCCAGCGAATGCTGTTGAGTCCGCGTCCGTACATGCTTCAAATGTCGGCACCCAGCCGGAAAACCTGAGTGCGATTGGGGAAGCCGCATGGGCCCTGGCGCAAGCCGTGAAATCGTTCACGGGCGCGCAAATGGCGCCTAGCTTGGCCAGCCATTGCCATTGGGCGGCCAGGTTCGGACGTGCAGTGACGATGCGCGCAGACACCGCCATCGCCACCGGGCTCGCCACCGCGACTGCGAAGTTCTGTCGCGCCCATCTGCAGTGAGCGGTTCCGGTTGCGGCAAATAACATAATATCTACGCGGCCACTGCGTGTCGCTTGTCGCGCGTGGCGTGACGGGCGATGGGCGATGGGCGATGGGCGATGGGCAACAGTGAGTGGCGCCTGGCTCCCACGATTGGCATACATTGGCTCGGATGCAAATGCTGTGTTTGAAATGCTTGTCCCCGACCGCTGGCCTGGCCTTGGCTGTGGCCCTTGGCCTGGGTCTGGCCACTGGCGCGCAGGCCGCACCCGACGAAGTGCTGCTCGGCCGCGACCGCGGCTATGCCGTCGGCCAGGGCAACTGGTATTACGACGAGTCGGTGCGTGTGGGCTCGTTCACGCACCAGGCCGAAATCGCGGGCCTGTTCGGCGGCCACGCCAATGTGCTCAAGCCCGCGGCCAAGCCCATGCCTTTGGCCAGCGCCGCGCGCGAGCCCGATTACCGCTGGACAGTGGGCGCCGACAAGGCCCTGACGGTGGACAGCCTTCTGCAGCGCCAGCGCATCATGGGCCTGCTCATCGTCAAGGATGGGGTCATTCAGGTCGAGCGTTATCAGTATGGGCGCCAGGCCGCGCACCGCTTCACCTCGAACTCGATGGCCAAGTCGATCACCGCGCTGGGTATTGGCATCGCGCTGGGTGAAGGCCGCATCCGCTCGCTGGATGACCGTGCCGAGACCTATGCCACCGCGCTGCGCGGCTCGGTCTACGGCAGCACCCGCCTGCGCGACCTGCTGCACATGGCCGCCGGCGCGCGCTACGACCAGCGCAATGAATGGGCCGGTGACACCGCCCGCTTTGGCAGCGCGGTGGCGCGCGAGGGCGTGGAGGCGGCGGCCCGGCTCATCACCGAGCGCGAGACCGAAGATGGCAGACGCTTTCACTACACCAGCTCGCAGACCGCCGTGCTGGGCGCCGTGCTGCGCGGCGCCACCGGCATGAGCCTCAGCGACTACCTGGGCCCGCGCCTGTGGCAGGCCATGGGTGCCGAGACCTCGGTGCTGTGGCGGGCCGATCGCACCGGGCTGGAGGTGGCCTATGGCAACTTCAACGCCACGCTGCGCGACTACGCCCGCCTGGGCATCGTGCTCGCCAACGACGGCCTGCGGCCCGATGACGCCGCGGCCAAGCCGATCATCGCGCGCGAGTTCTTGCTGGATGCGAGCGATGGCAAGCGCCAGCCGCAGGGCTTTGCGCCCGGGCAGGCCACGCCCACCTATGGCTACGGCTACCAGTTCTGGATCTTGCCGGGCGAGCGCCGGCGCTTCGTGATGCTGGGCGTCTATGGCCAATCGATCTTTATCGATCCGGGGCAGCGCCTGGTGATCGTGCAGACCGGTGCCAACCGCACGCCCGACGCCGGCCAGACCAGCCTGGCGCGCGAGCGCGATGCCTTCTGGCGCGGCGTGGTGCGGCATTACGGCGCGTGGTGAGGGGGCCGACGAAGCCGGCCGTTCCTCAATCGCCCTTGAAGCCCGGCGTGCCAGCGGGCGCGTACAGGCCGTAGGCGGTGCCGAAGGTGAGCTTGGGCATGTCGGCTTCCTTGAAGGTCGGCACCTCGGGCAACTGGCTGGCGCGGCGTTCGCCGCAGACCGCCAGCACGCGCAGGCGGCCGGCCTTGCGGTGCATCTACGCTCGCATCCACGCTCGCATCCACACACCCACCCACACCCACGCCTGGTCCTGGCCTGCGGCCACAGCCACTTTGGCCTCACCGGTGCGCCGATGACGGCGCGCCTGGTGGCGCAGATGCTCAGTGGGCAGGCGCTGCAGATCGATCTGGCGCCCTACCGGCTGTCGCGTTTTCAGTGATTGCCAGCAGCGCCGCGCGCGCCAGCGCGATCAAGGTCGCGCGCTCGGGCACCTCGCTGCGCGAGGGCGACCAGTAGGCAAAGTAACGCAACGCCAGCGCAGGCTCGAACGGCCAGCACGCGCGGCAGCACCGCGGCGGCGAAGGCCGGCGTGCAGGCGATGGACAAACGCCGCCGCCGCTGCTGGCGGATGCGATCAAACAGGCTGTTGATGTGCTGCAGGCCGACGAAGGAGCGCTCGATCTCATCAAACAGCAAGAGCGCGTTGGCATTGGCCACCAGGCGGCCGGCGCGGCGCTCAAACAGCTCGAAGCCCAGGCGCTCTTCGGCATCGCGCAGCCGGTTGCTCAAGGCCGGCTGCGTGACGTGCAAGCGCTCGGCCGCACCCGTGACCGAGCCGGCCAGGATCACCGCGTGGATGGCCTGGATGTGTTTGACGCCCAGCGGCTGTGGCATGTCTAGACAAGCCCGTTTGGCTTGGGCGCGCGCGCCATGTCGGCCGGCGTGGCAGGCTGCGCTGCATGTGCGGCGGCGTCGGGCCGCACAGGCTTGGGCCTGAGCCACACTCATGAACCCAGCAGGAGACACACATGTTCAAACTCGCACACACGATGATCACGCTGGCCGCACTGGCCGCCACCGCCGCGCCGGCCGCCGCCCAGGAGTGGCCCAAGGCCAAGCCCATCACCTTCACCGTGGCCTTCGCCGCGGGCAGCTCCACCGACATCATTGCGCGCTCGGTGGGGCAAAAGGTGTCCGAATCACTGGGCCAGGCGGTGGTGATCGAGAACAAGCCCGGCGCCGGCGGCACCATTGGCGCCCAGCTGGTCAAGCGCGCGGCGCCCGATGGCTACAACATCCTGGTCATCAGCGTGTCCTACGCCGTCAACCCCAGCCTCTACCGCAACGCCGGCTACGACCCGTTGCTGGACTTTGCGCCCATCGTGCTGGGGCCGAGCACGCCCAACATCATCACCGTGCACCCTTCGGTGCCGGTGCACAACATCAAGGAGCTGATCGCCCACGCGAAGAAGGAAAAGTTGTCCTATGCCTCGTCGGGCATAGGCACCACCACACACCTGTCGATGGAGCGCGTGAAGGTCGCCGC
Source organism: Ideonella sp. (assembly GCA_043720415.1). GTDB lineage: Bacteria > Pseudomonadota > Gammaproteobacteria > Burkholderiales > Burkholderiaceae_C > Pseudaquabacterium. The sequence continues at coordinate 36,776 of JAYSSS010000049.1, forward strand.
CGGCATCGACATCACCCACGTGCCCTACCAGCCCGCGGCGGCCATAGGCGCGGTGGTGGCCGGGCACACCCAGGCCTCAAGCACCTCGATGCCGCCGGCCGTGCCGCAGATCAAATCGGGCAAGCTGCGCGCGCTGGCGGTCACCAGTGCGCAGCGCTCGCCGGCGCTGCCCGATGTGCCCACGATGAACGAGTCCGGCTTCAGCGATTTCGATGACCTGACCTGGTTCGCCTTCTTCGCCCCCGCAGGCACACCGCCCGCCGTGGTGGCCCAGCTCAATGCCGAGATCAACAAGGCCATGGAAGCCCCCGACGTGGCGGCCAAGTTCGCCGAGCAGGGCCTCACCTCACGCCGCAACACCGCGGCCGAGTTCACGGCCTACCTGAGGGCCGAGCTGCCGAAGTGGGCCAAGGCGGTCAAGGATTCGGGCGCCAAGGCCGAGTGAGGCTGGTGCCCGGCCGGGCCTCGCGCAGGAAGTGCGCGTACAGCGAATTCTCGAAACTCACACGGTCCCCGACGTGGGTGAATGCGGCGCCGTCGAAATCGAAGCCGAGCGCTCGCCTGGGGCAATCCGAGGGCTTGGCCAGCCACTGAAACTTGGCGTCGCGATCGATGAAGCGGCGGTTCAACCAGGCGCTGGCCACCCGGTCGACCCACAGGCGCCGCCGCGTCGCCCAGGTGCGTCCCTGGTACTTGTCGGGCTTGAGCGTGGGGACGCGACCCCGGGTCTCGCGGGGCTCGTCGGGCCAGAGCAGGCTGTTGATGCGCTGGTTGAGTTCGGTCCAGGCCGCCTCGGCCTCGACGCTGGCCTCGCCAGGGAAAAAGTCAATCGCCCGAAGCGCGTGGAATTGCGCTGCAAGCGGCGCTGCAAGCGCGTCAGTTCGGGCTCCGCCAGCGCGCTGGCCCCGCGGTTCGCGTCCTTCCAGGCGATGCGCAGTTCGGCGTAGTCCGCGCTGCGGTCGAAGAGCTGGCTGTAGGTCTGGCCCTGGCCTGAGGCACGCGGCTGGACGGCCATCAACCAGGCGATGCCACCTTCACCGCTGCACTCGTCGGCCTGGCCCTGCAGCGCCTGCTCGTGCTCCGCACTGGCCGGCATCAAGTAGGCGCCATCACGCAGCGCCACGCAGCCCAGGGCCTTGATCGAGCGCCAGATGCGCATGCGCGCCGTGGCGCTCGAGGTGGGTAACGAGAGGATCAGCGCCCCAGGCTCTGGGCCGGCTCAAGCGCGAGCAAAGCAGCCTGCTCAATTCGTGCTTGCTGCACGAGCTTTACTTCGCCAGCCTGGGCGGCGACGGGCGCGCCGTGCCGGAGACGCGGTCCGCCGCGCTGGCCGCCAACTTCGGCTCGGTCGACCGCTGGCGCCGCGAGTTCATGGCCCTGGCCGAGGCGCTGGGTGGCGAATCCGGCTGGATCGTGTTGAGCTACTTGCCGCGCGAGGGTCAATTGATCAATCACTGCGCGACCGATCACGCACAAAGCATTTCAGGCGCCATCCCTATCCTGGCCCTGGACATGTACGAGCATGCCTACCACCTTGAATTCGGTGCCAATCAGGCGGCCTACATCGCCGCCTTCATGCGCAACATCCTCTGGAGCGCGGTCGAGTCGCGATTTGCCAATGCACTCCAGACCGCGGCGCCATTGGCCCTGCAGCAACCCGAGTTCGGCGAGCTTGCGTCCATCGGGCCTGAAGAGCTGGCGACCCTGTTGGCCTCGGGGCAGCGGGTGCAACTCATCGACACCCGGCCGCGGCACTACGTGACCCGAGCCAACGACATCGTTGCCGGCGCCATGTGGCGCGACCCGGAACGCATCACAGAGTGGATCGACACGCTCTCGAAAGACGATCCTGTGCTGACCTTTTGCGTCTACGGCTTTCACATCGGTTGCCAGAGCGCCACCGCATTGCGCGCCGCCGGCTACGACGCCCGCTACCTGCGCGGTGGTCACTTCGCGTGGAAGGCGCTGGATGGCGCTGTCAATCTGTTGCGACAGCCAGGCAGCCCGTCGGCACGTGAGGCCGATGAGGGCATCGCCCCGAGACCGGCAGCTCGGCGGCGTTGTCAAACGCGCCAATGCGCGATGAGTGCTGCCCGGCCATCATGGCAAAACGCGACAAGGCGCAGATCGGGTTGGGGCTGTAGGCGTTTTCGAACACCGTGCCGCGCGCGGCGATGCGGTCCAGGTGGGGCGTCTTGACCAGCTTGTGGCCATAGGCGACCAGGGCGCTGGCGGCCAATGGGTCGGCCATGATGAACAGGACGTTCGGGCGCTTCGTTTGATTCCTTGTGAATGACAGGTTCGTTGCCCGGCGCTACAGCCTGGTCACCGCCGGCGCCAATTTGGCTTGGCGCTTGGCTTGGCGCCTGGCACGCCGCACCAGGTCGGCATCCAGCGTGGTGAAGTCGTCGCAGCCGGCGCTGAGCGCGTGGTGCAGCGCATCGGCAAAGTCCCAGCCCAGTGCCACCTTGGCAGTGGCCGCCAGCACGGCCTCGCGCTCACCCACCACCACATTGCCCAGGGCGGCAATCTTGGCCAGGGCTTGGGCCACCGTGGTGGGCGCGAAGGCATAGCGCGAGCGCAACACCCATTCCAGCTCAAGCACCACCGTCACGGGAATGAAGATGTCGTGCGCGCCGAGCAAGGCCATGGCGCGGGCGGACTGCGCCTCGTCGTCGCGCACCAGGGCGCGCACCAACACATTGGTGTCGACGGCGCGCATGCTTCAGCCTGGGTAGTCGGTGGCGCGCATGGCCTCGATCGGGACGGTCGGGCCGTCGTACTTCAACAGCGCGTGAATATCGTCCAGGCTGGCCGACTTTTTATCCGGCGCCAGTGACACGCGCGCATGCTTGCCATCGAGCTTGACGCTGACCCGCATGCCGGGCTTCAGGCCGAGCGCCTTGCGCACCGCAATGGGCAGGACAATTTGGCCTTTGGTGGAGATCAGAACGGTGCTCATAAGGGTGCTTTCGTGCTGCGCACTGCGGTATTCGCACTTGGGGCGGCCCGGCGTGTGCATGGCGCGACCAAAAAGTTTTACCGGGTGGGTAGTCTAGGACATCCACCGTGGCATGCACAGCGCCGCCGCTAGCGCGACTGGCACACCGCATCCACCAACGCCGGCCGGCCGCCCTTGACCACCACCAGCGCGCGCTTCAAGGCCGCATTCAAGAGCCGCGGGTCGCTGATGGGCCCCTCGGCCCAGACGCCATGGGCCTGGGCCAGCTTGGCGTAATCGATGGCCGGGTTGTCGATCTCGTTGCCGATGAGTGAGGTGTCCATGCGCCGGCGGTGCACCGCGGCCATGCGCTGCAGGTGCATCACTTCCTGGTAGTAGCCGCGGTTGTTGTGCATCACCATCAGCAGCAGCGGGATCTGGTGGTGGGCGGCGGTCC
>JAYSSS010000050.1:0-39296 GCA_043720415.1 Ideonella sp.
CTGCAACATCGGCCACTTCGACAACGAGATCGACATCGCCTCGGTCGAGAAGTACCAGTGGGAAGAGATCAAGCCGCAGGTCGATCACATCATCTTCCCCGGAGTGGACGGCAAGCCCGGCAAGCGCATCATCCTGCTGGCCAAGGGCCGGCTGGTGAACCTGGGTTGCGGCACCGGCCACCCGAGCTATGTGATGTCGTCGAGCTTCGCCAACCAGACGCTGGCGCAGATCGAGTTGTTCGCGCACTCCGAGCGTTATCAGGTCGGCCAGGTCTATGTGCTGCCCAAGCACCTCGATGAAATGGTGGCGCGCTTGCAGCTCGTCACCCTCAACGCCCAGCTCACCGAGCTGACGGATGAGCAGGCGGCCTACATCGGTGTGGCCAAGGCCGGGCCTTACAAGCCCGACAGCTACCGCTACTGACATCACGTCAGCGCGTCCACGTCGGTGGCGCCATGGCGCCACCGACAACCGAATCGTCACGGTGGCGCCATGGCGCCACCGACAACGGAAATCTCACGGGGCGACGTGTCGCCGCCGATCACCGCATCATCAGGAGCAAGACATGCACATCGTCATCGTTGGCGCCGGTGGTATCGGCGGCTACTTTGGCGCGCGGCTGATTCAAGCCGGCGCCCGGGTTTCATTCGTGGCACGTGGCCGCCACGGCCAGGCCATTGCCGAGCATGGGCTGCGCGTGACCAGTGGGCTGGGCGATGCGCTGGTGCGGCCGCTGGCCGTGAGCGCCGATCCGGCGGCACTGGCGCCGGCCGATCTCGTCATCTTCGCCGTCAAGCTGCCCGATGCGGCGGCGGCGGCGGCCAGCCTCGCGCCCTTGATCAAGCCCGGCACGGTGGTGCTGGCGTTGCAAAACGGCGTGGACATCGGCGAGCTCCTGGCTGCCCAGTGCGGCGCCAGCGCCGTGGCTTTGGGCGTGGCCTACATCGCCACGCGCGTGGCCAGCCCCGGTGTCATCGAGCATGGTGGACCTTATGCGCGTGTTCGATTTGGCGCGCTGCATGCCGAGCAGTTGCCGGCCCTCCAGGCCCTGCTGGCCTTGCTCAAAGCGGCCCAGGTCGACGCTGAACTGGTGGCCGACATCCGCCTTGCGGTGTGGGAGAAGTTTGTCTTTTTGGTCGGCCTGTCCAGCCTGACCGCACTGACGCGCCAGGCCGTGGGCATCGTCCGCGGCGAGCCCGCCACGCGTGCCCTGTTGCAGCAGGTGATGGAAGAAACCGCTGCGCTGGCACGCGCCGAAGGCCAGGCCCTGGACGCTGACTTTGTGCCTCTGCAAATGACCAGTGTTGACGGCCTGCCCGCGGGCATGAAGGCCTCGATGCTGCACGACCTGGCCGCTGGTCGGCCGCTGGAACTGCCCTGGCTGGCCGCGGCCGTGGTGCGCCGCAGCGCTGGCCACAAACTGTCCGCACCGGCCTGCCAGTTTGCGGTGGCGGCGCTGGCGCCCTATGTCGGCGGCGCGCCGGCATCGACCACCTGAGGCAGCGGCGCGATCACGCGACACCGCACTCCCCGGGCCCACCCTCAACATCCGCTAACCCATTGCTCATGCCGACATCCAAACCCGCCATCAGCATCGAATTTTTCCCGCCCAACACGCCTGTCGGCAGCGAGAAGCTCAAGGCCGTGGTGCAAGACCTGGCCGCCGTCAAACCCGAGTTCTTCAGCGTCACCTACGGCGCCGGTGGCTCCACCCGCGACAAGACCCTGGCCGCCGTGCGCGACATCGCCGCCGCCGGCTTCGAGGCCGCGCCGCACCTGTCCTGCGTGGGCTCCACCCACAACAGCATCAATGACATCCTGGAAACCTACCGCGGCCAGGGCATCAAACGCCTGGTGGCACTGCGTGGTGATTTGCCCAGCGGCACGGCCGTGGCCGGCGAGTTCCGCTACGCCGCTGAGCTGATCGCCTTCATCCGCGAAAGGCAGGGCCTGGATTGGCACATCGAGGCCGCCGCTTACCCCGAATACCACCCCGAGCAGCGCTACGCCAAACGCGACCTGCAGCACTTCGCCGCCAAGATGCGCGCCGGCGCCAACTCGGCCATCACCCAGTTTTTCTTCAACCCCGACGCCTACTTCAACTTTGTTGACGAGGTGCGCGCCCTGGGCGTCGACGCGCCCATCGTGCCGGGCATCATGCCCTTCCACAACTACGCCCGCGTGGCCCAGTTCGCCGCCCGCGATGGCATCGAGATTCCGCGCTGGGTGGCACTGAAGATGGAGGGCTATATGGACGACGCCGCCTCGATACGCGCCTTCGGCATCGAGGTCGTGGCGCGGCTGTGCGAGCGCCTGGTGGCCGGTGGCGCGCCAGGCATCCACTTCTACGCTCTCAATCAATCGGCCCTGACGCTGGAAGTCTGCAAGCGCCTGGGCTGGTTGTAGGCCACCATGGCAGATGCCCTGCGCGCGCTGCTGCTCGATTGCCGGCGCCTGCTGTCCGAGCGCGGTGAGGCCAACGGCCCGCAAATCGCGCAAGGCATCGTCGCCCGCATCGGTGAGCTAACCGATGATTCAAGGGGACGTTTTTTTGACCACCTGGCGCGCGATTTCAGCCCGGACCCCAAGCACGTGCTGGCCGCGGCGCTGGCCTATTCGCAGTCACCGGGCCAAGCCGACAGCCTGATCCGCTTGTCCAAGGCCGCAGAGTCGCCTCGGCAAGAACTCTTTCGCCGGCTCAACCGTGCCCCGGGCGGCACGGCCGCCGTGGTGCGCCTGCGCCGCGCCCTGCTCGAGCGCCTGCCGCGCCAGGCGGGCCTGGCCGCGGTCGAGCACGACCTGTTGCACCTGTTGTCGAGCTGGTTCAACCCCGGCTTTTTGCAAATGCGCAAGGTCGACTGGAACTCGCCGGCGCAGCTGCTGGAGCAAATCATCCGCCACGAGGCGGTGCACGAAATCGATGGCTGGGACGACCTGCGCCGGCGCCTGCAGCCCGACCGCCGCTGCTTCGCCTTCTTCCACCCGCAACTGCCCGATGAGCCGCTGATCTTTGTTGAAGTCGCCCTGGTGCCCGAGATGGCCGGCGCTATTGAGCCGCTGATCAACAAGAAGTCGCAGCCCCTGCCGCCCGAGGCCTTCAAGGTGGCGGTGTTTTATTCGATCAGCAACTGCCAGCCGGGGCTGCGTGGCGTGTCGCTGGGCAACTTCCTCATCAAGCGCGTGGCCGAGCAGTTGAAGCGTGAGCTGCCGCAGCTCAAGACCTTTTGCACGCTGTCGCCCATTCCCGGCCTAATGGCCTGGCTGCACAAGGCGCGCGATGGCACCGGCCTGGCCGCCCTGCCGCAGGCCGCTGCCGAGCGCGCCATGCACGCCTTGGCGCAACTGCGCGACGCTGCAGGCCATGACCTCAACGCCTTGCTCCACGTGGGCCCCCTGCAGGCCATGCCGCCGCAAGCCCACCACGCCCTGTGGCGCCTGGCCAGCCTGTACCTGGTGCATCTGTCGGCCACGCCCCAGGGCGACCCTGTGGCACGCTTTCACCTGGACAACGGCGCCAGGCTGGAGCGGCTCAACGCCAACGCCAACCTCGCCAGCAAGGGCCTCAAACAGTCCGCGGCATTGATGGTGAACTACCTCTATGACCTGGCCCGCATAGAGACTTGCCATGAGCGTTTCACCAAGGGCCGGGTGGTACATTCCCGCGCGATTTCATCGCTGTTGTAGCCGCCATGGCTGCGTGATCACACAGCGCCAATACTCGCCTTGATGCGCGCCTCAGCGAGGCAACAAATTCACCGGAGACACGACCATGAACCACCCCACGCGCAGCGCGCTTGTTCGATTCACATGGATGGCCCTGCTGGCCTTGGCCGCGATGCCTGCAGCCCAAGCGCAGGCCTGGCCCACCAAACCGGTGACCATCGTTGTGCCCTTCCCGCCCGGTGGTGGCACCGATGCCTTCGCCCGGCCCCTGTTTGCGACCATGACCAAGAACATGGGCAGGCAATTCGTCATCGACAACAAAGGCGGCGCGGGCGGCACCTTGGGCGCGGGCGTGGCCGCACGTGCTCCGGCCGATGGCTACACCTTCTTCATGGGCGCCGTGCACCACGCCATCGCGCCCTCGATGTACCCCAAGCTGGACTATCAAATCGAGAGCGATTTCGTCCCCGTGGGCCTGATCTCCAGCGTGCCCCAGGTCATCGTCGTCAACCCGCAGCGCGTGCCGGTCAGCGATCTGAAAGGCCTGCTCGAATTCATGCGCAAGAACCCCGGCAAGCTGAACTACGGCTCGGCTGGCAATGGCACCTCGCACCACCTGGCGGGCGAGCTGTTCAAGCTGCAGACCAAGACCTTCATCACCCACATCCCCTACCGTGGCGCGGGCCCGGCGCTGCAGGACTTGATCGCCGGCCAAGTGGACATGATGTTTGATGGCCTGGGCTCATCGGCCAACCACATCAAGGGCGGGCGCATCAAGGCCCTGGCCGTGGCCAGCGAGAAGCGCGCCCCCGGCTTCCCTGACACGCCAACCTCGATCGAGGCCGGCGTGCCCACCTACCAAGTGGCCACCTGGTATGGCCTGTGGGCGCCCAAGGGCACGCCGCCGGCGGTGGTCGAGCAAATGCAGGCCGAGATGAAAAAGGCCTTGAACTCGGATGAGTTGAAGACCGCCTGGTCCGGCCTGGGTGCCAACCCTCCCAACATCTGGGGCGCGGATTTCGGCAAGTTCGTTGGCGCTGAAGTCAAGCGCTGGGCCGAGGTGGTGAAGGGCTCGGGCGCCAAGCTGGATTGATTTTTCTTGGGCGCCGCGATGGATCAGAACCTGTACTCGGCGCTGCGCGCCGGCTTCCCGGCCGATCTGGACGCGGTGGCCATAGAAACCGCCGATGGGCCCGCGGGCCAGGCCTTCTCGCCGCTGCACTACAGCTGGCGTGATCTGGACCGGGCCACGGCCAAGCTGGCCAATTTGCTCGCCAGTTTGAAGCTGCCCGCCGGCGCCCGCGTGGCGGTGCAGACCGAAAAAAGCGTTGAAGCCCTGATGCTGTATCTGGCCGTGCTGCGTGCGGGTTATGTCTACCTGCCCCTGAACACCGCCTACCAGGCCGCCGAGATCGAATACTTCATCGGCAACGCCGAGCCGGCCGTGGTGGTGTGCGCGCCCAAGAACTTCAGCTGGTTCAGCCGCATCGCCTTCAAGGCCGGCACCGGCCATGTCTTCACCCTGGGGGATGACCGCAGCGGCAGCCTGCTGGAGCGCGCTTCTCACTTTGGCGAGAAGCATAACCCCGCAATCAAGCGGACGGACGATCTCGCCGCGATCCTCTACACCAGCGGCACCACCGGTCGCAGCAAGGGCGCCATGCTCAGCCACGGCAACCTGCTGAGCAACGCCCAGGTGCTGCAAAAGGCCTGGGGCTGGCGCACACCCGCGCAGGGCGGCGATGTGCTCATCCACGCCCTGCCGATCTTCCATGTGCATGGCCTGTTCGTGGCCTCGCATGGCGCCTTGCTCAATGGCAGCAAGATGATCTGGTTCGCCAGATTCGACCCCAAGGCAACGATTGCGCGCTTTGCCGAGGCCACCGTGTGCATGGGCGTGCCCACGCTGTATGTGCGCATGCTGGCCGAGGCCGCGTTGACGCCCAAGGCCTGTGCCGCCATGCGGCTGTTCATCGCCGGCTCGGCGCCGTTGTTGGCCGAGACCTTCAATGATTGGCAGCAGCGCACCGGCCACACGATTCTTGAGCGTTACGGCATGAGCGAGACCGTGATGCTCAGCTCCAACCCCTATGACGCCAGCCAGAGCGAGCGCCGCGCCGGCACGGTCGGCTTCCCGCTGCCGGGTGTGGGTTTGCGCGTCTGCGGCGAGCACGGCCAGGCCTGCGCTGTGGATGAGATTGGCGACATTGAGGTGAGTGGGGCGAACGTCTTTGCCGGCTACTGGCGCATGCCTGAGAAAACCGCGGAAGAGTTCAGCATGGCGGCCGATGGCACACGCTGGTTCAAGACCGGCGATGTCGGCAAGATCGATGCGCGCGGCTATGTGGTGATCGTTGGCCGCAGCAAGGACCTGATCATCAGCGGTGGCTACAACGTCTACCCAGCCGAAATCGAGGGCTACATCAACGACATCCCCGGCGTGGCCGAATCGGCGGTGATCGGCGTGCCACACGCCGACTTTGGCGAGGCCGTGGTGGCGGTGGTGGTGGCCAAGCCAGGCGCGACCCTCGATGGCCAGTCCATGGTCGCCCAGCTCAAGGGCGCGATCGCCAACTTCAAGGTACCCAAACGCCTGTTTGTCGTCGGCGATTTGCCGCGCAACACCATGGGCAAGGTGCAGAAAAACCTGCTGCGCGAGGAGCACAAGGCGCTGTTTGCTTGAGGCATGGCGATCGCAGGCAAACCGCGCTATGTCTGGACCGTGTGTATTTGGAGCGGACCCCCATGATGACCAAGCTCACCCTGGCAATTGACGTCAAGCTGCTTCAAGCAGCGCGCATCAAGGCGCTGCAAGAAGGCACCACCGTCAACGAAATTTGCCGCAACGCGATTGCTCGATATGCGCAGCCGGCAGGCGATGGCAATGCATTCATGGTCAAGTGGCTTGCCGTCGAAAAGCACATCGGGCCCTCATGCGATGGCAAGCCACTTTGGCCTGGCCGCGAGGCCTTGTATGAGGCAGTGCTGGCCCCTTGCACCCGCGGCGAGTACCCGCAGCTCAGCGACGCTGGGTTGACCGAACCTGCCGCAGCAATTGGCCGCAAATTGAAGTGATGTACTCAGATGGTCGCGTCTGTTTTGAACCCCATCAATTTGCTTTCAACACCATCACCTTGACTCATTGGGCTTTGCGCGCGATGCCGCGCGGGCTTTGCTGAACCGGCGCCGCAACCCATACGCCTGAGCGAGAGCGTCAGGCCGGGCTGGCGTGTTCTGCTTCGGCCTCGCTCGGAGGCGAATGGGAATCAATCCAGCGGTGCACGCCCCTGTGCCGGACTACTTTTCACCGCCTGCGGCCGACGAAAGAGCCGCCCCACTGCACGCTTCACCCCGCCCACCGCGTCGTCGACAAAAGTGAAGACCACCGGGATGACCAGCAGGCTCAAGAAGGTGCTGGTGATCAGGCCACCAATCACGACGATGGCCATGGGCGCGCGAAAGCTCGGGTCGGCGCCGTAGCCCAGGGCGATGGGCAGCATGCCCGCGCCCATGGCCAGGGTGGTCATGATGATCGGGCGGGCGCGTTTTTGGCAGGCATCGAGCAGCGCGTCCCAGCGCGACAGGCCGTGGTCGCGGCGGGCGATGACGACATAGTCCACCAGCAAGATCGAGTTCTTGGTGGCGATGCCCATGAGCATGATCAGCCCGATCATCGAGGGCATGGACAGCGCCGTGTTGCTGAGGTAGAGCGCCAAAAACGCCCCGGGGACTGAGAGCACCAGGGCGGCCAGGATGGTCACCGGCTGCACAAAATCCTTCAGCAGCAGCACCAGCACGGCATAGATGCACAGCACGCCCGCGGCCATGGCCAGGCCAAAGCCATTGAACAGGTCGGCCATGGCCTCGGCGTCGCCCACCGCGGCGCGCGTCACGCCCGCGGGCAACTGTTGCAGTGAGGGCAAGGCCAGCGCCATGGCTTCGATCTCGCCCAGGCCCATGCCATTGAGTGCGACCTCAAAACTGATGTTGCGCTGGCGGTCATAACGATCTATCTGAATAGGCCCGGATTCGATGGCCAGGCTCGCTACCTGGCCCAGCATCACCGGCCCGCGCATGCCGGGCACGGGCAGCCGCGCCAGCAGATCAAGGTCTTGCCGCGCCGCGGCCGGCAGGCGCACCACCACCGGCACCTGGCGCTGCGCCAGGTTGAGCTTGGCCAGGCCTTGGTCGTAGTCGCCCGCCGTGGCCACGCGCAGGGTGTCGGCAATGGCGATGGAGCTCACGCCCAGGTCAGCCATGCGGGCGAAATCGGGCCGCACGATGACCTCGGGCCGCTGCAGGCCGGCCGATGAGCTGACCTCGCCGATGCCGGGCAGGCCACGCAGCTCGCGTTCGACCAAGGGCCCATGTTCGAGCAGCACGCGGCCATCGTCGCCGGCCAGCATCAGCACAAACTTTTCGCTCGATGCCCCCAGGCCCACGCGCAGGCGGGCGCCAGGCACCACCGCCACGGCCTCACGCAACTGGGCCTCGATGGCTTGTTTGCTCAGACCCGGGCGATCGCTGCGGTGCTTGAGGTTGACGGTGAGCACGGCCTTGCGCACCTCCACTTGCCCTTGCGGCGCAAACGGGTCGCCACCCGATCTGCCGCCGCCGATGGCGGTGTAGACCTGCAGCACCTGCGGATGTTGGCGAACGGCCTCGCGGGCGGCCTCGGCCGCTTGCTGGGTTTGCGCCAGCGTGGCGCCCGGCGGCAGGGTGACATGCACTTGCGTTTGCGACAAATCATCGGGTGGGATGAAGCCCGTGCCCAGCAGCGGCAGCAGCATGAAGGAGCCGACAAAGAAGATCGTCGTGGCCGCCAATGTCCACCAGCGGTGGCGCAAACACGCGGCGGCCCAACGGCCGTAAACGTCCAGCCAGCGCGGCTGCGTGCCACCCAGCGCCGTGGCCTGCAGCAGGTAGGCCGACATCATCGGCGTGAGCATGCGCGCCACCAGCAGCGAGAACATCACTGCCACCGCAGCCGTCCAGCCGAATTGCACAAAGAAGCGCCCCACGATGCCGCTCATGAAGGCCGTGGGCAGGAACACCGCCACCAGGGTGAAGGTGGTGGCGATCACCGCCATGCCGATCTCATCGGCGGCCTGCATGGCGGCATCGAAGGGCGACTTGCCCATGCGCAAATGGCGCATGATGTTTTCGATCTCGACGATGGCGTCGTCCACCAGGATGCCCACCACCAGAGACAGCGAAATCAGCGTCACGCCGTTGAGCGAAAAGCCCATCAACCACATCACGGCGAAGGTCGGGATGGCCGAGAGCGGCAGGGCCGCCGCGGCCACCAGGGTGGCGCGCCAGTTGCGCAAAAACAGGTAGACCACCAGCACCGCCAGCGCCGCGCCTTCCAGCATCAGCACCATCGAGCCCTCAAAGCCCTCGCGTGCCGGATCGACGAAATTGAAGACCTCGGTGATCGTCACATCCGGGTGCGCGGCGCGCATCGCATCCAGCGCGGCGCGCACGCCCTCGGCCACCTCCAGCTCGCCCGCGCCGCGGCTGCGGGTGATCTCAAAAGCCACCGCCACCTGGCCATTGATCATGGCCAGCGAGCGCGGTTCGGCCACCGTGTCGGTGACGCTGGCCAACTGATCCAGGCGCACACGGCGGCCATCGGCCAGTGCAATCTCGATGGCGCCTAACTCCTGGGCCGAGCCGACGCTGGCCAGCAAGCGCATCGACTGCTCGGCGCCGCCCACCTGGGCGCGCCCACCCGAGGCATCCTGCTGCGCCTGGCGCAACTGCCGCGAGACATCGGCCGCCGTGGCGCCGCGCGCCAGCAGCCGCGCCGGATCAAGCTCAACCCGCACCTCGCGGCTGACGCCGCCGACGCGGCCGACGGCGCCCACACCGCGCACCGCCAGCAGCTTGCGCGCCACCTCGTTGTCGACAAACCAGGACAGCGCCTCGTCGTCCAGGCGCGACGAGGCCACGGTGTAGGTCAGGATGGGCTGGCCCGACAGATCGGCCTTGGTGACCACCGGCGCGCCCAGGTCGGCGGGCAGATCGGCCGCCACCCGCGACACCGCGGCGCGCACATCGTCCACCGCCTCCTGGGTGGGTTTTTCCAGCCGGAACTCGGCCGTCATCACCATCAGGCCATCGCTGAGGTTGGTGTACAGGTGCTTGAGGCCCTGGATCGCCGCCACGCTGTTTTCGATCTTGCGCGCCACCTCGGTTTCCAGCTGGCCGGGCGCGGCGCCGGGCAGGGTGGCGGTGACGACGACCATCGGCAGCTCGATGTCCGGAAAGTTCTGCACCTTCATGGCGCGAAACCCCAGCACGCCGGCCAGCGTCAACAGGATGAACAGCAGGATCGCCGGGATCGGGTTGCGGATCGACCAGGCCGAAACATTCATGGCGCGCTGCGGGCCGGGGCGACCACTTTGACCAAATCACCATCGGCCAGAAAGGCGCCGCCGGCCAGCACCACTTGGGCCTCAGGGGCCAAGCCCGCGGTGATCTCGATGCGCTCGCCGCTGCGCCGCCCGGTGCTCACTTTTTGCAGCGCCACGCGCAGATCGGCGCCGACGCGCATGACGTAGCTGAAGCCGTCCTTCAACTGCACCGCCGTTTGCGGCAGGGTCAGCGCCAGGGCCTGGCCGACATCGATTTCGCCGCGGGCAAACATGCCCGGCCTGGCGTCGCCGCCGGGCTGCAGATCAATGCTCACCAGGCCGTTGCGGGTTTGCACATCCACCGTCGGTGCAATCGCCCGCACCTGGCCTTTGACGGTGGCCCCGGCCGGCAAGGTGACGCGCGCGGCCATGCCCGGTTTGATGCGCGACAGCTCGGCCGCGGTGACCTCGGCGCGCCACTCCAGCCGGCCACGGCGGATCAGCCGGAAGAGCTCCTGACCGGGCTGAGCGACGGCACCTTGCAGCGCCGTGCGCGCCGAGATCACACCGTCGTCGGGGGCGACGATGCGCGCCTGCGCCAGGCGCAACTGGTCCGCCTGCAGCCTGGCCAACAAAGAGTCGACGCGCGCCTGCGCCGTGCTCTCGGCGGTGAGGACTTGCGTGGTCTGCTGAAGGCTCAGCACACCCGTGGGCTTGAGCTCGCGCGCGCGGTCGGCATTGGCCGTGGCCTCGGCCAGCAGGGCTTGGGCCTCGGCCATGGCGGCGCGGGTCTGTGCCATCTCGGCGTTCAGCATGTCGGTGGACAGGCGCGCCAGCAACTGCCCGCGCTTGACCTGGTCGCCCACCTGCGCGGCCACCTCCACCAGGCGCCAGCCGCTGACTTCGGCGCCGACCACCACCTCTTGCCAGGCGGCGACGCTGCCGTTGGCGCTGATGCGCTGCGGCCAATCGGCGCGGCTGGGGGTGGTGAGGGCGACGGTCAGGGCGGCGCGCTGGGCTGCGGCGCCGGCCACAGGCGCCGGGGCGGCTTGGGCTACAGGCGCCAGGGCGGCTTGGGCCACGGCCAGGGGCGGCAGTGTCCAAGGCCCTGCCAGCGCACTGGCGGCGATCCCGATCCATTTGGCCAGGCGCGAGCGGCGGCCGGCTGCGACAAAGAGTTGATCTGGCATGGCGTGGGGTGACTGGCCGCGGCCAGGGGGTGCAATTTTTTGGCCCGCGGTGTGCACGGCCAGCCGAGCATGTTGCCACGCCGCATTTCCTGTCTAAGCAAGCCGGCTTACCTGGCGGCCGCTCGACCGGCCGACCCACCGGTCACCCTCGGGCAAACCCTAGCCCCTGTTCAAGGGGTCTGCGGAATTGGCGGCTGCGGCGCCGCGTACCCTGAGCAGCCGCCATCGCCCCTGTTGCTTTGTCGTGCCTCAACCCCCTTAGGAGACGCAACATGAAACGCCAATTTGCAGCCCTGGCCGCTGCCCTGTTCACGGCGCTGCTGGGAGCCACGGCAGCACAGGCCGAGGTCATTCGCTACAACACCGTGCTGTCCGGCGCCAACGAGGTGCCTGGCAATGCCTCAACCGCCACGGGCCTGGCCATCCTCGACCACGACACCGTGGCGCACACCCTGAAGGTGCACGTGGAATTCAATGGCCTGATGGGTGGCAATGCCACCGCCGCCCACATTCACTGCTGCACCGCGGCGGGTGCCAACGCAGGCGTGGCCGTCGGCATGACCAGCTTCCCGAGCGCAATCGACAGCTTCTTCGACATCTTCATCGACCTGAGCCTGGATTCCTCCTACAGCGCGGCTTTCCGCAACGCCTCGCCTGGGCAAAACGCCGCCGGCGCCGAGCAGCGCCTGTTCGCTCAAATGGACTTGGGCCGAACCTACTTCAACATCCACAACGCACGCTTCCCGGGCGGCGAGATTCGCGGCCAACTGGCATTGCCCGAGCCCACCAGCCTGGCGCTGATGGCCCTGTCCCTGGCCGCGCTGGGTGCCAGCGCACGACGCCGGCGCCATTGAGACGCCGGCCCCGGTGTTGCTGAGGCACGGCCGCGTGCTGCGGCCCGTGCTGCTAAACGGCAGAGACCGCTGGCCAACGATCCAGGGGCGGCGCCTGCAGCTTGCCAGGGTGCGCGGGCTGGGTGGCCGCCAAAAAGCGCTCAAGCTGGTCCACCGGCACCGGCTTGCTGAACAAAAAGCCTTGCAGCTCACCGCAGTGGATGTCGGTGAAGAACGCGGCCTGGGCCTCGGTTTCCACGCCCTCGGCCACCACCGTGATGTTCAGGGCCTTGGCCAGCTCGGTGATGGCCCGGGCCACGGCACGGTCACGCCCATTGGTGGCGATGTCGGTGACAAAGCTGCGGTCGATCTTCAGGTAATCCACCGCGAACTGGCGCAGGTAGTTGAGCGACGAATAGCCCGTGCCGAAGTCATCGATGGCGATGCTCACGCCCAGCTTCTTCAGCGCGCGAAGCGTGTCGTGGGCTTGCTCCGATTGACCAATCAGAAGCGATTCCGTCAGCTCCAGCTCGATCAATTGCGGCGCCGCCCGGGTGTCGCGCAGCACGCGCTCCACCGTGGCGGCAAAGCCCATGCCTTGGAACTGTGAGGGCGACACATTGACCGACACGCGCAGTGGCTCCATGCCAGCCTCCTGCCACAGGCGCACCTGGGTGCAGGCGGTGCGCAGCACCCACTCGCCCACCAGCGGCATCATGCCGGTGTCCTCCAGCACGCCAATGAACTCCAAAGGCGCGACCAGGCCTCGGGTGGGGCTGACCCAGCGCAGCAAGGCCTCCAGCGCCACCACACGGCGCGTGGCCACATCCAGCCGCGGCTGGTAATAAAGCGCAAACTCCCCGTCCCGAAAGCCGCGCTGCAGGTCGGCCTCAAGACTGAGACGCTGCACGGCGCGCTGATTCATCTCGGCACGGAAGAACGCATGCGTGCCGCGACCACTGTCCTTGGCGCTGTACATCGCCGCATCGGCATGCTTCAGCAAGGCCTCGGCGTTGTCGCCATCGTCGGGGAACACAGCGATTCCGATGGTGGCGCCAACAATCAGCTCATGCTGGCCAATCTTCATCGGGCTGGCCACGGCTTCGAGCACACGTTGCGCAGCATGTGCGGCATCCTCGGGCTCGGCGATGTGCGGCAAGATGATGGTGAACTCGTCGCCACCCATGCGGAACAGCAGGTCGCTGTCGCGCAAGCAGGACTGGATGCGCCCAGACACGGCTTTGAGCAGGGCATCGCCGGCGTCGTGGCCCAGGCTGTCGTTGACGATCTTGAAGCGATCCAGATCGATGAACATCAGCGCGCCAGCGTGGCTGTGGCGGGCCGACAGCGAGATGGCTTCGTTCAAGCGCTCGCCAAAGTAGGCGCGGTTGGGCAGGCCCGTCAAAGCGTCGTGATAGGCCTGGTGGCGCACCTCCTCTTCCTTGGCGGCGCGCTCGCGCTCCTGGCTGGCGATGATGCGGTCGGCCTTGCGCACCACCAGGAACAGAAACACATACAAGGTCAGCAGCAGGCCCAGCACGATGCCTGCCACTTGCCACTGCGCCAGGCGCTGCTGTGCCAATAAGTCGGTGACGTCCGAGTACACCTCAAACACGCCCTCGGGTGCGGCGTTGGGATGCGGCCGCACGGGTATGTAGGAAAAAATCAGGTTGCGATGGCTCAGCACGCCTTCGAAGGCGTCAAAACGCTCCCGATAGGTGATCTGGCTGGTGATGGTGCCGGCAGCGGCTGCCTTGAAGCCCGGGTTGCTGCTTTTGTCTTCGCCGATCTGCTTCTCGTCGGTGGAAAACACCGTCAAGCCTTGCAGGTTGTAGATCTTGATCTTGGCAACCTTGAGCCCTGTCATCGTCGACGCGACATCGGCACGCAACTGATCTTGCCTGGGGTCGGCCAACAACTGCTCACGCGTGCGGCCGACCGAGCTCAACGCCAGGTCACGGTGCTGCGCCCACACGTTGTTGGCAAAGGCCCGCGTCAAGTCAGCGTTGGCCCGGCTCTCATGCTCGATCAGGTGACGCTCGGTGAGTTCGCGGTAGACAAAGATCAAGCTGGCCGTGACCACCACCAAGCCGACGAAGGCCGTGACTGAGAAGTAGCGGGTCAGCTTGAATGGCTTCTGCGCTCGACGTGGCGTGTCCAATTGGCTTGGTGCTAAGGCCATGGCTGCATCCTTTGGGTGATGCCTCGGCATTCGGCAATACCCAAGCAAACTTGAAGCCATGCCGATGGTGCACTTCCGAAAACCGCGCCAGGGCGCCACCAGGGCACCAATAGCGTGACAAGTTTGGATGCCCGCGTGACACTTTGGCCCTCCGCCGCAGACCCTGCCGTGCGCCCCAACTGTGGGCGCCCACACCATGACCGATGACCATCAGCTTGCGCGCCCCGCCATTGCCTACCTGCAGCGCATCAGCCACTACTACCAGGCCTTGGGCTACGGCGCGCCCTATGTCTGGGCCCGATACGACGAGGTGCCCTTTGCGCCGCTGCGCAAGCCACTGGCTGAGTGCCGGGTGGCCCTGATCACCACCGCCGCGCCCTATCAAGCCGACAAAGGCGATCAAGGCCCCGGCGCGCCCTACAACGCCGCGGCCAAGTTTTATGTGCCCTATGCCCTGCCCACCGACGCCGAGCCCGACCTGCGCATCGCCCATGTCGCCATTGATCGCCAGCACACCACGGCGCGCGACATGGCCAGCTACCTGCCGCTGCGCGCGCTGCGCCAGGCCGCAGTGGCCGGCCGCATCGGCGCGCTCACGCCTCACTTTCATGGCGCACCCACCAACCGCAGCCAAGGCACCACGCTGGAGGTGGATGCGCCGGCCATCGCCGCGCGCTGCCTGGCCGAAGGCGCGGATGTGGCGGTGCTGGTGCCCAACTGCCCCGTCTGCCACCAAACGGTGAGCCTGATCGCCCGCACGCTGGAAGCCCAGGGCATGGCCACAGTGATCATGGGTTGCGCCCGCGACATCGTCCTGCATGTGGGCGTGCCGCGCCTGCTGTTCTCCGATTTCCCCCTGGGCAATGCCGCGGGCAAACCGCACGACCTGGCCTCACAGCAGGCCACCCTGGCGCTGGCGCTGGATCTGCTGGAGCAGGCCAGCGCGCCGCGCAGCACCTGGGTCTCGCCGCAGCGCTGGGCTGCACAGGGCCACAGCGACGACTGGAAGCTGGACTACAGCAATGCAGAGCGGCTCAGCGCCGACGAGATCGCCCGCCGCCGCGCCGAGTTTGATCGCGGCAAGGCGCAGGCGCGCGCTGTCCACAAACCCTGATTGCCTTTGGCCCTGCCATCGTGTATTCTGTATACAGAGTACCGCACACCATGTCCGCCGCCAGCCCCCACCTTGTCAAGCTCGACAGCGCCCCCGATCTGGTCGAGCGCGTCTACCGCTCGCTGCTCGATGCCATCAGCGACGGCTCGCTGGCGCCAGGCCAGCGCATCACCCAGGACGACATCGCATTGCAACTGGCGGTCTCGCGCCAGCCGGTGCTGCAAGCGCTCAAGCTGCTGAAGAAAGACGGCTTTGTGCACGACGCGCCCGGCCGCGGCGTGCTCGTCGCACCCCTCGATGTGCTGGCCGTGCGCCAGCTCTACGAGGTGCGTGGTGCGCTCGATGTGCTGGCCGCGCGCCTGGCCGCAGCAAGGCGCATTCGGCTCGATCCGGCGCTGATCAGCGAAGGCTGGCGCGCCGCCCGCGGCAAGAACATCCAGGCCATGATCGATGCCGACATGGCCTTTCACCTGGCCATTTACGCCGCCTCGGGCAACCCGCTCATCGGCCAGGTGGCGGCGCAGCACTGGCAGCATCTGCGCCGCGTCATGGGCGCGGTGCTGCAGGCCTCCGATCAGCGCAGCCCGGTGTGGGATGAGCACCAGGCCATCGCCGAGGCCATACACGCCGGTGACGCCAAGCGCGCCGCCAGCCTGATCGATCAACATGGCCAGCAAGCCAGCCGCGACCTGGCCGCGCGTCTTGATATCGTTTTGAAATCCACCGCAGGAGCCCACCCATGAAACTCAGCCCCGAACAACTCGCCCAATTCGACCGCGACGGTTACCTCTTCTTCCCCGGCCTGTTCACGCCCGAAGAAACCGCCAGACTCAATGCCGCCGTGCCCACGCTTTACGCCCGGCGCGAGGCCTACAACGTGCGCGAAAAAGACAGCGACGCCGTGCGTACCAATTTCGCCGCCCACATGTACAGCGCCGAGTTCGCGCGCCTGGCGCGGCACCCGCGCATGATCGAGCCGGTGGAGAGCCTGTTTGGCGAGCAGCTCTACATGCACCAGTTCAAGATCAACGGCAAGATGGCCTTTGAGGGCGATGTCTGGCAATGGCACCAGGACTACGGCACCTGGATGAACGACGACCAGATGCCCACCGAACGCGCCATGAACATCGCCATCTTCTTGGACGACGTGAATGAGTTCAATGGCCCGCTGATGTTCATCCCCGGCAGCCACAAGCAGGGCGCCATCGACGCCAGCCACGACCTCACCACCACCAGCTACCCGCTGTGGACGGTCGATAACAACTTGATCCGCCAACTGGTGCAGCGCGCCGGCGACAAGCAAGGCGGCATCGTCAGCCCCAAGGGCCCGGCGGGCTCGATGATCCTCTTCCACAGCTGCCTGGTGCACGCCTCGGCCAGCAACCTCTCGCCCTGGAACCGCGTCAGCGTTTACCTGAGCCTGTGCGCGGTGTCCAACCATATCCGCCGCCACAAGCGGCCCGAGTACATCGCCCACCGCGATTTCGCGCCGATTGAATGTCTGCCCGACGATTGCCTGCTGCGCGACTACCCGGTCGATCTGCCCTGGAAAGACGGCGTGCCAGCCAGCGCCTCGGTGACCAGTGAAGTGCCGTTTGACACAGCGCTTAGGCCATCGACAGCGGCTGACAAGGTGGCCGCATGAACCTGCACACCAAGCTGCAGCGGCGCGCCGCCGACGGCAAGCCCATTCGCGTCGGCCTGATCGGCGCCGGCAAGTTCGGCTCCATGTACCTGGCCCAGGTGCCGCGCACGCCGGGCGTGCACCTGGTGGGGATTGCCGACCTTTCACCCGATGGCGCGCGGGCCAACCTGGCGCGTGTGGGCTGGGCGGCAGAGCGCAGCCAGGCGCCCTCGCTGGACGCCGCCGTGAAGGCCGGCACCACCCACATCAGCGACGACTGGCAAGCCCTGGTGCGCCACCCGGCCATCGACATCATCGTCGAGTGCACCGGCCACCCCATCGCCGCCGTCGATCACTGCCTTGAAGCATTTGCCCAGCGCAAGCATGTGGTCAACGTCACCGTCGAGGCCGATGCCTTTTGCGGCCCGCTGCTGGCGCGCCGGGCGGCCGAAGCAGGCGTCGTTTATTCCTTGGCCTTTGGTGACCAGCCGGCGCTCATCTGCGACCTGGTCGATTGGGCGCGCACCTGCGGCTTCCCGGTGGTGGCCGCCGGCCGTGGCCACAAGTGGCTGCCGCACTTCGCCCAATCCACCCCCGACACCGTGTGGGGCCACTACGGCCTCACGCCCGAACAAGCGGCGCGCGGCGGCCTCAATCCCAAGATGTTCAACAGCTTTCTCGATGGCTCCAAGCCCTCGATTGAAAGCACCGCGGTGAGCAACGCCACCGGCCTAAGCGTCCCGTCCAACGGACTGCTCTACCCGCCGGCCAGCGTCGAAGACATCCCCTTCGTCACGCGCCCGATCAGCGAGGGCGGCGTGTTGGAGCGCAAGGGCATGGTCGAGGTCATCTCCTCGCTCGAAGCCGATGGCCGAAAAATCCCCTATGAGATCCGCATGGGCGTGTGGGTCACTGTCGAGGCCGAGACCGACTACATCAAGAACTGCTTCGAGGAATACAACGCCCACACCGACCCCAGCGGGCGCTACTTCACGCTCTACAAGCGCTGGCATTTGATCGGCCTGGAAGTGGGCGTGAGCGTGGCCAGCGTGGCCCTGCGCGGTGAACCCACCGGCGTGGCCACCGCCTGGAACGCCGACGTTGTGGCCACCGCCAAGCGCGACCTGGCCGTGGGCGAAATGCTCGACGGCGAAGGCGGCTACACGGTCTGGGGCAAGCTGCTGCCAGCATCCACCTCGATGCAGATGGGCGGCCTGCCGCTGGGCCTGGCGCACGACGTGCGCGTGCTGCGGCCAGTCAAGCAAGGGCAGTCCCTCTGCTGGGCCGATGTGGCGGTGGACACCGGCACGCACACCTACAAGATCAGGCGTGAGATGGAGGCGCTGTTTGGCTTGGGGAAGATGGGCTAGGCCTGGCCTGAAGATTTGCCAGCTCTGCGAGCCCGACGTCGAGACAGGCGGGCACCAAGGGCGCCAAGGGCTAACAAAATCCTCAAGCCGACAGCCTATCCAGCAGCCGCGCCACGTGCACGGCCTCGCGCCCGGCACCATCGGCGATCTGATGCCGGCAACTGGTGCCATCGGCCACGACGATGGCGTCGGGCTGCTGGCGCAGCGCCGGCAGCAGGCTGGCTTCGGCCATGGCCATCGACACCTCGAAGTGCCGCGCCTCATAGCCAAAGCTGCCGGCCATGCCACAGCAGGAGCTCTCGATCAACTGTGCTTGGGCGCCCGGGATCAAGCGCAGCACCGCCATGATGGGTGCGACCGCATCGAAGGCCTTTTGATGGCAATGGCCGTGCAGCAAGATGGGCGCATGCGCGGCGCGCAGCTTGGGCACAAAGCGGCCGGCCTGCGCTTCGCTGGCGAGGAATTCCTCGAACATCACGGCGCGCTGTGACACCGTCTGCGCCTTCGCGCCCAGGCCCATCACCAGGGCCTCGTCGCGCAGGGTGAACAGGCAGGAGGGCTCCAGGCCGACGATGGCCACGCCGGCCTGGGCGAAGGGCAGGAGGGCATCGAGCAGGGCCCCCAACTTGGCCTTGGCCTGATCGACCTGGCCGGTGGCCAGATGGGTGCGGCCACAGCAATGCTGGCCACCGCCTTCTTTCGTTAGCGCATGCACCGTGTAGCCGGCGCGCTGCAGCACGCGCGCTGCGGCCAGCGCGTTCTCGATTTCGAAGTGGCCGTTGAAGGTGTCGACAAACAGCAGCGTGGCCTTGCCTGTGGCTCGTGCTGCAGCCAGGGTGTCGTCGCGGCTGCTGAACAGCGCAGCGGAGCTTTCACCTGGCCCACCGCCTGAGCGGCCGGTCGCGCTGCGCCAGAAGGTGTCGCGGCGCCAGGTGGGCAGCGAGCGCTTGGCCGACAGGCCCAGCAGCTTCTCGCCCAGCCAGGCCGCCCCGGGCAGGGTGTTACGCAGGTTGGCCAGCCAGGGCAGGCGGCTGGCCAGCGCGGCGTAGTCGGGCAAGGCGCCGATCAAGCGGTCGGCCCAGGTGAAGCCATGGCGGGCCTTGTAGTGCGCCGTGGTTTCGATCTTCATGCGCGCCATGTCCACGCCCGTGGGGCATTCGCGCTTGCAGCCCTTGCAGCCGACGCACAGGTCCATGGCCTCGTGCACGGCCTGGCTGGCCAGCCCCGGCAACTGCCCCGACAGCGCCAGCCGCAGCGTGTTCGCCCGCCCTCGCGTCACATGCTGCTCGTCGCGCGTGGCGCGGTAGCTGGGGCACATGGTGCCGACGTCGAACTTGCGGCAGTGGCCGTTGTTGTTGCACATCTCCACCGCCTTGGCCAGGCCGCCGGTCGAGTCGCCACCGCTGCCGGCGGCGGTGATGGCTTCGGTCAGCGCATCGGCGTGCACATTCCAGGCCGACCAGTCGAGCACCGGCGTGATCGTGATGCGCTTGTAGGGCTTGGGCGCCTCTGGTGGCGCAAAGCGCAGCAGCGAGACATCGTCCATCTTCGGCGGGTCGACGATCTTGCCGGGGTTGAAGAGTCCAAGCGGATCGAGCTCTTGCTTGATGGCGCGCAGCGCCTCGTTCAGCTTGGCGCCGAACTGCCACTCGATCCACTCGCCGCGGCACAGGCCATCGCCATGCTCGCCGCTGAAGGCGCCCTTGTATTTGCGCACCAGCACGGCGGCCTCTTCGGCAATGGCGCGCATCTTGGCCGCACCACCGGCCGGGCCGCCGCTGCGCATGTCAAGGATCGGCCGCACATGCAGTGTGCCCACCGAAGCATGCGCATACCAGGTGCCGCGCGTGCCGTGGCGGGCGAAGACTTCCGTGAGTGCGGCGGTGTAATCGGCCAGGTGGGCCAGGGGCACGGCGCAGTCCTCGATGAAGCTCACCGGCTTGCCGTCGCCCTTGACGCTCATCATGATGTTCAGGCCGGCCTTGCGCACCTCCCACAGGTTCTTCTGCGGCGCCTCATCGGCCATCTCCACCACACTGCCGGGCAAACCCAGATCGCCCATCAGCTCGGCCAGTTGCTTGAGCTTGGGCAGCAGCTCGCTGCGGCTGTGGCCACAAAACTCCACCAGCAGGATGGCCGCCGGCGCACCGATCAAGGCGGTTTGCATGGTCGGCTTGAACGCCGGGTTAGACAGCGCCAGCTCGATCATGGTGCGGTCCACCAGCTAGACCGCGGTGGGGCCGAGCTTGACGATGTGCTGGGCCGAGGCCATCGCCGCCTGAAAGTCAGTGAAGTTCACCACCCCCAGCACCTTGGCGCGCGGCAGCTCGGCGAGCTTGAGCGTGAGGCTCTGCGTCAGCGCCAATGTGCCCTCGGCACCGACGAGCAAATGCGCCAGGTTGACGCTGCCGTCCGCGGTGTATGGCCGCTCACTTTGGTTGTGAAAGATGTCCAGGTTGTAACCCGCCACGCGGCGCATCACCTTGGGCCAGTGGGCCTCGATCTCGGGCCGGTGCGCGTCCGCCAGGCCACGCACAAACTGCGCGATCTGCGCGGCGCGGCCGCTCAGGCCGGCCACCGGGCCAAAGTCATGCAGCGTGCCATCGGACAACCAGGCGCGCGCGCCCAGCACGTTGTGCACCATGTTGCCGTAGGCGATGGAGCGGCTGCCGCAGGAGTTGTTGCCGGCCATGCCGCCCAGGGTGGCCTGGGCGCTGGTCGACACATCCACCGGGTACCACAGGCCATGGGCCTTGAGCTGGGCGTTGAGGTGGTCGAGCACCAGGCCGGGCTCGACCACGGCGGTGCGGGCTTCGACATTCACATCCAACACCCGGCGCAGGTGTTTGCTGTGGTCGATGACCAGGGCCGCGCCGGTGGTCTGGCCGCATTGGCTGGTGCCGCCGCCGCGCGCCAGCAGCGGCACTTTCAGATCGCGGGCGATGTCGATGGCGATGCGCACGTCCTCGGTGGTGCGCGGCACCAGCACACCCACCGGGGTGATCTGGTAGATCGAGGCATCGGTGGCATAACGCCCACGCGACGCGTCATCGAACAAGAGCTCGCCTTGGGTCTCGTGGCCCAGGCGCTGCGCCAGGGCGTGGCACAGCTCGTTGGCGGGCAATGCGCTGCCCAGGGCGCGTGCGGGCTGTGGCCGGGCGGAGGGGGTGTTGGCGGTGGGGGCGGCAGTGGCAGCGGCGCGTGTGTCAGGGGTGGCGTCGCCCGCTGTGGCCTTGGTGTCGATCTTCATGGCGCCGATTGTCTGGCCGCTTGGTCGCCCGGGTGGCGTGGTCGCCACAGGCATCCACTTCTTTCACTGGGGCGTATAAGGCCGTATCGAACACCTCACGATCACATTGGAAGTCAAGGATGTGCCGATCACCTGCTCAGCGCCACGCATTTCACCTGCCGCGTCGGCGGCTTCTGGCCTTGGCCATGGGTGCGGGGCTGGGTGCAGCGCTGGCCGGCGCCGCACCGCGGGCCCGCGCCCACGACGTGTGGATCACGCCCAGCAGCTTCAGGCCGCAAGCCGGCCAGCCGGTGGATTTGCGTCTGGATGTGGGCGAGCACCTGGTCGGTGAGACCTTGCGCATCGTCCCCGGCCAAGCCAAACGCTTTGTGTCCCAGCACGGCAGTACCCGCCAAGCGATCACGGCCAGGCTCAACGACGACATTGCAGGGCGTTTTGTGGTCAATGCGCCGGGCCTGTACATCGTGGGTTATCACAGCGAGCCCAGCTTCATTGAATTGCCGGCAGACAAGTTCACCGCTTATCTGCTTGAGGAAGGCCTTGACAGCATCGTCAATCAGCGCGCCCGGCGTCAGCACAGCGGCGTGGCGGGGCGAGAGTTGTTTGCCCGCTGTGCCAAGAGCCTGATGATGGTGGGCGCGGGCGGCGTTGATGCCGGCGGCCAGGACCAATCTCTGGGCCTGCCGCTGGAGCTGGTGGCCGAGCGCAACCCCTACACACTGGCCGCGGGCGACAACTTGCCGCTGCGCCTGGGGCACCTGGGCAAGCCACTGGCCGGCGCGCTGGTGGTGGCGCAGAACAGCCTGGGTGGGCAGCACAAGCAAGCGCAGCGCAGCGACCGCCATGGCCGCGTGCACTTCAACATCACGCCCGGCGGCATGTGGTTGATCAAGGCGGTGCACATGACGCCGGCGCCGCCGGGATGGGGCGCGGACTGGTCCAGCCTGTGGGCATCGCTCACCTTTGAGCTGCCGACACCGTGATGCCTGCCGATGCCGGTCAGCGCCAGTTCAATCCGCCGCCGCGGGTTGGGCCCGCGCCAGCCGCCACACCATGAAGCCCAGGCCGGCCACGCCCACCAGCAAGACGGCCCACAACAGCCAGGGCCGCAGCGCCACCCACTGCGCCTGGCGCTGCGCGGCGAGCGCCACCTCAGGGGCCTCGATCCATGCGCCCAGGGTGGCACGGCCAAAGCGTGGGCGTTCATCGTCCAGGGCCGGCACCAGGCTGCTCAGCGGCAGGGCCGAAGGCGGCGCCTGGGCGTCGCCCGCCCACAGACTGTAGGGCGGCGTGCCCTGGGCCACAAACACCAGGCTGGCCAGCGGGGCGCGCAGCACCAGTTGCGTCAGGCCGGGGTCCAGTGCGGCAGACCGGGCATCGGGCAGCACGCGCACAAAACGCACCGCGGTGTTCACCGCCAGGGCGGGTGAGATGCTGATCTCGGCGCCCCGCTCCAGGCGATAAAACACCGCCGCGCCGATGTCGCGCCAGGCCTGGTCAGGGCGCTCGCGGCCTTGCAGGCGCACCGGCGCCACGCGCGTGCCGGGCGCCAGGCGCAGGTCGATCTGCGTCAGGGGCAGCACGCCGCCCAGGTCGTAGTGCAGGGCGTGCCGCAGCGCCTCGGCGCCCTCGGCCGTGGCGGCCGCTGCGCCCTCGGCCGTGGCGGCCGCTGCGCTCTCAGTCGTAGCAGCCGCTGGCTTTGCGCCGGCGAGGTCGGTGGTGGCCGGCGGCGCAGTGGCAGACAGCAGCAGCTCGGTGGGCGCATCGAGCACCACCTTGCCGGCCTGGCTGGACACAAGCTTGGCGCCGGTGATGGCCGGTGCACCGCCAGCATCGGCCCACACCAGGCGCACAAAGCGGCCCACGCCCGCCGGCAGCATCAGGCTGGGCTGGGTGAGCTCGCCCCTGGCGGTGCGCAGCGCCAGCACCTGGCCAGCACCACCACGGCGCCACTGGCGCAGCTCGTCACTGCTGTCGAAGTGGAAGGCGGCGCTGAATTCGGCCGGGCCGCTCCACTGCAGGCGCAGCGATTGCGGCGGCGGCGCGCCGGCCTTGCGCTCGCCCAGATCGATGAGCCAGCCGCCCGATGGCGCGGCGCCGCCGAGGCTGGCCGGCTGGCCCGCGCGCTTGACGCTGATGCGCTCGCCCTGCACGCTGATCTCCACCGGCGAGGCCCAGTCACCCGCGGCACTGGCCTTGGCCGGCAGTGGGTAGAGCGTGGCCTCGGCCAGCAGCTCGGTCGCGCGGGATTCGGCCGCGCGTGCCGGCAGCACGGCAAAGGGCACGCGCTGGCCGAGCGCATCGACGATGCGCAGATCCTGCAGGCCGCTGCCCAGGCTGCGACCGTAGGCGCTGGCCGGCAGCGGCAGTTGCACAAAGGCCGCCGGGCGCTCGATGGCGATGGGCGCCTTGAAACGGTAGGCGGGCTCACTGGCCGCCACCGGCCCGGCGCCGGCCAGGGTGGCCGCCAGCGCTGCGGCCGCAGCCCAGCGCGTGGCGCGTGCAGCCAGGCCCGCAAGTGATTTGACATCGGCAACCGCTGTCGCCACCTCGGCCACCAGCGCCGACCTCGCGACGCGGATTTCGTCCCTAACCACTATTTCAAGCCGACGCATTTTTGTCCCCCTTGGCAGGCAGCGGTGCCACGTAGCCGATGACCAGCATCAAGGCACCCACGCCGATGAAGGAGACGATGCGGGTGACGCTGCCCGAGCCCGACAAATCCACCCACACCAGCTTGACGACCACCGCCGCCAGCAGGCCCGCGCCCAGCATCCACGGCGTACGCAGGGCGCGCCTTGCGGCCAGCCACATCAACGCCAGTGCCGTGGTCGTCCACAGCAGGGTGATGCCGGTCTGCACCGCCAGTGAATCCATCCAGGCATGCCACTGAAATGCCACGCCGCCGTGGTGATGGAAGGCGCGGATGAGCATGGCGTTGAGCCAGACAAAGCTCGTCACGCCCATGGCAGCGATGGGCAGGCCAGGGCTGGCCGCGAGTTGGGGCTGCGCCGCGGCGCTGCCAAACCAGCGCCAGGCCGCGAACAGCGCCACGGCCACGCCCAGATCCAGCGGGTTGAGCAGTGGCACATGCGGCAGTGGCCGCGCCGAGCCGTTGGAATCGATGTTGGCCAGCAGCGTCCACAGCAGCAGCCCAGCGGTGAGCAGCGCCGCGGCCAGCCATTGATAGGCCAAGGGCGCCGCGCTCACCGGCCAGCGCCGCGCGCTGGCCGGGCGTGGCAAGAGCAGCAGCAATGCCGCCGGCACCACCAGCCAACCCAACCAGGGCCAGGCGCTGCCGGCATCACCCCAAGCGGCGCTGAGGCTGCGGCCCTGCAGGGCGCCAAAGGTGGCCAGCACCCACACACCCACGGCATGGGTGGCGTCGCGCGCCAGGCCGGGCCAGGCCGGCGCCAGCCAGCGCAGCACCGCGCCATGCACCAGCAGGGCCAGCGGCCAGGCCCACCAGCCGCCGTGCTGCAGCGGCGTGACCGTGGCATCGATGAAGGACAGCGCCGCCAGCCACTGAAGCGGCGCATGGCCCATGGCCGGCAGGGCGATGCGGGGCCAGCGCAGGCGCACCGAGAGTGCGACATAGAGCAAGGCGACCGCGCTGAAGGCGCCCATCCAGGCCGCGGTCTGCGCGCTGGGCTTGACGAACAGGTCGATCTGGTAGCCGAGTGCGCCCACAAGCCACAGGGTGCCCCAGGCGATGAGCAGTGGCTCGGTCGGCAGCCGCCAGCGGGCGATGGCTGGTGGCGTGCGGCCGGCCGCATCGGTTGCATCGGCCGCACTGGACGCATCAGCGATCAAGGTGCGATCCATCGCGGCATCAGCCGAGTCGCGATCCACCGCGACCATGCCCAACCCCGCCTTGGCCTGCGCCCGCTGGGCAAACAGCGCCGCGGCCAGCGCGGCCGCCGCCACCATCAGGCTGTTGAAGAAGTAGCCATTGAAGAAACTGCTGGGCCGGCCATGCAGGCCAGCGGCAAAGGCCATGGCCGCGCCGCCCAGCAGCAGCAGGGCATAGCCAAACAGCCGCGGCAGACGGCGCTGCTGGCCAAAGCCCAGCCAGATCAGGCCGGCGCCTTCAAGTGCCCAGGCCCCGGCGGTGCTGCGCGCATCCAGGGCGAAGGGGATCACCAGGGTGATGAAGACCGTGGCCACGGCCAGCAGCGACTCGAACCCGCCCTTCAGAGGCGCCAGTTGCGGCTGGCGCCGCAGGGCCGCGGCCAGGCCGACATAAACCGCGGCCAGCACCAGGGCGGACAGCGCCGTGCCGTACCCGGTGTGGCGCACCAGGCCATGCTGCAGCACGAAGCTGATCGTCGGCAGGCCAAAGAGCAGGCAGCCCTGAGCCCAGGCGCTGGTGCTGCCGCTGCCGCTGGCGCTGGCGGGCGCAGTGCCATCGGCATCCCCCGGTGCGGCCGCTGCGCCCATCGCGCGCGCCTGCCGCGCCGGCATCAACATGATGGCCAGGAAGAGCAGGAAGAAGGCGATGAGGAAGGCCTGGCTGCTGGCGTAGTGATCGCTTTGGTACTTGAGCACGCCCCAGGCCGTGCCTACGAGGAAGGTGCCAAAGAATCCGATCAGGTTGAGCAAGCGCCAGCTGCGGTACCAGGCCACCGCGGCGACGCCCAGATCCAGCACCAGGTAGTAGCTGAACAGGGCGATGTGGTTGCCGCTGCCGGTGGAAATGAGCAGCGGCGTGGCAAATCCGCCAAGCGCGCCAATCACAGCCAAAGAGCGCGCGTTTTGCAGCACCGCCAAGGCCGCCGCCAGGGCCGCCACCGCCACCATCAAGGCAAACACCGGTGCCGCGGCCAGCACGCCATACAAGCGGAAGGCGACGAACAGGGTGAGGTAGAGCAGGGCCACCGCGCCGCCTTGCAGCACCTGGGCGTAGCCCGCGCGGCGCAGGCGCAATCGCCAGCCCACCGCCAGCAGGGCCAGCGCGACCGCGGCGATGCCGGCCAGGCGCAGCTCGATCGAGACCTGCACATGCTCGCTGGCCAGCTTGGCCAGGAAGGCCAGGCCAATGAACAGGATGGCCACGCCGAGCTTGACGATGGTGTTGCCGCCGAACAGCCAGGTCTTGATGGCGACCCAGGGGCCGGCGGATGGCGGCGGGGCGGCGCTTGACGGCGGCGATGGATTTGGCGCGGGCGGCGGGGACGGGGGCGCCGCCCATTCAGCCGGGGCGACGGCTTCGACCGGGAAAGGTTCGGGCGGGGTCGGTGGCGCCGCAGACTTCGACTCGTCGGCCCACAGCGGCGGCACGGGCGGTGCACTGGCGGGTTGCGCAGCGACTTCGGCGGTCTGGCCGGACGCCTGAGCCGAGGCTTGAGTGAACGATGAAGGCGCGGCCGCCGCCTCCGTCAAGGCCCGAAGGGCTTGCTGCAGCGCCGTGATCGCCCGCTGCTGTTTGACGGCCTGCATCACCAGCCAGCCGATGGCGGCGCCCAAGAGTGCGCCGAAGGCACCCCCCGCGCCGATGCCGAGCAAACCGCCGATGACGATGGCAATGATGGCTTGCATGGACGAGCTCCCGAGGGTGGCTGGCGAAGGCTTCAGCGCAAATCACTCTAGCAGCCGCCCCTCACCCACATTGCCCGACAAAGCCGCAGGCGGTGCAGAACTCGCAGCCATCCTTGTGGATGACGCTGTGGTTGCCGCACTCGGGGCAGCGCGAGCCCGCCATGGGTGGCAGCGTCGCCTGGTCCCTTGTGTTAGGCAGTGTCGACATCAACGGCGACGCCTGCCCCGCCTGCCCAGCCCGCGCCGCATCCATGATCTCCGCACCCGGCGCCACCAGGATGCCCATCTGGTTGAGCGGATGGCCAGTCTCATCCAGCACGCCCAGCATGGCGTAGCGGTGGATCACCAGCCGGGCGATGTAGGCCACGGTGCTGGGCCAGACCTGCTGGCGGCGCTGGCCCGGCACCGGCGCCATGAAGTGGCCCAGGGGCTCGCCCAGGTTGAGCAGTTTGCGCAGCTTCATGCCTATCCAGGCCGGGTCGAGCACGCGCATGTCCAGCGACAGCAAACGCGCCAGGCCGTCCAGGGCCCTGGGGTAGTTGCCGGAAAAGCCGATGGCGCAGGGGCGGGTGATGCTGCCGCCCTCGGCCGTGGGCAGCGAGACCTCTTTGAGCGTCACCGTGAACGACTCGCCCGTGCCGGGGTTATCGACATCCACCGCCCAGGCCAGGGTGCCCGCCGTGCTGGTGCGCGGCTCTTGCAGGCTGAACATGGCGTCCAGCACCGGCGTGGGCCCGCCCTCTTGCAGGGCGCCCAGGTGCTCGCAGCGCCAGCGGATCACCGCCGCGGTGGCGGCCACCACGCCGGGGAACAAGCGCCGCTCGCCATGGGGCGGCATGGCCATCTCGAAGGCCCGCTCCTCGGCCACCGTGGCCAGGGCGTCGAGCTTGAGCTTGAGCCACATGGCATCGTTTGAGCGCATGTCCATCGACAGCGTCTTGGCCAAGGCGCCGATGGCCCGCGGCTGCTCGGCGCCATTGACCCACACCTCAAACGGCAGGGTCTTGGCAAACAGGCCCAGGCCCGGCCCGGCCTCGGCCGGCATCTCACCGACGAAGAGCGAAAAGTCACCGTGCGGATGCTTGATGATGTAGCTCCAGGCGGCGTTGCCGGCGGGCATTTCGGGCCGACCGGGCCAGCGCAGCGAGGCCAGCACCGGCGCGGGCAGGCGGTCCAGGCGCAGGCGCTGGTTGCTGGCGTCGGCGCTCAAGGGCACAGGGGTGATGGCCGGCGGCGCAGCAGGCTGCACCGGCGCCACGCTCAGCACCGAGCCCAGCACGCTGTTGGGCCGGTAGGTGGCCAGGCCCTTCAGCCCGGCCGACCAGGCCTGCAGGTACAGGTTCTGGAAATCGGCATAGGGGTAGTCCTGGGGCACGTTGACGGTCTTGCTGATCGAGGTGTCAATGAAGGGCGCCACCGCCGCGACCATGGCGGCGTGGTCCTGCGCGCTCATCTCCAGCGCCGTGACAAAGGCCGGTGGCAGCGGCGCATCAGCACCATGCAGGTGGCGAAAGCTGCGCCAGGCGTGGTCTTCAACGGCGTAGGTCTTGAAGCCGCCGTCGGGCTCGCGCTTTTTGCGGGTGTAGGCCCAACTGAAGGCGGGCTCGATGCCGTTGCTGGCGTTGTCGGCAAAGGCCAGGCTGATGGTGCCGGTGGGGGCAATGGACAAGAGGTGCGAATTGCGCAGGCCCTGGGCGCGTATCTTGTCCTTTAGCGCTGCCGGCAAACGGCTGGCAAAGCTGCTGCGCGACAGGTAGAGATCGGCGTTGAACAGCGGGAAGGCGCCGCGCTCGGCGGCCAGGTCACTGGAGGCCGCGTAGGCCGCGTCGCGCAGAGCGGTGGCGATGCGCTGGGCCATGTCGCGTGCGGCGGGGTTGTCGTAGCGCAGGCCCAGCATGATGAGCGCGTCGCCCAGCCCGGTGAAGCCCAGGCCGATGCGGCGCTTGGCGCGGGCCTCGTCGTGCTGCTGCGGCAGCGGCCAGACGGTGACATCGAGCACGTTGTCGAGCATGCGTGTGGCCACCGCGGCGACCTCGGCAAACGCCGCCTCATCGAAGGCCGCCTCGGTGGTGAAGGGGCGCTGGATGAAGCGCGTGAGATCGATGCTGCCCAGGCAGCAGCAGCCATAGGGCGGCAAGGGCTGCTCGCCGCAGGGGTTGGTGGCGGCTATGGTCTCGCAATAGCCGAGGTTGTTGTCGGCGTTGATGCGGTCCAGAAACAGCACACCAGGCTCGGCGTGGTCGTAGGTGCTGCGCATGATCTCGTCCCACAGCGCGCGTGCACGCAGGCTGCGGTAGACCCACAGGCCATCGCTGCGCTGCCTGGCGCCGGCGGCCACTTGCCCGGGCCCGGGCTGGGCCTTGTGCACCAGCTCGATGGCGCCGTCGGCTTGCACGGCCTGCATGAAGACATCGGTCACGCCCACCGAGATGTTGAAATTCTTCAGGTCGCCCTGGTCCTTGGCGCGGATGAAGGATTCGATGTCGGGGTGGTCGCAGCGCAGCACGCCCATCTGCGCGCCGCGGCGGCTGCCGGCGGATTCGACCGTCTCGCAACTGCGGTCAAACACCCGCATATAGCTCACCGGCCCCGAGGCGTGGCTTTGGGTGGAGCCGACCCAGGCGCCTTGCGGGCGGATGCGTGAAAAGTCGTAGCCCACACCGCCGCCGCGGCGCATGGTCTCAGCGGCCTCGGTGAGTGCGGTGTAGATGCCCGGAAAGCCGTCCTCGGCGGTGGCGATGGAGTCGCCCACGGGTTGCACAAAACAGTTGATCAGGGTGGCCGACAGCCCCGTGCCGGCGGCCGAGTTGATGCGCCCGGCGGGCACAAAGCCGCGCCGCTGGGCATCGAGAAAACGCGCCTGCCAGGCGGGGCGCTGATCGGCAGGCTCAGCCTCTGCTAACGCACGAGCGACGCGCCCTCGGACATCGTCGATGCTGCGCTCATCGCCCTTGGCGTATTTCTCGGCCAGCACCTCGGTGCTGATGGGCTGCACGTGCAGCGGCGACAATAGGGGGTTGTCAAGAGTTTCAGTGTTCATGATCGCTGGGCGATTGACGCGTTGATTGGGGCCTGACGGCTTGGGTTTCGCGGTAGGGCAATGATCGCCAAAACGGCGCGCAAAGCCAGGGAAATCCACCAGGCAAGACTGATTGTTTATACAGTATTCTTGCCAACCCGGGGCGATGACTTTTTTTGATTGCGAACAGGAAACAGCCTATGTCCAAAGACGAAGTCAAAACCCGCATCGAGGCCGATGGCCTGCGTTACCGCAGCAAGGCGCCGGGCTCGCCCTTCGCACCCGCGGGCGCATTTGGTGGCTCCACGATGTCGTGTTTTCTGTGCGGCAAACACCGCCCGCGCTCGCTGCTGAAGACGCGCAAGTTGCTGGGCAAGGCACAAACCGTGTGCGCGCCCTCATGCAAAGAGGCCGCGGCCGATGCCGCCCCAGGGGCCAGCGCCAAAGCTGAAGCCTCACCCGCCGGTTCGCCCACAGGCACACCGGTGACCAGCAGCTGAGAAGCGCGCATTGCACATCGGGTCGTCAGCGCAAGCAGCGGGCGCACCCGGGGGCATCGACCCTTTCGCCGAGCTCAACACCCAGCAGCGCCAGGCCGTCGATCACGGCCTTGAGCCGCTGCTGGTGATTGCCGGCGCCGGCACCGGCAAGACGCTCACCCTGGCCGCACGCGTGGCCAGGCTGGTGCTGCAGGGTGCCGACCCACAACGCCTGTTGCTGCTCACCTTTTCACGCCGCGCAGCACAAGA
This sequence comes from Ideonella sp., assembly GCA_043720415.1. Taxonomy (GTDB): domain Bacteria; phylum Pseudomonadota; class Gammaproteobacteria; order Burkholderiales; family Burkholderiaceae_C; genus Pseudaquabacterium. Next base: position 30,893 of record JAYSSS010000050.1, read on the forward strand.
GATGGGCCGCCGCGCCGGCCGCATGCTGCACCAGGCCCTGGGCCTGCGCGCCACGCAAGCCGCGCCGGTCCTGCCCTGGGCTGGCACCTTTCATGCCGTTGGTGCGCGGCTGCTGCGCGAGTACGCGCCGCAAATTGGCCTGGCGCCGAACTTCACCATCCTGGACCGCGGCGATGCCGAAGATCTGATGGGCCTGGCCCGCCAGGCCCAGGGCCTGGCCGCCAGCAAGAGCCGCTTTCCGCTCAAGGCCACCTGCTTTGCGATTTATTCGCGCTGCGTCAACAGCCAATCACCCCTAACAGACATTCTGCGCGACTCATTCCCCTGGTGCGCCGATTGGCCGCTGGAGCTGAAGGCGTTGTTTCGCGCCTATGTGGCCGACAAGCAAGGCCAGCACAGCCTGGACTACGACGACCTGCTGGTGGGCTGGGCACAGATGCTGGCCGAGCCGGCGCTGGCCGCGCATGTCGGCGCGCGCTTTGACCATGTGCTGGTCGATGAATACCAGGACACCAACCGCCTGCAGGCCGCCATCCTGCGCACGCTCAAACCCGATGGCCGCGGCCTCACCGTGGTGGGCGACGATGCGCAGTCGATCTACGCCTTTCGCGCCGCCGAGGTGCGCAACATCCTCGATTTCGCGGCGCAGTTTGGCCCGGCCTCCAAGCTCATCGCCCTGGAGCGCAATTACCGCTCCACCCAGCCCATCCTCGACGCCAGCAATGCCGTCATCGCCCTGGCCGGCGAGCGCCACGCCAAGACGCTGTGGACCGATCGCGCCGGTTCGGCCCGGCCGCGCCTGGTGAGCGTGGTCGATGAGATGGCCCAGGCGCAGTGGGTGGCCGATGAGGTGCTGGCGCAGCGCGAGGCCGGCCATGCCCTGAAGAGCCAGGCGGTGCTGTTTCGCACCAGCCACCACAGCATGGCGCTGGAGCTGGAGCTGACGCGCCGGCGCATCCCCTACGTCAAGTTTGGCGGGCTGAAGTTTCTGGAGGCGGCGCATGTCAAGGACGTGCTGGCCGTGCTGCGCTGGGCCGAGAACCCGCGCAGCCGCATCGCCGGCTACCGTGTGGCCATGCTGGTGCCCGGCATAGGCCCGGCCGCGGCGCGGCGCATGCTCGATGCGATCGAGGCCACGGGTGACGGCGAGTCGGCGCTGGCCGCCTTGCTGGCCTTTGCGCCACCGGCCGCGGCCGCCGCCGATTGGCAATCGCTGACAGCACTGATGCGCGCCCTGCGCACAGACGCCAGCGCCTGGCCGGCCGACTTTGAAGCCGTGAGCCACTGGTACGCGCCGCATTTGCAGCGTCTGCACGAGCAAGACGCCGCCGTGCGCCAGCCGGACATCGACCAGCTGCTGCGCCTGGCCAGCGGCCAGCCCTCGCGCGAGCGCTTTTTGACCGAGCTCACGCTCGATCCGCCCGAAGCCAGCAGCGATGAATCCGGCCCGCCGCTGCGCGACGAGGACTACCTCATCCTGTCCACCATCCACTCGGCCAAGGGCCAGGAATGGGCCGCCGTCACCGTGCTCAATGTGGTCGATGGCTGCATGCCATCAGACCTGGCCACGGGCAGCGCCGCCGAGATCGAGGAAGAACGGCGCTTGCTCTACGTCGCCATGACGCGCGCCAAGCAGCAGCTCAATTTGATGGTGCCGCAGCGCTTTCACGTCACGCAGCAGCCCAAGTATGGCGATCGGCATCTGTATGGCGGCCTGTCGCGCTTTGTGCCGCCCGATGTCGCCGCGCTGTTTGAGCGCGTCGGGCCCGTGGCCCTGCCCGCCAGCCCCGGCGACGCCCTGGCCGGCCCGGCCGTCATGGATCTGAGCCACCGCATGCGCGCGGCCTGGGATTGACGATTGGGCAGTACGGCGCACTGGGCGCCGTGCCAGACCCGGGCCAAATCAGGCCCGCGTAGCGTTCAGCCGCGCTCGGTCTCGCCGTGCTGCGCGCCGGCCTCGGGCCCAGCCAGCGCCACATCACGAACATTCTTCTGCACCGCCACGGCGGCGTACAGGCTGAGCAGGAAGGACATCGCATAAAAGCCCTTCTCGCTGCCGCTGAGCTTGGCGTTCCACAGGCCAATGGCCAGCAGGCCAATCGACAAGGCGAGCGAGAACCAGCACAGGCCGAAGTAGATGCCCGTGACCTTGATGCCCTCCATCCGATCACGCACCGATTTCTGCAGCGACACCGCCGCGAACAGACCGTACATCAGCAGGGTGAAGTAATAACCCTGCTCATTCAGAGGCATCTGCGCATTCCACAGACCAATCAAATAGGTGGCCATGCCGATGAACATGGCGGCCCATGAGGCGCCAACAAAGGCACCCGTGGGCTTGCTCGTGGTGGGGTTCATGCAGTCTCCTAAAAGCGTTGTGAGAGCCAGTGCCGGGCGAGCTTGAGCTTGGGGGTCAAGCTCAGGCCGCCATCGGGCCCGCACAGTGTGCCCCAGGCCCACGGCAGCACCGCCGCCGCCGCGCTCACTCGCCCGCCGGCACCGCCGGCTTGGCCACCCCGCGCGTGCCCAGCCAGGTGCCCGCCAGCACCGCGCACAGCCCCACCACATGCCAGCGCGTGATGGGCTCGCCCAGCAACAACACCGAAAAAGCCACGCCAAAGATCGGCACCCAGTACACATACAGCGAGACATGGGCCACGCCCATGGTGGCCAGGGCGTGGTTCCACACCAGGGCGCCGATGGCCGTGGAGATCAGGCCCGAGGCCAGCAACAAAGCCACCATGCCCCAGGTGAGTTGCTCAGGGGCCGCCACCCAGGGCGATTGATCAAGCAGCAGGTGCAGCGTGAGCAGCGCCGCGCCCACCAGGTTGACCACCCAGCTCAGCGTGCCGCTGTCGATGGGCTCGACGGCCGCGTCCTTCGAGGCCCCAGCCAGGTGCTGCACCATCACCCCGCCCGCCACCCAGGCCACCACCGCCCCGAGCACCAGCACATCACCCAGCAGGCTGGCACCCATGTTCGGATGGGTCTGGTGGCCGATGACCAGGGCCACGCCGCCAAAGCCCAGCCCCACGCCCAACAGTCGCAGACCCGTGAACGGCACTTTCAACAGCCATGCCGCCAACAGCGACGACAACAACGGGTTCAAGGCCATGATCAACGCCGCATGTGTGGCCGAGGTGCGGCGCATGCCCTGCATCAACAAGATCTGATTGATGTAGATCATCACCGCGCCGCACAGTGCCAAACCGCCCCACTGCCGCAGCGTCAGCCGCGGCCAGGCATGGCGTGTCCACCAGGTCACGGCCGAAAGCAAGACCGCTGCCGCCAGCAGCCGCAATGCCGAGGTGCCCAAGGGCCCGAACACCGGCAGCAAGATCTTCATCACCGGCAGGTTCACGCCCCACGAGACCATGGTGGCCAGCACCAGCCAGCGCATGCCGGCGGGGCCCAGTTGCAGGCTTGAAATTGGCAAGGATCAGGCCTGCGGCGCCTGGCGCCAGGTTGACGCATAACGCTGCGCCAGCACGGCCACTTCGCTGGCCTGGCGGCCGGGGCGATACAGCGCCGAACCGATGCCCGCGCCGCTCGCGCCGTGGTCGCGATAGGCGGCCAAATTCTCCAGTGTGATGCCACCCACCGGCAGCAGCAACACAGCGGCCGGCAACACCGCCCGCCAGGCCTTGAGCACGGCCGGCGCCATGGCCTCGGCCGGGAACAATTTCAGCCCCGTGGCGCCCGCGGCCAGCGCCGCAAAGGCCTCGCTGGGCGTGGCCACGCCGGGCAGGCACACCAGGCCCAGGCGCAGCGCCTCGGCCACCACGGCGGCATCGAAGTTGGGCGCAACGATGAGTTGGCCACCCGCGGCGTGCACATCGCGCACATCGGCCGCGCGCAGCACGGTGCCAGCGCCGATCAACACGGGCATGCGCATCGGCTCGGCCGCATGGATGTCGAGATTTGCCGGGGCCTCGGCATGGGCCTGCGCCAGGGCGGCGATGCTGTCCAGCGGCCGCGGTGAATTCAGCGGCACTTCAATCATCGACCACCCTGCAGCCACCAGCGCCTGGCCCACCGGCAAGGCCTCGGCCGGCGTGATGCCGCGCAGGATGGCGACCAATGGCAGATGTCGCAGTGCGCTCGTCAGTCGCTGTTGCGACGTGGGTCGGGATGGCGTCATCGCGAGATTGTGCGTGGCGCCGCAGCCAGCATGCCCGCGGCCGCAGCCAGGTCCATCAAGCCCGCCCAGCTGGCTTGCGCGCCGAGTGAACGTGTGGCCACACCCAGCTGCGCCAGCGCCCGCGCATAGCGCGATGCCAACGCCGGCGCACCGACCAGCACCACCTCATCGGCCAGCGTCGCCGGTGCAAACGCCCGCTGGGCGCGCAGCTCCTCGCCGATCACCAGCCCCGACAAGCGGCTGGCCAGCGCCGCGGCTGAGAGCCTGTCGAACAGACCCAGGGTGCGCACGCCAAACAGATGCTGCAACAGGCCACCGGGCTGCTGCGCCATGGCCACACCGTCATCGAAGGCCTTGGCATCGAAGGCCTCGTCGACCACAGCAGTGCCCTCGGCCGGCAGTGCAGGCAGGCCGCGCGCCAGAATCGAATGACGCCTGAACAAGGCGTAGCACTCACCGGTCATGTGGGTTGAAAAATCGGCCACCTGGCCATGCTGCACGCGCACCCATTTGCTGTGCGTGCCCGGCAGCAGCAGGGTGGCGGCCTCGCGGCCCTGCCAGCCCAACAGGCGCAGCGCACCGAAGACCTGGGTCTCTTCGCCGCGCATCACGTCGGGCTGAGCGGCGCGCTCCGTGCTCAGGCCAGGCACGATGGCCGCCGCGGCTGCTGCGACCGCGGCCAACGCAGCCGCGCGGCCGGCGCCGCCAGCAGCGTCAACATGGCCCGTGCTGCCATCACCGCCAGCGCCCCACTGCTGCGGCCCCAGCCAACGCAGTTGCGCCGCCACGTCGGCCGGCGAGGCCGGGCAGGGGCAGTACGGCGCCTCCACCCAGCCTTGGCGGCTGCCCACCATGCCCGACATCAAGCACGGCAGGCCTGGCCACTGACGCAGCCAGTCGCCCACCTGGCCATGAAAGACTTGCGCCCAGTCCCCGGCGGGCAGGGTCAGCAGGCCGCTGGCGGCCTGGCGTTCCTGCAGCACCGAGCCATCGGCGCCCAGCAAGGCGGCGCGCATGGACGAGCTGCCCCAGTCCAGCGCCACCAAGGCCGGTGGTGCTGGCATCGCGGGCGCCTGCGCTGGGGGCAAGGGGCTTGTGAACAAGGGGCTTGTGGACACCTCGCTCGCGAGCACAGCGCCTGTGGGCACTGCGCATCGTTGGACATGTTTCGGCGGCGTCATGGCAGGGCAGGCATGTGCGGCATTGTCACGGCACACTTCACCCACCTTCCCACCCCTGCGCCCCATGACCACGCCCGCTCACAGCATCCCAGCGCGCTCTGCGCCCCCCACGGCGCCCCGCGCCCTGGTCTTCGACATCTTCGGCACCGTCGTCGATTGGCGCGCGTCGCTCATCCGTGAAGGCCAGGCCCTGCAGGCGCGGCTGGGCGCGCGCCTTCCAAGCGTGGACTGGCCGGCCGTTGCCGATGCCTGGCGCGCAGGCTATGTGCCGGCCATGCAGCGCGTGGCCCGTGGTGCGCTGCCATGGACGCCCATCGACGCGCTGCACCGCATGATCCTGGAAGAGCTGTTGCCGCGTTTCGGCCTGCAGTCGCTCACCGAAGATGAACGCCAGCACCTCAACCGCGCCTGGCATCGCCTGGCGCCCTGGCCCGACTCGGTGGCCGGCCTGACGCGGCTGAAACGCCGCCATGTCATCGCCACCTTGAGCAACGGCAATGTCGCGCTGCTGGTGAACATGGCCAAGCGCGCCGGCCTGCCCTGGGACACCGTGCTCTCGGCCGAGATCTTTGGGCGCTACAAGCCCGATCTGGAGGTCTACCGCGGCGCGGCGCGGTTGTTGGGCTTTGAGCCCGGCGAGGTGTTGATGGTCGCCGCCCACCCGTCGGATCTGGTGGCAGCGCAGCAGGCGGGCCTGATGACGGCCTACATCCCGCGCCCGCTGGAGCGTGGGATCGGTGGCTGGATGGAGCCCAGCGAGGGCTGCCGCTTCGATTGGGTGGCTGAGGACTTGCCGTCCCTGGCCACGGCCTTGGGCTGTTGAAGCATCGGGTTTGATCGGGTCCGTGCGGGCCAAGCCAGCGGCGACACTGGCGTAACAACACAAGGACGCGTCCGGTGAAGCACACCGGTCGACATCAGGGGAATGCGCTATGGCCTTGTTCACCGGCACGCCGCTCGGCGACCACTTCAGCGGCACCGCTGCCGACGACACCGTCGACGGCCTGGCCGGCGACGACACCGTTTACGGCTGGGGTGGCGCCGATGTCGTCCTCGGTGGCGAGGGCAACGACCACATCGACGGTGGTAACGGCCATGATCGGCTCGAAGGCGGGCCGGGAAACGACGCAATCTTTGGCGGTGGCGGCAACGACACGCTGCTGGGCGGCGCTGGCAATGACCGCCTGTACACCGACCTCGGCCTTGCCGGCCAGCGCAGCATGCTCGACGGTGGCGAGGGCGACGATCAGCTGGTCAGCGGCAGCAGCGACGACAGCTTGCTCGGTGGCGCGGGCAACGACTTCATTGAGTCCGGCCCCGGCCAGGACTTTGCCGACGGTGGCAGTGGCGACGACAGGCTCAGTGGCGACGCTGGCGACACCTTGATCGGTGGCACCGGCAATGACCGATTCAGGATCAGCTCCAGCACGGCCGTCATCACCGAGCTCGCCGGGCAAGGCATTGATGAGGTGACCTTGCTCATTCGCGACGGCGCGGCCTACACCTTGCCCGAGGCCATCGAGAACGTCGTCGTCGCTGCCGACTTTGGCCAGGCTGCCCCAGGCCAGCACGTTCAAGGCAACGCCCTTGACAACCTGATGACCAGCCACCTATCGGCCACGCTCGATGGCGGCGCAGGCAATGACACGATCATCGGTGGCGGTCATGGCAGCGACACCTTCGTTGGCGCTGCCGGCGACGACAGCCTGGATGGCGGCGTGTTCGCAGACCATCTTGACGGCGGCGCCGGTGACGACAGCCTCTTCGGCGGCAGCCACGATGACACCCTGCTGGGCGGCGACGGCGACGACTCGATCGACGGCGGCAGCGAATCCGACCTGCTGCGCGGTGGGGCCGGTGACGACGAACTGCTCGGCGGCCATGGCAACGACACGCTCGATGGCGGCACCGGTTTCGACATCCTCGAAGGCGGCTACGGCGACGACACCTACCTCATCAACGCCCTGGATGGCGGCAGCTTCGAAGAGTTCGGCCAGGGTGATGACACGCTGATCGTCGGCATCAACGGCGCCAAGCTGGTCACCGACAACATCGAGCATGTGCTCTATGTCAACGATGCCGCGCCCCTGGCCTATTGGGTGGACGCGCTGGTGTCGGGTTATTCCTGGCAACCCATAGGCACGCCCACCACGCTGAGCTATGCCTTCCTGACCAGCGACTCGGCGCCCGGCTTCCAGGCCTTCTCGGCCGACGATCAGGACCAGACGCGCAGCGCGCTCGCACTGTGGACAGCCTCCACCCAGCTCAGCCTGGTGCAGGCCCCCGTGGCCACGGCGCAGATCGTCTTTCGCTTTGCCGACCTGAGCACCATCGAGGCCGCCGGCGTGACCGAATTTGATGGCGAGCGCATGACCATCTCGCTCGACATTGAAGCCGCCGGCGGGCTGCTGCAAGCCGACACCTGGTGGACCCACGCCCTGGTGCACGAAATCGGCCATGCGCTGTGGCTCAAGCACCCTGGCAACTACAACGGCGTCGATGGCCAGGGCGAACCACCGTTCCTGGGCGTCAGGGAAGACAACTCCAGCAACACGCACATGTCCTATGAACAGGACGACAGCAGCTGGCAGCCCGAATTCGACACCACGCTGCGCCCCTTTGACATCGCCGCGGCGCAATGGCTGTACGGCGTGAAGGCCAGCGTCAACGCCGGCAACACCAGCCATCGCTTCAGCAGCCTGGCCTGGCCCAACACCTTGATCGCCGATGGCAGCGGCATCGACACGCTGGACGCCAGCGATGTGGTGGCGTCGCCCGGCAACTCCGCTGCCGACCTGACCCTCGACTTGCGACCTGGCACGCGCAGCTACACCGGCGCGCCGCGCGCGCTGATCACCGACCCCGGCCAGGTGTCGATCAACTACGGCACCTTGATCGAACACGCCATCGGCTCGGCCGGGCGCGACGACATCTTCGGCAACGACGCCGACAACTCGCTGCGCGGCGCCGCCGGCAACGACACGCTGCACGGCTCGGCCGGCAACGACACGCTCGATGGTGGCGAGGGCGACGACAGCCTGGACGGCGGCCCCGGCAGAGATCAAGTGCTGGGCGGCAACGG
>JAYSSS010000051.1:0-38863 GCA_043720415.1 Ideonella sp.
GCTTGGGCCGCGCCCGCCGCCTCCACACAAGCACCGTCCTGCCACAGCCAACCGCGGAAATCGCGCACCGGCCTGGCATCGGCGGCCAGGGTCGCGCCGGTCTCGATGAAGCCGGTCAGTCGCCCACGCAGCGGTGCGCCCGGCGCTGAATCCCGGCGCTCCAGCGCCGCTTGCTCAAACGGCGCGATCCAGTGCGTGGTCTGGCCCTGCGCCCTCAGGCTCACGCGGGCGCGGTGCACGGCCTGCAGGTCGAGCGCGCCGCGCTCGCGCGGCTGCAGCGCGGGTGCTTGCAATGCCCCCACCAGGTAGATGAAGCCGCCGGCATAGGCATTGCTGCCCACGGCCACACAGATCGATTCGCCACCGGCATAGCGCAGTGCGCAGCCGCTCATCTCCACCGCCTGCTGGGCCTTGTGCGGGTCGTCGAAATCCAGCGCCGCATAGGGCAAGACCACGGGCGCCAGGCCGGCACTGGTCTGCTCGGTGGTGGCCATGGCGCGCTGCGGGTTGAGCAGCGCCAGTTGCCCGGCCGGGTGGCGCAGTTGCGCCACCACCTCGGCCAGCGTCTTTTTGAAGCCCTGGGCGTAGCGCTGGTGGCTGCGCTGCTTCTCTTCCGTCAACAGCACCAGCGCCAGGCCCAGCGTGGCCAGGCCCAGGGCCAGAAAGACGGCGTGAAAGACGATGCGCCGGCGAAACGCCGCCAGCCCCAGGCGCGGCACCGACAGCGCCGGCAGCTCGACCGGGCCCAGTTTCATGGGCGCGCTTTCATGGGCCGCTCGGTGGGCGGCAGATCATGCGCGCGCCGCCGCCGCCACCCAGCGAAAACCGCGCATGGGCACGTTCTCGATGCCATCAAAGCCGCCGTCGACATCGCGCAGCGCCTCGCGGATGGTGGCCACATGCTTGCGCACGTTGTCGCGGTTGCGCCCGCTTTTGACCACCTCGAACAGCTCGTCATACGACACCACCTGGCCGGCGCGCTGGTGCAGCACGGCCAGGATGCGCTGGGCCGTAAGCGGCAGGTTGACGCGTTGGCCGCGCCACAGGGGGGACAACTGCCCCAGCGGATCGAGCGACAGGTCTTGCACCGCCGGTGCCGCCACCGCGGCCGGCGCACGCGCCTTGGCCGCGCGCAGGATGTCGAGGAAGGTGTCGATGAACTCGGCCTCTTCGAACGTGGTCTTCTGCAGGTAATCCCAGGCGTCCAGCGCCTTCATGATGCTGCGGTAGATGGCCGCGGGCATGGCCGAGACCACCAGCACCGGCGTGCCCTGGTGCAGTTTGTTGATGGCGTTGATCAGGGCCACACCGGCGTGGCGCTCGCGCCCGAGCTCGATGTCGAGCACCACCAGGGCATAGGCCTCGCGCGCCAGCGCGGCCTCGGCCTCGTCGCGGCTGAACCATTGGTCAATGTGCAGCTCGGGCCGCGCGGCGCGTATCCAGCCGGCCAACTGGTTGCTGGTGGGGCGGTCGTCTTCGATGACGGCGATGCGCAGTGGGGGGCTCATGGTGAATCGATTATGAAAGCCGCCCGGGCCGCTGGCTGTGAGTGTTTCTTCCGCGCACGGAAGGCACAGGCCGCCGCTGTGATGGCAGCCGCCCGGCGGCCGCGTTGAAGCCTCCGCACGATGTGCGAATGATGCGAAGCCATGGAGCCCTTCCATACCCCCCACCAAGGACACACCATGCTGCATCGCTTGAAAACCCTCACCCAGGCCATCGGCCGGGGCTTGCGCGGAGCGCTGGCCTGGTCAGGCAATGCCCTGGCTAAGCCATTCGGAACCATGGCCAAGCCAGTCGGCGCCATGGCGCAGTCCGCCACAGCCCTGGCCCGGCCGCGCGCCGTGATCGCCATGGCCACGCTGGCTGCCCTGGCCCTGGCCGGCTACGCTCTGGTCACCCGCCCACCACTGCACAGCGTGCCCAATGGCCAGGTGCTGTTGCGCAGCAACACCCTCAGCGGTGAGCTCAGCCTGTGGCGCGACGGCACGGTGTGGGTGCTGCCCGGCGTGCACCAGGTGCGCCTGCTCAGCCTGCGCGATCAGTTCTACCGCCCCAGCGCCATGGCCAAGGCCAATGGGCCGGCACCGCTGCAATCCATAGAAGGCATGTCGATCGGCCTGGACCTGACCGTGCGCTTTGCCCTGGATGCCACGCGCCTGGCACAAACCGAGCGCCGCCTGCCCGATGACATCGCGGCCGAGCTGGTCGGCCCGGCGCTGCAGGGCGTGGTCTACAAGCAGATCGCCCAACACAGCGTGCGCGAGATCTTTTCCAGCAAGCGCGCCGAGATTCAAAAGGCCATTGAGGACGAGCTGCGCACCCAACTGGCCGCCGATGGCGTGCTGCTGCGCAGCCTGCAAATCGGCCAGGTCGATCTGCCCGCCGACTACCGCCAGGGCCTGGACGGCCTGCTCGCCGAAGGCCTGGCCACCGAGAAGATGCGTTACACGCTGGAGCTGAAGGAAAAGCGCGTGAAGGAAACCGAGCTGGTGGCCCTGGCCGACAAGGTGCGGCGCGAGACCGCCGCCGATGCCGCCGCGCGCGAGCAGATCATTGCCGCCAAGGCGCAGGAAGAGGCCATGAAGCATGTGCTGCCCTTCAAGCAGCGCATGGTCGAGCAGCGCCAGTTGGAGGCCGAGGCCGAACGCGTGGTGCGCATCAAGGCCGCCGAAGGCAGCTCGCAGGCGCGGCGCATCGAGGCCCAGGGCGAGGCCGATGCGCGGCAGAAGCTGGCCGATGCCGAGGCCTACCGTGTGACCAAGGTGGGCCAATCCAACGCCCAGCAAATGGCCCTGGAAGGCGCGCTCATCACCAAGCACCCGCTGCTGATTCAGAAGACCTTAGCAGACAAACTGAGCGACAAGATTCAGGTCATCATCGCTCCGCCACCAGCGGCCGGCGGCTTCATCGCCCAGGCCTTGATCGACGCCAACAAGCGTGGCGCCGAGCCGGTCGGTGAGCGTGGTGCGCAGGGCGGCGCCGAAGCCGCCACCAAGGCCGAGGAGCAGTGAGATGAGCCGCATTGACTACGGCAGGGGCGCACGCTGCGGCGCCATCGCCTCGCAAGGCCTGGGGCCGCGCTGCAGCTACTACCGCCAACTGCGCGCCCAGCGTCGCCGCGGTGGCGGCAGCGGCTGGGTGCTGCTGATCATTGCCGTGGCGCTGCTGGCCACGGCCTTCAGCGTCACTGCGGCGGCAGCGCCTAACCAAAATATCGTGCCGACATCGGCGGCGCAAGCCGGCGCCGCGATGCCGCCGGCGCCCAGACCGACGATGGTGCCGCCGCAGGCTGCGGCCGGGCTGACCGCCGCCGCGCTGAGCCCGGTGGTGCAGGTGGCCACCACGGCCCTGGCGACCACCACCCCGCCCACCACCCCGCCCGCTGCCCCCACCCTGGCCCTGGTGCTGCAAGACCAGACCGCGCTGCGCGGCGCCCCGCGCGAGGCCGGCGCCACACTGGCCCAACTGTGGCGCGGCGAGGTGCTGGAGCTGCGCGGCGAGCGACTGGACTACGCCCAGGTGTGGGACCACCGGCGCGAGCGCGGCGGCTTTGTGCGCCTGGGCCAGCTGCACCGCATCGGCACCGAGCCGGCCGATGCGCCCGAGCTGCTGGCCCTGCTGCGCTTTGTGCAGCACCAAAGCGGCGCCGAGGCGCTGGGCCTGGGCCTGGCCGCGGCCTACATCCAGGCGGCGTCGGGCGCGCAACTGGCCAGTGCCGACGGTGCCGCGGCGCTGGCCATCCTGGGCCGGCTGGCCGAGCGGCTGGCCGACCGTGCGTCGCAGCAATCCACCGCGGCTCATCAGGCAACCTACGTGCTTCGCACTTCGGTATTCGCCTTTCGGGCGGCCGGGCAGGCTCATGCGGCGCATGCAACATCAGCCCACGCAGCGGCTGGTAACGCATCCCCCAGCGCAGGTGCCGGCTCGCACGCAACCGCCCCCAGCCGTGCCAGCGAGGCCGCCCTGGCCGCCCACCTGGACGTGGCCGCGCGCTACGGCGTGGGTTTCATTCACCACGAGCAAGAAGGCGGTCGCATCCAGGTGTGCTACGAAGGCGACGCCTGGCGCCGTGTGCTGGCGCTGGCACAAGACGCCGCACTGCGCGCCGCCGCCGCCCTGGCCCTGACCCGGCCCGACTGCATCGCCCCGCTGGCCCACCCCGGCGAGCGCGAGCGCCTCGATGTACGGCGCGCCCAACTGCTGGATCAAGTGGACACGCGTGGCCTGCCGGCGCCGCTGGCGCCCCATCTGCGACACCGCCTTGCCCTGCGCCGCGCCAGCGTCCACGCCAGCCTGGCCTTTGCGGCGACGCGGCGCGGTGCCTGGCCCGCGGTTGTGCTCAAAGGTGGGACCGCCGGTGCGACCCCTGCGACCCCTGCGACCCATGCGACCGAGCTTCGCGCCGAGGCGCTTGCAGACCTGTCCGCCAGCCTGCCTGCCATCACCGCCACCGCCACGGCCCACCGCCATGCCAACCGCGCCATCGCCGAAATGGCCGGCGTGCATGCCAGCGAGTTGAACGACGACGACCTGCCCGCGTACCGCGAGGCGGCGATGCGCGTCAATGCTGTACGTTGGGCGGCGGCCCTGGCGCCTGCCGCGCCTAACCCGTCAAACCAGCCGACGATCATCACCCAGGCTGGCGAGCCCGGCCAAACCTGCGTGCTGCTGTTGGATGCGCAGCACGGCATCGACAAGCCCCTGGTCAAACGCTGCACCTGGGGTGTCGTCTGGATGGCCTCGGCCAGCCGCAACCGCGAAGGCAATGCCCTGGCCCTGGCGGTGCAGCCCGCCGACGGCTGGCGCGAGCTGTGGCTGCTGCGCCGCAGCGCCACGGGCTGGACTCTGGCCGTGCTGCCCCCTGCGCCCGCCGCCCCGGGCCTGGGCTATGCCGAATTTGCCGGTTGGGCGCCCGGCGGCCAGCAGGTTCTGGTGGCCCGCGAATCCCTGGCCGAAGGCCGCTACCGGCGCCACTTCGAGCTCATGAACCTGGACAGCGGCAGCATCGAACGCCAGGCCAGCGACGCCAGCCTGCTGGGCGCGTTCTCGCGCTGGGCCGATGTGCAGTGGCGTGGCAACTCGCTCAGCCTGCGCTGACGCCCGTTGCCGCCCGCCACCGGCCGCAAGGCCGGGTCGCAAAGGCTTGGGTGGCCTGCCCGGCAGCTCAAGCCGCCGCGTCAAAGGCCGCTTTGATCCAGGCCAGCAGGGCCGCGTCAATCTGCTCGGGGGCATCGATGCGCACCGTGTACTGGCACATGCCGCCCGCGGGCATGGCCTTCAGGCGCGGCGAGGGCGGCAAGGCCTTGACGTTGAGCCCCAGCTCCAGCGCGCTGGCCGTGGCCGGGCCGAGCATGGCGAATTGCTTCTTGCGGCGCAGGCTGATGTAGGTCTTCTTCACCGCCTTGTCGTGCGGGCCCAGGGCGTCGATGGCGGCCGACAAGCGCTCGTGCAGCGGGCGCAGCGCGGCCTTCTTGCCGGCGTAAATGCCCTCCAGCGGATCGGCGGCCGGCGCCGCGCTGGCCGCGGGCTGGCCGGCGCTCGCCACGGCGCCGTCGCCGATCACCGTGCCGGCCTTGGCCGCCAAGGCCACAGCGTTGGCGTCGCCATAGCCCAGGCCCAGGCTTTGCATCAGCAGGCTGCGCTGCTCACCCACCTTGGCCAGGCCGCTGTCGGCAATCAACCGATAGAGCTGCGCCAGCGACTTGCCGGTCTTGGTCTGGATGTTGCGCAGCTGCGTGGCGACAGCGGCTTGCGGGTCTGCCATGGGGGTCTCCTGGATAAATGGGTTAGGTGATTGACTGGCTCAGGTGAGTGATTGGCGAAGTGTGTCGCTGACTAAAGCGGCCAGTGCTCGCGGCGCGTGCGTTTGGGCAGGATGAATTCCAGCCAATCGAAAGCCAGGTACATGAGGCGGATGGTCCACGGCGGGCGGCCTGTCTCGGCGATGGCCTTGAGTGAGCCCAGGATCATGTTGCCGCCCTGGCGCATGCTCTTGGCCGTGGCGCTGCCCTCGACCATGCCGCGCACGGTCAGCGTCACCTCCACGCCGCCGGCCACCGGGCGCAACTCGTAGGCCACCTGGCACACCGGGTCGTCGTGCTGGGTGAAGCGATGGCTGTGCACAAAGCGATGGGGCCGGTCGACCTCCAGCACCTGGCCGACGACCAGCACATGCTTGCCGCTGCCGGTGCGCATCTGCATCGCCGCGCCGGGCACCAGGCCGGTGGTGTGCAGCCAGGCGTTGAAGACCGCACCCTGGGCCTCGTCGGTCTTGGTCAGCTCGTGCCAGACGCGTTCGATGTCGGCCTGGATGACGATGCGAAAGATGGCCTCGGGGATGACGCTGGGTTCAGCCATGGGAATGTCCTCGCTTGGTCTGGGTCGGAAGTCGGGTGAGCACGGCGCCTTCGGCGGCGTATTTCAGGCGCGTCAATCGGGCCGCCCAGTAGGCGCTGAGCTCGGTGGTCCAGCGCTCATGGATCCACTGGATGGGCGTGGGGTCGAACCACAGCCGGCGCTCGCGGCCACAGCGCTGGGCGATCACCAGGCCCGCCGCTTCCAGCGTGGCCAGGTGCTTCATCACCGCAAAGCGGCCGAGGCCTTGCTCCAGCTGCGCGCAGACGCGATTGACGTTGCAGCCCGGCTCAAGCTTGAGCACATCCAGGATGCGGCGGCGCGGCTCGGAGGCCAGTGCGAAGAACACGGCATCGAGGCGATCAGGGTCGGCCGTTGGTGCGTGCGTCGCGGTGGCGTTCATATGTGCCGTTATGGTCACATATTGGATCGGCGGATGTCAAGTGCGGCGAGAAGTGCCAGAGGTGCCGCCCTGCGGCAAGCGGCGCCTTGGCCCGAACCACCCGTGCAGGCCTAGCGTTCGCGACACCGGCGCCGCCGCGGCGGTCGGGCACGCCTGCAGCCAATGGCTACCGCATGGGGCCAGCGTCAGCAACTACGAGAGTTCGTGGGTCACCGGCCGTCGCAGGCATCAGACACTTTCGTCGTGAGCGGCTTTTGTCAAGGCCGAAAGTACAGCCAGCGGCATCCAGTAAGCCGCGCCATTGGGGGGAATTGCGTTGCAATGCTTTGCGCTGCATCCGCGGCGAAGTGGCCTGTCTTGGCCCAGGTGTCTAGGTCTGCCAGCCGCTGCATTGTTCGCGGCCGCCGCTCTGTCAGGCACCATTGCGCGGGCTGCCAGCGCGCCGGAGCGCGATGACGTGTTGCGTGCTCAGGAGTTGCAGCGCCAACAGGCACAACGCGAAGCTGCCGGATCGCAGGCGCCCGTCATGCGCGCTGCCTTGGGCGCTGCGCGCGTGGCCTACCCCATCGAGCCGCCGCCTTGCTTTGTGGTGGATGCCATGGCGGTGGACGACAGTGCACCCCGCTCAGTGAGGCGTGAATTGCAGCGCGAGTGGGCGCCGCTGCGCGGTCGATGTCTGGGCGTGGCCGGCCTTGAGGCGCTGGCCACCAACCTCAATGCCCGTGTGCAAGAGCTGGGGTGGCTCACCAGCCGCATCGAACTGCCACCGCAAAACCTCAGTGCAGGCCAGATGTTCGTGGCATGGCGGCCCGGCCGGCTCACTGGCATTGAGGAGCTGCCTGAGCCCATCGGCCAGACCAGCCTGCCGCTTGCACCGGGTGACACCTTGTCGGTGGCGGCGCTGGACCAAGCGGCCGATGCCTACAACCGTTTGCCCAGCCTGGCCGCAAAGCTGCTTGTCGTGCCCAGGCCTGGCGATGGCGGCCACGGCGTCGAGCTTCAAGTGCAGTCCGCCCGCCCATGGCGCGCCAGCGTCAGCCTGGACAACAGCTCGCCTCACGAGTTCGGTGTGGCGCAGCTGAGTGCGCAGATCGTCCTGGACCGGCCCTCATCCGTGCTGGGCAGGGTGGCGCTGTTGGACCAACTCAGCCTCGATCTGGGTGTGAATCCGCAGCGCCATTCGGCGCAGCGATCCAACCTGAGCGCAGGCCTGAACTACACCGTCAGCCTGGGCTATCAGTTGTTGCATGTCTTTGCCCGCAGCGGCCAATCGGCGCGCCGGGTGCAGGGCACCAGCATCGATTTCGTGCAGCACGGCGACGACGCCACCCTGGGCGCCCGCTGGACCTGGACCTGGCATCGCGATGCCCAGTCGATCTGGAACCTGTGGCTGGGCGCGGAACAGCGGCAAGCACAGCGTGCCATCGATGACGTTGAACTGGTGCTGCAGCGCCGGCGCACGCTTGCTGCCGAGTTGGGCGGCAAGCTCTGGCTGCGCAGCAGCCTGGCGGGGCGCAGCCTGGATTGGGCCGTCGACGCCAGCATCGGGCGTACACGGCGCCGCACGTCGCTCGAGGCCTTCGAGCCCGAAGCCGCAGCCAAGATGCGCGAGCGCCGGCTGTCCATTGCCACCGCCCTGCCGCTTGCGGCTTCATCGGCGGTGCTGGAGCTGCGCTTGAGCACGCACCGCGTGGCCCAGCCTCTGGCGGCCTCCGACCTGCCGCTGATCGGAACACGTTATGCCGTTCGCGGCTTCGATGGCGATGCGCCTTTGCAGGGCAAGCATGCCGCCGTGCTGCGCACCGACCTGCGCTGGCCGGCAGCGGCCTTGGGCCAAGGCATGTTGACCGTCGCGCCCTACCTCGGCCTGGACAGCGGCGTGGTGCGCGGCCTCGCCACCACCTCGCCCACTAACTCGCCCACCAACCCATCCGCTGCCGAAGCCGGCCGGCGCAGCCTGAGCGGCGCCACGCTGGGGCTGATGGCGCGCAGCCGCACGCCACTGGCCGGTGGCGCCCTGATGGCCGACGTGGCGCTGTCCACACCGGTGCACGGCGCTGCTGCGGCGCATCGCCGCTGGGTGCCCAGCGTGAGCCTGTCCATCCAACTCTGATCAAGCACAAAGACCCCAAGAGGAAGCCCATGAAACCCACCACCCAGCGTGATCGCCACACCCCGGCACGGCCGCGGGCAAACCCCGAACGCCAGCTTCTGGCCACGGCCGCGCTGCTGGCGATGGCCGCCCTCACACCCTGGGCTCAGCACCCGGCGTTGGCGCAAACGGTGGTGCCCAACGCCACCGCGCCCGCCGGCAAGAAGGCGCTGATCGACAGTGCCAGCAACGGCGTGCCCATCGTCAATATCGCGCCGCCCAGCACCGGCGGTGTCTCGCACAACCTGTTCACCAGCTTCAACACCGCCACCAACGGCGTCATCGTCAACAACCGCTCCGGTGCGGGCACCAGCGTGCTGGGCGGCACCATCAACGGCAACCCACAGCTCGGCCCCGCTGCGGCCAGGCTGGTGCTGGCTGAAGTGAATAGCGCCAACCCGAGCTCGTTGCTGGGGCGCCTGGAGATGGCCGGCGCTGGCGCCGAGTTTGTGTTGGCCAATCCCAACGGAATCACCTGCAATGGCTGTGGGTTTATCAACACCAGCCGCGCGGTGCTGGCCAGCGGCACGCCGGACTGGCTGGGCGGCGTCTCAGGCGGCACGCTCAGTGGCTACAACATCAGCGGCGGCAGCGTGCAAGTGGGCGCGCTTGGCATGAACGTGGCGGGCCTGGCCGATGTCAGCTTGCTCGGCGGGCAGATCGGCGTCACCGGCAAGATTGACGATGGCGGCACCGGCAGCACCGCGGTGTTTGCCATTGCTGGCGCCAACAAGGTCAACCACCTCACGCTGCAGGCCAGCCCTTTGGCACGCGGCAACGCCGTACCGCTCAATGCGATCGATGTGGCCAGCGTGGGCAGCATCAATGCCCATCAGATCTACCTCGTCACCACCGAGGCCACGACCGCCCTGCAGCACGCCGGCACTGCCACCGCGCGCAGTGGCGGCATCACGCTGGACGCTGCCGGCAACCTGGGCGTGACCGGCACACTGCGCACCAGCGTCGGCGGCGCCATCTTGGCCACGGCGCAAAAGATCGAGGTGCGCACCAGCAATGGCGCCGGCAATGGCAGCGGCGGCCTTGTCGACGCGCCTGGCGGCCTGGTGCTGCTGCAGGCCAAGGCCGACGCCACGCTGAAATACGCGGGCCTTTCGGGCGGCGACGTGATGGTGGCCGCAGGCGGCAGCTTGCGCGCCGAGAACAGCTTGCTCAACGCGTCGCAAGACCTGCGCCTGGCCGCCGATGCGGGCGAGATGGATGTCCTGGCCGGCACGCTGAACGCGGGACGCCACCTCAGCCTGCAAGCGGGCAGCCACTTGGGCCTGCTCGCCACTGAATCCACCGCCACCACCAGCAGCAGTACCGCCAGCGGCACCACGACCATCACCAACACGGTGTATGACAAGCCGCTGGTCGATGCCAAAGGCGACATCAGCATCAGCAGCAGCAACGGTGGCATCACCTTTGACGGCGCACGCGTCACGGCCGGCGGCAGCATGGGCATTCAAGGCCCAGGCATCCAGGTGTTGGCACGCAAGAACCTGCTCAGTGAAGTCAGCGTTTCAGGCAATACCACCACCCGGCCCAACACCCAGGACCTGGTGTCCACGGCACTCAATGCCGGCAAAGATCTGTCGCTGCTGGCCACCGGCAAGGCCGGCAGCTACGACCTGGGCGACATCTTCATCAGCGGCGCCAATGTGCAGGCCGGCATGGGCCAGCTCTCATTGACCGCGGCGCGCAACATCGACATCGCCAACGACATCACCACCGACACCAGCTTCAGCGAGTACTACGCTGTCAAGCGCCGCTGGTTCAGCAAGACCGTCACCCGCGAAATCAAGACTTCGGTGGCCGAGACCATCAAGCCCAGCGAGCTGGGCGGCGCCACCATCGCCATCGGCGCCGGCGGCAATGTGGGCATCGTGGCCAGCAATGTGCAAGCCGATGGCGCCCTCACCATCAGCGCCGACGCCGACCTGAGCTTGCTGTCGGCTGGAGCCAACCGTTATGCCTTCAGTGACCGCATGGTCAAGAAGAGCGGCACACTCGGCAGCGGGATTCTGGTCATCTCCTTTGGCTCGCGCACCACCACCGAAATCGCCAGCCAGCAAAGCAGCTTGCAGCACGGCGCGGTGGTCAGCAGCCTGTTTGGCGATGTCGGCCTGTCGGCCGGCAACCAGTACCTGCAGATGAGCAGCAGTGTCATTGCCCCGCTGGGCAACATTGCCATCTCCGGCCAGGACCTGGCCTTGCAGACCAACAACAACACCAGCACCGATTTCAGCCTGATCCGCAGCCAGCAATGGGGCTTGACCGCCAGCATTGGCCACCCCTGGGTGAGCTCGGCCCAGACGGTGCTGGAGGCGGCGAAAAAAGCCGAGGCCACCGACAGCGGCCAACACAAGGCCCTGGCCTACCTGACGTCAGCCTTGAGCGTCTACAACGCCTTCACCGAGCCGGTCAAGACCACCGGCAGCAGGCCCAACACCGCCGCGGGCGAAGCGCCGACGGCGCAGCCGGTGACATTGAACAACGGCTGGTCGCTCAGTCTCAGCCTGGGCGCGCAGGCCAGCAGTTTCGAATCCCTGGTGGCCAGCACTGTGCCGCAGGAAAGCATGCTCAGCGCCGGCCGCGATGTCAGCCTCACCGCCACCGGCGCTGGTGTGGATTCCGGCAGCATCACGCTGCTGGGCTCGGCCGTCTCCGCCGGCAACAACGCCACCCTGCGCGCGACACGCGACATCAACCTGCTGGCCGCCGTGGGCAGCAACAGTGAGGCCACCAAAAGCAGCAGCAGTTCAGGCTCCATCGGCCTGGGCTTCGATGCGGCATCGTCGTCACTGGTCTCCATCAATCTGGCCGCCAGCCGCAGCCGCGCCTGGAGCAACGGCTGGGGCACCACCTACTTCGACAGCCAGGTGGGCGCGGGCCAGGTGCTGGACATGTCCAGTGGCCGCGACACCACGTTGGCCGGCGCCAAGGCCAGCGGCAACACCGTGCTGGCCCGCGTGGGCACGGTCGGCGCCGGCAACCTGACCATTGCCTCGCCGCAAGACGAGAGCCACTTCAGCGCCCGCGACACGTCCTGGGGCTTTGGCCTGAGCGTCAGCCCGGCGGGCGTGCCCACCGGTGTGAGCCTGAGCTACGCCAACGCCAAGCTGCTGGCCGATTGGCAAAGCGCGCGCGAGCAAAGCGCCATCGTCGCCGGCACTGGCGGCTTCGATGTCAATGTGGCCGGCCACACCCACCTGCGCGGCGGCGCGCTCAGCAGCGAATCCAGCCTCAACCGCGCCACCACCCAGACCTTCAGCCACGAGAGCCTGGTCAACCGCGACAACGTCTCGGGCAGCGCCAGCAGCATCTCGCTGAGCCTGAGCGTCAATCCGGCCGGCATGCCCGGCCTGGGCGGGTCGAGCATCGGCTGGGCCAATGTCGAGCGCTCCAGCCTGGGCGCCACCGTGGCGGCGGTGGCGCCCGGCACCCACACCATCACCCGGCCTGATCTGAATGCCGCGGCCATCGCGGCGCTGCGCGCGGCCGAGCGCAACCCGCTGCTGGCGCAGCGCGACAGCACCCAGGCGGCGCTGAGCACACTGCGCGAGCAGGAGCCGCCCAAGTACCCGGGGCAGATCCTCAACATCACCGTTTCTGGCAGTGGCACGCCCAGCCCGCTGCCCGCGCCGCTGCCGGGCACTGGGCCCACGGACGGCCCCACGGATGGCCCCATCGAGGCCGTGCTGAGCAGCCCCACGCCCGAGTGGACGTCATGGAAGTACCGCATGGACCAGCTCAGCGCTTCTCTGGCTGGGCTGAACACGCGCATCGCCACGTCTGACGCCCGCGTGCTGCAAGACGCCAGCACCATCAGCCTGAGCCCCAACACCAGCCACCAGCCGCTGCTGCAAATCTTCGATGCCAGCCGGGCCACGGCGCAGCTCAAGACCAACGCGGCCATCACGGCAGCGTTTGGGCGCGAGGCCTACAAGTCGGTGGGGACGTTGGCTGATCAGCGGCGCAAGGCGGAGTTGGATAAGTGCGACGACCAATCGATCTCGCATGCTGCCTGCACTGCCGCCGAGCCTTGGCGCGAAGGCGGCCGCTACCGCACGCTGCTGCACGCGGCCGTGGGCGCGGCAAGTTTCGGCTCGGCCGGGGCGGCCGGGGTGCTGGCTTCGAGTGCGGCGCAGGAAGTGCTGGGTGCGGCGCTGACGGTCAAGCTGGTGGAGGCCGGCATCACCGACTTGGCCACGATCAACACGGTGCGCGGCGTGATGTCGCTGGTGGCGGGTGCCGCTGCCGGGGGCGCCGCGGGCGCGGCCAGTGGGTTGTCGGTGGATGCGAACAACAGGCAGTTGCACCAAAGCGAGTATGACCAGGCACGTGCGCTGCGCAAAGTGATCGCCCAGAAGCTGATGATCACCGAGCAAGAGGCCGAGGGTCGGATCCTGCGGCAGATGCAGCGAAGTGTCGACTACCAAACAGCACTGGCCGATGGTTTTCGCGTAGACGAGCAAATCGTGGGTTTGGTCGGTTGCGCCATCCTGCAGTGCAAGTACCGCGAGCGCAACGCCGACTACTTCAAACCCGAAGTCAATGCCAATTTCACGCCACTCAATCTCGAGGCCTATCGCGCTGCGGTCGCGCAGCGCGACAAAGGCTACTCGGCTGCGCAACTGCAGCAGCGCGCACAAATTTCGTCGATGGCACTTGGTGTTGCATCGACCGTCTTTGGTGTGGCCGAGTCGCTCTACATCCTGGCCACAGGCAAGTCATTCGCTGGCGAAGACGAGAGCCGCTGGTGGGGCGCAGCCGGCGTGGCTACGCTGGGCATCAGTCGTGCCGGCAGCGCCGGCAGCAAGATCTATGAGCTGCGACATGTTGACAACATCGGCGAGGTGCTCGTCGTCAACAGCCAGGTCCTGAACGCCGCCTGGCGCGACATCAACGGCGGCTTGCAGTGGCGCAATCCCATCACCAATGCCATCGAGTCAATTCCGGCGGGCAATGTGGTGCATGTGGATCATGTGTTTGCGACAAAGGCGGCAGAGGGGCTCAACGGCTGGAATCTGCTGACCAAAGCTGAGCAGAACGCTTTGCTGAATCAGCCTTTGAATCTGCAGCCCATGTTGGCCTCGGCCAACTGTTCGAAGGGGTGCAAGATTGAGGTCCCGGGGATTGGCGGGTGGGAGACCTGGCTAGGTACGCCGGTCAGTGCGGCCTACAAAGGCTACTTGTTTGACATTCAAACGAAGATCAGGAATCAAATCGATGTTGCCATCCGTCTCAAACTCCCCCCACCTGGACCATGAGCGAAGTGTCTACGACTCGTCGTACTTCCCGACTGACAAAACCATCGCGCCCGGTGATCTGTGGCGCTGCGGTCTGTCGCAAGATGAAGTGCGTTCATGTGCCCGAAACATCTTCACAACGGCAAAGGCATTGCAAGAGAGTTGCTACCACGAAATCAAACCTTTGAATCCGCAGTACGACCATTTTGAGGAGTCTTGCGCCGTTCTTGAGCGGGGCAAACACTGGCTGATCGAACCGCTGCGCGAATTGCAACCCCGAAGCTATGCAGTCCTTGCAGAGGAGTCGACAACATTGCAGGCGGGATTTCGTGCCTTCTTCATGGACCATCCCGTCTTCGAGGTGTGGACCTTTCACTTCCAGTGCCTGTTCGTCCGCGAGCGGGCCATCCTCATCGAGCCGTACCTCAGTCCAGCTTGGTCTCCTGAGTGCAGAGGCTCAAACAAGTACTTTGAAAACGACCACTCGATCCCCGATGTGCTGTTGAAGACCTGGTGCTTCCGAATCGCTGGTTGGCGATTGCTTCGCTGCATTCCATGGTCCCCGGTAGATGGCACCGCAGCGCCGCTCCCCCGAGGTCCTGGAGAAGGCACTGGCATCAACGAGCACCTCTCACACATGGGCGCTGCATTCAAGAAAAAATACTTACCCGCATTCAAAGAGCGCTTCGGTATTGATGCCGTCACCAAGGTATTCGACATTGGCCGTGTGGCGTTTCGTTGCTTCATTGACACCCGCCCGCCCGAGACCAAGCGCGCGCCTGGTGGCGACCAGCTATTCCTTCACCGCGGTCGCAGCGACAAGGTGGTCTACCACGTACACGGCGGCCGTTATGACGAACTTCGCGTGCTCGCACCCGAGCACCTGAACGAAGCCTTTGACCGCTACTTCGCGCATGTGCTCGCACGCACCCCGGGTGAGTTTGACTTCATGCCGTACTCGCGGCTGGTCTGACTTTGATGTGTCCAGCGGCGAACTCACGGGCGGCTGCATCGCCCAAGTGCTGCTGCTTGCGCCGGCGACGAGCTCAGCGACGATTCACTGATGGTCGGCTCTACAGGATCGTTAGGAGAACCGGCGCCGCGGTGCGTAAGCCACAAGACCGCAGCGCTATGGACCTGAGCCCCGGCACCAACCTCCATCTGGCGCGGAAGTTTTTGGGGCAGTCGCGCTGATACCCACGGAGTTCCGGCGCACCAGGCCCGGCCAGCCCAGACCGGGTAGGACCACACCCCGCGCGGCCTAGCAAGTCCGGACCGCGACCGCGCTCACCGAGTTGTGCGCGTTGCAGTCGGCAGTGCTTGGCGCAAAGGCAAGCCATCAACGCCAATGTGCAGGCACTGGCCACGGTGCAGCCGGCGGCGGCTCGGGTGATGGCCGGCGTGGAGATGCGCGCCGAGCTTGGGGCGCCGATGGCGGGTTGGGACTACATGCCCTCGGTGGTGTCGAAGGCGGCTACTGAGAATGGCTACTGGTCGCACTTCACTGGCCTTCAGGCAGAGGCCCGCTTGGCCAACGAGGTGGCGGCCAGCGAGCGGGTTGTGAAGTGGGGCGACAAGGTTGGCACGCACGGCGCTGATATCGTCTCGGTCAATACCATCACGGGGGAGGTGACGCTTTGGGACAGCAAATTCTTGAGTGCTGAAAGGCGGATCGTGGACTCCAGGACTTTCTCTATCGACGAAACCCGGTTCGCCGCTTTGAGCGATGCTCGAATTGCAATTGACGCGTCTGCCATGACATCGGCCCAGAAACAGCAGGCAATCTCGAAATTGCTAGCTGGAGACTTCTCTACCAAAACTGTCGGATCAGGTGGAGTCAAGAACTCCGTCGTTGTCCGCTACTGCAACGGCATACCTTGCTAGGCACTCATGAACTTTGACCCGGTCCGGAAGCGCGAAACCGTCGAGGAATTTGCGCTCATGTTTGCCCTTGATCGAACGCCAAAGGCGAACGGGCCAATTGGAGGTTTCGCCACCGGCAACATCGGAGACGTAGTTGGTTTCTGGCTGGTCAGTGTTGAGACCGACTTGTTCGCGCTGCTCTGCAAGTCCATTCAATGGATAGATGCTGCGATAGCGCACGGCGAATGCCTGGCCCCCCTCACCGCCAAAAACTGGTGGCAAGAAGAACTCTGGATGGCCAAAGCCCTGGGCCAATGGATGCTGGCCGACCCCGCCGAGCACGCCTCCTGGCTCGAAGCCCTGCGCAGCAGCGAAGCCTCGCTGCTGCACGACACCGGCGTCTACCAAGCCAAGCACATCCCCACCAGGCGCCTGGATCGCTACATGGGCTACTGCATCCTGGCGGGCGACTACGAGCGCGGCAGAAAGGAATACGAGCGCTACCACCCGGCCGCCCCGCTCAAGCTCACCAGCATCAACTCACCCCGCGCTTTTGCCTACGCGCTGTGCCGCTTTGAGCTGCTCGGTGAAGCCGACGCGGCCTTTGTGCACCGCGCCGGCCGCAAGGTGTTGGCCATGCACCTGCAATCCGATTGGCTGGGCCACGGCCAGTGGCTGAACGCTGCGCTGTGGTTGCACGCGGTGTACTCGCACCGCTCGGCCCGCGCCACAGACAGCACCGTGCCCTCGGATGCCCGCGGCATCATCCTGCGCGCCTACGACAATATGCCGCAAGTGACGCGGCCGGATTTTGTGAAGTAACTTGTCAGTGGCGCGCACTGTCCAGCGCTATCGCCGCCGCCGCACCACGCCGCGTCACGGTCTGGCCGCAACGCGCTTGCCCCCACCGATTCTTAGCCTCAAAGGGAGACTTCATGCTTTCTAGAAGCCTCGCCACAGCCGCTGCGCCTGTGCTTCTGGCCACTTTGCTGACCGCCTGTGCCGCGAGTGCCCCCAAACCTTACAGCGGCAGTGGCGGCATGGCCGCCTACAGCATCACGCCCGAGGTTTATCTGCACCACTATCAACACGGCTTCACCGGTCGCGATGCGATGGGCTGGGACGCTAACCTGCAATTGGCGTGGTCAAGAATCGGCGCGGCCAAGACCTGTGGCGTGTCTTATGCGGCGGACAAGCTGCTGGCCCAGCTCATCGCCAATTACGGCCACAGCGAGACGGTGCATGGCATGGTCGGCATCGACTTCCACCACCTGCAAAGCAAGGGTGTATCGGGCTTTTGCAGTGAGACCAGAGTGGCCGAATTGCGCCTGCTGCTTCCTGAGTTTGCGCAAGGCCGCTTCGTCAAACGCTACTGATGCGAATTGAAAACATGAAGGAACCGATCTTGAAAAGCGCAACCGTCCTCGCCCGAGCCCGCATGTGGGCCTGCACCATCCTGACCTGTCTGGCACTGTGCCCAATGCTGGCCCAGGCGGTGCACCCCAGACTGATCAAGGGCGCCGAAGTCTTGTTTGACGAGGTGCCCATCAATGAAGCCATTGACAGGTCCGAGGTCGAGATCATCGTCCTGATGCCCAAGCAGCGCTGCACATTCGCGCCGCAGCAGCCCGGTCGCTTTGGCTTTGGTTTGATCGCGCGCAAGGTCGAGGAGGCGACCGCATTGTTGGCTTGCAATGGCATGTACGTCGGCGTCTCTGAACTCGCCGCGCCCTATGTGGCGCGGGCGATCAAGGTGGATTGGTCGACATCGGCCACGGCCAAGGATGTGCTTGATTTGGGTGTGCTTGAGGGCTCCAAGGCCAAGCGTGTCCTGGTCATCTGGTGGGAATTTCACCCTTGGCGCGAGCCGCGAACCTCGCGCGGCGACACCGGTTGGTACACCGCTGAGGCGCTGGGCTTCGACGTCGCCAGCCGGCGGGTCATCTGGCATGGCTTGTCTAGATCGGGTTTGAATTTCGGGGTGACCACACAGGGGCCCTACTTGGCCAGCGCCGACCATGGTGCGAGGATGCTCATTTACGGCGCGTTCTGGGGCATGAATGACCGACGGCCGCAGCAGTCCGCCGCCAAAGCAGGTGGGCGCTGGCTGGATGACCCATCGCTGGCCCAGCCGATCGCGGCCAACATGGCGCGGCTGGTCTTCATTGATCAGGGCACACCGCTTGGCTCGGGTGGTTGGATCTGTCCACGTGCCGATCCACCCCTGCCGCGAAACGGCGCAGTTTGCGTGCACGGCAAGTCCTTCTTGCTCGGCACCCATACCGCGCTCGAATTGCCACCCGGCGCCTACACCATCGTCGCCCCATCGTTCGACGATGGCCCCAGCTTGGACATCGACATTGAAGCGGGCAACACATCCATGGTGTCGTGGAGCCGGAGCCTGTTTGGCAACACGGCGCTGCGCTTGGTCGATGCCCAGGAGGCACCAGTCCTGCTGCGCCAATCCAGATTGGCACACTTTCCTGTCGGCGAGCACCGCCGCGAGATCGAGGCCGAACTGCTCTGGCGCGAGCGCTGATCCCTCAAGTGGCCTGCTGTGCGGCGTGGCCTTTGGGCTGCGGCGAAGGCGCTGTCTGCGGCCCGATTGCAGCCGCCGGCGCCGGCTCATTGGGCAGCCCCAACACCACCAGCGCCGTGAATGCCGCGATGCCGGCCATCACCAGCAGCAGGGTCTCGAAGCCCACGGTCTTGACCACGGGCCCCAGGGCCCACACGGCCACCGAGCTGATGCCCACGGCGATGGCCAGGCGAATGCCGGCCACGCGAGAGCGCATGCGGTCATCGACATAACGCACGATGGTGGCGTCCGTGAAGGGAATGCCACCGAAGATGAAGATCATGCTGGCCAGCAATGCGGCGTACAGCCACCAGCCCTGGGCATGTGCGGCCAGCAGCAACAGCGGCACCTGGCCCAGCACCACGGTGAGCTGCAGCGGCTTGAGCGGGAAGCGGTCGATCAGCCGACCCACGACCACCTGCGCCAGTGAGGCGATGGCGTAGATGCCGGCCAGCAGCGCACCCAGGGTGGCCGGGTCGCTGACCAGGCCGCGCAGGCGCTCATCGAGCAAGCGGGCGTTGCCATTGGTGGTGAGGTTGAACAGCAGGCCGCTGCTGGCCGAGGCCACGGTCATGACCATCAGCGCACGCAGCAGTTGCGCGCGCGGCAGCGCGTTCTGGCCCTTGCCGACGCGTTTGGAGGGTGATTCGGTCTCGTGTGGCACGACGCGCGCAAACACCAGGCCCATGGCGATGCACACCGCGCCGGGCACGACAAAGGCCGCACGCCAGCCTAAGCACTGAATCAATACGCCGGTGACCAAGGCCACGGCGGCGATGCCCAGGTTGCCGGCCAGGCCATTGACGCCGATGGTGGCGCCGGGGGTCTTGGAGCCCTGCACCAGCATGGGGATGCCCACGGGGTGGTAGATCGATGAGAACAGGCCCATCAGCGTGAGCGCGGCGGCCATTTGCCAGGCGTTTTGCGTGGCCGCAATCAGCAGGGCGGAGGCGCCCATGCCAAAGAAGAACACCAGCATCATCTGCCGCCGGCCCCACAGATCGCCCAGCCGGCCGGCGGGCAGCGAGCCCAGGCCGAAGAGCAAGAAGGCGCCAGCGCCATAGGGCATCAGGTCTTCCCAGCGCGCGAAGCCGAATTCGCTGGCAATGGCCACCACGGCGGTGGCGAAGATCAGCAGGAACAAGTGGTCCAGCGCATGGGCCAGGTTGAGCAGCAGGGCAACGGTGCGGGCGGGCGGGTGCATGCGGCAGATTGTGGCCGTGTTGGTGCGCGCTGCCCGGGGTCAGCGGGCTGCCGGGCGGTGGCGCCCTGGCATCAGGCCAGGGCCGGCGCCAGCAGCCGTCTGGCCAGCTCGGCTTCGATGGCTTGGCGCTGAGCCCAATCCTGCAACTGATCTTCACCAATGCGGCCGACGTTGAAGTAGGTCGCCTCGGGGTGCGAGAGGTAAAAGCCACTCACGCTGGCCGCAGGCGTCATGGCCAGGCTGTCGGTCAGGCCCATGCCGATCTTCTCCGCCTGCAAGACATCGAACATCGCGCGCTTGACGCTGTGGTCGGGGCAGGCCGGGTAGCCGGGCGCGGGGCGGATGCCGCGGTATTTTTCGGCGATGAGCTCGGTGTTGCTCAGTGTCTCGTCTGCTGCATAGCCCCACAAATCGGTGCGCACGCGTTGGTGCAGGCGCTCGGCGAAGGCCTCGGCCAGGCGATCGGCCAGGGCCTTGAGCATGATGGCCGAGTAGTCGTCGTGGTCGGCTTCGAATTGCCGCTCCTTTTTCTCGATGTTCAGGCCGGCGGTGACGGCGAAAACTCCGATGTAATCCGGCTGGCCGCGCGGTGCAACGAAGTCGGCCAGGCTGCGGTTAGGTCGGCGCAGGTTATCGATCACTGGCCGCTCGGTCTGCAGGCGCAGCGGGCGCCAGTGCATCAGCACCTGCTCACGCGATTCATCGGCGTAGATCTCGATGCTGTCGTCGTCCACCGTGTTCGCCGGCAGCAGCGCGATGACGCCATTGGCCTGCAGCCAGCGGCCCTCGATGGCCCGCTGCAGCAGCCGCTTGCCATCGCTGAAGACGCGCGTGGCTTCAGCGCCGACCACCTCATCGCGCAGGATGTCGGGGAAGCGTCCGGCCAGATCCCAGGTCTGGAAAAACGGCGCCCAATCGATGCAGGCGGCGAGCTCGGCCAGGTCGTAATTGCGGAACTCGCGCCGGCCGATGAACTTCGGTTTCGGCGGCGTGTACGCGGCCCAGGCAATGGGGGTTTTGTTGGCCCGCGCCGCCGCCAGCGTGACCAGCGGCGTGGCCTTCTTGCTGGCATGCAATTGGCGCGTGCGCTCGTAATCGGCTTCGAGATCTTTGATGAATTTGGCGGCGCGCTCGTCTGATAACAAATCGGCGCACACACCCACGCTGCGCGAGGCGTCCGGCACATACACCACCGGCCCCTCGTAGTGCGGCGCGATCTTCACGGCGGTGTGCACGCGGCTGCAGGTGGCCCCGCCAATCAGCAGCGGGATCTTGCGGCTGCGGAACCAGTCGTCGCGCTGCATCTCGGCGGCCACGTGCTGCATTTCTTCCAGGCTGGGCGTGATCAGGCCCGAGAGACCAACGATGTCGGCGCCCTCGACGCGGGCCTTGGCCAGGATGTCCTGGCAGGCCACCATCACACCCATGTTGATGACCTCAAAGTTGTTGCATTGCAAGACCACGGTGACGATGTTCTTGCCGATGTCGTGCACATCGCCCTTGACCGTGGCGATGACGACTTTGCCCTTGGGCTTGACATCGCCACCGGCGTCTTTGAGCAGCTTCTTTTCGGCCTCGATGTAGGGCAGCAAATGCGCCACCGCTTGCTTCATCACGCGCGCCGACTTCACCACCTGCGGCAGGAACATCTTGCCCGCGCCGAACAGGTCACCCACCGTATTCATGCCGGCCATCAAGGGGCCTTCGATCACATGCAGCGGGCGGCCACCGCAAGCACAGATGTGCTGCCAGCATTCTTCGGTGTCGACGACGATGAAATCGGTGATGCCGTGCACCAGGGCATGCGACAAACGCTGGTTCACATCGCCCACACGCCAGGCCAGCCGGGTGCCTTCGTCCTTGGCGGCGCCCTTCACGCCATCGGCAATCTCAAGCAAGCGCTCGGTCGGGTTCAGCCGTGGCTCGTCGGCTTGATAGACCGGTAAGCGGTTGAGCACCACGTCTTCGACGCGCTCGCGCAGCACCGCATCCAGATCGTCGTAGACGCCCACCATCCCAGCGTTGACGATGCCCATGTCCATGCCGGCCTGAATGGCGTGGTACAGAAACACGGTGTGGATGGCCTCGCGCACGGGGTCGTTGCCACGGAAGCTGAAGCTCACGTTGGAGACTCCGCCCGAGACCTTGGCGCCGGGCAAGTGGGCCTTGATCCAGCGCGTGGCCTCGATGAAATCGACGGCGTAGTTGGCGTGCTCGTCGATGCCGGTGGCGATGGCAAAAATGTTCGGGTCGAAGATGATGTCCTCGGCCGGGAAGCCGATCTCATCGACCAGCAGGCGGTAGGCGCGCTGGCAGATTTGCGTCTTGCGCTCAAAGGTGTCGGCCTGGCCTTGCTCATCAAAGGCCATCACCACGGTGGCGGCGCCGTAACGCCGCAGCAACGTGGCCTGACGCTTGAACTCGGCCTCGCCCTCTTTGAGCGAAATCGAGTTGACGATGCCCTTGCCTTGCAGGCATTTCAGGCCGGCCTCGATGACGCTCCATTTGCTGGAATCGACCATGATCGGCACGCGCGCGATCTCGGGCTCGCTGGCGATGAGCTTCAAAAACCGCACCATCGCGGCCTGGCTGTCGAGCATGGCCTCGTCCATGTTGATGTCGATCACCTGGGCGCCGTTTTCGACCTGCTGGCGTGCCACCGCTAGCGCGTCTTCGAAGCGGCCTTCCAGGATCATGCGGGCGAAGGCTTTCGAGCCGGTGACATTGGTGCGCTCGCCGATGTTGAGGAACAGGCTGCCGCTGGCGATGGTGACGGGCTCCAGGCCGGCGAGGCGCATGGGGGGCGGCACAGCGGGTGTGGCGGGCACGGCAGCGATGGCGGCGGCGCCGGCACCGATTTCGTCATGCATGCTTTTGGAATCACTCATCTGCGTCTCACCCTGGGCTGCTTGGCTGGGGTGAGCGCCGTTGCATGCCGGGCCGATGTGTTGGGCTGGCGTCCCAAGCCTGGCGGCGAGTGAGTCGCCGTTGCAACGCTCCTTGGGAGGGTGCGAATTCTATCGGCGGCAAACCGAAAAACTTGGCGCTTGCGGGCCACAACTGTGGCCGCCAGCGTGATGAAGCAACGCAGTTGTGCTGGGGAGATGGGGTCGTTGGGCAGTGCCTCGGCGCCTACACTGGCCGCCTGGCCTGCCCGTGGGGCAGCGCTGCGACCGAACTGACCGCGAGGCCCGCCATGGCATCAGCCCTTGCCAAACGCAACATGACCGCCGCTGACTTTCTGGCTTGGGACGAGCACGAGCCGATCAAGCACGAGTTTGTGCGCGGTGAGGTGTTTGCGATGGCGGGGGCAGGCGAGCGCCACATCATCGTCACTGGCAACCTGTTTGTGGCGCTTCGTGCGCATCTGCGTCACACACCGTGTCGGGCGCTGATGACCGACATGAAGCTGCGGGTGGAGGCCGCCGACGTCTACTTCTATCCCGACGTGATGGTGGTGTGCGACCCATCGAGCGCCGCCAACGAGCATGTCAAGAGCGACGCCACGCTGGTGATCGAAGTCCTGTCCCCCACCACCGCCGCCTACGACCGCGGCGACAAGTTCGCCGCCTACCGCCTCGTGCCCAGCCTGGCCGAGTACCTGCTGGTGGACATCGACAGCCGCCGCTGCGACCTGTACCGCAAGGGCGCCGATGGCTTCTGGGTGCTGCACCCCTTCGAGCCGGGGCAGACCCTGCACCTGGCCAGCGTGGCGCTGGACATCAGCGCCGATGAGCTGTGGGCCGAGGTCGAGCCGGCAGCGGCGAAGTCGGCTTGAGGCCGCCGCAGGCGGCTTGACACGCCGGTTAGGCGGTCCGTTGGCGCCGGCTCACTGGCAGGCGTCACCGCTGAGATAGGAGATGGCCGAGAGTGAGGTGACGCGGCGCTGATCGTTCAGCACCACCAGCGCGAAGTTGCGCAAATCGGGTGTGCTGCGCGGGCAGGCGGGTTTGAAGCCGTCGCCGACGGAAGACCCCACAACGCCGCTGGGGCCCGACCCTGTTCCTGCAGTGCCACCGCCAAACAGATTCTTTGGGCTGTACACAAAAGCGGTGGTGTGCGCCGACTGCAAGGTCAAGCCGTGGGAAGTCAGTGCCAGTTGCGTGGAGGTGTCTCTGGGCTGTGCAAAGCTTCCGCCGCCATCAAGCCCGCGAAGGTCGGCGTTGATTTCGTTTGTGGCCAGATTGAGGCCTGAGGTCATCGAAACGAAGCCCGGATCGGAAGACTCGGTGACTGGCAACAACATCTCGCCAGGGCCCCAGCCTGGGGCGCCGGGGCGGGTGAGGGTGTTCACGGCTTCGCTCAGCGCGGCGTCCAGGCCGCTGGTGAGAAAGCTGCGGAAACTGCCGGCGCGCGGCTGCAGCGTCAGCAGCGTGCGCCCGCCCACTGTGGCGGCGTGGGCCACGTAGGCGGCGCTGTCGAATCGCCGGGCGCTGACGCTCAGGCGCTGCAGGGCGACCACCTGGCGACCGTAACCGGTCTCAAACACGCCGGCCAGGGTTTCAGACACCGGCCACGTCGTTCGCTCGCTGTAGCCGTCGGCCACCACCAGGCGCGTAGTGCTCGGGTTGTACACGGAAAGACTGCCCAGGCTTGGTTGAAGCTGCGCCAAGCCCGCGCGCAGCGCCGGATCGGCCCAGCTGGCCAGCTCCTGCCCACGCCAACTGGCCAGCGCCGGCCATGGCCCCAGCATGTCGGTGCCACTCAGGAAGCCCGTCGCCAGGCCGACGCCGCGCACGCTCCACAGCTGGCGCTGCACGCCTTGGGTCAGGGCCGCGGCCACCGCAGGGCTGGGCGCGGCCGGATACAGCGCACGCAGTTCAGCCAGGGTTTGGCCGCGCGCCGCACTGGCCAGCAGATCGACGTAGGACTGCATCAGTGGCGGCACGACGGTCAGATTGGACTGAGACAAATTGCGAATGGCCCCGGCGGCCTGCAAGCGCGCCACAGCGCGGCTGCGACTGAGCTCGAAGATCGCTGCCTGCTCGGCCGCCGATGGCGCCGGGCCCAGCGCGCCAATGGCCAGCGGCCGGTGCGTGGCGCTGTACTCCGCCAGGTTGGTGATCTGCGCGGTGCTGTCCGCCGACTTGCCCTGCAGGGTGGCGGCGTCCATGCCCTCGCCACTGCCACCACCGCAGGCGCCCAGGCCAAGTGCGCAGGCCAAGGCCCAGCCCAGCATGCTGGATTGCGAATGCGGCGCCAGGGCTGGGCCGCAGGAACGGGTGCAGGCGGCGCTGGCGGGCGCACTGCGCATGATTGGATTCATTTGTCTCTCCCTTGAAGCGCGCATGCTAACTTGACAAAGGAGCGCACCTGTGTCAAGCGGCAAGCAGCCCCGTGAACAAGGGATCGCGCCGCGAGCGCGGCCGGTAGGCCTTCACCCGGCGAGCAATCTCGGCGATGTGCTCGGGCGTGGTGCCGCAGCAGCCACCAGCGATGTTCAAAAACCCGCTGCGGGCGAATTCTTCGAGCAGGCTGCCGGTCACCTCGGGCGTTTCGTCGAAGCCGGTTTCGCTCATCGGGTTGGGCAGGCCGGCGTTGGGGTAACAGCTGATGAACGTGTCCGGCGCCACCTTGGCCAGCTCTTCGATGTAGGGCCGCATCAGTGCCGCACCTAACGCACAGTTCAAGCCGACGGCAATCGGCCGGGCGTGGCGCACCGAATGCCAGAAGGCGGCGACCGTCTGGCCGGAGAGGATGCGCCCCGAGGCGTCGGTGACGGTGCCGGAGATGATCACCGGCAATCGCTCGCCGGTGTGCTCCATCAGCTCATCGAGCGCAAAGATGGCGGCCTTGGCGTTGAGGGTGTCGAAGATGGTCTCGACCAGGAAGAGATCGACGCCGCCTTCGAGCAAGGCCGTGGCCTGCTCGTGATAGGCCGCGCGCAGCTCATCGAAGCTGACGTTGCGCGCGCCGGGGTCGTTGACATCCGGGCTGATGCTGGCGGTGCGCGGCGTGGGGCCCAGGGCGCCGGCCACGAAGCGCGGGTGATCGGGCGTGCTGGCGGCGTCAGCACTGGCGCGGGCGATTTGTGCCGCGGCCAGGTTGATGTCGCGCGCCACATGCGCCAGGCCGTAGTCTTCCTGGGCGATGGAGGTGGCGCCAAAGGTGTTGGTTTCGATGATGTCCGCGCCGGCCGCGAGATAGGCATCGTGGATGGCGCGGATGAGCTCGGGCTGGGTCAGCGGCAACAGGTCGTTGTTGCCACGCAGGTCCTTGGGGTGATGGGCAAAACGCGCACCGCGAAAGTCGGCCTCGCTGAGCCTGTGCTTCTGGATCTGCGTGCCCATGGCGCCATCAATGATGACGATGCGTTGGGCCAGCAGCGCGGGCAGCAAGGCGCCGCGGGTGTAGTCGATGGGGTGGGCGGGCATGGGGCAAATTCTAGGAGCCTGTCGGGTTTTGGGTCGGGCCCGACCCAAAGCCCGACAGGCTCCTGGAGGCCGACATTCGAAGCGGTCCTGCCAGAGCAATGCGCCGCGGTGGCCATCACGTCAGCACGGCCGATTCATGGTGATCGGCCACCCTTACGGTCGCACCGGCGGCCGCTGCGCTGCTGGCGGCACCGGCCGCTGCACCTTTGCCCGCGCCTGGCGCTGCTGGGGCCGGCTCTGCAGGCACTGCTGCGCGGGCCGCGGCCAGCCAGGCCAGGAGTGCCCGGCCGGGCATGGGCTTGGCGAACAGGTAGCCCTGCATTTCATCGCAGCCCATGGCACGCAAGGTGTCGCGCTGTTGCGGTGTTTCTATGCCCTCGGCGACGACGCGCATGTGCAGGCCATGGGCCATGCCGATGACGGCCTGGACGATGACGCGTGCCGCGGCATCGTCGTCCAGGCTGGAGACGAAACTGCGGTCAATCTTGATTTCGCGCGCCGGGATTTGACGCAGCCCGATCAGACTGGAATGGCCCACGCCAAAGTCATCAATGGACAGGCCCGCACCCAGCTCGAGCAGCGCGCGCAGGCTGCGCAGGCTGGCCGTGGTGTCGTGGATGGCCATCGATTCGGTGATCTCGAAGGTCAATTGCCCGGCATTGATGCCGTGGCAATGCAGTGCGCGCGCCACGCGTTGCGCAAGGTCGTCCTGGTGCAACTGCGCCGTCGAAAGGTTGATCGACAGCTGGATGACATGCCCTTGATCGCGCCAATCGCGCAGCTGGTGGCAGGCCTCATTGATGACCCAGTCGCCAAGGTCGCCAATCATGCCGAAGCGCTCAGCCAAGGGGATGAAGACGCCGGGCGGCACCATGCCGCGGCGGGGGTGGTGCCAGCGCGCCAGGGCCTCGGCGCCACAGGCCTGTTGGTCGCTGCAGCGCAGCTTGGGCTGGTAATGCAGTGCGAGCTCGCCGCCCTGATCGAGCGCATAGCGCAGGTCGCGGCGCAGCTCGATCTGCTCGCGCACATCGACCGACATGTGCGGCGCATAGAACACCACGCTCGATCCGCCAGCGCGCTTGGCGGCGTACATGGCCGAATCGGCCAGGCCCACGAGCTCGCCACTGTGGCCATCCTGCGGGTACAGCGCGATGCCGATGGAGCAGCCCAGCCGCGCTTCGGTCACCCCCAGCGCCACGGGTTGGCATATGGCCGCCATCAACTCTTGCGCCATGGCCTCGGCCGAGGCTGCCGAAGTGATGTCGCTGGAGCCGGCGGGCGCCGCTGCGAAGGCGGACTGGTTGAGCAGCACCACGAACTCGTCGCCGCCGACACGCGCCGCAACATCACCGGGCGGGGTGATGGCCGACAGGCGCTCGGCCATGGCGCACAGCACCTTGTCGCCCACCGGGTGGCCAAAGGCATCGTTGATGGGCTTGAAGCCATCCAGATCGATGTACAGCACGGCCAAGGTGCCGCCTTGCGAATCACACCGCTGTATCGACTGGGCCACGCAGTCTTCAAAAGCCAGGCGATTGGGCAGGTTGGTGAGGGCATCGCGAAAGACCACGCGCTGCAGCTTGCCGTTGGCCACCTGCAAGGACTGGGCCAACGCCGCCGTGCCGGCATGCGAGCGCACATCCATCAACGCCGAGGCCAGCAAGGTCAAGGTCATCAACACGACGGCGGCTGCGGCCACCAGCATGCCCAGGCTGTCACCGCGCAATTGATTGACGCTCAGGCACACCGCGCCATCGGCAAAGTCCACCGCCGCCATGCCGGTGAAGTGCATGCCGGTGATGGCGGTGGCCATCGCCAAAGCCGCCGACATGTGCCACCAGCGGGCGCGCTGGCTGGCGAGCTGGCGCAGGTGACAAAAAATCAGCATCGCCGCTGCCGAAGCGGCCACAGCAATGCCCACCGAAGCCGCCACCAACGATGGGCTCCAGATCGGCCCGGGGGCCATGTGCACGGCGGCCATGCCGATGTAGTGCATGGCGCAAATGCCCGCGCCCATGAACACTGCCGCGGCGCCCAGACGTTTGGCGTTCATGGCCGGCCGGCTGGCCTCCCACAGGGCAATCGACGACGCCCCCACGCCGGCCAGCCAAGACAGGCCGGTGAAGAGATAGTCATAGCCGACTTCGATGGGCAACTGGTAGGCCAGCATGCCCACGAAGTGCATGGCCCACACACCCGTGCCCATGGCGATGGAGCCGCCGGCCCACCAGGCCAGCGCCACACCCTGGTCGGCCGAGCGCACCCGGCGCGCCAGATCGAGCGCCACATAGGCGGCTAAGGTGGCGATCAGGAAGGACAGCCCCACCACCCAGGGGTCATAGCGCACGGGCATCATGGCAAAGCCAACTCGGGGGTCTTGTCGCGGGCCAAGGACTCATCCAGGTCCGCCGCCTGCGTGTCGCAAAACAGTGAGTTGCGAAACCCCGGCATGGCGGGGTCATCGTCGGCGGCCCACAGGGTCAAGGCCTTGGCCGACATCGGCCGCGCCAGCAAAAAGCCCTGCAGCTCATCGCAGCCCATTTTCACCAGCCATTGACACTGCCTTTCGGTCTCCACGCCCTCGGCCACCACACGCAACTTCAAGGCGTGGGCCAGCTTGATCACCGCACTCACGATGTGCTCGGCCTCGACGCTTTGACCCAGGTCCTGCACGAATGAGGCATCGATCTTCAGCTCGGCCGCGGGCAGCCGGCGCAGGTAGGACAGGCTGGTCTGGCCGACGCCGAAGTCGTCGATCGAAATATGCAGCCCGGCCTCACGCATGCGCTTGAGGCTGTTTTGCGTGACCTGGGTGTCCTCCATGGCAATGGATTCGGTGATCTCGCAGGTGAAGCGGTGCGCGCTCAGGCCGTGACGCTCCAGCGCCGCCAGAAGGCGATCCACCAGATCGTGCTGGCGCATTTGATAGGCCGAGATGTTGATGGCCACGCGCATGCGCAGGCCGCTGCGACGCCACAGGCCCGCCTGACGGCAGGCGTCATCAATCACCCAGTTGCCGATGGCGCCGATCAGGCCAAAGCGCTCGGCCAGGGGGATGAAGGTCGCCGGGCTGATCAAGCCGCGCTGCGGGTGGTGCCAGCGCAGCAGCGCTTCGGCGGCCGTGATCTGCTGGGTGCTGGCGTCGAATTTGGGCTGATACACCAGCTCCAGCTCGTTGCGTGCCACGGCGTGGCGAAGATCGCGCAACAGCTCCGATTGCGCCCTCATGTCCACCGCCATCACCGGGTCGAACACCGCGTGGTGGCCGCCGCCAGCCAGGCGCACCTGGCGCATGGCGGCGCTGGCGTGGCCCATCAGGCGCGAGCACGGGCCGTGGCTGGGGTAGTTGGCGATGCCTATGGAGCAGCTCGGGCCGAGGCCGCCACAGCTCGGGTCTGCAGCCGCAGCAAGGCGCTGCCGGGCCATGGTCGCCAGGACAAGCGTGGCCTGCAGGTTGGCATCGGTGGAGATCAAAAAGCTGTCGCCGCTCAAGCGGGTCATTCGGCCCAAGGGGCCAGCCAGGTCGTGCAGCAGTTGCGCCGTGGCCACGATGGCCCGAGGGCCGGCTTGCTCACCGCTGGCCTCGTTGAGCTCTTGCAGGTTGTCGATGCTGACCAGCAGCAGGCTGAGTTCGCGTTCGCCGCGGTCACAGCGGGCGATGTCCTGATCGAGCGCCTCGTCGAATCGTGGCTGCGACAGCATCTTCGGCAGCCCGGCGATCACGGCCTCGTCCCAGCCGGCGTTTGGCCTGGCCGATGTGAGCAGCGAGGCCTCAAACCCTTGTCGCTTGCCGCGCTGCCGGTGACGCCACACAAGGACAAATATCACGCCGGCCAAGATCACCGACACGCCGGCCGCCAGCGCCCAGGCCGGGACGGTGGCCGCGATCGGGCTGGTGTGCATGAGTGCGTTCATCCATGGGCATATCGACCTGCCTGGGGTGGACTTGAATGCAGACCAGGCTGCCGACGGCCTCGCCACGGTCTGGCGGGTGCAGGGCCAGGGCGCATGCCCCGCCGCCACGGTGGATCAGCGCGGCAATGGCTCGGCAGCCAATTGCAGCTCGAACACCGCGCCACTGCGTGGCACGGTCATGCGCAGGCGCACCGGCCAATGGCCGCGCTGGGCGTCCAGCCAGGCCTCGACACGCCAGTCGAACAGGCCTTGCGCTTCGCGCAGCACATGCTGGGTGCGCACGGCGCCCAGCGCGGTGTCCTGCATGACCTCGCCCTGGGCGACAAAGGTCCAGACACTGCCGCCGCCGCGGGCGTCAACCACGAACAGCGACACCTCGGGCGGTAGTGCCGCTGCAGCGTTGGCAATGGCCGCGAGCTGCACGATCCAGGCCAGGCGATCTTGGGCACCAGGCCAGGCCGGGTGGTCATGCGGCGCGGCTGAAAAGCCGATGCGGCCGGATTCGCGCTCGAAGTTGGCGGCGCGCGCACCGCGGCCACGCCGCTGGTCGACAAAGCGCAGCGGCGCCAGGCCGGCGGCATCAAATCCACCCTGGCTGCTTTGCTGCAGCAGCGGTGCGCCACGCGCATCGGCCGCTTGCAAGCCCAATCGGTAGCCACTGCCATCGTGCTGCCAGTCGAGCGTGGCCTGGCCCTGCCGGTTGCCCAGGCGCATGGCGTAGCGCAGCTCGGCCGGCGCCGGTATTCGGGTGGGGTAGGTCGGCGGCGCCACGGCGGGCGGCGCGGTGGCTGCGGTGGTGGCCTCGTCGCTGTCTTCATTGGCAGCGCCGCTGGGGCTGTGGACGTTCGCATTTGGCGCTGCAGGCCTGGCCGCTGCGGCCGTGGCGGAAGCGCTTGGCGCAGACGGTGCCACCTTGCGTGCAGCATGGCCTGCGGCATTGGCCAAAGCCAGCGGCGCGCGAGGCGCTGCGGCGGGCGAGGCTGCGATCGGCTGTGCCGGTGCCGCCGCGGGGGCCTTGGCCACTGCAGCCAGGGGTGTGGGCAGGGTCCACACCGGCCGGACCAGCGGGCCCGTTTTGCCGGGCGCCGCGGGCTGCACGCGGCGCTCGGCCGGCCAGCTTGCCAGCAGCCACAAGTGCAGGCCCAGCACCAGCAGCGCAATGCCGGTGGCAGGGTGAAGCAGCCCGCGCCGCAGGGTGAATCGCCAGGGTGGAGGCACATCGCGCATCGCACAATGCTGCCACCAAGCCGCGCGCCGCCCGGCACAGCCTCAAGGGCTGCGTCCTTCCAGACCGCGCCGGCGTGCCGCCCGACACCAGGATCCCCTATGAAACTTGCCACCTACAAAGACGGCTCCCGCGACGGCCAGTTGCTTGTGGTCTCGCGCGATTTGAGCCAGGCGCACTTTGCCAGCGGCATCGCCACGCGCATGCAGCAGGTGCTGGACGACTGGAACTTCATTTCGCCGCAGCTCGAGGACCTGTTCGTCAGCTTGAACCACGGCAAGGCGCGCCACGCCTTTGCTTTTGAGCCCCGGCTGTGCATGGCGCCGCTGCCCCGCGCTTATCAGTGGGCCGACGGCTCGGCCTACATCAACCATGTCGAGCTCGTGCGCCGGGCGCGCAACGCCACGGTGCCGGAGTCCTTCTACACCGATCCGCTGATGTACCAGGGCGGCAGCGACGACTTCCTCGGCCCCTGCGATGACGCTCACTTTGCGAGTGAGGATTGGGGCATCGATTTCGAATCCGAGGTGGCCGTGGTCACCGGCGATGTGGCCATGGGCTGCGCGCCGGACGACGCCCTGGACAGCATCCGCCTGCTCATGCTGGTCAATGACTGGAGCCTGCGCAATCTCATCCCGGGCGAGCTGGCCAAGGGCTTTGGCTTCTTGCAGGGCAAGCCGGCCACGGCCTTCAGCCCGGTGGCCATCACGGCCGATGAGCTGGGTGCGGATTGGCGCGGCGGCCGTGTCAACCTGGCGCTGCAATCGAGCTGGAATGGGCGCCTGGTCGGCCGCTGCGAGGCCGGCCCGGAGATGACTTTTCACTTCGGCCAGCTCATCGCCCATGTCGCCAAGACGCGCAATCTGCGCGCCGGCTCCATCGTTGGCTCGGGCACGGTGAGCAACAAGGATTGGCAGTGCGGCTACAGCTGCATCGCCGAGAAGCGCGCCATCGAGACCATAGAGAGCGGTGCGCCCAAGACCGCCTTCATGGCCTTTGGCGACCGCATCCGCATCGAGATGCTGGGCCGTGATGGCCAGAGCCTGTTCGGCGCGATCGACCAGCGCACGGTGGGGCCG
Organism: Ideonella sp.; assembly: GCA_043720415.1. GTDB lineage: Bacteria > Pseudomonadota > Gammaproteobacteria > Burkholderiales > Burkholderiaceae_C > Pseudaquabacterium. Next base: position 32,403 of record JAYSSS010000051.1, read on the forward strand.
GCCCACAGCCCGACGGACCCGGTCACCCTGGCAAGCCCGGTGGGCCCCCAGGGCTAACATGGCCCGGCCACTGTTTGATTTCCCAATCCAGCACAAGGATGCGCCATGACCGACGTGAATGCCTTTGCCAAGATGGTTCCCGGTTTTGATTTTCTGCAAGGGCTGGTGAAAAACGCCGGCGCCAGCCTGCCCAATGTGGGCCAGTGGATCGCGCCCACGCTCAACCCCGAAGAGCTTGAAAAACGCATCGAGGAGTTGCGCACCGTGCAGTTCTGGCTGGAGCAAAACGCCAAGCTGCTGGGTGTCACCATCCAGGCGCTGGAGGTGCAGCGCATGACCCTGTCCACCCTGAAGGGCATGAATGTGCAGTTCGGCGATCTGGCCGAGGCGCTGAAGATTCGGCCCTTCTCCGCAACCGCGCCAGAGGCCGCAGCCGCCCCGCTGGCGCCTGCCGCAGCGAGCGTGGCGCCGAGTTCGCCCGCCAAACGGCCCGCGGCAGCCAAGACCGGCGCCCAAGCCGCAGCCAGTGTGCCCCCGGGCGTGCCCGACCCGATGCAGTGGTGGGGCTCACTGACCCAGCAGTTCACCGAGCTCGCCGCCAATGCCATGAAGGACAGCGCCACCGACCACGCCAGGAATCTGGCCGGCGCCATGGTCAAGCAAGGCTTCGACGCTGCCGGTGAGACGCTGAAAAAGGCCGTGGCCATGCCCATGGCCGCGGCCAAGACGGCGGCCACGGCGGCGCAAGGCGCGGTGCAGCGCGCCGCCACTGCAGCACGCCCGCCCGCGGCCGCCCGCAAAGCGTCGCCTGGACGCAAGCGTTAGGCGAGCAGCTCGACAATCCCATGCAGCGCTTCATCACCGGCCACGCCACGCATCCCGAGCCAGGCATGTGCCTGGCCCTGGCCGCTGCGCAGATCGAAGCGCAGCGCGCGGCGCGCACGCCAGCCTTTGAGGCCACGCTGGGCCTGGTGTATTTCACCGATCACTTCGCTGCCCAGGCCGAAGCCGTGCTGGCCGACCTGCAAGCGCGCTGGCCCGGTGTGGCCTGGGCCGGCAGTGTGGGCGTGGGCGTGATGGCCGATGGCGTGGAGTACTTCGATGAGCCCGGCCTGGTGCTGATGCTGGCCGACCTGCCCGCGGCGCAGTTCAGCGTCTTCAATGGCCGCCGCCCGCTCGAGGCCCTGCACGCCGGGCCTGGCCGCGCCGCTGCGCCCGGCCCCGCGTCGGCCAGCAGTTTTGGCACCGGCCCCTTCAGCGCCCTGGTGCACGCCGATCCGGCCACCCACGATTTGCCCGAGCTCATTGGCGAGCTCGCCCAGCGCACTGCGTCGGGCTACCTCTTTGGCGGCCTGGCCAGCGCGCGCACCCGCACCCTGCATCTGGCCGACGCGGTGTTCGAGGGCGGCCTCTCGGGCGTGGCCTTCAACGCCGGCGTCAGGCTCATTTCGCGCGTCACCCAGGGCAGCCAGCCGGTGGGCGTCACCCGGCGTATCACCCGCTGCGAAGGCAATCTGGTGCTCACGCTCGATGGTGAGCCTGCGCTGCCGGCCTTGCTGGGCGATCTGGGCCTGACGCTGCAGCGGCCGCAGCAGGCCGTGGCTGGCCTGCGCCAGACCCTGGTCGGCCTGACCGATGGCAATGCCTCGGCGCTGGCGCGCGGCGGCAGTTTCGGCACCGACACCAAGGTGCGTCACCTCATCGGCATCGACCCCGGCAACCAGGCGGTGGCGGTGGCCGAGCGCGTCGAGGTCGGCCAGCAACTGTCGTTTTGCCGGCGCGATGTGGAGGCCGCCCGGCGTGACCTGCGGCGCATCTGCACCGAGATCCGCGCCGAGGTCGAGGCCGACGAATCCGCGTCGGCCGCGTCACGCATTGCCGGGGCCCTCTACGTCAGTTGCTCCGGGCGCGGTGGGCCGCACTTTGGTGGTCCCTCGGCCGAGGCGCAGATCGTCCAGCACGCCCTGGGCGATGTGCCCTTGGTGGGGTTTTTCGCAGCGGGCGAGATCGCCCGCCACCACCTCTATGGCTACACCGGGGTGTTGACGGTGATCGTCGGCGCGGCCTGACTTATCGGGCCGTCGCCGCCCGTTTGTCTTCCACCCGCCCCACCCGCCCACCTACGGATTCACCCACCCACCCACTTTCGCCTGCCGCCCTCGTTGTGCACCTCCAACAAAGCTCCATGGCCATCACCCTCTACCCCTCGCTGCGCGACCGCGTTGTCTTCATCTCCGGCGGCAGCTCGGGCATAGGCGCCGAGCTGGTGCGGGCCTTTGCGGCGCAAGGCGCCCGCGTGGCCTTTTGCGGCACACGCGCCGATGGCGGCGATGCCCTGTGCGCAGAGCTGCTGGCCGCAGGGCATGCCGAGCCGCTGTACGCTGCCTGCGATGTGCGTGACGTCCTCGCCTACCAGGCGCTGCTGGCGCGCGTGATCACCGAGCTCGGCCCGGTGCGCGTGCTCGTCAACAACGCCGGTCGTGACGACCGCCATGCCATGGAGGAGGTCACACCCGAGTTATGGGACGAGCGCCTGGCCTTGAACCTGAAGCACTACTTCTTTGCCATCCAGGCCGTGGCCCCGGCCATGGCCGCAGCCGGCGGCGGCAGCATCATCAACATGGGCTCGGTGAGCTGGATGCGTGGCCGCCCTCACCTGGTGGGCTATACGACGGCCAAGGCCGGCATCCTCGGGCTGACGCGCACCCTGGCGCGCGAGCTCGGGCCGCGCAACATCCGCGTCAATGCCATCGTGCCTGGGGCCATCGTCACCGAGCGCCAGACTGCGCTGCACCGCGACCCCGTGGCCGACCAGGCCTTTCTCGATGCGCAGTGCTTGAAGATCCGGCTCGACGCCGGCCACGTGGCCCGGCCAACGCTGTTCTTGGCGGCTGACGATTCCGACGGCATGACGGGCCAGCATGTGCTGGTCGATGCCGGCATCGCGCAGCAATCGGTGATCGCGTGAGCGGGGCAGCGGCTTCGGTGGTGGTCCTGGCGTGATGGCAGAAGGCGCTGCGGCGGGCGTGGCCGCGGGTCTTGGCGTGGCGCCGTCCACGCCCATCGTCCGCGCGGCGCTGCTGGCGCAGCTGCGCGCACCCAGAGCCTGGGACCTGATCGTCGTTGGCGGCGGTGCCACCGGCCTGGGTGTGGCCCTGGACGCTGTGGCGCGCGGCCTGGCGGTGGTCTGCCTGGAGCGCGACGATTTCGCCAAGGGCAGCAGCTCGCGCGCCACCAAGCTGGTGCATGGCGGCGTGCGCTATTTGGCGCAGGGCAATGTCGGCCTGGTGCGCGAGGCCCTGCACGAGCGCGCCACGCTGCTGGCCAATGCGCCGCACCTGGCCCAGCCGCTGCCCTTTGTGGTGCCGAGCTACCAGTGGTGGGAGCGGGCTTTTTATGGTGCCGGCCTGAAGCTGTATGACGCGCTGGCCGGCCGCCGTGGCCTGGGGCCTACGCAGTGGCTCTCGGCCGCCGCCACGCTGGCGGCGCTGCCCGGCGTCAAGGTCGATGGCCTGCGCGGCGGCATCCTTTACTGGGATGCGCAGTTTGACGATGCACGCCTGGCCGTGGCCCTGGCGCGCACGGCCATAGCCCAGGGCGCCGTGGTGCTGAACCACCTGCCGGTGACCGGCCTGCTGCGCCAGGCCGGCAAGGTCTGCGGCGTGCTGGCGCAGGACGCCGAGACCGGCGAGGCCTTTGCCTTGCACGCGGCCTGCGTCGTCAACGCCACCGGGGTGTGGGTCGATGCACTGCGCGACATGGCCCTGGATGCGCAAGTGGCAGGCGCGCACGGTGCGCAAGCCACGCCGGCCAAGCGCCCGCCCATGGTCGCCCCGAGCCAGGGCACGCACATCGTCGTCGACCGCAGTTTTTTGCCCGGTCGCCACGCCCTGATGGTGCCCAAGACGCGCGACGGCCGGGTGCTGTTTGTCGTGCCCTGGCTGGGCAGCCTGATCCTGGGCACCACCGACACGCCGCGCGAAGACCTGGCCACCGAGCCGCAGGCCTTTCACGCCGAGGTCGAGTTCATCCTGGGCGAGGCCGGCCGCTACCTGCAGCGTGCGCCCACGCGTGCCGACATCCGCTCGATCTGGACCGGCCTGCGCCCACTGGTGCGCGCCGACGATGACGACGACACCAAATCACTGTCGCGCGAGCACACCGTGCGCGTGGGCCGCTCCGGCCTGGTCACGGTCACCGGCGGCAAATGGACCACCTACCGCGCCATGGCCGAGGATGTGCTCGCCTGCTGCATGCAGCGCGGCCTGTTGCCCGAGCGCCCCGCTGGTGCCACCCTGGGCTTGCGGCTCGTGGGTGCCCAAGCGCTGGGTCAAGCCGACGCCGGCGCGGCGCTGCCTGCGGTGTGCGACGCGCCGGGTGCCCACCTGTATGGCGCCGAGGCCGCGCTGCTGCAGTGCCTGCCGGGTGCCCAGCGCTGGTTGTGGCGCCACGACCAAGGCGGGCCTGAAAGCGGCCTGAGTGAGGCCATGGTGCGCTTTGCCGTGCGCTATGAAATGGCGCGGCGCATCGAGGATGTGCTGGCGCGGCGCTGCCGGCTGTTGTTCCTCGATGCCGCCAGGGCGCAAGCCCTGGCGGCGCCTGTGGCGGCGATCATGGAAGACGAACTCGGCTGCGCCTTGCCGGACGGCGAGCTGGCGAAGTTCATGGCCCTGGCGCAGGGCTATCGCAGCGCCCCTTGACGGCAAGGTGACGGCGCCTTGGGCGCCACAGCGGGCAGGCTGGGGCCGACTGCGGCGCACCTTGGGCGCGAGGGGCAGGGTGATGGGCGACGTGGTGGGTGGCGTGGGGTCGAGCGTGATCACGCGCGGGTTTGCCCGTATACTCCCGCGGTTTGCCGAAGCCGAGCACTTTTTCTCCCATGTCCGAGCAGCGAGTCTCTCCCCAGGGCCGCCGTCCAGGACAGCGCCAAGGTCCAAGCCCAGGTGCCTGGGACGATCAAGAAGACGAGGCGGCAGACGCTGGCTTCAAGCCTTTGACGCACGAACAAGCGGCAGAGCTCAGAGCCAAAAACCCACCGGTCTCACCCTGGCGGGTGGTTGCGGTGCAAGCCGCGGTGGGTGTCGTGTTGGCCTTGATCGGCTGGCTCGCCACAGGGAGGAGCGAGGTGGTGTGGTCGATGCTTTATGGCGCGGCCACGGTGGTGGTGCCGGCGGCCCTGATGGCGCGCGGCACGACAGGCAGGCCCCAGGGCATGTCGGCCGCCAGCCACGCTGTCAGCTTCATGTCGTGGGAGCTGGTGAAAATTGGTTTTTCGGTCGCCATGCTGTTGTTGGCGCCCAAAGTTGTGCAGCCCCTGAGCTGGCCAGCGCTGCTGGTGGTCATGGTGCTGTGCATTCAGGTTTACTGGTTCGCGCTGCTGTGGCGTGGGCGCAAACGAACGAGTTGAAACGGGACACACCGAGATGGCAGCAGAAGGTCACGCGCCCACGTCTGGCGAGTACATCGTCCACCACCTGACGCACTTGGGCACGGGCAAGCCCAAGAGCTTGGTCGATTTTTCCGTGGTCAACTACGACTCGGTGATTTTCTCGATCCTGATGGGCGTGATCGGCTGCTTCGTGATGTGGCGCGTGGCGCGCAGCGTCACATCGGGCGTGCCGGGGCGCATGCAGGCGGCGGTGGAAATCCTCATCGAAATGGTCGACAGCCAGGCCAAGGGCATCGTGCACAACGCGCACAGCCGCAAGATGGTGGCGCCGATGGCCCTCACGGTGTTCGTCTGGATCTTCTTGCTCAATGCCATGGATCTGCTGCCGGTCGATCTGCTGCCGCTGGTGTGGGGCCAGGTCTATTCGGCCTTCACCGGCCACGATGCCAGCCACGCTTATCTGCGTGTCGTGCCCACCGCCGATCTGTCGGTGACCATGGGTCTGTCGGTCGGTGTGCTGATCACTTGCCTGGTCTACAACGTCAAGATCAAGGGCTGGGGCGGCTGGGTGCATGAGCTGTTTGCCGCGCCCTTTGGCAACCATTGGGCGCTGTACCCCTTCAACTTTGCGATGCAGTTGGTCGAGTTCGTCGCCAAGACCATTTCGCACGGCATGCGACTGTTCGGCAACATGTATGCCGGCGAGCTGATCTTCCTGCTGATCGCTTTGCTGGGCGGCGCCTTCACGATGTCCCTGGGTGGCTTTGCGCTGGCCGGCCTGCACATCTTTGCCGGCACCATCTGGGCCATCTTCCATATCCTGATCATCACCCTGCAGGCCTTCGTGTTCATGATGTTGACCCTGGTCTACATCGGCCAGGCACACGATTCGCACTGAGCGTTTCGCGCCCCGTTTTTCGCACGCTTTTCTCGCTGGTTTTCCTTCCCGTACTTCGCGTACTTTTCGCTTTATTATTTTTTCACTGGAGTCATCATGGAACTCATCGGTCTCGTCGCAGTTGCAGCCGGCATCATCATTGGTCTGGGCGCCATGGGCGCTTGTATCGGCATC
>JAYSSS010000052.1:0-38828 GCA_043720415.1 Ideonella sp.
GGGCGCGCCCCTTGGGCCCTTGGGCCCTTGGGCTCCTTGGACCCTTGGGCCCTTTGCGCCTCAGGGCCTCAGCCCATCACGAGGTCAGGCGCGACAACATCACATCCAACTGTTCGGTGGGATTGCGCTTGAATCCGCTGCGTGCAAAGCGCTGCAGCCGGCCCACGATGAAGGCGGTCAAACCCGAGGCCAAGGCCTGCGCTTCGGCCGTGGGCGCGGGCCGGCCGGAGGCGTCGAGCGCGGCACGCAGGCTCTGCCGCAACTGCGACTCGACGCGGTCAAAAAACTGGTTCATGCGGGCGTTCAAGCGCTCATGCTCAAAGACCAGGGCATCGCCCACCATGACACGCACCATGCCCGGGTTTTTTTCGCCAAATTGCAGCAGCATGGCGGTGATGCGCTGGGCCTGGGCCTGGCCCGAGGTCTCGCGCTCGGTGATCTGGTTGACCAGGGTGAACACGCTCGCTTCGATGAACTCGATGAGGCCTTCGAACATCTGCGCCTTGCTGGCGAAATGGCGGTACAGCGCGGCCTCGCTGACGGACAAGCGCGCCGCCAGAGCCGCGGTGGTGATGCGCTCGGCGCCAGGCTGCTCCAGCATCTCAGCCAGGGTCTGCAGGATCTGCACGCGGCGCTCGCCTGGGCGGGGGCGCTTGCGGCCCGTGGGCGCGCCCGTGGCCTCGTCGGCAGGGCCATGGGCATCGTCTGAAGTGGTCTCGCCGGATGGCACGGGCAGGTCTGGCATCACGGCGGCAGGCTGTTCTTTGAGGGGTTGAAATTCATTCTTGCACAGCGCCCACCACGCTTCGGGTGCAGGTAAACACTGACTCCACGTGCTGCAAATCGCGCGGAGCAAGGCCGCTGGGGCGGCCGAACAGCGCACAACTTGCGGTGCAAGTTTTCGCGCCGCGAAGCTCAAACCCGCCGCAGCAGCGGGCGCAGACTGCGCACCACGCGATCAACATAGGCCGGGCGCTTTGACCAACGCCCGGCACCGGCCTCCTGCGCTGCGCCGGGCGGGCGGCGCCGCGCGAAGCGCTGCATCCACACCGTGCGCATGCCCACTTTACGTGCGGCCTTTTGGTGCACCAGCGTGTCTTCCACCAGCACGCATTGGCGCGGGTGCACGCGCAGGCGCACCACCAGGCGCCTGAACATGCGTGCATCGGGTTTGGGCCGCAGCTGGCCAAACATCGACATGTCCTCGATCGACAGCAGGCCGTCAAACAAGTGTTCGATGCGCAGCAGGCGCAAGACGCGCAAGGCGTAATCACGCGGCGCATTGGTAAGCACAATTTTCCTGCCGCGCAGGCGCTTGAGCGCTTCGAAGTCATGCCGGTGGCCACTGACCTGCTGCGCCAAAAGCGGGAAGCGATGCGTGTCGTGCAAGAAGTGCGGCGCGCTCACGCCGTGGTGGCGCACCAGCCCCAGCAGCGTGGCGCCATAACGCAAAAAATACTTGCGCCGCAGGTGATTGGCCTGCGCCTCGTCCATGCCCAGCTCGCGCTCCATGTAGGCCGACATCGAACGGTTGACCGCCGGAAAAATGTGCGCGCCGGCGTCGTGCAGGGTGTTGTCCAGGTCGAACAACCAGACCGAATGTGCACTCACCTTGCGCTCACCTTGCGCTCAACTTGCACTCAGCTTGCAGACACCTTGCGTTCATCTTGCGCGCCCTCAATGGCTGCGAATCATGGTGCCGTAGGCCTTGTCTGTCAGGATCTCCAGCAGCATGGCGTGCGGCACGCGGCCATCGATGATGTGCACGGCGTTCACCCCACTCTTGGCGGCGTCCAGCGCGCCGCTGATCTTGGGCAGCATGCCGCCCGAGATCGTGCCGTCGGCAAACAGGGCGTCGATCTCACGTGCGCTCAAGTTGGTGAGCAGTCGGCCCTGCTTGTCCAGCACGCCGGGTGTGTTGGTCAGCAGCATCAGCTTCTCGGCGCCCAGCACGGTGGCGAGCTTGCTGGCCACCAGATCGGCATTGATGTTGTAGCTCTCGTTCTGCTCGCCAAAGCCGATGGGGCTGATGACGGGGATGAACTGGTCGTCCTGCAGGGCCTTGACGACGCTGGGGTCGATGGCCGTGATCTCGCCCACCTGGCCAACATCGTGCTCCTTGCTCGGGTCCTCGCGGTCCACCAACTTCAGTTTGCGCGCGCGGATCAGGCCGCCATCGCGGCCGGTCAGGCCCACGGCCTTGCCGCCAGCGGCGTTGATCAGGCCGACGATGTCTTGCTGCACCTCGCCGGCCAGCACCCATTCGACGACGCTCATGGTCTCTTCGTCGGTGACGCGCATGCCCTGCACAAAGCTTCCCTTCTTGCCCAGCTTGTTCAGTGCCTCGTCGATCTGCGGCCCGCCACCGTGCACCACGATGGGGTTCATGCCCACCAGTTTGAGCAGCACGATGTCCTCGGCAAAATCCTGCTGCAGGGCCGGGTCGGTCATGGCATTGCCACCATATTTGATGACCAGGGTCTTGCCATGGAAGCGGCGGATGTAGGGCAGCGCCTGGGCCAGAATTTCGGCCTGGTCGCGCGGCGTGATGTGATCCAGAGGATGATCGAGCACGGCAGGGGTGGCAGATGTCATGGTGCAACGATGTGTTGGGGTGTGGAGCAATGAATGACGGTGGCGGCGCTCATTGTAGGAATGGCCGGCTCCGGCGCGGTCGCGGGCTGGCCCTTGTGGCCTTGCTCGTCCTCACCGTCACATCGACCTGCAGGTTAGCCCAGGCCGGGCCCATGGGCTTCAAGGACAGCCAGATGGCCATGGGCGATCTCGGCCCGAACTGGAGCGAGGCCTGGGTCAACCATACCTACACTTCGCGCGACGCGGTGGGCCTGGGCGCCCTGCGCATGCGCGCCGATCTTCGCCGCGGCCGCGCTGGTCGGCGCGGGTCTACATCGCGTCGGTCCTGTTGTTGCTGCTCGGCGCCTGGTTTGCCTAGCTGCTGCCGTGGCTGACACAGTAGCCACCTGAGCCAAGGCCGCACGCAGCGCTCCCATCTCATCACCGCCTGCATTGACCCCCACAAGGATGCACCATGTCGAACTTCACCACCCCAGCGATCAACCACCAACTGCGCCTGGCCTCGCGCCCGGTGGGCATGGCCACGGCCGCCAACTGGCAATTCACGGATGAGCCGGTGGCCCAGCCAGGCGAGGGCGAGGTGCTGGTGAAGGTGCTGGCGCTGTCGCTCGACCCGGCCATGCGCGGCTGGATGAACGAGGGCCGCAGCTACATCGCCCCGGTGGGCCTTGGCGAGGTCATGCGTGCCGGCGGCGTTGGCCAGGTGCTGGCCTCGCGCCACAGCGGCTTTGCGCCGGGCGACAGCGTCAGCGGCATGCTCGGCGCGCAGGAGTACTCACTCCTTGGCGCCGCCCAGATCAAGGCCGGCGCCCTCCACCGCATTGATCTGAGCCTGGGCACACCTAACCAGTGGCTCAATGTGCTCGGCATGCCCGGCATGACGGCCTACTTTGGCCTGCTCGATATTGGCCAGCCCCAGGCCGGCGAGACCGTGGTCGTCTCGGGCGCGGCCGGCGCCGTGGGCCAGACGGTGGGCCAGCTGGCCAAACAGAAGGGCTGCCGTGTCGTGGGCATCGCCGGCGGCGCCGCCAAGTGCGAGTGGGTGGTCAAGGAGCTGGGCTTTGATGCCTGCATCGATTACAAGGCCAGCGCGCCCGAGGGCGCCAAGCGCTGGGACGCGGTGCGCGATGGCCTGAAGCAGCACTGCGCGGGCGGTGTGGACATCTACTTCGACAACGTCGGTGGCGACACGCTCGATGCCGTGCTGGCGCGCATCAAGCACAAGGCGCGCATCGTCATCTGCGGCGCCGTCAGCCAATACAACAACACCGCGCCCGGCGCCGGGCCGAAGAACTACATGGCGCTGCTCATCAACCGCGCGCGCATGGAAGGCATGGTGGTGTTCGACTACGCCGAGCGCTTCCCGCAGGCCATTGCCGAGCTCGCCGGCCACCTGCGGGCCGGACGCATGCGCAGCCGCGAAGATGTGGTCGAAGGCGGCATCGCCGCCTTCCCGGCCACGCTGGACAAGCTCTTCAACGGCGGCAACTTTGGCAAGCTGGTGTTGAAGGTGGCGGACGCCTAGAAGTGAATCCCGCGCATCATCTGCGCCATGGCGATGGCCTCGGGTGAGAGCGTGGGTTTGCCCAGTTTCTCGCCCTTGGCCGCGGCACTGTCGGGGAACATGCGGAAGGTGGTGTTCATGACGATCTGCGTGATGCGCGGCGCCACGGCGTGCAGGATCTCGCCGAAGGTGCCCAGGCGTGTGGCCACGCGGACAGGTTTTTCCACGCAGGCCCGCACGATCATGTCGGCCGCTTCCTCGGGCTTGAGCAGGGGCATGCTGTCGTAGATCTTGGTCGGCGCCGTCATCGGTGTGCGCACCAGGGGCATGTTCACCGTGGTGAAGGTGATGCCCTGGTCGGCATACTCGCTCGATGCACAGGCCGTCCAGGCATCGAGTGCAGCCTTGCTGGCGACATAGGCCGAGAAGCGCGGCGCGGCCACCAGCACGCTGATCGAGCTGATGTTGACGATGTGGCCGCGGCGCTTGGCCACCATGCCCGGCAGCAGGCCCATGGTGACGCGCAGGCTGCCAAAGTAGTTGAGCTGCATGGTGCGCTCGAAGTCATGGAAGCGCTCGTAGCTGGACTCGATGGCGCGGCGTATCGAGCGCCCGGCGTTGTTGATGAGGAAATCAACGCCGCCATGAAGCTCCTGCAAGGTCTTGATGAAGGCGGCACAGCCTTGGGCGTCGGCGATGTCCACTGCATAACTGAATACGCGAGCGTCCTGGCCGCCCGCGGCCTTGATCTCGGCCACCGCCGCGGCCAGCTTGTCCTCGCCGCGCCCGCAGATGAGGGTGATGGCGCCGGCTTCGGCGAATCGGCAGGCGGCCGACAGGCCTATGCCCGATGAACCCCCGGTGACCAGCACCACCTTGCCGCCGACCGTGCCGCGCAGCGAGCGGTCGATGAACAGCGCCGGGTCGAGGTGGCGCTCCCAGTAGTCCCACACCCGCCAGGCGTAGTCGTTCAAGTTGGGGCAGGTGATGCCACTGCCCTTGAGCGCCTCGGTCGTGGCGCGGCAATCAAAGCGCGTCGGGTAGTTGACGAAGTTCATCATGTCCTCGGGCAGGCCAAGGTCCTTCATCACCGCGTGATAGACCCGACGCACCGGCGCCAGCGCCATCAGCCCTTTCTTCACACTCTTGGGAATGAAACCCAGCAAGGCGGCGTTGACAAAGATGTTCATCTTGGGCGCGTGCGCGGCCTTGCTGAAGATGTCAAGCACATCGCCAATGCGGTAGCCCACGGGATCGACCAGGTGGAAGCATTGGCCTTTCAAATTGGCCTTGGAATGCGAGATGTGGTCGAGCGCCGCGACCACAAAATCCACCGGCACGATGTTGACGCGCCCGCCCTCCAGGCCGATGGTGGGCATCCACGGCGGCAGCAACTGGCGCATGCGCTGGATGAGCTTGAAGAAGTAGTAGGGGCCGTCGATCTTGTCGGCCTCGCCGGTGCGCGAATCGCCCACCACCATGGCCGGGCGAAACACCGTCCAGGGCAGTTTGCATTCGGTGCGCACGATCTTTTCGCTCTCGTGCTTGGTCATGAAATAGGGGTGGTCCAGGCCCTCGGCCTCATCGAACATGTCCTCGCGGAAGACGCCTTCGTACAGACCTGCGGCGGCAATGGACGAGACATGGTGCACATGGCCGGCGTCGACGGCCTTGGCGAACTCCACCATGTGCCGGGTGCCTTCGATGTTGACCTGCACCTGGGTGGCCTCATCGGCGCTCAGGTCATACACCGCGGCCAGGTGGTAGACGGCGTCGATCTGGCCCTTGAGGGCCTTGATGTCGGCTGCAGCGACGCCCAGCTTGGCGCTGGTCAGGTCCCCACTCACCGCAATCGCCCGCGCCTTGGAAGCGCCCCACTCGCTGTACAGATCGGCCAGCTTGCCCTCGCTGCCCGGGCGCATCAGGAAGTAGACGACGCTGCCACGGCGGGCGAGCAAGGTCTTGACCAGGCGGCGGCCGATGAAACCGGTGGCACCGGTGACGAAGTACTTCATGGGTCTCTCCTCTATGGATGGCGGCGTGGTTCGGGGCGGTGTTCAGGACGGGCTTGCAGCGGCGTTTTGCATTTCGCGAGCGGCGATCCATCGCCTGGGTGGCTCGTCTGCCGGGCGCAGTGTCGCGGATTCAATTGGCTGAGTCACTGTGCAAATCATGCTGCGGGCTCTCAAGGAAATGTGGCTTTGCCACTTTCCTTGATTCCCGCGGGGGGCGGGGGGCCCCGGCCGGCCTTGGGGCGCTCATGACTCGGAATCGGCCTCAATGCGCCGGCGCAGCCACACCAGGTCGCCCGTCGGCCGCAAGGTGGCGGCGCTCATGGCGCGCGGGTACACGCCCATGTCGCGCCACAGGCCGTCCATGTCCACCACGGTGGCGGTGTCCTTCATCAAGGCATGCAGCTCGGTCAAGCAGGTCTGGCCAACAGCCGCATCGGCGCTGGCCAGCACACGCTGCAGCGGCCAGCTTTGGGTGTAGTCGCCGCCCGCATCGAGCACACCGCGCAGCGCCTGCCGCAGGCCCAGGCGCCCACCGGTGCGCTGCAAGATTTGCACATCGGCCAGCAGGCAGAACATGGCCCCGCCCCAGTAGGTGCGGCCCCAGGTGGGGGTATGGTCCAGGCCGCGATCACCGGCAAAGGGCTGGCCACGCGACATGCCCGCGGCCAGGCCGCCCCACAGCCGCACCGGGTTGATCAGGCCGACATGGCAGCGCGCCACCGCCTCCACATAGGTGGCCACACCCTCATGAAACCAGGCGTGCTGTGGCGCCAGCCGCGGCAGCGCCAGATGCACCATCTCATGCGCCAGCACCCAGTCCTCGCCCAGCTGGGTGGCACTGATGTTGGGCCCCACGCGCAAGCGCAAGTAAGGCGTGGGTTCAGCGAAGGCCGCGCCGCTGTTCACGCCCGGGCGCGGCGCGGGCTGAATCAAGACCTCGGCCTGGGCCAGCGGAAAGCGCCCAAAGTACTGCGCCACGGTGGTGGCTGAGCCGGCGATCCAGCGGCGCATCAAGTTGCGCTCTGGCGCGGCAAAGGCGGGGTCGAATTGCAGCTCTAGCTGGGCGCCGGCCACCTGCAGCGCCTCGATGGTGGGCTCTTCTGCCGCGTCTGCTGCAACCGCGGCATCGGCCGCTTCTGCCCAGCCCGCCAGGCCGGCTGTGCCCACAGCACCAGCCCCGGCACGCAGCAGTTGGGCAAGCACCTTGCGTCTGGGGTGTGGCGGGGGCAGGACTGGGTTCACGATCAGGCTTTGGCCAAGTATGCTGCACGCCATGATGGCCCATCACCTGCATGCCCTACGCCGCCCCGCCGCATTCGCGCCAGGGTCACGGGCCGGCATGGCAGCCCTGATCAGAGCCACGCTGTGGGTCTTCGGATGTTTTTGTGTGGCCGTGCTAACAGGCTGTGCAAGCGGCCTGCCCAAGATCGACCGCGACGCCATTGCCAGCGAAGCCATCGCCGGCACTGCCAGCACACCCTTGGGCAAGATCGTCGCGGCCAGCACCCCCGAGGGCGAACATTCCGGGTTTCGCTTGATGCCGCTTGGGCCTTACGCTTTCGATGCGCGGCTCACCTTGGCGGCCATGTCCACGGTGTCGCTGGACGTGCAGTACTACCACTTCGAGGGCGACGAGGCCGGCCGCACCCTGCTGCGTGCGCTGCGCGACGCTGCCGTGCGTGGCGTGCGCGTGCGGCTGCTGATCGACGACCTGTACACCAGCAAGCTCGACGAGTTGTTCCTGGAGTTTGCCGCCCACCCCAACACCGAGGTGCGTTTGTTCAACCCCTTTGTTGCCTCGCGCCAGCGCGGCCAGGCCGGGCGCTACATCGCCGACATCTTTGATTTCAAGCGGCTGAACCACCGCATGCACAACAAGATGTTCGTCGCCGATGGCGTCAGCGCCATCATCGGCGGGCGCAACATCGCCAACGAGTATTTCCTGCGCAGCGAGGCCGACAACTTCATCGACATGGATGCCTTTGTCGTGGGCAAGCTGGTCGAGCCCCTGGCCGCGTTGTTTGACCGCTACTGGAACAGCGATCCGGTCTACCCACTGCGCAGCATTGCGCAGACCGAGCTGACGCCACCGCAACTGCGCGCCAGCTTCGAGCAGCGAACCGGCCCGCAGACCACGCCACCACCGCCACCCTTGCCGAGCACCGACATCTTGGGTTACGGCCCGCTGCGCGAAGACCTGAGCGACGGCAAGATCGGCCTGCTGTGGGGCGAGGCCTACGCCTTCGCCGACCATCCGGACAAGCCCTTCGATGGCGAGGTGGGTGGTGATCTGCTCGAGACCAGCGTCACCTACAACATCATCGAGCCGATGATGAAGGCGCAAAAAACCGTGGTCATCTCCTCGCCCTATTTCGTGCCCGGCCCCAAGGGCATGGCCCTGCTGCGCGAACTCGCCGGCCGCGGCGTGAAGATCACGGTGATGACCAATTCGCTGGGCTCGACCGACGAGCCCGTGGTGCACATCGGCTACAGCCGCTACCGCGAAGAGATGCTGCGCCTGGGCATCGATCTGTACGAGCTCAGCAGCAGTGGCGTCAAACGCAACACACGCCTGTTTCACTTCGGCTCGGGCCTGGGCCGGCTGCACACCAAGCTGCTGGTCATCGATGGCCAGGTGGCGTTCATTGGCTCGATGAATTTCGACCCGCGCTCGGCCACCATCAACACCGAGCTTGGCGCCATCATCGACAGCAAGCCACTGGCGCGCGAACTCACACGGGTGATCGACCTGGACCGATTGCAAAGCGCCTACCGTGTGCGCCTGGCAGCCAATGGCCGCGGTCTGGAGTGGCTGGACATCGACACCGACGGCAAGGAGCAGGTGCACACCACCGAGCCCGATGCCTCGTTCTGGACCAAGTTCAAGCTCTTGCTGTTGACACCCTTGGTGCCCGAAGAACTGCTGTGAATGCGAACTTCAAGCCCCTCCGGCTAGAGCCACAGCCCTAGGAATTGCCGGCGCCGCTCGCGCATAGCCTTCCTACACTGCGCCCCAGCGGCCGACCATCCGGGTCAGCCCCTAAGTCCAATCATTTCGATCGATAGGAACCACCATGGTGAAGAGACTCAAGAAAATGGCCGAGAAGCAAGCGGCTTCGCCCACCGGCCTGCTTGACAGCCAACTGGCGCAGACCATCAAGGACTCGGCCCAGCAAATCTGGCTGGCCGGCCTGGGCGCCTTTGCCAAGGCCCAGGGCGAAGGCGGCAAGGTCTTTGACACTCTGATGAAAGAGGGTGCCAGCCTGCACAAGAAGACGCAAACCGTGGCCGAAGAAAAATTCGGCGATATGGCCGGCAAGATGAGCGCCATGGCCGGTGATGTGGGCAGCAAGGCCGGCGCGCAATGGGACAAGCTGGAGTCGATCTTCGAGGAGCGCACCGCCCGCGCCATGGCCAAGCTGGGCGTGCCCACGGCCAAGGACGTGGCGGTGCTCGCCGAGCGTGTCGATGCGCTGGGCGCGCTGGTGGGCAAGCTTGGCCGGCCCGCGGGTGCGGCCAAGGCCGGAGTCAAGTCCCGGGCCGGCGCTGGCGCCAAAGCAGCCGCCAAAACGCCGGCCAAGGCTGCAGCGAAAGCAGCCGCCAAAACGCCGGCCAAGGCGGCACCGAAAGCAGCCGCCAGTGCGCCAGCCAAGGCCGCCACCAAGCCGGTGAAAAAAGCGGTCAAGGCCGCCGCCGTGGCACCCGTGGCCGCAGCCAAGCCCGCGGCAAGACGCAGCCCGCGCAAGGCCAGCGCCTGATGGCCACCGGCACGGGGGCGCCGCCATCGGCGGCCGAGACCGAGCGCGCTCGGGCCATTTCGGCCGCGTTGACGGCGATGCTCAACCCCGTGCCTGGTTCGCGCAAGGTGCTGCCGCACCTTGCCGCCGTGGAAGCCGATCTGCCGCGCCACGGCCTGGTGGTGCTGGGCAAGGTGTCCACACCCACCTTGGTCAAGCTGGCGCAGGAACTGGCCACCTTGCCGGTGGCCGCCAACAACACCGCGCTGCACGACCTGCAGGCCCTGCTGCTGGGCGAGCTTGATGCCCGCAGCCGGCCGCGGCGCGAGTTCTTGTCGACCTTCGTCGCCACCGACAGGCTGGAGGTCAGCGAAGGCAGCCACACCGATTTCATGAATGTGGCGGGCCTGGACAAGCCCGGCAAACCCGGGGCCTGAGGCCGGCCCAGCCAGCGCGCGAAGCCAGCGTGCTCGGCCGGCGTGCTCGGCCAGCGTGCTCAGCCCAGGTAGCGCGCCTCCAAATGCGCCTTGAAGTGCGCCGGGTTCAGCACCTCGCCACTGGCACGGCGCGCCAGCTCATCGGTCTCGAAGCGGCTGGCCTGCAGCCAGATGTTTTGCCGCAGCCAATCAAACACCGGCGTGAGCTCGCCCCGGGCTATGCCTGCGTCCAGATCGGGCTGATGCCTGCGCATCGCCGCGAACCACTGCGCGGCGTACATGGCGCCCAGTGAGTAACACGGAAAGTAGCCGAACAAAGACTCGGGCCAGTGCACATCCTGCATCGCGCCGTCCTTGAAGTTGCCGCGCGTGTCCATGCCCAGCAGCTCGGCCATCTTGGCGTCCCACAGCGCTGGCACGTCCTCGGGCTCGATCTCGCCCTCGATCAGTGGGCGCTCGATCTCATAGCGCAGGATGACGTGCGCCGGGTAGGTGACCTCATCGGCATCGACACGGATCAGGCCCGGCTTGACGCGCGTCAGCAGCCGGTGCAGGTTGCCTGGCTCAAAGGCCGGCTGCGCGCCGAAGGCCTCGCCCAGCAGCGGTGACATCAGTGAGGCAAAGCCCGGGTGGCCGCCGAGCTGCATCTCGAAGCTCAGGCTCTGGCTCTCATGGATGGCCATGGAGCGCGCATCGGCCACCGGTTGCCCCAGCAGTTCACGCGGCAGGTTTTGCTCGTAGCGGCCATGTCCGGTCTCGTGCACCGTGCCCATCAGGCCCACCAAGAACTCGTCGCCACGAAAGCGCGTGGTCAGGCGCACGTCCTCAGGCACGCCGCCAGAGAAGGGGTGCGTGCTCACGTCCAGCCGGCCGGCCTCGAAGTTGAAGCCCAGCAGGCGCATGGTCTGTTCGCACAGGCGGTGCTGCGCGGCCTGCGAAAAGCTGCCCGTGGGCTGCAGCACCCGCTCGCGCGATTGCTTTTCGGTGACGCGCTGGATCAGGCCAGGCAGCCACTGCCGCACCTCACCAAACACGCGGTCCACCTGGGCGCAGCGCATGCCAGGCTCATAGCTGTCCATCAAGGCGTCGTACTTGCGCAGGCCGGTCTGCGCCGACAGCAGTGCCGCCTCCTCGCGGGCATTGGCCAGCACCTCGCGAAAGTTAGGCAGGAAACCCTTCCAATCGTTGGCCGGCCGCTGCGTGCGCCAGGCGTGTTCGCAGCGCGAGGTGGCCAGCGTCGCGCGCTGCACCAGGGCCTCGGGCAGGGCATTGCTTTGCCGCCAGCGCCGGCTCATTTCGCGCAGGTTGGCGCGCTGCAACTCATCCAGCGGCTCTTGCTCGGCACGCTGCAGGCACTCGCGCAGCTCGGGGGCCGTGCGCAGGCGGTGCAGCAGGCCGGCCATTTCAGTCATGGCAGCGGCGCGCGCTTCATTGCCCTGCGGCGGCATGTTGGCGGCCTGGTCCCAACCGGCGATGGACTGCAAGTGTTCCAGGTGATAGAGGCGCTGAAAAGTCTGGGCCAGGCCGTTGTAGGCCGGTGTGCGCGCGCCGGTGGTGGCCACAGGAATGACGGGGGTCATGGGCGGATTCGGTGATGGCAGTGGCAGCGATTCTCGCCCTGCGCCGCCGACCTCCTGCGAACGCCCGCCTAACAGCATTGCGCAGCGTCCTTCAACCGAAGGAGAACTGCCCCGGGAACACCCACAGCAGCGCCGCCGTCATCGTCACATAGCGCGCGAACTTGCCCACCGCCATATAGGCCAGGCAGGGCCAGAAGGGCATGCGCAGCCAGCCGGCCACGGCGCACAGCGGATCGCCCACACCCGGCAGCCAGGCCAGCAGGCAGGCCTTGGGGCCAAATTTCTCCAGCCACTGCAGGGCGCGCGCCTGCACCGGCTTGTGTGTGACGCGCTCATAGGCACGCTCGGCGCCATAGCCCATCCACCAGGTGATGGCCCCGCCCAGGGTGTTGCCCAGTGTGGCCACGCCAATGGCCGGCCAGAACAGCTCGGGGTTGAGCTTGATCAGGCCGAACACCGCCGGCTCCGAGCCCAGGGGCAGCAGCGTGGCCGAAATCAACGAGATCGCAAACACCGTGCTCAGGCCGAATTTCGGCAGCGACAAGGCCAGCAGCAGCGATTCGATCCAGGCTTCCATGGGCGCGCATCATAGGCAGGCGATGGCGAAAAAGCCGTCGCTATACTTCTGCCTCCTTTTTGAGCAGCTCGCCTCACCACACCATGCGCCTGGGTCCCTACGAGCTGCCAAACCGGTTGTTTGTCGCGCCCATGGCGGGCGTCACCGACCGGCCCTTTCGCCAGCTTTGCAAGCGCCTGGGCGCTGGCTATGCGGTCAGTGAGATGGTGACTTCGCGGCGCGACCTGTGGTCATCCCTGAAGACCTCACGCCGTGCCGACCACAGCGGCGAACCCGGGCCGATTGCCGTGCAAATTGCCGGCACGGATGCGGCCATGATGGCCGACGCCGCCGTCTACAACATCGACCGCGGCGCGCAGATCATCGACATCAACATGGGCTGCCCAGCGAAGAAGGTGTGCAGCAAATGGGCCGGCTCGGCGCTGATGCGCGACGAGCCCTTGGCGCTTGAAATTGTTCAGGCGGTGGTCGCCGCCGCCGCGCCGCGCAGTGTGCCGGTGACGCTGAAAATGCGCACCGGCTGGAGCAGCGATCAGCGCAACGCCGTGGCCCTGGCGCGCCGCTTTGAGGCCGCTGGCGTTGCCATGCTCACCGTGCATGGCCGCACCCGCGAGCAGGGCTACAAGGGTGCTGCCGAGTACGACACCATCGCCGCCGTCAAGGCCGCGGTGCGGGTGCCGGTGGTGGCCAATGGCGACATCGACAGCGGCCCCAAAGCTTTGGCGGTGCTGCGCGCCACCGGCGCCGATGCCGTGATGATCGGCCGCGCCGCGCAGGGCCGGCCGTGGATCTTTCGCGAGATCGATCACCTCCTGCGGACGGGCCAGACGCTGGCGCCGCCCGCCACGGCCGAGGTGCGGCGCTGGTTGATCGAGCATCTGCATGATCACTATGCGCTTTATGGCGAGCTCACCGGCGTGCGCAGCGCACGCAAGCACATCGGCTGGGCGGTGTGCGCCCTGCCCGGCGGCGAGGCCTTTCGCGCCGTGATGAACACGCTCGAATGCATCGATGCCCAAATCAGCGCGGTGTCGACCTACTTTGACGAGCTGGCGCAAACGCATGTGCTGCTGCCCCAGGCCGTGTCCAGCGACGCGGCCGCCAACGATGGCGCCGACGACATCGATGACGCGCTGATCCACCCCACCTTGCTCGCCGCATGACCAAACAACGCATCGAAGCCTGCATTCGCGAAAGCCTGGAGCAGTACTTCAAGGATCTCAAGGGCAACGAGCCGCACTCGGTGCACACCATGATCGTCGACGCCGCCGAAAAGCCGATGCTCGAAGTGGTGATGAAACACGCCCAGGGCAACCAGAGCAAGGCCGCGCAATGGCTGGGCATCAACCGCAACACCCTGCGCCGCAAGCTCATCGACCACGACCTGGCCAACTGATCGGCTGTCAGGCCCGTCCCCATTCCACCATCACAGCCCGCCCATGACCACCGCATTGCTTTCGGTTTCCGACAAGACCGGCATCGTCGATTTCGCCCGCGCGCTGCACCAGCGCGGCATCAAGCTGCTGTCCACCGGCGGCACCGCCAAGCTCTTGGCCGCCAGCGGCCTGCCGGTCACCGAGGTGGCCGATGTCACGGGCTTTCCGGAGATGCTCGACGGCCGCGTCAAGACCTTGCACCCACGCATCCACGGCGGCCTGTTGGCGCGGCGCGACTTGCCTGTGCACATGGCCGCGCTGGCCGAGCACGGTATCGCGCCCATCGATTTGCTGGTGATCAACCTCTACCCGTTTGCGCAGGCCACCGCTCGCGTCGATTGCACCCTGGACGATGCGATCGAGAACATCGACATCGGCGGCCCGGCGATGCTGCGTGCGGCGGCCAAGAATTGGCAGGATGTGGGCGTGGTGATCGAGCCTAACGACTATGTGCAGGTGTTGTCTGAGCTGGATGCCGGCGGCCTGACACGCAAGACCAAGTTCGCGTTGGCAAAAAAGGTCTACGCCCACACCGCCGCCTACGACGGCATGATCACGAACTACTTGAGCGCGTTAGAGCCCGGCGCCGAAGAAGCCGGCCACAGCGTGCCGCTGCGTGCCGAGTACCCCGAGATCTTCAACCTGCAACTGCAGAAGACCCAGGTCATGCGCTACGGCGAGAACCCGCACCAGAGTGCCGCCTTTTACCGCGAGGCCGATCCGGCCGCCGGCACCCTGGCGCAGTGGCAGCAGATCCAGGGCAAGGAGCTGTCCTTCAACAACATCGCCGACGCCGACGCGGCCTGGGAGTGCGTGAAGACCTTTGATGAGCCGGCCTGCGTCATCGTCAAGCATGCCAACCCCTGCGGCGTGGCCGTGGGCGCCAGCGCCGTGGTGGCCTACTTGAAGGCCCTGAAGACCGACCCCACCAGCGCCTTCGGCGGCATCATCGCCTTGAACCGCCCGCTCGACGCCGCCGTGGCCCAGGCCATCGCCGAAGCCAAGCAGTTCGTCGAAGTTTTGATTGCGCCATCCATAACACCTGAAGCACGCACCCTGTTTGCCAGCAAGCAAAATGTGCGGCTGCTGGAAGTGCCGCTCTCGGCCAACGGCAACGCGCTGGATTTCAAACGCGTGGGTGGCGGCATGCTGCTGCAGTCCAGCGACTCACGCAATGTGGCCCTGAGCGAGCTCAAGATCGTCACCCAATTGCAGCCCACGCCGCAGCAACTGCAAGACCTGCTGTTTGCCTGGAAGGTGGCCAAGTTCGTCAAGAGCAACGCCATCGTCTTCTGTGCCCAGGGCATGACCATGGGCGTGGGCGCCGGCCAGATGAGCCGCATCGATTCGGCCCGCATCGCTGGCATCAAGGCCGGCAACGCCGGGCTCTCGCTCAAAGGCACAGCCGTCGCCAGCGATGCCTTCTTCCCCTTCCGCGACGGCCTGGATGTGGTCATCGACGCCGGCGCCAGCTGCGTGATTCAACCCGGCGGATCGATGCGCGATGCCGAGGTCATCGCCGCGGCCGATGAGCGCGGCATCGCCATGGTGCTCACCGGTGTGCGGCACTTCAGGCATTGAGGAGCCCAGCATGTCCCAGCACACCGCCACCCAGGCCATCACCGTGCAGGCCGTGATCGACTTCCTTCATCACTTCGAAGCCGTGGCGATGCAGGAAGACTTCGCGCTGCTGCGCGACATGCTCGACGAGCACGCTTACTTTCGCTTCAATGACGGCGACTTCATCGGCCGCGCTGCCATCCAGGCCGCCTTCGAGAAAACCTGGCGCGGTGACCCCACGGTGAAGAAGGCGCGCTTTTACCTCTCCGACATCGTCGTGCTCAGCACCGATCAGGCCAGCGCCGCCGCCACCTACCGCTACCACTGGGAAGGCTCACAAGCCGGGCGCAGCTTCAAGATCGACGGCCGCGGCACCCGCGTGTTGCGCCATGAGGATGGCCGCTTTCGCATCGTGCATGAGCACTTGAGCCCTTGTCCCAAGCTGCCGTGAGACGGCCGGGGCCATTGGCCGTGGCGTGGCACACCCGTGATCACGCCAGTGTGAAAGCCCGTGCCGGCAGGCCGCGCCGCTGTATCCTTGCCGGGTACGCCGGGATCAAGGCCACGCTGCCCACCCTGGGGCGGCACCGGGACAGGTGGCCAGCCAGGGGCAAAGAATGCACAGCGCCATTTCATCGCCAGCTTCGCAACGCCAGCCGAGGAACTTTCCGGTCGTTTGTGTCGGTGGTTCGGCCGGTGGCCTGGATGCCTACATCCGCTTGTTGAAGTGCCTGCCGGCCGACCTGGGCGTGGCGATCGTGATCGTCAACCACATCACGCTGTTTCCGACCCGGCTGCACACGATTCTTCCGAGCCACACCGCGATGCCGGTTGAGCTGATCACCGACCGCCTGACGATCGAGCCGAACCGGGTCTACATCATTCCGGAGAACCGCGATCTGCACGTCGACGACGGCGAGTTCCACTTGAAGCCGATCTCCAAGCCGCGCGGCTGGCCCGATGTCATCACGGTCTTCCTGCGCTCGCTCACGGCGTCCTGGGACGGCAAGCTGGTTGCCGTCATCGTCTCCGGCTACGACGGCGACGGTGCGGCCGCCTTGTGTGGCATCAAGGAAGTGGGCGGCATCACCATCGCGCAGAAGCAGGACACCGCGGCCCAGCCCGACATGCCGCAAAGCGCGATTGACACCGGCTGCATTGATTTCGTGCTGTCGCCCGAAGACATCGCGCTGGAAATCAGGCGCATCTCCAGCCGCACCGGGGGCGCAGCGTGACCGACGAAACCACCACGACTCCTAACACCGAATCTGCGGTGGCGAGATTCCCCGTCGTCGGCATCGGCGCCTCGGCCGGCGGGCTGGCGGCATTCGAGGTCTTTTTCTCGGCCATGCCGGCCACCACCGACCCCGGCATGGCCTTCGTGCTGGTGCAGCACCTGGCGCCCGATCACAAAAGCATCCTGTCCGACCTGATCCGGCGCTACACCCGGATGCAGGTCTTCGAAGTCGAAGACGGCATGCGCGTGCAGGCCAATTGCGCCTACATCATCCCGCCCAATTGCGACATGGCCTTCCTCAATGGCGCGCTGCAATTGCTGGAGCCGGCGGCGCCGCGCGGGCAACGCCTGCCGATCGACTTTTTCTTCCGCTCGCTGGCGCAAGACCAGCGTGAGCGCGCCATCGGCATCGTGCTGTCGGGCACCGGCAGCGATGGCACCCTGGGCGTGCGCGCCATCAAAGGCGAGGGCGGCATGGTGATGGTGCAGAACACCGCCTCGACCGAGTTCGACGGCATGCCGCGCAGCGCCATCGCCACCGGCTTGGTGGATTACCAACTGCCGCCGGCCGAAATGCCGGCGCAGTTGATCGCCTACGCCGCGCATGCCTTTGGCAAGCTGCCGCGCGCGCTCAACCTGGCGGTGCCAAAGACCGACAACGCGCTGAAGAGGATCTTCGTCCTGCTGCGGGCCCAGGTCGGGCACGACTTTTCGCAGTACAAGCCGAGCACTATCCAGCGCCGCATCGAGCGGCGCCTGGCGGTGCACCAGATCCCCAGCATCGACGACTACGTCAAATACCTGCAGCAAACGCCGGCCGAGGTCGAGGCGCTGTTCCGCGACCTGCTGATCGGCGTGACCAATTTCTTCCGCGACCCGGATGCCTTTGCGGTGCTGCAAGCCAGCGCCATCGCGCAGCTCTTCGTGGGCAAGCCGGCCGGCAGCACGGTGCGGGTCTGGACGACGGGCTGCTCAACTGGCGAAGAGGCCTATTCCATCGCCATCCTGCTGGTCGAGCACATGGAATCGATCAAGACCAGCTACACCATCCAGTTGTTTGCCACCGACATCGACAGCCAGGCCATCGCCAGCGCCCGTGCCGGCCGATATCCGGCGAGCATTGCCGCCGATGTGACCCCTGAGCGGCTGGCGCGCTTTTTTACCCTCGAAGCCGACGGCAGCGCCTATCGCATCCACAAGGTCATCCGCGACCTGTTGATATTTTCCGAGCAGGACGTGATCAAGGACCCGCCGTTTTCCAGGCTCGACCTGATCAGTTGCCGCAACCTGTTGATCTACATGGGCACCGGGTTGCAGAAGAAGCTGATCCCGCTGTTCCACTACGCGCTGCGGCCCGGCGGCATGCTGTTCCTGGGCACCTCGGAAGGCGTGGGTGAATTCGATGATCTGTTCGACGTCATGGATCGCAAAGCCAAGCTGTACCGGCGCCAAACTGATTTTCAAGGTCGCGATAGTCATGGCCGCTTCTCCGGCGCCCTGGGCCACTTGCCGCAGCCGATGACGATGCTTGAGTTGGCAGCGCAACCCGTCCTGGCCAAGGCGCTGGCGCGGGGCGCCAAACCCACGCTGCGCGAGATGACCGAGCAGGCCATGCTGGCGCAGGTGGCCCCGGCCGGCGCCTTGGTCAACCACCAGGGCGACATCCTCTATCTGCATGGGCGCAGCGGCCAGTTTCTGGAGCCCGCACCCGGCGAGGTGGGCAACAACAATATCCTGAAGATGGCCCGTGACGGCTTGCGGCCCGGGCTGGCCAAAGCGCTGCACCAGGCGGTGGCCGGCAATGCCGTGGCGCGGGCGCAGCACCTGCGCGTCAAGACCAATGGCCACCACACCCTGGTCAACCTGACGGTGCGACCCGTGGCGACGCGCTTTGCGGTGGGCGAAACAGTGGGCACCTCGGTGGGCGCCGTCGCGTCGCCGGAGCCGCTGCTTTACCTGGTGATCTTGGATGAAGCACCGCCGGGTGAGAGCGGGCAGGCCGCGTCGCAGCAGCTGAGCGGCGGCCCCGCGCTTGGCACTGCGACCACCGACCAAGCCGATGCGGCCGCCCAGGCGCGCATCGCCGCGCTGACGCAGGAACTGCGCGCTAAGGACGAATACCTGCAAAGCACGCACGAGGAACTGGAAAGCTCGAACGAGGAGCTCAAGTCGTCGAACGAGGAAATGCAATCGGTCAACGAAGAGCTGCAGTCCACCAATGAAGAGCTCGAGACCTCGAAGGAAGAGCTGCAATCCGTCAACGAAGAACTGGCCACCGTCAACACCGAGCTGCAGACCAAGGTCGCCGACCTCTCGCGCGCCAACAACGACATGAACAACCTGTTGGCCGGCACCGGCATCGGCACCGTGTTCGTCGATCACCAGTTGCGCATCCTGCGCTTTACGCCGTCGGCCTCAAAAATCATCAACCTGATCCTGAGCGACGTCGGCCGGCCGGTGGGCCACATCGTCTCCAACCTGGTCGGCTACGACCGCCTGGTGGCCGACACGCAGTCGATGCTGGCCACGCTGATCCCCAAAGACCTGGAAGTGCAGACCATCTCGGGCCAGTGGTTCGCGATGCGCATCCAGGCGTACCGCACGCTGGACAACGTGATCGAGGGCGCCGTGATCTCGTTTGTCGACATCACCCCTTTGGTCAAGCTGCGCGACGATTTGCAGCGCAGCAATGGTCTGCAGCGCCTGGGCGTGGCGCTGCGCGATGCCAGCGATGCCATCACCGTGCAAGACCTGGACGGCCGCACCCTGGCCTGGAACCCGGGCGCGCAGCGGCTGTATGGCTGGGACGAAGCCCAGGCGCTGGCGATGAACGTGCGCGACCGCATTCCGCCCGCGCTGCGCGAGCGGGCGCTGGCCACGCTGGCCCAACTCAGCCAGGCCCAGGTGCTCGAGCCCTACCGCACCCAGCGGCTGACCCAGTCCGGGGCGGTGATCGAGATCTCGATGGTGTCGACCGCCCTGGTCAACGAGGCCGGGCTGATGTATGCGGTGGCCACCACTGAACGGACCATCGGGCCCGCGGCTTGATGTCTGCTGTGCACACCTTGTCGATGGAGACACGCCATGCCCGTGGATAGCACCCGCCCCGACGACGCCGCTGCCGAGGCCGCCGCAGCCGCCCTGGCCAACGAGGCCGCCGTCGCCCAGGCGCTGCGCGAGCATGCCGAAGTGCTGTCGCGCAGCCAGTCCGCATCGGCGCGTGACCGCCTGGCGGCGCTGACGCATGAGCGCTTTGCCGGCTTATCGCTGGATCGCCTGGCCGCGCTGTCGCCCGAGGCCACGCGCGATCTGTTGCACGAGCTGCAGGTGCACCAGATCGAGCTGCAGATGCAGAACGAAGAGCTGCGCCGGTCACAGCTTGAACTGGACGCGTCACGTGAGCGTTACTTCAATCTGTATGACCTGGCACCGGTGGGGTATTGCAGTGTCAGTGAGGCGGGCTTGATCCTGCGCGCCAACCTGGCGGCGGCCGCCCTGCTGGGCGCAGCGCGCGGCACGCTGGTCAAGCAGCCGATCAGCCGCTACATCTGCAAGGCCGACCAGGACACCTGGTACCTGCACCGCAGGCTGCTGGCGCAGAGCGGGCAAACACAGTCGCTGGAGTTGCGGCTGGCGCGCCGGGACGAATCGCAGGTGTGGGTGCAGGTGGCGGTCAGCGCCGTCAGTGATGTCGCCAACCCCGCTGGCAACACCGCCGCCGGCCCGCCGGTGATGCTGGTGGTGATGACCGACGTGAGCCACCGCAAGCTGATGGAAGCGGCCATGCGCGCCAGCGAGGAGCGTTACCGCGCCCTGGTCGAGTGGTCGCCCGTGGCGATGCTGGTGCACCGCGGCGGCCGGGTCGTCTTTACCAACCCTGCTGCGATCAAGTTGCTGGGGGCGCGCACGGCGGCCGAACTCGACGGAAAACCCCTGCTCGACCGGATTCACCCGTCGTCTCATGCCGCCGTGCTGGCCGAGACGAAGCAACTTGCCGGCTCAGCGGGTGCCGAGCCGTCTTTCGCCTTGAGCTGCCTGAGGCTGGATGGCACGGTGATTGAAGTGCAGGCCCAGAGCATCGCCACGGCCTACGAAGAACAGCAGGTCACCATCACCTGCTTGCACGAAAGCGCTGCACGCCCAGCGGCGGCGGACGCAGTGCGCCTCTGAGCGCGCCTTCATCGATGGCTCCATCGGGCGCCAGTTCGGCGACATCGCGCGCAGTCGCCTTGGTGGCCGCGGTGTTGATGGCTGCCTGTGCCAGCACACCGCAGGCGCCACGCCTGGCCATCGGGCAATTGCAAGCCGAAGTGCAGTCGTCCGGGATCAAGCTTGAAACGCTGGAGACCGCGGGCCGTGGCAGGAATGCCGCCACCGGCGCAGCGCGCGGTGGCGGCATCGGCCTGACCTGGGGCGCCCTGGCCTGCGCGGCCACCGGCCCGATGGTGGGCCTGTGCCTGGCCACCGTGGTGCCGACCTCATTGGCCCTGGGCGCCACCCTGGGTGCCACGGTGGGCGCGATCCGCGGCGAAGACGCCGACAGCCTGGCGGCCAAGCGGCAGTTGCTGGGCGACATGGCGCAGGCCGCGCCGCACTGGCCGCTGGCCGCACAGTGGCGGGCCCTGTCCGCCGAGGCCGAGGCTCCTGCAGCGGCTGCGGCAACCGACACCGCCTGGACGCTGCGCCTGAGCTGGACGAGCCTGAACACCGTGGGCCGCGGTCAGCCGCATGCGCTGGGCATGGGCCTGCGCGCAGAACTGCTCAAGCCAGGCAGCCACGAGGCCACCTGGAGCAAGGACTACGCCGCCACCGGCACACTGCGGCAGGACACCGCAGCCTGGGCCGAGGCACAGGCCGCTGCGGCGCACCAGGAGCTGCGTCAGTTGTCACAAAGCCTCTTGCTGCAGCTCGTGGCCGATCTGGGCGGCGAGCGCTGATCGCTCATGAGAAAACGCCGGGCCGCTCCCAAGTTTTCTCATCCCCCGCGGGGGGCCTGACGCGAAGCGGCAGGTTTGGGGGCGCTCTCAGACCTTGGACAGGTTGTATTTCATGATGCGGCCATGGCGGCCGCTCTTGTCGCGCTCCAGCGCAAAGCAATCGCCCTCGGGCCCCGGGTGGGCGGCCAGCAGGGGCGCCAGGCGGGCGTGGTCCTCAGCATCCAGGCGCAGATCAAACACCGAGAGCGTGTCCGCCAGCCGGTCGGCATAACGCGCACCCACAATGGCCGCGGCGACGCCCTCGCGGTCCAGCACCCAGCGTGTGGCCACGGCGGCAATCGAGCTGCTGTGCTTGTCAGCCACCGTGCGCAAGGCGCGCAGCAGGGTCTGAAATGCGGCCCAGCCGCCAAAGTCATCAATGATCAATTTGTATTTGATGAGCGAGCGGTTGCTCAGCTCGGGCCCGGGCTCGGGCCGGCCCAGCCAGGCGTCGGTGATGAAGCCGCCGGCAATCGTGCCGTAGCACAGCAATTGCACGCCGCGCTGGCGGCACAGCGGCACCAGGGCGCGCTCGGGTCGGCGATCCAGCAGCGAGTACTGCACCTGCATGCTGACCAGGGGCACGCCGGCGTCGAGCATGGCCAGCGTTTGCGGGGCATCGAAGTTGGTGCCGCCTAACTGCCCAATCAAGCCCTCACGCTGCAGCCTGTGCAGATGCTGCGCCGCCTGCACCATGCCGGGCACCTCGTAGTTCCACCAGTGCAGTTGCACCAGATCGAGCCGCTGGCGGCGCAGCCGTTGGCGTGAGCGCTCCACGATGCGGCGCACATAGGCCTCATCGACCCGCGCCAGATCGTCAAAGTCGGGCACGAACTTGGTGTGCACCTGCAAGCGGCGCGCATTGCCTTGGTCGTGGCGCGCGTTGAATTCACCATACAGCGCCTCGACCCCGGTGTAGATGTCGGCGCCATCGACCGTGTCCAGCCCGGCATCGACAAAGGCGGTGATGTCTTCAATGGCGCGCTCGCGGTTCACCTCACCATGGCCGCCGGCCAGTTGCCAGCCGCCGCGCAGCACGCGCGGGATGCGGTAGCCGCTGGCCAGCTCTATCGTCTCGGGGCGGGTCATGCGGGCTCCTCCGGGCAAGCTCATGTGGGCTCCTGCGAAGCGTGGGATGGATGGGCATTCGCTGCCGCGGGCAAGGGCACGGCGGTGGTCTGGCCATGCGAGAAGCGGCGTTTGGCGGTGCGCGTGATGCGCAAGCGCGTGGGGCAATGCGGGTCGGGGCAGGCCACGTCGGCATCGCTCGTCATCCAATCGTTGGCATGCGTCATGCGCTGTTTGGCGGGCAGCAGGGGCAGCACGGCGGCCAGTGAGTAGATCGAGAAACCCTGGCCGGGTGGCAGGTGCAGCATCTCGCCACGCAACTCGAAGTGGTCGCCCGGCGCGGCGCCGCACAGCACACGATCACCCGGCGGGCAGATGAGCTCGACGCGCAAGTCCCAGAGCTCAAAGCTGTCGTCGGCAGCGGCGCTGGCGTGGGGGGCAGAGGGGGTCATGGCGGGCCTTCAGGGCGTCAGGGCGGGGCCGCAGTCTACGGCCGCCCCGGCGAAAACCAGCAGGGCGGGCAGGCCGGCCGGCGCGGATACTCGACCGCTATGTGGAAGGCAAATCGCGAGCTTTTGCGTTGGATGCTCACCGCCGCGGCCTGCTTGGCGGCGCTGCTGGGCACCAGCGTGAGGGCCACACCCGCCGTGCCGGTCACCACCGGCAGCTGGGAGCACGCCATCTCGGCCTTCCTGCCGCCCAAATACCCACCGGGTTTCAGCCACTTCGAGCATGTCAACCCACAGGCGCCACAGGGCGGCGTGCTGCGGCTGAAGAACCCGGACCGGCGCAGCAGCTTCGACAAGTTCAACCCCTACACCACCAAGGGCGTGGCACCGGCGGGATTGCAGATCTTGATGTTCGAGGCCCTGGCCTCGCAATCCCTGGATGAGCCCCAGGCCATGTACGGCCAGTTGGCTGAGAGCATGTGGGTGGCGCCCGACCTGTCGTCCATACAGTTCCGCATCCACCCCAAGGCGCGCTTTTCCAATGGCGATGCGGTGACACCCGAAGACGTGGTGCACAGCTTCACCCAGCTCAGCAGCAAAGAGGCCGCGGCCTATGTGCAGACCGAATTTGCCGGCATCGCCGGCGCCGCCAAGGTCGATGCGCGCACCGTGCGTTTTGATTTGAAGGAGCGTGCTGTCGACACCCTGTTCACCATCGGCGGCATGCCGGTGTTCTCGAAGAAGTGGGGCGCGGGCAAGCCCTTTGACAAGATCATCGATGAGTACCCCATCACCAGCGGCCCCTATGTCATCGACAAGGTGCAGCGGCCCAGCCGCGTCGAGTTCAAACGCAACCCAACTTATTGGGCGCAGGGCCTGCCGGATCGCCGTGGCTACTTCAATTTCGAGCGCGTGGCCTACCGCATGTACAAGGACGACGCTGTCGCCCGCGAGGCCTTCAAGGCCGGTGAATTTGATCTGATGAAGGAGTACCGCTCACGTGCCTGGGTTCGCCAGCACCAGGGCGTGAAGTGGCGTGATGGCCGCATCTTGAAGAACGCCTTTCCCGTGGGCACCGGCCAGGGCCTGCAATCGGTCTACTTCAACCTGCGCCTGCCAAAGTTTGCCGACATTCGTGTGCGCGAGGCCCTGGTGCTGGCCTGGGACTTTGAGCAATACAACGCCTACCGCACCTTTAAGCGCGGCAACAGCCTGTTCAACAACTCGCCCTTTGCGGCCCAGGGCGAGCCCTCCGCCGCCGAGCTGGCGCTGCTTGCGTCCTTCCGCGCCGAGTTGCCGGCGCGTGTTTTCGGCCCGGCCTTTGTGGCGCCCAGCACCGCCGGCAGCGAGAACGGCCTGCGCGACAACCTGAAGCGCGCCCGGGATCTGCTGGCCGCCGCCGGCTGGAAGGTGGCCACTGATGGCAAGCTGCGCAATGCCCAGGGCGAGGCCTTTGAGTTCCAGTACCTGGAGCCGGTATCGCTGGGCAGCAACACCATGTGGCAGCGCAACCTGGCCAAGCTGGGCATCACCTTGACCGAGC
This sequence comes from Ideonella sp., assembly GCA_043720415.1. Classification (GTDB taxonomy): domain Bacteria; phylum Pseudomonadota; class Gammaproteobacteria; order Burkholderiales; family Burkholderiaceae_C; genus Pseudaquabacterium. The sequence continues at coordinate 24,715 of JAYSSS010000052.1, forward strand.
GTCTGGTGGATTTCGCGCTGTACAGCCACCGCCTGGAGGTGTTTGAGTTTGATGTGACCGGCATCGCCGGCCGGCCCTTCACCCTGCCCTCGGTGGCCGAGCTGCAGCGCCAGTTCAACAGCGCCGACGCCGACAAGACCGGCAGCGACAACTACCGCGGCATCAAGAGCCGGGCCATCGATCACATCCTGGACAAACTGGCCACGGCCAGCAGCATGGATGAGCTCATCGCCGCCGCGCGTGCCCTGGACCGCGTGGTGCTGTGGAGCTTTTATCAGCTGCCCACGCTGTACAAGGCCGACGAGCCGATTTCCTACTGGAGCAAGCTGGGCGTGCCGCAGACTTCGGCGCAGCACTTTTCGGCCGATTCGCTGGCCAACTCTTACTCGCAGCCCTGGCCGGTGTGGACCTGGTGGGACAAGACGGCGCCGGCCGCGGCCTTGCCGGTCGCACGTTGAAAGCCGCACGTTGAAAGCCGCGCGTTGAAAGCCGCGCGTTGAATCCCGCACATTGAATCCCGCCCGATGAACCGCGCTGAACACACAGGCCACACGCCACGCCCGGGGACGACATGCTGAGCTACATCCTCAAGCGCCTGCTGCTGATGATCCCCACCCTGCTGGGCGCGCTGACGGTGACCTTCATCGTCATCCAGTTCGTGCCCGGCGGCCCGGTCGAGCAGATCATGGCCGAGGCCCGCGCCGGCCCGGGGGGTGACGGCGGCGGCTACCGCGCCAGCCGCGACATCGACAAAAAGCGCATCGAGGAGTTGAAGGCGCTGTACGGCTTTGACAAGCCGGTGCACGTCCGCTATATCGAGATGTTAGGCAGCTTCGCGCGCTTTGATCTGGGCAAGAGCTTCATGCACAACAAGGATGTCTGGCAGCTCATCAAGGAGAAGCTGCCGGTTTCCATCAGCCTGGGGCTGTGGGCGTTCTTGTTGTCTTACCTGGTGTCCATCCCGCTGGGCGTGGCCAAGGCGGTGCGCGAGGGCTCGCGCTTTGATGCGCTGACCACCAGCCTGGTGCTCATAGGCTACGCCATCCCTGGATTTGTGCTCGGCCTGCTGCTCATCGTGGTGTTTGCCGGCGGCACGTTTCTGGATTGGTTCCCGCTGCGCGGGCTGACGAGCGACAACTGGGACGAGCTGGGTTGGGCCGCGCGCATTGCAGATTATTTTTGGCACCTCACCCTGCCGCTGATCTGCCTGGTGATCCACAGCTTTGCGGTGATGACCCTGCTGACGAAAAATACCTTCGTTGAGGAGATGCGAAAGCAGTACGTGCTGGTGGCGCGCGCCAAGGGCCTGTCGGCCCAGCGCGTGCTCTACAAGCACATCTTCCGCAACGCGCTTATCCCCATCGTCACCGGTTTTCCGGCGGCCTTTGTTGGCGCCTTCTTTGCCGGCTCGGTGTTGATCGAAACGCTGTTCTCGCTCGATGGCCTGGGCCTGCTGGGCTATGAGGCGGTGGTGCGGCGCGACTTCCCCGTGGTGCTGGGCTCGCTCTATCTGTTCACGCTGATCGGCCTGGTGGTCAAGCTGGTGTCGGACATCTTGTATGTGGTGATTGACCCGCGCGTGCAGTTTGGGAGTGTGGGGCGATGAGCGGCATGAGCAGCTCTGCGGGCAGCCCAGCGGCAGCGGCGATGACGCTCTCGCCAACGCCCTCGCTGTCCCCCAATCAGCGGTCGTGGGCGCGCTTCAAGCGCAACCGCATCGGCTACCGCTCCTTCTGGCTCTTCCTCATCGTGCTGCTGCTGGCCAGCGTGGCCGAGCTGGTGAGCAACGACAAACCCTTTGTCGCGCGCATCGATGGCCGGCTGCTATTCCCCATCTTCAACAACCCGCCCGAGATCGCCCTCGGCGGCGATTTCGCCACGCCCACCGATTGGAAGGACCCCTTTATCACGGGCCTGCTGGCCAAGCCCGGCAATTGGTCGCTCGCTGCGCCCAACCCGCACTCGGCGCAATCCACCGACTACTTCACCAAGCTGCCGCCGCCCTCAGCCCCCAGCGCCAAAAATTGGTTGGGCACCGACGACAAGGGCCGCGACATGTTTGCCCGGCTGCTCTACGGCTTTCGCGTCAGCATCTGGTTTGCGCTGGCGCTCACTCTCACGGGCACGCTGCTGGGCATCGTCATGGGCGCCATTCAGGGCTACTTCGGTGGCCGCATTGATCTGGTGTCGCAGCGGTTGATCGAGATCTGGGGCGCCATCCCCGAGCTGTATCTGCTGATCATCTTTGCCTCGATCTTTGAGCCCTCGCTCTTGCTGCTGCTGGTGCTGCTCTCGCTGTGGGGCTGGATGGGGTTGTCGGACTATGTGCGCGCCGAGTTCCTGCGCAACCGCGGGCTCGAATACGTCAAGGCCGCGCGCGCACTGGGCCTGAGCAACCTGCAAATCATCCGCCGCCATGTGCTGCCGAATTCGCTCACGCCCGTCATCACCTTCCTGCCCTTTCGCATGAGCGCAGCGATCCTGGCGCTGACCTCGCTGGATTTTCTGGGCCTGGGTGTGCCGGCCTCGGTGCCCTCACTGGGTGAGCTGCTGCAGCAGGGCAAGGCCAACCTCGATGCCTGGTGGATCATCGTGCCGACCTTTGTGTTGCTCACCCTCACCATGCTGCTGCTCACCTTCATCGGCGATGCGCTGCGCGATGCCTTTGACACGCGCAAGTCATGAGTGATGCGAACCGCATGAGCGCTGTCAACACCCTGCCCGGCGGCGACCCGCCATCTGCGGCGCCGGCCGCACGCCCGCTGCTGGAAATCGACAAACTCAGCGTGCGCTTCGGCACCAGCACCGTGGTCGATGAGGTTTCCTTCAGCATCGCCGCGGGCGAAAAATTCGCCCTGGTCGGCGAATCGGGCTCGGGCAAATCCATCACCGCGCTGTCCATCCTGCGCCTGATGGATGCGGCGACCAGCAGTGGCGCCATCCGCTTCAATGGCACGGACGTGATGGCGCACAGCGAGCGCCAGATGCGCGGCCTGCGCGGGCGCGAAATCGGCATGATCTTCCAGGAGCCGATGACCGCGCTGAACCCGCTGTACAGCATCGGCAACCAGATCGGCGAGGTGCTGGAGCTGCACGAGGCGCTGCGCCCTAACGCCGCAAGGGCGCGTGCGATTGAGCTGCTGGCGCGCACCGGCATCCCCGAGCCCGCGACGCGCATCGATTGGCATCCGCACCAGCTCTCCGGCGGCCAGCGCCAGCGCGCCATGATCGCCATGGCCCTGGCCTGCCGGCCCAAGCTGCTGATCGCCGATGAGCCCACCACCGCGCTGGACGTCACCATCCAGGCGCAAATCCTGGCCCTGCTCGATGAGCTGCAGGCCGAGATGGGCATGGCCCTGCTCTTCATCACCCACGATCTGAACCTGGTGCGCCGCTTCAGCCACCGCGTGGGCGTGATGGAGCGCGGCAAACTGGTCGAGCTGGGCGACACCGCGGCCGTGTTTGCCCGGCCGGCCCACACCTACACCCAGCGCTTGCTCGCCTCCAAGCCGCAGCGTGTGGTGCAAGCCGTGGCCGCCGATGCCCCGGTGCTGCTGCGCGCCGATGATTTGAGCGTGGCCTTCAAAATCGACACCGGCTGGTTCAGCCACCGCGACTTCATCGCCGTCAAGCGCGTCAGCCTGGCGCTGCAGCGCGGCCAGACCCTGGGCATCGTCGGCGAATCGGGCTCGGGCAAAACGACATTGGGCATGGCCTTGCTGGCGCTGCAAGACACGTCGGCCGGCAGCGTGGCGCTGGGCGAAGAGACGCTGACCGGCGCCAGCCGCGACACCCTGCGCCGCATGCGCAAACGCGTGCAGGTGGTGCTGCAAGACCCCTTTGCCTCGCTCTCACCGCGCATGACCGTGGGCCAGATCGTCAGCGAGGGGCTGGACCTGCACCGCGCCGAGCTGCCGGCCGCCGAGCGCCAGAGCATGGTGTTGGCCATGCTCGATGAAGTCGGCCTGTCAGATCGCCACGGCGTGGCGAACGTCTTGCAGCGTTATCCGCATGAATTCAGCGGCGGCCAGCGCCAGCGCATCGCCATCGCCCGGGCCGTCGTGCTATCGCCTGAAGTGCTGGTGCTGGATGAGCCCACCTCGGCCCTGGATGTCTCGGTGCAGCAGCAGGTGCTGGCCCTGCTGGCCGAGCTGCAGCAGCGCCACGGCCTGGCCTACATCTTCATCAGCCACGACCTCGCCGTGATCCGCGCCATGGCGCACCGGGTGATGGTGATGAAGGGCGGGGATGTGATCGAAGAGGGCGAGACGCTGGCGCTGTTTGCAGCGCCGCGTGAGGCGTATACGAAGGAATTGCTGGCGGCGGCTTGGGGGGATTGAGGGGCTCACACGCCGCTGATCACCACGTCCAGCGCATCGCGAATTTCACCCAGGTGGCCGAGCAGTGATGCCCGCGGTTTGCTCAACAAGCGCGCGTCCAGGTGCGCTGTCAATTGCGCTTGCAGGACCAGTCGCTCACCTTCGACGACGAACACGGGCGCGACGCGTCGGGCCGATCGCGGCGCCTCGACCGCCGAGCGCGACAGCGGCATCACCAGGCGCGTGCGCAAGTCCGACAACAGGTTGCTTTGCACGTCCACCACATAGGGCAGCCAGTGGCGAGCCCGCGGATTGGGGTTGTCAAAAACGTCGAACTGGGCCATCGCTGCCTCGCCAAGCTCACCAGGACGTGAGCTCTTCGCTCCAGACGCCGTGCTCGTCAAAGAACCGATTCTGCTCATCAATCCAGTCGCGGTGCTGCAGCGCAAACTGCTTGCGCCGTGCAGCGTCTGTGGACGCCTGGGGTCGCGACAGGCGCTGGTACTCGGCGTAGGACAGCAACACGGTATCGGGCTGACCAGCTTTCTCAACAATCACCGGCTGGCCCTTGGCCGCTTGGCACAGGGCGCCAAAACGATTCTTTGCGTCGGTCGCAGTGACATTCATGGCAGTCTCGGCGGGGTTGAGGAATGGCCATTTTAGCCATTACCATCGCCCCCCATGACCCGCGCCGACGCCATGGGCTTGTTGCTCTCCTTCATCGCCCGCCTGGTCACGGGCGCGCAGGGCCATTGGAAGGGTTGCCCGCCTTCTGCGGTACAGCGCATCTACTTTGCAAACCACCAAAGCCATCTGGACTGGGTGCTGATCTGGGCGGCGCTGCCCTCAGAGCTGCGGGCCACGACCCGGCCGATTGCGGCGCGCGATTACTGGACCCGCGGGCGCTTCAAGCACTGGCTGACGCGCGAGGTGTTTCATGCGGTGTATGTGTCGCGCCAGCGCACCGAAGATCAAGACCCGCTGGAGCCCTTGATCGACGCTTTGAAAAGTGGCGACTCGCTGGTGATCTTTCCTGAGGGCACGCGCAGCAACAAGGGCCTGCCCCAGGCCTTCAAGAGCGGGCTCTACCACCTGGCCCAGCAGTTCCCGCAGGTGCAGTTGATTCCGGCCTGGATTGATAACGTGCAAAGGGTGATGCCAAAGGGCGAGGTGGTGCCGGTGCCGATTTTGTGCACGGTGAGCTTTGGCGCACCGGTGGTGTTGCAGGCGAGCGAAGACAAGCGCAGCTTTTTGGCCCGCGCGCGCGACGCGGTGGTGGCCATGAAGCCGCAGGAAAGCTGAGGTGGGAGCCCTTCGCCGCCTTGACGCCAGTGAGCAGGTGGCCCTGCTTTTTGTCATCCTGTTCGGGCTGCTGCTGTTGGTGACCGCCGTGTCCTTCTTGTTGACGCTGCGCGAGCGCAACCCTGAGCAAGGCGCGCGGCAGGACCGCTTCAAGCGTGATCTGCGCGCGGTGTGGGTTGGCACCAGCATTTTCTGGCTGGCCTGGATGTCTGGGGCAGTGGGTGCCACGGTGCTGACGGCGGTGCTTTCTTTCCTGGCGCTGCGCGAGTACATCACCTTGATGAAGACCCGGCGCAGCGACCACCGCAGCCTGTTGCTGGCATTTTTTGCGGTGTTGCCACTGCAGTACCTGCTGGTGGGCAACCGCAACTTCGACCTGTTTTCCGTGTTCATTCCGGTCTATGTCTTCCTGGCCATCCCGGTGGTCAGCGCCATGGCCAATGACCCCGAGCGCTTTCTCGAGCGCAACGCCAAGATCCAGTGGGGCATCATGGTCTGCGTGTTTGGCCTGTCGCACGCGCCGGCCCTACTGCTCCTGGAGTTTGCGGGTTATGCAGGACGCGGCGCATTCCTGTTATTTTTTCTGGTGATCGTCACCAGCATGGCGCAGATCGTGCAAGAGACCGCCAGCCGCTGGCTGCGCCGCCGGCCGCTGGCACGGCGCATTGACCGCTCGTTCTCAACGCGCGCCTTTGCCCTGGGCGTGCTCAGCGCCGCGCTGCTGGGGGCCGCGCTGTACTGGATCACGCCCTTCAAGGCGCCACAGGCGTTTGCCATGGCGGCCATTGCTGGGGCGGCTGGCACCCTGGGCGACTTTGTCATGCGCGCCTTGAAGAAGGACGCCGGAGTGCGCCACTGGGGCAATGCGCCCTCGGTCACCGGCGCCGTCGGTCTGTTGGATCGATTGGCCGTGCTGTGCTTCGCCGCGCCGGTGTTCTTTCATTCCGTGCGCTGGTACTTCCAGTTGCGTGGCCAGGCCACATGACGAGCGGCATGACGCGCATCCTCGGCATCGATCCCGGCCTGCAGCGCACCGGCTTTGGCGTGGTCGAGGCCCAAGGCCCACGCCTGCGCTATGTGGCCAGCGGCACCATCAGCACGCTGGATGTCGCCCGCGGCGACTTGCCAGCGCGCATCAAGATCATCTTTGAAGGCGTGGCAGAGGTGATGGCGCGTTATGCACCGCAGGTCGCGGCGGTCGAGATCGTCTTTGTCAACGTCAATCCGCAAAGCACGCTGCTGCTCGGCCAGGCGCGCGGCGCGGCGCTGGCGGCGCTGGTGCAAGGCGACATGACGGTGGCCGAATACACCGCACTGCAGATGAAAAAAGCCGTGGTCGGCCACGGCCTGGCGAGCAAATCACAGATCCAGGAGATGGTGATGCGCCTGCTCAAGCTGCCCAGCCTGCCGGGCAAAGACGCCGCCGATGCCCTGGGCCTGGCCATCACGCACGCCCATGTGGGCGGCAGCATGGCCGCCCTGGCCGCGGCCACCCCCCTGGCGCGGCGCGCCCATGCGCAGTACAAAGGCGGTCGCACCTATTGATTGCGCCAACCCTGATTGCGCCAACCTTGATGGCGCCACCCTTGTTTGCTCCACCCCTTTTGGAGGACGCACTTGACTTCATCCAGCCACCATCGCCCCTGGAGCGCCAGCTTCACGGCCACCTGCCTGGCCACCACCCTGGCCGCCGTCTTGCACTGCACCGCCGCACAAGCGGCCGACACCGCACCGGCCAGCGCCAACGACAAGCTCGCCGCCGTGCGCGCGCTGATCGCCATGTCCAACTGGCCGGCGGCGATCACCGAGCTGCAGCGCATCAACGACGGCGCCAGCGCCGACTGGAACAACCTGATGGGCTACAGCCTGCGCAAGTCCAAGACACCGGATCACGCTGCGGCCGAGCGTTATTACGACGCCGCCCTGCGCATCAACCCCACGCACCGTGGGGCGCTGGAATACTCGGGCGAGCTCTACCTGATCCTGGGGCAATTGCCGCAGGCCGAGGCTCGCCTGGCGGCGCTGGACAAGGCCTGCATGATGGGTTGCGAGGAGTACACGGATCTGAAAAAGGCCATCGCCCGCTACAAGGCCAATGGCAAGCGCTACAGCGCAGGGAATTGACCGCCGCGGCTGGGTGCCACCTGGGCGCGGCCTGGGCGCCGCCTGGATCAGCGGATCAAAGCGCGAATGCCCTGGAACACGCGCTCGAAGACCCAGATGTTGAAGGTACCCAGCACCAACACCACCGACCAGCGCCACAGTGCCACGGCGCGCAGGCGTGGCACGTGCTCGCCGGTGCCGAGGTAGAGGCTGTAGAAAAACGCCGACGTGCCCAGCAACGGCAGGAGCGCAATGGCGGCAGTCCAAAAGACGAATTTCATGGCGGAGCGACTCTAACCCAGGGGTTTGCAAGCCTTGGCCAGCGATTCGGCGCTTATAGCAACAATGCCACGCGCTCCAGCACCAGCACGGCAAACAGGGCCAGCGCCACCAGCAGCGTCCAGGTCAGCACCTTCAGGCCACGTTGCCGCCAGGCCACTTGGCCGGTGCCGATGTACAGCGCAAAACACAGCAGGCTGGCCACCAGCAAGAGGCCGAAGACGAGGCGAAAAATCAGCATGGCGGGCGGCCGTCTCCGGCCGGTATGGTGGGCGCGGCGGCCAAGCAAGCAGCGATGTACGCAGCCAAATTGATGACCCGACGTGCCGCCACGTGTGCAGCCATCACCAGGCCGGCGCGAGCTCGGCAAAACCGGCCGGCGCTTGCGTGGCATCGTCAAAGCTGACGATCTTCCAGGCCGAGCGGTCTTGCAGCAATTTGCGCAGCAACAGGTTGTTCAGCGCGTGGCCGCTTTTGAAGGCGGTGTAGCGCGCCAGCATGGGGTGGCCGGCGTTGTACAGGTCACCGATGGCATCGAGGATCTTGTGCTTGGTGAACTCATCGTCGTAGCGCAGGCCGCCGCTGTTGAGCACACGTGAGTCGCCGACGACGATGGCGTTGTCCATGCTGCCGCCCAGGGTGAGGCCGCGCGAGCGCATGGCCTCGACATCCTTGCTAAAGCCGAAAGTGCGCGCGCGCGCAATGTCGCGTTTGTAGCGGCCCGAGCCCATGTCAAAGCTCGTGCGCTGGCCGGTGGCATTGACCGCGGGGTGATCGAAATCGATCTCGAAATTCAGCTCGAAGCCGTGGTGGGGTTCCAAGCGCGCCCACATCAGGCGCGGGCCCTCGCCCTGGCGCACCTCCACCGTCTTGGTCACCCGCAGATAGCGCTTGGGCGCATCCTGCAGGGCAATGCCGGCGCTTTGCAGCAGAAAGACAAAGCTCGCGGCCGAACCATCGAGGATGGGCACCTCGTCGGCATTGATGTCCACACGCAGGTTGTCCAACCCCAGGCCACTGCAGGCCGACATGAAGTGCTCGATCGTCTGCACCTTGGGCGCGCCGGGGTCGCCGCCCACCGAGATGGTGGAGGCCATGCGCGTGTCGCTGACGACATCGGCGCGCACATGGATGTCCACCGGCGTGGGCAGGTCCACCCGGCGAAAAACGATGCCGGTGTCGGGCGCGGCCGGGTGCAGGGTGAGCTCGACCTTTTGCCCGCTGTGCATGCCCACGCCGACGGCACGGGTCAATGACTTCAGGGTGCGCTGCTGGATCATGGGGGCGATTGTCGGGCAGGCGCTTGGGTGTGGGCGCCTGCCCACTTGCCAAAGCGACTCCCGTCAACCCATTCGCTCAGAGTCTCGCCGCAAGCATGCGGCTCGCCCTTCGCCAGCCACCAGGCCCCGCGCAGGCGGGCCCTGGTGCGCGGGCTCAGTCAGCCTGCCGCCGCAAGAAGGCCGGGATCTCGATCTCGTCCATGCCGTTGGAGCTGAGCGCCTCGACCTTGGCCGCGGCCTGGGTGCGGGCCGAGCGCCAGACGCTGGGCGTGGCCAGGTTGCTGTAGTCGTGGCCGCCGGCGCCGGCAGCGGCGTTGACGTTCATCGGCTGCTGCACCGGGTTGTTGAGGATCGGCAGGTTGTCGGTGCCGGTGCGCAGCTGCATCGCCGCAGCACCATGCTGAGTGGGCTGCACCACGGTGAAGGTGGGTGCCGCCACCCGTGCCCGCGACAAACCCGTGGCGATGACGGTGACGCGCAATTGATCGCCTAAGGATTCGTCATAGGCGGCGCCGTAGATGATGTGCGCATCCTCGGCGGCGTAGCGGCGGATGGTGTTCATCGCCGCCTTGCTCTCATTGAGCTTGAAGTTGTTGCGGTTGGCCGCAATCAACACCAGCACGCCGCGCGCGCCCGAGAGATCAATGCCTTCGAGCAGCGGGCTGGCCATGGCCAGCTCGGCGGCCTTGCTGGCGCGGTCCGGGCCGCCGGCGGTGGCCGTGCCCATCATGGCCTTGCCGGGCTCGCTCATGACGGTCTTGACGTCCTCGAAGTCGACGTTCACCAGGCCGTGCATGTGGATGATGTCGCTGATGCCGCCGACGGCGTTTTTCAGCACATCGTTGGCGTGCGCGAAGGCCTGGTCCTGCGTGACATCGTCGCCCAGCACTTCGAGCAGCTTTTCGTTCAGCACCACGATCAGGCTGTCGACATTGGCCTCGAGCTCGGTGGCGCCGGCGTCGGCCTGTTTCATGCGGCGCGGGCCCTCAAACTCGAACGGCTTGGTAACCACGCCGACGGTGAGGATGCCCATTTCCTTGGCGATGCGGGCCACGATGGGTGCGGCGCCGGTGCCGGTGCCGCCGCCCATGCCGGCGGTGATGAAGACCATGTGCGCGCCTTCCAGCGATTGCCGCACGCGGGCCTCGGCCTCTTCGGCCGCGGCCTTGCCTTTGTCGGGCTTGCCGCCCGCGCCCAGGCCGTTGTCGCCCAGCTGGATGAGCTGGTGCGCGCTGCTGCGGTTGAGCGCCTGCGCATCGGTGTTGGCGCAGACGAACTCAACGCCCTGCACGCCCTGGTTGATCATGTGCTCGACGGCGTTGCCGCCGCCCCCGCCCACGCCCACCACCTTGATGCGGGTACCTTGGTCAAACTCTTCGATCATCTCGATAGGCATGTGACTCTCCTGTTGTCTTAAGCAGTTGCCAGTGAAAAGAAGTTGCGGTCGTTCAAATTGCGAAACACAAAGAGCGCGGGGTTGTTCGATCACCCCTGTTTAGTTCGGTTAGCCTCAAAAATAGCCATTCAAAAGTCAAAACGCGCCGGACGTCAAAACTCGCTTGAAATCAAAAATTACCCAAAAACCAATCCTTGGCGCGGCCAAACCAGGTCTGCACCGAGCCCGCCTGCTGCGCCACCTTCAGCCCACGCGCCCGCGCCAGCCGGGCTTCTTCGAGCAAACCCATCACCGTGGCCGAGCGCGGGTTGGCCACCATGTCGTACAGCGGCCCGCTGTACAGCGGCAGGCCCTTGCGCACGGGTTTGAGGAAGATGTCCTCGCCCAGCTCGACCATGCCCGGCATCACCGCCGAGCCGCCGGTGATGACGATGCCCGAGGACAGCAACTCCTCATAACCCGAATCGCGGATGACCTGGTGCACCAGCGAGAAGATCTCTTCCACCCGCGGCTCGATCACCCCGGCCAGGGCCTGGCGGCTGAGCATGCGCGGCGCGCGGTCGCCCAGGCCCGGCACTTCGAGGTTCTCGCTCGGGTCGGCCAGCAGTTGCTTGGCCACGCCGTACTCGACCTTGATCTCCTCGGCATCCTTGGTGGGCGTGCGCAGCGCCATGGCGATGTCGCTGGTGATCAGGTCACCGGCGATGGGGATGACTGCGGTGTGGCGCACCGAGCCATCGGTGAAGATGGTGACATCGGTGGTGCCGGCGCCGATGTCGACCACCGCCACGCCCAGGTCCTTCTCGTCCTGGGTGAGCACGGCGGCGGCCGAGGCGCTGGGGTTGAGCACCAGGCGGTCGACTTCAAGGCCGCAGCGGCGCACGCATTTGAGGATGTTCTCGGCCGCGCTTTGGGCGCCGGTGACGATGTGCACCTTCACCTCCAGCCGGCTGCCGCTCATGCCCACGGGCTCTTTGACCTCATGGCCATCGATGACGAACTCTTGCGGCTCGACCAGCAGCAGGCGCTGGTCGTTGGGGATGTTGATGGCCTTGGCGGTCTCGACCACACGGTGCACATCGTTGGGCGTGACCTCGCGGTTGTCGCGCACGATGACCATGCCGGTGGAGTTTTGCCCACGGATGTGGCTGCCGGTGATGCCGGTGTAGACGCGCTCGATCTTGCAGGCGGCCATCATCTCGGCCTCTTTCAGCGCCTGCTGGATGCTTTGCACCGTGGCGTCGATGTTGACCACCACGCCGCGCTTCAGGCCATGCGTGGGCGCCACCCCCATGCCGGCCAGGCGCAGCTCGCCGCCGGGCAGGATCTCGGCGGCTACGACCATCACCTTGGCGGTGCCGATGTCGAGTGCGACGACCAGATCGTTGTAGGGTTTTGCCATGGTGTGCTGAACCTAACGCTTGCGTACCGGCGACACCGGCACGAGGGTGGTGACGCCCTTCAGGCGCACGGCATAGCCATCGGCGTGGCGCAGATCGGCAAATTCAAGTGGGCGCTGGTAGTGGCCCGTCACCTGGGCCAGGGTGCGCACCAGGACGCCAGCGCGGGCCAGCACCTCATCGTCGCTGCCGCGACCGAGCTCGATGACCGCGCCGCCTTCGAGCTCAGCGCGCCATGAGCCGCGTTTGGACAGATGCAGGGTGTCAATGTCGCCGGCCTCGATGCGCTTGAGCGCCGGGTTCAGGCGCCGGTACAGCGCCAGCATGCGCGCCGAGCTGTGCTCGGGCCCGGCCAGGCGCGGCAGGGCATCGTCCTCGACATCGCCGGTGTTGGCCTCGAAGACCTCGCCAAAGCTGTTCACCAGCCTGTCGTTGCCATCGTCGGCCGCCCACAGCGCCATGGGGCGGTGTTCTTCGAGCGTGACGACCAAACGGTTAGGCCAGACGCGGCGCACCACGGCATGGCGCACCCAGGGCACGGATTCGAACGCCAGGCGGGCACGCTGCAAATCGATGCTGAAAAAGTTGCCGGCCAGCTTGGGTGCGGCATTGGCGCGAATGGTGCTGACGCTGTTGCGCGCCACATCGCCTTCGATGGCGATGCTGTGCAGCGCAAAGTAGGGCTGGCGCGCCAACCAGGCCGCCGCCGTGGCACACAGCGCCACGCCGGCGAGTACGACCACGGCGCGCGTGAGCCTTTGCGTGAGGCGGATGTCGCCCGGCAGCGACAGCGGCGCGGCATAGGGCGGTGGCGTGGAGATGGCGATGGTGACCATGGGGATCAGCCGGCGCTGTCTAAGGCCGCTGCGCTGCGCTGTACGGCAGCGCTGTCCAGCCTGGCCGCGGCCAGCAGTTGCAGGCACAGCGCGTCGTACGACAAGCCCGCGGCCTTGGCCGACATCGGCACCAGGGAGTGCCCGGTCATGCCGGGCGAGGTGTTCATCTCCAGCAGGAAGGGCCGACGGTCGCTGGCGCGGATCATCAAGTCAGCCCGTCCCCAACCCCGGCAGCCCAGGGCCTTATAGGCGGCGACGACGATGCGCTGGATCTCACGTTCTTCGTGGGCTGGCAAACCGCTTGGGCAGAGGTAGCCAGTGTCGTTGCTGAAGTACTTGTGTTGGTAGTCGTAATTGCCCTCGGGTGCGACGATTTTGATGACGGGCAAAGCACGCGCATCGGCACCCTGGCCCAGCACCGGGCAGGTGACTTCCTCGCCCTCGATGAATTCCTCGCACAGCACATCGGGGTCATAACGCGTGGCCAGCGCGACCGCATCGACCATGTTGGAGTAGCCCACCACCTTGGTGATGCCGATCGACGAGCCCTCGCGCGGCGGCTTGACGATCAGCGGCAAGCCGAGGATTGCGGGCACGGCGTGCACTTGTTCGGCCGTGTGCTCGCCCGGCGCGAGCCAGACATGGCGCGGCGTCGGCAGGCCTTCGGCGAGCCAAATGCGCTTGGTCATCACCTTGTCCATCGCCACGGCGGAGGCCATCACGCCCGAGCCGGTGTACGGGATGCCCAACAGTTCGAGCGCGCCCTGCACCGTGCCGTCCTCCCCGTGGCGGCCATGCAGCGCGATGAAACATCGGGCAATGCCCAGCCGCTTGAGTTCCGACAGATCACGCACTGCCGGATCGAACGCCTGCGCATCCACCCCCAGCGACTGCAGCGCGGCCAGCACGCCGCTGCCCGACATCAGCGAGATGTCGCGCTCGGCCGAGCTGCCCCCCAGGAGCACCGCGACTTTTCCCAGGTCTTGCACGGCGACTTTTCCCAGGTCTTGCACCGCGACCTTGCCCAGCGCTTGCACTTCGACGCTCATTGAGCGGCCTCCGCTGCGGCGCTGCCGGGCGCGTCGCCCCGCGACGTCAACTCCAGCACCAACCCCGGCACGCTGCCGATCGAGCCCGCGCCCATAGCCACCACCACATCGCCCGCCCGCGCGTGGTCCATGATGGCCTGCGGCAGCCCG